>NZ_JARVRE010000012.1:0-149385 GCF_030209855.1 Agrobacterium sp. lyk4-40-TYG-31
GAACGTTCCGGGTGAAAGTTGAGGGGATGCAACAGGAAAGTCCCATGACGCCCTCCAATCTCGCCGCCATCTTCTCCCTAATCGTCATATTTATTGGCGCAATCTATGTCGCCGCAAGTCCAGGTGCTGTGATGGCTGCGGAAACAGGACCCCAAATGGTGTCGCCTAAGGTCGACCCTGCTGCTAAACCCTTGAAGATGGTACAGGCAGAGAGCGCCTCCAAATCGACCGCTTCTCGAGTAGGAACGCGTGCGGATCATCTGGTGATCCTGTTCCACGGCATCCGGGGAAGAGGGGCGGTGATGGAAGCGCTCGGGAACTCTTGGCAGGCTACGCTGCCGGACACAGTGTTCGTTGCGCCGGACGCGCCGTTCGCGCACAAGTCAGGTGGTCGTCAATGGTTTGCAGTCGATGACCAGATCATGCGCCCCGAGCGGATAGACGCCGCGCGTCGAGCGTTCGACAGGGTGGTCTCTGAAATCGTCAAACGTGAGGGGTTCGAAGGCGCGCTGGACCGAGTGGCGTTTGTCGGGGTCTCGCAAGGCGCCATTATGGCGCTGGATGGAGTTGCATCGGGTCGTTGGAAGGTAGGCGCTCTCGTCACTTTTGCAGGGCTGTTGCCTCTGCCGCCGACGTCATCTTCGACACGAACAGATATTCTGATGATGCATGGTGCAGAGGATAAGACAATCCCACCGGCGGCGACAACTGTCGCGTCTGGCCAACTGCGATCGGCAGGCTTCACGGTGACGTCTAAAATCTATCCTGGGGTCGGCCACACTATATCGTCGGAGGAGGCAAAGGATGCCGTCATCTTCCTCCGCGACGGTTTCAAATAACGCATAATCGGGAGGTCGGGTCGCTATTTCTTGATTGGTTCGTTCTGGCAACGGTAAAGGCGGCAGGTACGGGGTCCGATTGAGACCGGACCCCGACAACATCAGTGGTGATGTTCTGGCATCTCTTTCAATTGGTCTTTCGTCCACGACGTCACAGCATGAACATCGCCATCCTCGTCGCGCATGAAATCAAGATCGCTCAGCGCGACGGCTACCGGCTTGGCGCCGATTCCGAGAAAGCCGCCAACATCGATGATGACTTGGCCACCTGTTCCGCCATGCACGTGATCGACCTTTCCAACCTTATGGTCATCTGCGCCGTATACGGTTGCACCTTCCAGAATTTCTGGGGTCAGCTCTGTCGTCGATAGGCGAACGTGGTTTGTATGATCCATTGGTTTTCCTCCTTGTTGGATGATCACGTAACGGCATCACAGGGCTCTGGTTCCTTAATTAGGAAAAGCTTTAACTGACCCCTGACGAACGGCTCTTCTGACGCTCTCACGGGATGTGTTTATATTCGCGAGAGGATCCGGGCATTACCATCTGTAGTCGCGATACTCATGTCGCCCACGCCATTCCCGTTGGTCATAGTAATCGCGGCGTTCTCGCCATTCGCGTCTCTCGCGCCATTCTCGTCTGGCTTCCCAGCGGTCACGTCGATCCCACCGATCGCGATACTCGCGTGGAGGGCCGTTTGGTCGGCAATAGCCACGTGGGGAAAGGTGGAAGCCGCGTCCGCAAGCGTAGTCGACCTTCTGAACGTCTGAGGCCAAGGGACCCGATGGATGAACTGACGGCATCGCGTTGGCGACGTTGGCAAGCAGACTACCTAGAATTATTCCCGCGCTGAAAATTACCTTGCGCATCTCTCATCACTCCGTTGAGGGTGATGTGATTTAGCGACCTGCACCGTGAACCATGCCTGAATGAACTTTGACGTTTTCGTGGCGTTGGCAGTAACGGGATTTCTAAAGCTCTTAATCTGAGGCGGTCTGTCATTTCATAGAGGATGGCATGCGCCGTGCGGTGAGCCAAAATATGGTCTCTCCTGAACCAGTAAGTGCGATGATTAACAGAGCGGCGTTGTCCTCAGCCAATCCGATGCCTTGCTTGGCCGCACTGCGCTAGTGATCATATCGGTGACGATATGGTCGTTAGAATTTTTGGAGCGTTCCAAAAATTGAACGATGATGCGCTGCAATAGCGAAGGAAAAACTTTGTGCGACGCATCATAAATAAAAAATATTATTGTAAATCAATATTATAAACCAGAGTCGCGATATTTAGGATTTTTTGTCGTTGAGATTTCCGTCTCTTGACTTTATTGGAACGTTCCAATTAATTTAACGTGAATTTGGTGGGAAGGCTTGATTTATGACCAAGGGGCGAGTGACCGTCATCGATATTGCGAAGGCCGCAGGCGTCTCCAAATCAACGGTGTCGCTCGTTCTGCAAAACTCGACATTGGTCAATGAGCAGACCCGCTCCAAGGTGAATGCGGTCATGCGGGAGCTCGGTTACGTCTATAATCGCGGCGCTGCGAACCTTCGCCAATCCGGTTCAAATTCGAAGATCATCGGCGTCGTTGTCAACGATCTTACTAACGGGTTCTTTGCCGAATTGGCTGTGGGAATCGATACCGTCGTGCAGTCGGCAGGTTTCGTACAGTTCCTGTCAAACACGGGTGAAAGTCCTGAGAGGCAGCGCGAGGTCATCGCCTCCATGCGTGAGCATGGTGTTTCAGGGCTTATCATCTCTCCTGCGCGCTCCACGAAGGCGATTGATTTCAAACCACTCGTTCAGGCCGGAATTCCCGTCGTCATGGTCGTGCGCAACGTGCCCGGAGCAAAGGTGTCGTCGCTCGTATCCGATAATGAAGCGGGGATTCATGCTTCGGTAGCTCATCTTGCGTCGCTGGGACATCTGCGCATCGCTTTCGTGGGCGGCTTCCCGGATACGGCAGTGTTTGACGAGCGACTTGTTGGGTATCGCAATGCAATGGAGAGCGCAGGGCTTGGATTTGACGAGAATTTGATTTTCTCCGCGCCACCATCTCGCGCAGGCGGAGCGGAGGCGATCGGGCGCGCCATGCTGGCGACCGACAAGCCTACTGCGGCAGTGTGCTTCAACGACGCTACTGCATTCGGCGTCTGCGACGGCCTTCGGACCTTGCGCCTTGAACCCGGACAGGATTTTGGCGTGGTGGGTTTCGACGACGTTATTGAAGCGAAAGCGGCAGTTCCTGGGCTGACCACGATTGCTGTCGATCCCCAGGGTATGGGCCAGCGTGCTGCGCAGCTCCTTCTCAAGCAGATCAATTCCGGTAAGGCGGAAGCCGAGTCCATCGTGTCGTCGGTCCGTCTGATCGTGAGAGATAGCTGCGGAGCGTCCAAGGCTTCAGTTGCGAGGGCGCGGGCATGACGGTTCGTTGGGGTCTTGTTGGAGCGAGTACAATCGGGCGCGAATGGGTCATCGATGCCATACGCGCGTCCGGCGGCTGTGTGGCGGCGGTCATGAGTTCAAGTGCGGACCGTGCCAGCGCTTACGCATCGGAAAATTCCATTGGAAGATACTATACCAGTATTGCCGACCTGTTGTCCGACGATGGGGTCGATGCCGTCTATATCTCCACCACGAACGAGCTCCATTGCGAACAGGCGATAGCGGCAGCGAATGCCGGGAAGCATATCCTGTGTGAAAAGCCGCTGACCCTGACGCTTGCCGACGCGCATGCGATGATCAGTGCCGCCCACGAAAACAGGGTGGTGCTCGCCACCAATCACCATCTGCGCGGCGCCTCTGTCCACATAGCCATGCGCGATGCAGTTCGAGACGGAAGGATTGGCAAGCCGCTGTCTGCACGCGTTTTCCATGCCGGGTATCTCCCGATTCATCTTCAGGGATGGCGACTGGACAAACCCTCTGCAGGCGGCGGTGCGATCCTCGATCTGACGGTCCATGACGTCGATACACTGCGGTTCGTTCTCGGCTGTGACCCTGTTGAGGTCATAGCGGTCTCTCAGTTTTCCGGCATGACGAGTGAAGACATGGAGGACGCTGTCATGGGCGTCATCAATTTCCAGAACGGCATGATCGCGCAGTTTCATGACGGCTTCACCACAAAGTATGCACAGAGCGGGCTTGAGATCCACGGAACCAGCGGCTCGCTGATTGGCACCGACGTCATGGCACAGCGCCCGATTGGCAAGGTTCTGCTGCGAGATGAGCGGGGTGAGCAGCAACTCCCAACCGACGATCGAAATCTCTATGCGGCAACCGTAGGTGCGTTTCATCGTGCGATCGCAGGTGGCGAATTGCCTTTGGCTTCTGGTGAAGACGGATTGTGGTCTCTGGCAACCGCTCTCGCCGTAGCGCAGTCAGCTCGCGACGGCACAGCCGTAAAAATCGAAACAGGACTTTGACCGAAATGAGCAAGCACATCACCCTGGCTGAAGCAGCCGCCTTGATTCCGGACGGAGCCACCGTCTCTGTCTCGTCATCCAGCGGTCTCGGCTGCCCCGATCTCATGCTTAAAGCCATTGGTGAGCGCTTCGACGCGACAGGGCACCCCAAGAACATAACAACGCTGCATCCGATCGCGGCTGGCGACATGAGCGGTATCAAGGGTGTCGATCACATCGCCAAGCAAGGCCTGCTGAAGCGGATCATTGGTGGCTCGTATCCCTCCGGGCCATCGACGTCGGAACCGCCACTGATCTGGCAGATGATCACCAACAATGAGATCCCGGCCTATAATATCCCCTCGGGGATCATGTTCGACATGCACCGTGAAGCTGCCTCCAAGCGCGCCGGTGTTTTGACGAAGGTCGGTATGGAAACCTTTGTCGATCCACAGCGTCAGGGCTGTGCGATGAACGCACGCGCTTCCGAAGATCCTGTTGTAAAGCGTGTGACCTTCGAAGGAGATGAATGGCTGTATTTCCCATCCATCATCCCACAGGTCACGATCATCCGTGCAACGACCGCAGACGAGCGCGGCAACCTGACATACGAGCATGAAGGTGCTTATCTCGGTGGCCTCGACCAGGCTCTCGCCGCCCGTAACAACGATGGCATCGTGATCGCGCAAGTGAAGCGGATTACGAAAGAGGGAACGCTCAAGCCCCATGATGTCCGGGTGCCTGGCATGCTCGTCGATTACATCGTGGTCGATCCAGATCAGAAGCAGACGACCCAGACTCTCTATGATCCGGCAATATCGGGTGAGGTGTTTCACCCTCTCGATACGTTCCGGTTGCCAGAATTCAACATCCAGAAAGTGATCGCTCGCCGCGTTGCGCAGGAACTGGAGGCAGGAAGCTGCGTCAATCTGGGTTTTGGGATTTCCGCGAACGTGCCGCGCATTCTTCTCGAAGAAGGTTTGCACGGCAGTATAACCTGGGTCATCGAGCAGGGAGCAGTCGGTGGAGTTCCGCTGCTTGATTTTGCATTCGGATGTGCCTCGAATGCAGATGCCTACATGCCATCGCCCTACCAATTCACGTATTTTCAGGGTGGGGGGTTCGACGCCTCACTCCTTTCCTTTCTCGAAATCGGCAAGGATGGATCGGTGAACGTCTCACGCCTGACCTTCCGCCCCCACGTAACGGCTGGAGCTGGGGGGTTCGTCGATATCACCTCTCGTGCGAAGAAGATCGTTTTTTCCGGCATGTTCAACGCCGGAGCCAAACTGTCGATCGCAGACGGCAAGCTTGTCATCGACAAGGAAGGTAAGCTCAAAAAGCTCGTGAATGAAGTCGAACACGTCACCTTCTCTGGAAAGAGGGCGGTGGAGCAGGGGCAGGATGTAACCTACGTCACCGAGCGTTGCGTTATGAAGCTGACTGCGCAGGGGCTGCTGCTGACCGAAATCGCTCCAGGCATCGATCTTCAAACCGATATTCTGGATCAATCCGAATTTCCTTTGAGTGTCGCCAGTGATCTCAAGGTGATGGAAGCCAGTCTCTTCGGGGAAAACGACATTGGGCTCACGCTCCCGATGAAGCCCAAGCGCGTTCTGGAGGGCACCTACAATGGCTAGCGGTACAGTCAAGGTCGACATCCAGGATCATATCGCGCTTTTGACGGTATCGCGGCCTGAGAAGCTGAACGCTCTGGATCTCGATATGCTGAAGGCTCTTGCGGCAGCTGTCGACGAGATCGAAGCCAACTCTGCTGTCCGAGCCGCTATCCTGACTGGCGAGGGCAAGGGATTTTCGGCGGGCGGTGATATCAAAGCCTGGAGCGAGATGACCGCGCAGGAATTCGGTCATGCCTGGGTCCGCTTCGGACACAGGGTCTTCGAACGAGTGGCGACGCTACGGGTGCCACTGATCGCAGCGATCAATGGTCATGCGTTGGGAGGCGGCCTGGAACTGGCAGGTCTGGCAGACATACGGATTGCCGAAGAGCACATCAGGATTGGACTGCCGGAAACGGGGCTCGGGATGGTGCCAGGATGGTCGGGCACGCAACGGCTGGTCAAACGCTTCGGCGCGCAGGTTGTGCGGCGCATGGCGCTGGGTGGGGAAATCTTCACCGCAGAGCAGGCCCAATCGCTTGGTATGGTTGATCTTATCGTGCCGACGGGCAGTTCCGTTTTGACTGCAACAGAATATGCGCAACGTCTCGTGATGCGCGGACCTGCCGCTCTCGAAGTCACCAAGCTCATGATCGCGTCCGCAAGCGGCGAAGACAATGGAACTGCCGTCGAAGCGTTGGGGTCGATCCTGATCGCGAAGACGGCAGACCTCAAGGAAGGCGTCGCTGCGTTCAGCGAGAAACGCCAGGCAAGTTTCAAGGGAGAATGGTGATGACTGTCCTGATCAATCCGAAAACGATGAGCAACCAGGAGGTCCGTGAGTTCAAGATGCTCGTTGACGGCAAGTGGGTATCCGGCAGCGGCGCCCCTATTGAACGGGTAGCTCCCAGCCACGGTATCGTGGTCAGTCGGTTTCAGGGCGGAACGAAGGCGGATGCAGAAAGTGCGATTGCCGTCGCGCGCAAAGCGTTTGACACTGGTCCATGGCCTCGCATGACCGCATCCGAACGCTCGGCCATCCTCCTCAAGGCGGCGGACCTCATCGCGGCGCGTTCAGAAGAACTCGCCTACCTTGACGCCATTGAAGCGGGAAAACCCATCTCCCAGGTACGTGGTGAGATCGCAGGTTCTGTGGATATCTGGCGTTACGCCGCGGCCCTGGCGCGGGACCTGCATGGCGAAAGCTACAACACATTGGGTGATGGCACGCTCGGTGTCGTCCTACGCGAGGCGATCGGCGTCGTTTCTATCATCACTCCCTGGAATTTCCCGTTTCTCATCGTTGGACAGAAGCTGCCTTTCGCATTGGCTGCCGGATGCACGGCTGTCGTAAAGCCGTCCGAGTTGACCTCCGGTTCGACGCTGGTGCTGGGTGAAATTCTCCAGGAAGCAGGCGTTTCTGACGGAGTGGTCAACATTGTCACCGGTACGGGACCGGAGGTCGGGGCGGTTCTGACTGCACACCGCGATGTCGACATGGTGTCGTTTACGGGGTCAACCGGGGTGGGCAGGCTAACGATGTCAAGCGCCGCCCAGACCTTGAAAAAGGTTTCGCTCGAACTTGGCGGTAAGAACCCTCAGATCGTGTTCCCCGATGCCGACATCGACGCGTTCATCGACGCTGCCGTGTTCGGTGCCTACTTCAATGCCGGCGAGTGCTGTAACGCGGGCTCTCGTCTTATTCTGCACAGAAGCATCGCCGACGAGGTGGTCAAGCGTGTCGGAGACCTCGCAAAATCGGTAAGGGTTGGTGATCCGCTCGATCCGACGACGCAGGTCGGCGCGATCATCACCCCGCAGCACCTGGACAAGATCAACAAATATGTTTCAGGCGCGAAGGATAGCGGCGCAAACGTTGCCTTCGGCGGCGAGAGGCTCGATCTGGGGATGGGGCAGTACATGTCTCCGACGATCCTTTCCGGGGTCACACCAGAGATGGCCGTTGCCCGTGAAGAAGTGTTCGGCCCGGTCCTCTCGGTGCTGACGTTCGAGACGACGCAGGAAGCCATCGAGATCGCCAATTCCATCGACTACGGCCTGTCAGCGGGCGTCTGGAGCAAGGACTTCGACACATGCCTGACGATTGGCCGACGGGTGCGGGCAGGGACAGTCTGGATGAACACCTTCATGGATGGTGCGTCTGAACTGCCGTTCGGCGGCTACAAGCAGTCCGGGCTTGGTCGTGAACTCGGACGTCACGCCGTCGAGGACTACACCGAGACCAAGACACTCAACATGCATATCGGCGCACGCACGAGCTGGTGGATGCCGCAAAGCGAGAAGCTGGCTTAGCCGACTGACAGAACTACGCCCGAGGAGGGTGGGTGATCGGCACGGGAATGGTTCCGTGCCAACTTGCAAACTGGGAGGAATATATGCGCAAGTTCATGACGATGACCGCGATTGCGGCACTGATGGTGGGAGCTGTTGGCGGTTTGGCCCGCGCCGCTGATGTGAAGGAAGTCCAGATGCTCCACTGGTGGACATCGGGCGGCGAGGCGGCAGCGCTTCAGGTGCTGAAGGGCGACCTTTCTAAAGACGGCTATTCCTGGAAAGACGTGCCAGTCGCTGGTGGTGGTGGTGACGCCGCCATGACGGCTTTGAAAGCCATGGTTGCTGCAGGAAACTACCCGACGGCCTCCCAGATGCTGGGTTACACCGTGCTCGACTATGCGCAGGCCGGAGTGATGGGGGACCTGACCGAAACGGCCAAGAAAGAAGGATGGGACAAGGCTGTTCCGGCTGCTCTGCAGAAGTTTTCGGTCTATGACGGCAAGTGGGTCGCCGTTCCTGTAAACGTCCACTCGGTCAACTGGCTGTGGATCAACAAGGCGGTGATGGACAAGATCGGCGGGACGCAGCCGAAGACGTTCGACGATCTCATAGCACTCCTGGACAAGGCCAAGGCAGCGGGTGTCACACCGCTCGCGCTGGGTGGACAGAGCTGGCAGGAAGCCACCATGTTCGACTCCATCGTCGCATCGACAGGTGGCCCAGACTTCTACAAGAAGGCATTCAACGACCTCGACGAGGCTTCTCTGAAGTCCGATACGATGAAAAAGTCGTTCGATAACCTTGCCAAGATGATTACCTACGTCGATCCCAACTATTCGGGTCGCGACTGGAATCTGGCGACGGCAATGGTCATCAAGGGCGACGCACTTGTGCAGGTCATGGGTGACTGGGCAAAGGGCGAATTCGTGGCAGCGAAGAAAACCCCGAACAATGACTTCCTCTGCTATCGCTTCCCAGGCACCGAAGGCAGCGTAATCTACAACTCCGACATGTTCGGCATGTTCAACGTGCCCGATAATCAGAAGGCTGCCCAGATTGCGCTGGCAACGGCGACACTCTCCAAGAGCTTCCAGTCCGCCTTCAACGTCGTGAAGGGTTCCGTTCCAGCCCGTACGGACGTTCCCGATACGGACTTCGACGCCTGCGGCAAGAAGGGCATCGCCGACCTGAAGGCAGCCAATGACAGCGGCAAGCTGTTCGGCTCGTTTGCTCAAGGCTACGGCGCGGCACCCGCCATTGCCAACGCCTACAAGGACGTCGTCACCAAGTTCGTTCACGGTCAGATCAAGACATCGGATCAGGCTGTTACCGAACTGGTCAAGGCCATCGACGACGCACGGTAATCGGACGTTAGCCTCCCCCGGCAACAGGCGGGGGAGGCTTTCAAAACCCGTATTCCTGGGAGGGGGAAATCTCTATGAGCACCGTTGCAACACCCGAACCCGTTCTGACGAAGCGCCGCGCATCGACCTACACAATGCGAGAGCGTTTGCAGGACGCCCTGCCCAAGATCGTTCTTGCACCCAGCTTCCTGATCACGATCGTCTTCGTCTATGGGTTTATCCTCTGGACGGTCTATCTTTCGTTCACGAACTCCAAGACCTTTCCCAACTACGCCATCACAGGCGGACGCGCCTACCAGCGCTTATGGACATGGACCTTCGAAAGCGATCCCCCATCGAGCTGGTATACCTCGATCACGAATATGGGAATCTTTGCAGTTCTGTATATCGGTATCTGCCTCGCGCTTGGTCTCTTTCTTGCTATCCTGCTCGATCAGAAGATCCGAGGAGAGGGAATGCTTCGCCCGATCTTCCTCTACCCGATGGCACTCTCGTTCATCGTCACCGGCGTTGCCTGGAAGTGGTTCCTTGATCCGGGCCTTGGCCTTGAGCAGACCCTGCACAATTTCGGCTGGACGAGCTTTCATTTTGACTGGATCAAGAACAAGGACTTCGTGATCTACACCGTCGTTATCGCAGGCGTCTGGCAGGCGTCGGGCTTTGTCATGGCGATGTTCCTTGCGGGCCTTCGCGGTATCGACAGCGAGATGATGAAAGCCGCCCAGATCGATGGCGCCTCCACTTTTCAGCTCTACCGACGCATCATCATTCCGCAGCTTCGGCCCGTTTTCCTGTCGGCTTTCATCGTGCTGGCCCATCTGGCGATCAAGTCTTATGACCTTGTCGTGGCGCTGACATCCGGCGGTCCGGGCGGCTCTGCGTGGCTGCCGTCCAATTTCATGTACGAATATACATTCAAGCGCAACGAAATGGCTGTTGGTTCGGCCAGCGCGGTAATCATGCTGATGACCATCTCAGCCATCATCGTTCCCTATCTCTATTCCGAGCTGAAGGAGAAGGCCCGATGAGTATCGCATCGTCCACCTATCCTGCCGCGCCGAGAAGCGCCCGCACCAGACATATCCATCGTTTCTTCATCTATGGTCTCCTGATCTTCTTCGCGATCATCTATCTGATGCCGCTCTTCGTCATGCTCGTGACGTCGTTCAAGACGATGGATGAAATCCAGGGCGGCAACATGCTGTCCGTGCCGCAATCGCCGACCTTTCAGCCATGGATCAAGGCCTGGGGAGAAACATGCGTCGGACTGACCTGTAATGGCATAAAGGGATATTTCTGGAATTCGATCAAAATGGTCGTTCCGGCAGTCGCCATTTCGACCATCCTCGGCTCACTCAATGGGTATGTGCTGACGAAGTGGCGGTTTCCGGGGCACACATTCGTCTTCGGCCTGATGCTGTTTGCCTGCTTCATCCCGTTCCAATCGGTTCTGCTGCCAATGGCGACCGTTCTCGGCACGCTCGGCAGATTTGGCAACACGCTTCGCAATGAAATCGGCGTCTCGCTCGGCTTCGGCGATCCGACGGTCAATCTGGTCCTCGTCCACGTCATCTACGGTCTCGGATTCACGACGCTGTTCTTCCGCAACTACTACGAGGCGTTTCCAACGGAACTTGTCAAGGCGGCGCAGGTGGACGGTGCGGGCTTCTTCCAGATTTTCTATCGGATCATGTTGCCGAACTCGCTGCCGATTATCGTGGTCGCGGTCATCTACCAATTTACCAATATCTGGAACGACTTTCTGTTTGCTTCCGCATACGCCGGATCGGGCGACTCGATGCCGATGACTGTGGCGCTCAACAACGTCGTCAACACGTCCACCGGCGTCGTCGAATACAACGTCAACATGGCCGCAGCCATGATCGCCGCCCTCCCTACGCTCCTCGTTTACGTTCTCGCCGGCCGCTACTTCGTGCGTGGTCTGATGGCGGGAGCTGTCAAAGGATAAGACCATGGCCTTTCTTGAAATATCCGGACTGAAGAAGCGCTTCGGCGCACTGGAAATCCTCAAGGGTATCGACATCGAGCTCGAAAAGGGGGGCTTCCTCGTCCTGGTCGGTCCATCCGGCTGTGGCAAGTCGACCCTGTTGAACACCATAGCTGGTCTCGAAGCCATCACGGAGGGAGACATTCGGGTGGACGGCAGCAGCATTTCCGACCTGCATCCGTCCAAGCGCGATATCGCCATGGTGTTCCAGAGCTACGCGCTCTACCCGAATATGACGGTCGCCGGCAATATCTCGTTCGGCATGGAAATGAGGGGTGTACCGGCTGCCGAGCGCAAGGCTGCCATCGACAAGGTCGCCAAGGTTTTGCAGATCACGCACCTTCTTGACCGCAAGCCGAGCCAACTTTCGGGTGGTCAGCGGCAGCGTGTTGCCATGGGTCGTGCCCTTGTCCGCGACCCGAAGCTTTTCCTGTTCGATGAGCCGCTGTCCAATCTCGACGCCAAGCTGCGCGTCGATATGCGTATCGAAATCAAGAGGCTGCATCAGGCAACGGGAAAGACAATCGTCTACGTGACGCACGATCAGATCGAGGCGATGACACTTGCGACCAAAATCGCGGTGATGAGGGACGGAGAGGTCCAGCAGTTCGGCACGCCAGCAGAAATCTATAACAACCCCGCCAACATGTTTGTTGCAGACTTCATGGGCTCCCCCGCCATGAACCTTCTGTCAGCCACAATCGAAAACGGCACCTCTGGACTTGTGGTATCGCTCGATCGTCCCAACCAGCAACCGATGAAGCTTCCGGTTTCGCCAGCCATGGCGTCACTTCAGGCCCACGCGGGACGAAAGGTCGTCTTTGGTATTCGTCCCGAAGCCCTGACCGATCCGGATGGTGCTGATCGCAATGCCCGAAATCTGGCCGAAGACGATTGCCTGATCGAAGTGGTTGAGCCTGCGGGCTCCGACACCTTCGCTGTTACCCAGCTTGGCGGCAAGGAGGTCGTTGCCCGGTTGCGGGCCGACGCGCGCATACAGCCAGGTCAGAACGCACGACTGGCTTTCAACCTCGACAAAGTGGTCTTCTTCGACCCGACAAGCCAAGCCCGAATTGCGTGAAAGACGAGCAACCGACATGACCAAATCACCGGACATCGTCATCATCGGGTCAGGCGTAGGCGGATCGACAGTCGCCTCGAGCCTTGCCGCGACGGGCGCGGATATTCTCATACTGGAAGCAGGCGGCCACATCGAAGATCGCCCGGAGAACCGCGACCAGCGGGCGATTTTCCAACGTGGTCACTTCCGACCGAAAGAGCTCTGGTATGAGGCCGATGGAACTGCGTTCAATCCGGGCAATTACTACAATGTCGGCGGGAACTCGAAGTTCTACGGAGCGGTACTTTCCCGGTACCGTCGCGAGGATTTCGAGGAGATGAAACATCAGGAGGGTGTTTCTCCTGCCTGGCCATTTCCATACGAGGTGCTGGAGCCGTGGTATGGAAGAGCGGAAAAGCTCTACCGAGTCAGGGGCCAGGTCGGTGAAGACCCGACGGAGCCTCACCACTCCACGGGATATGATTTCCCGCCTGTGCCAGAAGAGCACTCCATCGCTGACGTGCGTGAGCGGCTCAAGAAGAAGGGCCTTCACCCGTTCTCACTTCCTCTTGGCATCGATATCGAAAAATGGCTTTCGAAGGCCAAGACGCCTTGGGATGCGCACCCCAACTCCAACGACGGCAAGATGGACGCCGAGACAGCCGCGCTCTCCGTCGCGCTCGGGCACCCGAACGTCCGCCTTCAGACAGGTTCAAGGGTAACAAAACTTGAGGCTGGATCAAACGGCAGGATTGCCACCGTTGTCTACACAAGGGCAGGTGAAACGTTTTCCGTCTCGCCGAAACTTGTGATCCTGTCTGCGGGCGCCGTGCAATCGGCCGTACTTCTTCTTCGATCTGCCGATGACCGCAATCCCAACGGACTGGCGAATTCATCCGACCAGGTTGGCAGAAACTTCATGAATCACAATTCGTCTGCTGTGATTGGCGTTTCGCCCTGGTTCCGAAACACATCTGTCTATCAGAAGACCCTGGCATTCAACGACTTCTACCTGTCGGACGGAGACGGTGGTCCCCCACTTGGAAACATCCAATTGCTGGGAAGGATTTCCGAACGGGTCCTGAAAGGTTCACTGCCGAACGTGCCGGAGGCTCTCCTCCGTTTCATCACCGGTCATGCAATCGATTTCTACGCGATGAGCGAGGACGTTCCCAACCCGGAAAGTCGTGTCATGGTGGATGGCGACAGGATCGTTCTGCAATGGAAGCGCTCGAACTGGGACGCCCATCTGGCACTCGTTGCCAAGCTGAAGGCCGTGCTGAAATCGATAGGCTTTCCCATCGTTCTGGCGAGACCTTTCGACAAGCGGACTCCCTCCCATCAGTGCGGCACAGTTCGTATCGGCAATGATCCGTCGGCAGCGCCACTCGATCCGTTCTGCCGGGCCTATGACCATGAAAATCTGTTCGTCGTGGACGCAAGCTTCTTGCCGACCTCTGCGGCAGTCAATCCGGCGCTGACCGTTGCCAGTCAGGCGCTGCGCGTTGCGGATCACATTGCGACAGAGGATTTGCGGGCATGATGAACGTGATTTTGTATCGCCCCACTTCGTTCGCCTCGTGTGAGCTCATGCTCGCGGTGGTCTATTCATCCGGCGGCGCGCCCGTCAGAAGCCTTCGATAGGACAGCAAGATGCGTTTTGACTATATCATTACCGGGGCAGGTCCTGCGGGTTGCGTGCTGGCCAACCGTTTAAGCGAAGATCCATCCGTTAAGGTGCTGCTTCTTGAAGCGGGCGGGGGTGACTGGAACCCGCTCTTTCAGATGCCGGCTGGCTTTGCCAAGATGACCAAGGGCGTAGCAAGCTGGGGCTGGGAAACCGTACCGCAGAAGCACATGAAGGGCAGGGTCCTCAGATATACGCAAGCGAAGGTCATCGGTGGTGGATCGTCGATCAATGCGCAGCTCTACACTCGCGGAAATGCGGCGGATTACGACCTCTGGTCCCATGAGGACGGATGCGATGGTTGGGACTATCGTTCAATTCTTCCCTATTTCAAGCGAGCAGAAGACAATCAGCGCTTCGCTGATGACTATCATTCCTATGGTGGGCCGCTCGGCGTCTCCATGCCCGTATCTGCGCTTCCGATCTGCGACGCCTATATCCGTGCCGGGCAAGAGCTCGGCATACCCTACAACCACGACTTCAATGGAAAGCAGCAAGCCGGAGTGGGCTTTTATCAGCTCACACAGCGAGATCGGAAAAGGTCTTCGGCATCTCTGGCCTACCTCAATCCCATTAAGAGCAGAAAGAACCTAACTATCAGAACAGGAGCACGGGTTTCACGGATCGTGCTCGAAGGTAGCCGCGCGGTAGGCGTCGAGGTGGCGACAAAAAGCGGCACGGAGGTTGTCCGCGCTGAGCGTGAAGTACTTGTGACATCCGGGGCGATCGGGTCTCCCAAACTCCTTCTCCAGTCGGGGATCGGCCCTGCGGATCACCTTACTTCGGTCGGGGTCAAGGTGTTGCATGATCTGCCGGGTGTCGGCGGAAACATGCAAGATCATCTGGATCTGTTCGTAATTTCGGAATGTACGGGGGATCACACCTATGATGGCGTGGCAAAGCTTCACAGGACAGCTTGGGCAGGTCTGGAGTATCTTCTTTTTAGGTCCGGTCCGGTTGCGTCTTCGCTCTTCGAGACAGGGGGCTTCTGGTATGCCGATCCCGATGCCCGCTCGCCCGACATCCAATTCCATCTTGGTCTTGGATCGGGGATCGAGGCTGGCGTCGAGAAGCTGAAAAACGCAGGGGTCACGCTTAATTCGGCCTATCTTCACCCACGGTCCAGAGGCACCGTGCGTCTGTCCTCCTCTGATCCGAGCGCGTCGCCGCTGATAGACCCCAATTACTGGTCCGATCCACATGACAGAAAAATGTCTATCGAGGGTCTGAAACTCGCTCGCGAGATCATGCAGCAGGCTGCTCTCAAGCCATTTGTCATGGCTGAACGGCTACCTGGTCCGAAGGTCATGACCGACGATGAACTGTTCGACTATGGCTGTGCCAACGCCAAGACCGATCACCATCCCGTCGGCACATGCAAGATGGGGAAGGGACCGGAAGCGGTCGTCGGGTTGGATCTCAAGGTGCACGGGCTGGAGGGGCTGAGAGTATGCGACTCCTCCATCATGCCGCGGGTGCCCTCCTGCAACACCAATGCACCCACAATAATGGTCGGAGAGAAAGGTGCTGACCTCGTTCGAGGCCTGCCGGCTCTGCCCTCCGCAGTCTTCTCGTACGAACGCAACGATGCGCGACCTCGCGCGCGTACAAACGTTCACTGACCCGGATGACAAGCAGATACAGCAATGAAATTTTCTTTTGCCGTTTCAGACACGGCGAAAGCAGGGAGGAGAGTTTTTAGATGACCGAAATCAAGGTGGCGGTTCTGGGAGCGTCTGGCTGGATGGGCAAGGTGCATACCATGGCCTATCAGACATTCCCTCATTTCTTTGGTGTTTCGGGCGGAACTGCGAAGATCGTCGCGCTCGTCGAAGGCAATCCGCTCGCTGCGGAAGACCTGACAAACCGGGCGCCGGGTGCGAAGATTCTACAAGACTGGAAGCTTGCGGTTTCAGACCCGGATATCGATCTGATCGATATCTGCCTGCCCGATAACCTTCATTACGAGGTCGGGAAGGCGGCGCTGCTGGCTGGCAAACATGTCTATTGCGAAAAGCCTTTGGCCAACACCGCGACGCAAGCCCGTGAACTCGCCGACATTGCTCGGGAAAAAGGAGTGATCACGCGGGTGGGGCACGCTTTCCCCCGAAATCCGGTCCATGATCTTGCCAAGGACATCATCGAGGGTGGCGAGATCGGCGAGATCACGATGTTTCGAGCGTGTCAGCACGTCGACATGTATGGCGACCCGCTTGCTCCCTTTATGTGGCGCGCGGACGGGGACCTTGCACCAACGGGTATCATCGGCGACACCGGGTCCCATGTTTTCAGTTTCATGGATTTTCTGATTGGACGCGTCAGTTCGCTGATCGCCGACAACATCATCGTTACACCACGACGGCCGGTTGTCCGCGGCTTGGCCTATGGTGAACAGATCGAACTTTCCGGGAACGAGGAATGGGCAGAGGTTACCAACGCCGACGCCACCAATCTGCTCTGCCGCTTCGCGAATGGCGCAAGTGGTATCGTGGATTTCAGCCGGGTCGCGACCGGAAGAAAGTTCAAGCAGACCTATGAAATCTACGGCACGAAGGGCAGCCTCGCCTATACCTACGACGAGATAAACCGCCTGCGGTTCTATTCCAACGACGATCGCATCGGACGCAGTGGTTTCCGTGAAATAGACGTCGGCCCAGAGAGCGCGAACTTTAAAGCTTTCCTCCCTCTGCCAAACTTCGGGCTTGGCTACAACGAGAGCAAGATTATCGAAGTTGCCGAAGTTATCCGTTCCATAACGACTGGCACGCAGATGTGGCCGACCTTCGAAACGGGACACCACATCTGCCAGATCGTCGATGCCTGCATGGAATCGTCTCGATTGAAGCGCTGGGTGGACATTCCGCTCGCCTGACACCCGAAGCCTGTTGCCATACGTGGCGGCGGAGATCCTGCAACCGACATGCCCATGGGATTTGATACGGCAATGAAGCTCGATATTCCACAGCCTATACTCGATGCACTCACCGACGTCGACATGCCGCGCCTTCCTCCGGAGACGAGGTCGTTGGAGACTGTCAGCCTTTCGGGGATCGATGTTCCTGTTTATAGGGCAGGGTGTGTCATCGTCGGTTCCGGCGCTGCCGGGTTGCGGTCTGCCGTCGAGCTCAAGAGGCGTGGTGACGATGTCGTCGTTATCAGTCAAAGCGCATGGGGAGGAACGTCTGCCTGCTCAGGCTCCGACAAGCAAACTCTCCACACCGCCAACACCTCCGATCAGGGTGACAATTACAAGGCCATGGCACATGCCATCCGCAGCGGCGGAGCCATGGATGAGGATACCGCCTATATCGAGGCTGTGGGTTCATCGCGCATGATGGCGTCGTTGCAATATCTTGGTCTTCCTCTTCCGCAGGACCGGTTTGGCGGAACGTTGAGATATCAGACGGATCACGATGAGGTTGGCCGCGCCACCAGTTGCGGCCCGCGAACCTCCCGGCTTATGGTCAAGGTTCTGGCGGATGAAGCGATACGGCTCGGCGTTCCCATCTTCAACCAGACGACCGCCGTGCGAATTCTGAAAAGCGAACAAGATGGCCACGAGACGGTGGCTGGCCTCCTTACAATGCGCGCTGGTGAAAGGACGGACAGCAACCCGATGGGTATGGCCTTGTTTGTGTGTCCGGTGGTGGTGCTGGCGGCTGGCGGCCCCGGTGAACTCTATCGCGACAGTGTCTATCCAAATGGATGCTTTGGCTCGTTGGGTCTTGCCCTTGAGGCTGGCATCGAACTTGTCAATCTGACGGAAAGCCAGTTCGGTATCGGAACGCGCCGCGAAGGGTTTCCGTGGAACCTTTCCGGCACATATGTCCAGAGCATGCCGCATATCTATTCCGTCGATTCTGACGGCTATGAACACCATTTCCTGGGGGAATACTACCGGACGACGCAGGAGCTGGCGTCCAACATATTCCGCAAGGGCTATCAATGGCCTTTTCATTCCACACGGATGCTGGATTTCGCGTCGAGCCTCGTCGATCTGGCGGTGTATCGCGAGACCATGGCCGGACGTCGAGTCTTCATGGATTTCAACCGGAATCCGCTTCCGGTGCCCGGCGACGAACCCTTCCATCTTGAAAGGCTTGATGACGACGTCCGCCACTATCTTGGCAAGGCAGGGGCTTCGCAGGACCTTCCCATCGCGCGCCTGCAGCGCATGAACCCGCTCGCGATCGAACTTTACCGACGCTACAAGATCGACATCGCAACCGCTCCGTTGGAGTTCGCCGTCAACAATCAGCACATGAACGGCGGTGTGATGGTCGATATCTGGGGGCAAACCAATCTGAAGGGTTGCTACGCCATAGGTGAGGCGGCTGGAACGCATGGCGTGACGAGACCCGGCGGCGCGGCTCTCAACGCAGGTCAGGTGTTTGGAACAAGGGCTGCCGAACACATTGCTGCGACTGGGTGGGCGAAAGGAAATAACGACGTCAAAATCGACGCAAATGTCGGTGAGGCAGTCGGGCATTTGCTGCGTGCCCTGGTGGCACAAGGGTCTCTGGACATGGCGGCAATCCGAGCGGAGGTCCAGGCGCGCATGAGCGACAAAGCAGGGATCATCTGCGATGCACAAAGCGTGCGGGCGGCATTGGCCGACGCAAAAATTCTGAATGCCCGGATCCGCACGCACGGTATTTCTATCGACCGACCGGGCGAGGCGTCACGGGCAATCCAGTGGCAGCAGATGGCAACCGCCTCGGAGGCCGTTCTGGCGGCGCTTGATTTCTTTATCAGCCATGGTGGAGGGAGTCGGGGGGCGCGCGCCATATGTGATGCGAATGGCGAGGCACTGCCGACAACTCGCCATGGTCCTCTCAACGAATATCGCTTTCGAAATGAGCGCGATCACCAAAAGAACGAGCAGATCGTGGTCAAAAAACGTGGTTCAGACTTTGTGGTGACCACGAAATCCAACCGCGTTTTCGATGAAAGCGCCAAATCCTTCTTTGAGCGCGACTGGCCTGCGTGGCTGACCAACGAAATTCATCATTCCTAGAAAGGGTGTTTTCTTTTTCCAAACTGCTGCGTCATGCAGGATGTTTAAAGGTCGCCATAACATCTCATTCCATTTCCAACTTTGCAAACCACGCTGCGTATGGAGTGTTTCTAGCCAGATATCGGTTGAAATCCGGTGCCCCGTCATCCCACCAGACGGGGCCGCGTTCACCAAGCCCAACCTTGGCCGCATCCACTTTCTCTCGAGCTTCGACCATCGCTGGTGAGCCTGCCGATGCGTCGCGAACTGCCCGGCGTGCCGCCATCAAATCCTTGACCAGTGCCGCACGGGTGAGTTCATCGAGTGCAGGATTACTGCGCCGCCACAGCCGTCCTTTTACGACGAAGTAACGACCATCGGGCGTGTCCAGATACGTCTTGCTCATTCGAATCCAAGCATCCCTTGTACCGGTTTCTCATCCTGAGACGGCTTGTCCTCAATCCGCCGAGCCAGTTCTGTCTTTGCGCTGAAGCGCACGTCCACATCCCGATCTGCGATGAACGCGTTCAGCGCCTCGATGCTGATGCGACCCCAGGGTTTTCCCCGATCTGGTCCGGCAGGTATGCGCGGTAGAAGTCCCGGTTCGTTGCTCCACGTCAGGCAGTCGTCAAGCGAGGTTTGGTTCAACATGTCTCGGAGGTGATGAGCCGTAACGTAGGCGTCGGGCATCGCCCTATGCGCTGGGAGGCCGATTTCATGCACCAGTCCGGTGGGCATTCGTTGATAACGCAGCATCTGGTTGGAAAACCGCGGAAGCTCCGGCCAGACACGCAGCACACACTTCCAGGTACAGATCCAGGGCGTTCCGCCTGTAAACCGAGGCGTACAGTACCGTTGTTCGAAAGCGGCTCGATGAGCTGCCAAGGCGTCGATTCGGCCGGGTGGACGAAGAACCGTTGATGCGATTTCCTTCCAGAAGGGAGCATCCGCGACTTGGACATCCAGGATATGATGAATTGCCATCGTGTCGGGTGAAATTGGGCGGCCAGGGTTGACGAAGAGCGCCCCGCGTTCATCGGTAACCTTCCACTTTCCAGTTGGGTCGATGACGACATCCTGCCAGCCGATCTCGCAAACGTCGTTCGGGCCATTGCCTCCTGTTTCGAGATCGATGACGCGTACCCTAGCTTCGACCAATTCGGTGCTACCTTCCTTCAAACTCCAGCATTGGTAAGCGCGATCGGCGTAGGATGGTTCCTTAATATGAGGCCTACGATCCGCGGAGCTTGCATGCACCGACACTGGCGAGCGCCCTCGTCAGGGTAGATAAACGAAACCGCTTGTATTGCGAGGCGGCCTGCCGCGAGTTGCACAACTACAAACGTAATAACTGCGAAAACCGACTGCTCGGCAGGTGATGCAAGCAGTGCGATCGCGACGGCCGGGTTGGCGATAGATCCCGTGGGCGTCGAGACGATGGCAGCGAGAAGCCAAAGTCCAACCGCGAAAGGTCCAATGAGCTTGCTAGCACTCCGCGTACAGCAGAACACAATGGTCATCAGAGCGAACGAGGCGACTGCTTCACTCGCCAGATAAGGCAAAGTGGGAGCGTCGAACCTAGGCCAGTCGATAGGTATTTCGAAGATCAGGTCTGTGAGAATAGCTCCTGTGAGCGCGCCCCCGACCTGAGCTATCACATACCAGACTGTGCAGTCCGTTCCACGAATGCCTTGCGACCACTGCATAATTGTAATCGTCGGATTGAAATGCCCACCGGAAACGGTTCCAAATGCCAGGATCAGCCCTATAAGGCTGGCCGAGACGGCCATACCCGAAGACAAGGCAGAAGAGCTTTCATGGAGGGTGGATCCCACTACCGCCAACATCAGTAGGGCGGTGCCGAGGAACTCTGCAATCGCTCGACGGGCAAGCGAAGCGCCTTTGTCGCTCTCGACGAAGCAGCGAGGCACATTCGTCCCGACCAGCCTCAGATGTGTTCCCTCCATCTCGCCTCCACTTCGGCCATCCTCACTGCGAGTTTTTCTGGAGTGAGTAATTTTTTCTGAAATGCGATGTTCGCAAAAGCCGCGATCCAACGCTCGTAGTAGGTGAGCCTACCCACCATTTCTGCGCCTAAGGATTCAACGCCGCGGCGTTTCTCTTCTGTGTTTATGATCTTGTGGAAGTCCAACACGTCCGCCAACGCATGGCAGCGTTTCTCCCAAGGTAGAAGCTCGTGGTCGACCTGTTCGATCTTGGGAGCTTCGAGGCCACCGATATCGTTTGGGAGGCGCGTTAAAAGCTGTTCGCTACCTGTCATGTCACTGGTTCCTGGAGTTGGGGCTTGATCTGAATGACTCCGATCATCGCGTCCCGAGTGACGAGGTCGGCGAGCTTCTCCTCGTCGAGGTCGTCTGCGCCCGTAGGGCGCATCGGAAGAACTAGGTAACGCTGGATGGCGGTCGAGTCGCTGACGCGAATTTCGACGTCATCAGGGATGATTGTGCCAAACTCTTCGAGAACTTTACGGGGCTCGTATATCTATCGCGTTCGCGATCCGCGTGCCAATGTGTTGAAGAAGGCGGTTGCCGCCCTGCGTGACAGCGGCGGACGCATCGGTTTTGCCGAGGCCGTCGAGGAGGAGGCACTGGCGCTGCTGGCGGAAAAGAAGCCGCTGCGGCCGCTGCAAACCAATGTCGAATTCTACACCGCGCTGGTTCTGGAAGCGGTCGGTTTCCCGCGCGAAAGCTTCACCAATGTGTTTGCAGCAGGCCGCATGGCGGGGTGGACCGCGCATGTGCTAGAGCAGGATGAGGTCGGCAAACTGATCCGCCCCCAATCCCGTTATGTCGGCCCTATGCCGGACGCTTAAAGCTTGAACAGCTTGCGCGCGTTTTCCTTGAGGATCAGCGGGCGCACCTCGTCACGGATTTCGATCTTTTCGAAATCGGCCAACCAGCGATCCGGCGTGATCGCTGGCCAGTCGGAGCCGAACAGCATCTTATGTTTCAGCAACGTGTTGGCGTACTGCACCAGAATAGGCGGGAAGTATTTCGGAGACCAGCCGGACATGTCTATGTAGACATTCGGCTTGTGGGTCGCCACGGCCAGCGCCTCTTCCTGCCATGGAAAAGAGGGATGCGCCATGATGATCGGCATGTCGGGAAAGTCCACCGCCACATCATCGAGATGAATGGGGTTCGAATATTTCAGCCGCATGCTCATGCCACCACGAAGACCAGCGCCGACACCCGTTTGCCCCGTATGGAACAGGGCTATCGCTCCTTCCTCTTGAATGGCTTCGTAAAGCGGGTAGGCCATGCGGTCATTGGGGTAAAAACCCTGCATCGTCGGGTGAAATTTGAAGCCCTTCACGCCGAATTCCCGCACCAGCCGCCGTGCCTCCCGCGCCCCGGTCTTGCCCTTGGCAGGGTCGATGGAGGCGAAGGGGATCATGATGTCGCTGTTTTCGGCAGCTATCTTGGCAACCTCTTCATTGTCGTAGCGTCGGAAGCCGGTTTCGCGTTCGGCATCCACGGGAAAGATCACGCAGCCGATCTTACGTTCCCGATAATAGGTCGCGGTTTCCTGAACCGTTGGTAACATGCCCTGCGCGCCAGCCGGATTTCTGAAATAGCGCGCCATGCCTGCCTGAAACTCATGATATCCGTCGTCGCGCTGGCAACCGCATGGCTCTTCGGCGTGCGTGTGCACGTCGATGGCGACAAGCTCATCGATGTTCATGATTTTCCTCCCGTGAAAAACTCTTTCAGATACCGATAAATTTCCGCAGAAGTACCAGCAGTTGCTGCCGTTCCGTGTCGCTTAAGGCAGCACCGACGCCCTCCTCATAGGCAAAGAACCACTCGGATGCGGTCTCCGCTTCCCTTTCGCCCTTTTCCGTCAGCGTCAGTTCCACGGCGCGGCGGTCCTCGTCCGGTACCCGGCGCGACAGCAGCCCCTGGTCTTCCAGCGCACGAATGAGCTTGGTCATATGGGCGCGCTTGATCATCAGGCTCTGACCCAGAATACTTTGCCGTATTCCCGGATTGTTTCTGATAACCCAGAGAACCGAAAACTCCCCCGGTTTCAGCCCGCGCTCGCCGACCTCGGAGAAGAACTGCTCATAGACCCGCAACTGGGCCAACCGTAGCATGAAGCCCGGCGCTGCGTTCAACCGCTCCAGATTGACGTTTTCAGGGGTGCGAACCAGCGTGTCCATCTCTCATCCTTGGGGTCTGCGCCGCGAGAACTAGGCCGCGCCGGGTGCTTTTACCTTGGCGACCCGCTTTTCCAGAAATGCCCGCAGCCGTTCCTCTGCTTCCGGGCTTGTTGCCGTAAACGAAGAAATGAAGGATTCGACGAAAAGGCCATCTTCCTTTGCCATATCCTGAATGCGCGGCAAGGCGTTTATGACGGCGTAATTGGAAATTTCTGCATTGCTCGCCGCTTTTTGGGCAAGCTCAACGGCCTTTTCGACCGCCGTGCCTGCGTCAACCACGTATTGCGCGAGGTTCCAGCGCTCCGCTTCGTCCGCTGCCGCCACGCGGCCCGTCAGCATCATGTCGGTCATACGGGCAACGCCGGTCAGGCGCGCCACACGCACCGAGCCGCCGCCGCCAACGAAAATGCCGCGCTGCCCTTCCGGCAGGGCAAAGAAGGCAGTCTTGTCCGCGACCCGCACATGGGTCGATGCAGCAAGCTCCAGACCACCGCCTATGACGGCGCCGTGCAGCGCTGAAAACCAGGGGATCGTGCCATGCTCGATACCGGCAAACACCGCATGCCAGCGGCGGGAGCCACGGACGCCTTCTATCGGTGTCTTCTTCACATGTTCGGCCAGATCGAGACCGGCGCAGAAATGATCGCCGTGCCCGAACAGAACGGCGGCTTTAGCCTCGTTCTGTGCGCGCTCCACAGCGCGTGCGATCGTCTCTACGAATGCATCGCTGATGGCGTTGCGCTTTGCGGGTCGGTTCAGGCCAACCAGCGCTATGTTGTCGCGCAGCTCATAGGTCACGAAATCCGGTTGCTGATGATCGCTCATCGGTAGAAGCCTCCCGCACGCTACAAATCCAGATAGTTGTGATTTGATTGTTTACAGATAGATTGTTTCCTTGTAAACAAAATTCAGGGGAAGATGACAAAGCTCAACTCCCCACATCACGCGACTGACGTCTGGGAGGAGTCATGAACGAGAGCGCAATTCGACGCGTAAAATTCTGGACGCCAGAGATCAGCTGGCGCAAGGATGGCGACGGCTCGATTAAGGTCTGGCGGGACGATCCGCTTGACCTGTACCCGGACAAGATGAATGAGAAGCTGCTTCATTGGGCAGCCGTCGCGCCTGATCGGGTGTGGATGGCAGAGCGCGATGGCGATGGCTGGCGCCGGGTGACCTATCACGATGCGGTCGATAGCGTCAGGCGCATCGGCCAATCGCTTCTGGACATCGGCTTGAGCGTCGAACGTCCACTAGTCATTCTGGCCGAAAACTCCGTGACACATGGTCTTCTGGCGCTGGGTGCCCAGCATGTTGGTATTCCCTCAGCGGCGGTGTCGCCCAGCTACGCGGCCTTCGCCGGTCAGTTCGAGAAGCTGCGGGAGATTGCAGAACAGGTCACGCCCGGCCTTGTTTTCGTGGAAGATGGCAATCGGTTCATGGATGCGGTCGACTATGCTTTCGGGCAGGATATGCCCGTCGTGGTGCTGCGTAACCCGCCATCAGGCCGCGCCAATACATATGTCTTCGCAGATTTTCTGGAGACCGTCGCAACTGCTTCGGTGGACGAAGCCTTTGCGGCGACCGGTCCCGATACGATCGCGAAGTTTTTGTTCACCTCCGGTACCACTGGCTCCCCGAAAGCGGTCATCCAGACGCAACGCATGTTGTGTTCCAATCAGGAAATGATTGCTGATTGTTACGCCTTCCTGCGCGATGAGCCGCCTGTCATCGTCAACTGGAGTCCGTGGAACCACACGGCGGGCGGCAACAAGCTGTTCAACAACGCCATCTATAATGGCGGCACCTATTACGTGGATCACGGCAAACCATCTCCCCAGATGATCGGTAAAACCATTGCCAATCTCCGTGAGATCTCGCCCACTTGGTACTTCAACGTACCGGCGGGTTACGAAATGCTGGTGCAGGCCATGCGCAACGACGTCGCCTTGCGCGAAAGCTTTTTCATAAACATGAAGCTGATGATGTATGCCGGAGCCGGAATGGCCCAACATACCTGGGATGCACTCAATGTTCTTGCCGAGCAGACCATAGGCACCCGCGTCCCACTCGGCACGGGCCTCGGTGCCACGGAAACTGGTCCGTTCTCGCTTTATTGCACGGATCCGCAGGAGCAGCCGGGCAATATCGGCATTCCCGCGCAGGGCATGGAAATGAAGCTTGTGCCCTTCGACGAGAAATACGAGCTGCGTCTGAAGGGCCCCAACATCACCCCCGGTTACTGGCGCAGCCCGGAGCTGACGGCTAAAGCGTTCGATGAGGAAGGCTTCTACCAGATTGGTGACGCCGTGCGTTTCGCCCAGCAGGATGATCCCTCACATGGCTTTTACTTCGATGGCCGCACCGCAGAGAACTTCAAGCTCCAGACCGGCACGTGGGTCTCGGTGGGCAAGCTGCGCGCGACACTGGTGGACGATTTCGGCGGCTTGATCCGCGATGCCGTCATCACAGGGGAAAATCGCGAAGAACTCGGTGCTCTGGTCATCGCGTCGATGCCGCCGTTGCGGGAGCTGGTCGGCGCCGCCAATACAGACATGACGGATGACGATGTTCTGGCGCATCCGTTGGTTCGCGATTCACTGGCCGCTGCCTTGCAGCGCCACCAGAGGCGCGCCACAGGCTCGGCAACACGGGTTGCGCGGCTGCTCGTCATCCGGGAAGCACCACGTCTCGACAAGGGGGAGATCACCGACAAGGGCTCTCTCAACCAGCGCGCCATGCTGTCGCTGCGCAAGGATCTTGTGGAGCAGCTTTACCTCGCTTCGCCTGACGTGATCACGGTTGGAAAGGACATGGCAGCATGAAGATCGAAGGCTCAAGCGCCGTCGTCACAGGCGGTGGTTCCGGTCTGGGAGAGGCGGTGGCCCGTCTTCTCGCTTCCAGAGGCGCGATCGTCCATGTGTTTGATCGCAACGCGGATGCCGCCGCCAAGGTGGCAGGCGAGATTGGCGGCGTGGCGGTTGCCGGTGATGTGACGAGCGAGACCGACGCGGAAAATCTTTTCGCGCAGGCCGCGCAGGCTGGTGATGGCCTGCGTATTCTGGTGAATTGCGCCGGTATCGGTCCCGCCGCCCGCATTCTGGGCCGCGAGGGGCCGATGCCGCTTGCAGCCTTTCAAAGTGTCATCAACGTGAACCTGATCGGCACCTTTAACATGATGCGGCTGGCATCCGCCCATATGGCAAAGGCGCCGGAGCGTGACGACAAGGCGCGGGGCGTCATCGTCAACACGGCCTCTGTTGCCGCTTTCGAAGGGCAAATCGGGCAGGTTGCCTATGCGGCGTCGAAAGGTGGCATCGTCTCCTTGGCGCTGCCTGCCGCACGCGAGCTTTCCCGTTTCGGTATTCGCGTCAACACCATCGCGCCTGGATTGTTTCTGACCCCTCTGCTGCACGGTCTGCCGCAGGAAACGCAGGACAGCCTCGCCGCAGCCATTCCCTATCCGGCCCGGCTGGGGGACCCGGCGGAATTTGCCGATACGGTGCGCTATCTCATCGAAAACCGCTATGTGAACGGCGAGGTCATCCGGCTGGACGGCGCCATTCGTATGCAGCCGAGGTAGGCGAGATGGCGGGCTTCGAACAGCAGGTGGAAAGAACGATGACGCTGCTGGGCAAGACGCCCGGCTGGCAGGACATTCGTGCGGTTTCCGCTGAGCTTGACGATAGCACCGTCTCCGCCATTCTCTTTGAAGCGGCTAGCTTTGCCCAGACCGTTCTCGCGCCGCTGAACAGTCTCGGCGACCGGGAAGGGTGCAGGCTGATCGATGGACGAGTGAAAACGCCATCGGGCTTTGCGGACGCCTATCGTCGTTTTTGCGAAGCAGGCTGGTTGGGCATGGACCTACCGGAAGCTTTCGGCGGGCAAGGCCTTCCGCAAACGTTGCAAGCGGCATGCGCTTCGCTATTCGAGCGTGCCTGCGTATCGCTAATGATGCTGGTTGGCTCGTCGCGCGCCGCCGCCTTTCTCTTGGCGCAGGTCGCGGACGAAGAAACGGCAGCAGAATGGATCGGACACCTGATTGCCGGAGACTGGTCCGCTACCATCTGCATTTCAGAACCCGATGCGGGCTCTGATGTCGGGCGTATCCGTACGCGCGCCGTTCTCACGGATGAAGGCTGGCAGGTTACCGGCACCAAATGCTGGATATCCTTCGGTGATCACGACATCACATCTCGCATCGGTCACTGCCTTCTGGCCCGAACCGGCGACCAGCCGGGAACGAAGGGGCTCAGCCTGTTTCTGGTGCCCGATCATCTGAACGATCTGCGCAACGGCATCACCGTGGAGCGGATCGAAGAGAAGATGGGCCTGCACGGCTCACCCACCTGCGTGCTACGGTTCGATGGTTCGAATGCCGTTCTTCTGGGTCAGGAAGGCCATGGCCTGCAACAGCTTTTCACCATGATCGAGCGCATGCGGCTTTCCACCGGTTGTCAGGGGTTGGGCATCGCATCAGCCGCATCGGATATCGCCCACGCCTATGCGCTGGAGCGGCGGCAGGGCGGCGCGGCGAATGAAAAGCCTGTCGCCATCGCTACCCATCCCGATGTGAAGCGACAGCTTGTCGTTCTCGGTCATCAGACGGAAATCCTGCGCGCTGCCGTTCTGGAACAGGCTGCCGCGATGGATTTGGCCAGGCTCTCCGACACCGCGCAGACGCGTGCCTTCTTCGCGGATTTCGCTGCCTGGTTTTTGCCACTCGTGAAGAATTTCGGTGCGGAGATTGGTTTCGATACCGCCAGCCGCGCCATTCAGGTTCTGGGCGGTGCTGGCTATACGCGTGAGTGGCCGCTGGAGCAGTATCTGCGCGACAGCCGTATCATGTCGATCTACGAGGGAACGACAGGCATGCAGGCGCTCGATTTTCTTACCCGCAGGCTGTGGCGTGATGAAGGACGCGGTCTTGCCGCCTTCGAAACACTGGTGCGGCGAGATATCCAGCAGGCCGCTGCGACATCTGCCACACAAGCGGCAGAAAAAGCGCTCGAAAAATTTCTGGCGATGAGCGCGAAGATGACTGCGCTCTCGGCAGAGCCCGAGACCGCTTTTTATCATGCGGACCGCTATATGCGCACGGCATGGGAGGCGGTCGACGCCTGGCTTTCCCTGCGCTTGCCGGAAGATGGCGATCAACGCCCAGCCTACGCATCAAAACCATTCATATCAGCATGTTAACGGGAGGAACGACATGAGACATTCTTTGACCAGACTTGCCGCCCTGGCGAGCGTTGCGTTTACGCTTTCAACGCTTCCGGCCTTTGCCGATATAACCATTGGCGTCACCATACCCACCACCGGCCCGGGTGCGGCACTCGGTATTCCATTGAAGAATTCCGTCGAGCTTTGGCCGACCGAAATCGGCGGCGAGAAAGTCCGCGTCATTCTGCTCGACGATGCCGGTGATCCGTCTCTTGCCACCACCAATGCCCGCCGCTTCGCCAATGACGACAAGGCTGATGTGATCATCGGCTCGGCGCTGGTGCCGGGTGCCATCGCTGTCGCAGGAGTGGCCGCCGAAGCAGGTGTACCGCATCTTGCACCATCACCTCTGCCGCCGCCAGTGGCCAAGAACTGGAGCTTCGTGCTGCCGCAAAGTGCAGAACTCGTGTCGCGCCACCTCTTTGCGAAGATGAAGGCGGATGGCGTCAAGACGCTCGGCTATATCGGTTTCTCAGACTCCTACGGCAATCAATGGGTCGATCAGTTCAAGAAGCTAGGTGGCGAATATGGACTGAAGATGGTGGCGGATGAACGCTACGCGCGTCCCGACACTTCCGTAGCAGGTCAGGTTCTAAAGGTCGTGGCTGCAAGGCCGGATGCGGTTCTGATCGGCGCTTCGGGCACCGGTGCAGCGCTTCCGCAACTGGGTCTGCGTGAGCGTGGCTTCACCGGCCCCATCTACCAGACCATCGGTGCCGTCACCTTCGATTTCCTGCGCATCGCAGGCAAAAGCGCTGAAAACACCGTTTTCGCTTCCGGCCCCGTCATGGTGGCTGAGGAGCAGCCGGATACATCGGAAACCAAGGCGGAAGGCCTTGCCTATGTGAAGGCCTATGAGGGCAAATACGGTGCGGGTACGCGCACCCAGTTTGGCTCCCACATGCAGGACGCCATGATCATCCTGAAGAAGGCCGTGCCTGTCGCGCTTGCTAAGGCAAAGCCCGGCACCAAGGAGTTCCGGGATGCGTTGCGCGACGCGATCGAAACGAGTGGTCCGTTTCCGGCCACGCACGGCGTCTTTCAGTTCTCGGCAACCGATCACTACGGCCTCGATGATCGGGGTGTGGTGTTGCTGACAGTCAAGGACGGCAAGTTCAACCTGCTGAAATAGTGCTTCCGAATATCAGAGTGCTGCGACCCAACCAGGGATCGTAGCGCTCTGGAAGCCGCAGGCAGACCGTCAATATCAATGGAATGGGGAAATGCCGTGGACGCCACGATTGCAACCTTTCTGATTCAGGATGGCATCACCAATGGCGCAATTTATGCGCTGTTGGGGCTGGCGCTGGTTCTGGTCTTTGCGGTGACGCGCATCATCTTCATTCCGCAGGGTGAGTTCGTGGCCTATGGCGCACTGTCTCTCGCACTTCTCGATAACGGCCAGATACCTGGCACCGCCCCCATGCTGATCGCCTTTGGCGTTGCCGCCATGGTGCTTGATCTTTGGGATCTGCGCCACGCCATGCGTCTGACATCTCTCGTGCAGGCGCTGCTCATCAATATCGCCCTGCCGGTCGCCATCTATGGCCTCGTTGCGCTGGTGGCGCCGCTTCAGCTGCCCGCGATACTAAGGGCTGCTCTCGCAGTCATCATCATCGCGCCCATGGGCTATTATATCTATCGTATCGTCTACCGTCCGCTTGTCGATGCATCGGTGCTGCTGCTGCTGATCGCGTCGCTTGGCGTGCATCTGTTTATGATGGGCCTCGGGCTGATCTTCTTCGGCCCTGAAGGGTTGCGCGCCAAGCCGCTGGCAGAGGGCAGTTTTCTGCTGGGGTCGCTGGTTATAACCACGCAGAGCCTGTGGATTTACGGCATCACGATCCTGATCATCGTCGGGCTCTATTTGTTCTTCGAAAAAACACTGCTGGGAAAGGCCCTACGCGCAACCGCCGTCAACCGGCTGGGCGCAAGGCTCGTGGGCGTCAGGACACAGTTGACCGGGGTCACGGCGCTGGTGCTGGCCGCTATTATCGGCGCGGTCTCCGGCGTGCTGATCGCGCCCGTCACCACCATTTATTACGACACCGGCTTCCTCATCGGCCTCAAGGGCTTCGTGGCGGCCATTCTCGGCGGGCTCGGTAATTTCCCGCTGACGGCCATCGCCGCGCTCGGCGTTGGGCTGGTCGAGGCCTTCTCCTCGTTTTTTGCCAGCGCCTACAAGGAAGTCATCGTGTTCGGTCTGATCATACCCGTGCTGGTCTGGCTGTCCTTCGGTGCCGGACACCATGAGGAGGATTGATGATGAACCGTCGCGCTCTAACGGCACTTCCGCTCATTGGCCTGCTCGTTCTCGCCGTGTTTCCGCTGCTTCCGGTGCCGCCGTTTTGGCTGACACTGATGAACAATATCGGCCTTGCATCGCTTGTCGCCATCGGTCTGGTTCTCCTCACTGGCGTCGGCGGATTGACGTCCTTCGGACAAGCGGCATTCTGCGGCTTTGGGGCCTATACCACGGCTGTGCTGACCACGGCCTATGGCATTTCCCCTTGGCTGACATTGCCGCTATCGCTGTTGATGGGTGCGGCTATGGCGCTCCTGCTAGGCTTCATCACAGTGCGCCTTTCCGGCCATTTTCTGCCGCTCGGCACAATCGCCTGGGGGCTGGCGCTCTATTATCTCTTCGGCAAAATGGAAGTGCTGGGAAGCTATGACGGCATCACGGCCATTCCGCCTCTTTCCGTCGGCGGTTATGCTTTTCTCAGCAGTCAGTCGATCTATTACGTCATCTGGACCTTCGTCATTCTCGTCTCCATCGGGGCTGTCAATCTGCTGGATTCCCGTGTCGGTCGTGGCATCCGAGCGTTGCGTGGGGGCGCGCAGGCGGCGGAAGCCTTTGGGGTCAATATCGTGCGCGCTAAGCTGACGGTGTTCGTCTTTGCGGGCGTACTGGCCGCTCTCTCCGGCTGGCTCTACGCGCACATGCAGCGCTCGGTTAACCCCACACCATTCGGCCTTAATATGGGTATCGAATATCTGCTGATGGCCGTTGTCGGCGGTGCCGGACATGTATGGGGCGCAATCTTCGGCTCGGCCCTGATCCTTGTGTTGAAAGAGGTCTTGCAACGGATTCTCCCTGGGCTCGTCGGCACTGCGACCAACGTGGAAATGGTGGTCTTCGGCCTGCTGCTGGTTGCCATCCTGCAGGTCGCCCGCGAGGGGCTCTGGCCGCTCGTGTCCAAATGGGCGACGTCTTCGCGCAAACGGGAGCGGCGTCTGCCGCAGGCCGATACCGAGCTTGATCGCCGCCCCATGCCAGAGCGTGGAGCGCCGCTTCTGAGCGTTGAGAAGGCGCGCAAGCAGTTCGGTGGCCTGGTCGCCGTCAATGATGTCAGCTTCCGCATCAATGCGGGCGAAATCGTCGGCCTGATCGGTCCCAACGGCGCGGGTAAAAGCACGACTTTCAACCTTATCACCGGCATTTTGGGTCTGACGTCGGGCACTGTCACTTATCGCGGACAGTCCATCTCTGGCCTTAACCCGCGCAAGATCGCTCGCTTCGGCATAGCCCGCACCTTCCAGCATGCCAAGGTGCTGCCAGATATGTCGGTGTTGGAAAATGTCGCGCTCGGCGCGCATCTGCGCGGATCGGCAGGCGTGCTGCGCAGCTTCCTGCGGGCAGAACGGGCGCAAGAGGCGACATTGCTGGCTGAGGCCGCACGGCAAGTCGAGCGCGTTGGCCTTGCCAGCCTCATGCACCGCCCGGCGGGCGATCTGGCACTCGGTCAGATCCGCATTCTCGAAATCGCCCGTGCGCTTGCGGCAGATCCAGCGCTTCTCTTGCTGGATGAACCCGCGGCAGGGCTTCGCCATGCCGAAAAGCAGGAGCTGGCCGCACTGCTGAAAAAATTGCGCGAAGAGGGCGTCAGCGTGTTGCTTGTCGAGCACGACATGGGCTTCGTCATGGGGCTTGTCGATCAATTGGTCGTTCTGGATTTCGGCACGCTGATCGCCGATGGCAAGCCGCAGGAGGTGCGCAATCATCCAGCTGTCATCGCAGCCTATCTGGGAGGGACAGCATGAGCGGACATCTGCTGGAAATCAAAGATCTGCGCGTCTCCTATGGTCATGCGGAAGTGGTGCAGGGCGTGTCGCTGGCCATGCAGGCGGGCAGCATCGTCACGGTCATCGGCGCCAATGGCGCAGGAAAGACGACACTTCTCAACGCGGCCATGGGCATCATTCCAAGTACAGGCACGGTGCTTTACGATGGTAAGCCAGTGCCTCCCTCTGTCGAAGCACGGGTCGCGGCTGGCTTTTGCCTCGTGCCGGAACGTCGCGAACTGTTTTCCACCATGTCGGTCGAAGACAATATCGAGCTTGGCGGCTTCTTGCGGTCACGTCAGGAGCGGGCTGAAACCAGTGCACAACTCTACGACCGATTCCCTCGGCTTGCCGAGCGCCGCAAGCAACTGGCTGGAACGCTATCCGGCGGTGAGCGTCAGATGCTGGCCTTGGCGCGCGCACTGATGAGCAGGCCACGCTTGCTGCTGCTGGATGAGCCAAGCCTTGGCCTTGCGCCGCGCATTGTCGCGGACATCTTGAAGATCGTTTCGGAACTGCGCGACAGCGGTGTGTCCGTTCTGCTGGTAGAGCAGAATGCACGCGCCGCTCTAGACATTGCCGATTTCGGTTACCTGATGGAGCTGGGTGAGGTGAAGCTCTCCGGCCCGGCCTCGGAACTTGCGCACAATCCGGCACTGATGGAGAGCTATCTGGGCACCGCGCCAGCCTGACGGATGCGTGGTCAGCCCGTACGTTTTTGGGTCTGGTTGCCGAGGTTGCGGGTCATCCAGTCCGCCCCGGTGGCGATCCCACCGAGCGGAAAGAGATGCAGTTGCTCGATCAGCGTGCCAGGGTTTTGCATCTTGTAGTGCGACAGTGCTGAAACGAATTCCGTCGGCTCGTACGGCGTCAGCAGGCGGCTGATGTCCATCGCGCGTTTTTGCAAAACTTTGAGAGATGGCCCAACACCGCAGGAGATCGCAAATTTGATCAGCGTCTGCAACTTGGCCGGACCGGCAATGCCGACATGGATCGGCAGGGTTATCCCGGCACGTTGAATGCGCTCCGCCCAATCGGTCACGATTTTCGCGTCGAATCCGAATTGCGTGACGATGGCCATCTTGGCATCGGTCCGCTCGGAGAACGCGTTTTTCCAGGCCAGCGCGGCATCCACCTCTGTCGTCGTGCCGTCCTTGTCGATATCCCGGCTGCCCTCTGGGTGACCTGCCACATGCAGACGCTTGAAGCCGTGCCGGTCGAACAGGCCGCTTTCGATAAGGTCGATCGAACTGCTCATATTACCGGCAGGCCTGGCCTCGCCACCGCCCAGAAGCAGCGCTTCCGTCACTCCCGCTTCGTCGCGGTAACGCCTGATCCAGTTTTCCAGCGTGGCAAGATCGGGAATGCTGCGCGCGGGAAAATGCGGCATCGCCGTGAAGCCATCGGCCTGTACGCGTCGTGCCGTCTTCACCATGTCATCAATGGCTGTTCCTGCGATGTGGGCGATGTAGACGCGCGTGCCCACAGGAAGCAGCGCTTTGAAGTCATCGATCTTGGCCGCCGTTCGAGGCATGACCTCGATGGACCATGCGTTAAAGGGACAATCCGTGCCAGACCGCGTTTGATCCGGCAGGTCACTCGCCTTCTTCCCAAAACTCAGCAAGGCCATCGATGCTCCTCCAAGAATGTTGAAAATGTATACATGAACGCGATATCTCACAAGTGAAGTTTCAGTTTGGCGAGCAGCCGGAATTTGACGTTGCCATGAATACATTTCGACATGCATATTCCCGGTCCTGCTGATATTCTTTTTGCAGCAATTCCGGGTGTAGGCGGTTACAACATGAAAACGAGCGATACTGCAACGCATGGGCGGCGGGCTGTCATCGAACTGCGTGAGAAAATCTTCAGCGGTGAGCTTCACGGGGGTATGCGGTTGTTCGAAGTGTCCCTTGCGGAAAAGCTCGACATCTCCCGCACCCCGATCCGAGACGCCCTGTCGCGGCTCTGTGAGGAGGGCCTGCTGGACCGCCTGCCGAATGGTGGCTTCGTGGTGCGCCGCTTTGTCTATGCCGACGTTATCGACTCCATAGAGTTGCGTGGCGTGATGGAAGGCACCGCCGTGCGGTTGGCTGCGGAGCGGGGCGTGGAGGCTGCGGCGCTCGACCACATCAAAGCTACGCTCGTAAAGCTTGATGCCTGCTTCGGAGAGGAGCAGGAGGACGTTGATTTCGATGCCTACGCCGAACTCAACGCCCTGTTTCACCAGCAGCTTGCAGGCCTTGCAGCGAGCGATGTCATCCGTCGCGAGGTTGAGCGGGCAAGCTCGCTCCCCTTTGCCTCACCCTCGGCTTTCGTGCCAAACCGCTCGAGGATTTCCGCATTCTGGCGCTCCCTGCGGTTTGCGCAGTCGCAGCATCATGAACTCGTCCGCGCCATTGCGGCACGAGAAGGGGCGCGCGCCGAAGCGATCGCGCGTGAGCATGCCCGCACCGCCCGTTCCAATCTCGACTACATCTTCGATGAAGAGCCGGACCTTCTCGCAAAAATTCCAGGCCTTGCCATCATCCATCGCTAATACGTTGCTGGTGCCAAATCGGCGCTTGCATCCAGCCGCTTCATCGTCCTTAATGTATACATCTCGTTGATGTCTTGAGGAGGACAGGATATGCCCAACACCAGCCTGAATGATATCTTGAACGACAATCCCGATATCGTCGGACGTTTGAGAAATTCCCAAAGCGGGATATATGTATACCCCGTCGTCACCCCTGAATTCAGCAACTGGCGAACGGAGCAGGCGGCGTGGCGTCACTCTGCGGTGTTGTTCGATCAGTCGCATCACATGGATGAACTGACGGTCGAAGGGCCGGATGCCGAGAAATTTCTGAGCCACCACGGTATCAACTCTTTCTCGAATTTCGATCTCAATCGCGCCAAGCATTTCGTGCCGGTCACACCGAACGGGCACGTCATCGGCGATCACATCATCTTTCGTGAACGGCAGGACAAGTTCATCTCGTCGGGCGCGCACCGACATCCAACTGGCTGATGTTTTGTGCTGCCTATGGAAAATGGAATGTCCGCCTCAAGCACGATCCGCGCTCGACATCGCGCCCGGAAGGCGAACGGGTGCTGCGCACGCATTATCGCTACCAGATACAGGGGCCCGATGCGCCGAAGATTTTCGAGAAGCTGAACCGTGGTCCCGTGCCGGATATCAAGTTCTTCCATGTTGACTGGATCAATGTCGGCTCCAAAAAGGTCAAGGCTCTGCGTCATGGCATGTCGGGCGCGCCGGGTCTGGAAATCTGGGGTCCCTATGAGGACAAGAGTTACGTTCTGGCCTGCATACTTGATGCGGCAAAGGAAGCTGAGGTCGACCTCGTCCGCTGCGGTAGCCGCGCCTATTCCACCAACACGCTGGAATCCGGCTGGATTCCCTCGCCACTGCCGGGAATCTATACGGGCGACGGCATGTTGCAGGCCTATCGCGAGTGGCTGGGCGTCGATTCCTATGAGGCGAATGGCGCCATCGGCGGCAGCTTCGTGTCGGACAATATCGAGGATTATTATCTCACCCCGTTCGAACTCGGTTATGACTTCTATATCGGCTGGAAGAAGGACGATTTCATCGGCAAGGCCGCGCTGGAAAAACAAAGGGGGCAGCCACACCGCAAGAAGGTGACGTTCGAATGGAATGCGGAGGACGTGATCGACGTCATCGCTTCCGCTTTCCGTCCCGGCGAGGACAATTACAAGTGGATCGATTTTCCCGTCGCCAATTATGCCTCCACCAGCGCAGACCTTGTTCTGGATGAGTCTGGTAAGCATGTGGGCATGTCGATGTTCAACGGCTATTCCTATAACGAGCGCTGCATGCTGTCTCTCGGCGTCGTCAATGCCGATGTCGAGGTGGGTGATATCCTGACTCTGGTCTGGGGCGAGCCGGATGGCGGGTCTGGAAAGACTTCGATCGAAACGCCTCACAAACAGGCCAAGATCCGCGTTCGCGTTTCACCGACACCTTATGCACGTGAGGCGCGTGAGAATTACGCGGACAGCTGGCGCTCCAAACGTAGCTGAGCAGACCGATGTTTGCCCAACCCGCCTGGCTTATGCCTGGCGGGTTTTTTGTGTTCAGGCCGTCCATCGCTTTCAATCTTGTGGAGCCATAAAAACAACAGGGTGATTTTTAGGTTTTGTTTGCCATGTCTCGGAATGGTTGTGATCAACATCAATTTATCTGGCGCTATTAAAGCATGAGTTAAGGCATCTTCCCCTAAGGTCGGAAGCTTCGGGGAAAAGGTCTCAAGGCCAGAATGGTCGATTACGTGAATAAAGCTGAACGGGAGGTTGGCGATACGCAGACAGGCCAGACGCGGCTTGTATGGTATCATTCCATGTTCTGGAAAATAAACGTCTTTCTCGTATCCAGCGTCGTGCTGGCCTACGTCATGGGCGCGGCCATCGGCTGGGTCATGGTCGAGCGGGATTCGCTGGAACAGTGGCGGCGTCAGGCAGAGTTGAATGCGCAGGTGACCAGCTCCGTCATCCGCAGCATCTACACCTTCGTCGCGATCGAGAGCAGCGATGACGGCCAGATTACCAAGATCATCAGCGAACGTCCCTTGGGCGACGATGCGTCGATCCTCGATACGGGCTTCAATCCCGCCGATGTGCTGGGCCTTGCCGCCGCGCAGACGAAGAACAACATCTGGCTTTTTCAGAAAACGCCGGGAGAAAAGCCCTTCGCCAGTTCCGCCGAAGCGTTTGGTTCAGACGATGGCATTGGCCTCACGCTGCCGGATTACGGCAATGCCAGCAAGTTTTTCGTCGGCTTTGCAGATATCGGCGATATCAAACACTTCGTTGCCTATGTTCCGATTGTCGATCTGAAGGGTGAGCTTCAGGGTGCTCTGGTCACCACCATAGGCGAAGCCGATGCCTTGCAGGAAAGCCAGAACCGGCTTTTGCGGAACTCTTTCCTGCTGCTGGTGACCATCTTGGTTTTGACCGGCGCTGCCGTGACGTTGATCATGCGCAAGGTTTTCAAGCCTGTGCCTGACCTCGTCAGCGCCCTCAGCCGTATTGCCCGCGACGATACGCGTTCCGTCACCCCGTTTCAGGATCGCCACGATGAGATCGGTCGTCTGGCTACCGCCATCGAAACCCTGCGCGAGGCCGTCGTCGAGCGCGAGCATCTGCGCCAGGTGCGCGATGTGGCGAAACACATGGAGCATCTTGCCCACCACGATTCGTTGACGGGCCTGCCCAACCGCACATTCTTCGGCAAAAAGCTCGAAGAAATGATCGCAGGGTTAGGCGAGGGCGGTGCTCGCTTCAACATCATGCTGTTGGACCTGGATCGCTTCAAATCCATCAATGATGGCCTTGGCCACGCCAGCGGCGATGCGCTGTTGACGTCTTTTGCCGAGCGCTTGCAGCTCCTCATGCGACCGGGTGATATCGCCGCGCGGTTCGGTGGAGATGAATTCGCCATTTTGCAGGTCGTGCGCAAGAATGCTCTGGGTGAAGCCAGCAAGCTTTCGTCCAACATCATCCGCTCACTGGCCCGTCCATTCATTCTGTTGGGTAAAGAGGTTACCGTCGGCACCAGTATCGGCATCTGTACCGAGACTTCGGCTGGTACGGAGATTTCGGAGCTTTTGAAGAAGGCAGATATTGCGCTTTACGCTGCCAAATCCGAAGGGCGTGGCACCTTCCGTTTCTTTAAACAGGGCATGGAAATGTCTGGTGACCGGGGGCATGTGCTTCAGCACGATCTTGACGCCGCGCTCCGCAACAATGAATTCGAGCTTCATTATCAGCCGATTTTCTCTGTCCACGGTTCCGAACCTGTCGGTTTCGAGGCGCTGCTGCGGTGGAAGCATCCAAGGCTTGGCTGGGTATCGCCAGCGGACTTCATTCCGGTTGCGGAAAAGACGGGGCAGATCGTTGCCATCGGCGATTGGGTGATGAAAACCGCCTGCGCAGGGGCCGCGACCCTGCCGGAAGACACCTTCATCGCCGTCAACGTTTCACCTCTGCAATTGCTTCAGGGAAATTTCGCCGACAAGGTCAAGTCCGCCCTGTTCAATCATGGTCTGCCAGCCCGACGGCTGGAGATCGAATTGACGGAAAGCGCCCAGATATGCTCGCTCGAATGTCGGGAAATGCTGGAAGAGCTGCGCGCTCTGGGCATCAGCATCGCGCTTGATGATTTCGGCACCGGTTACTCCGGCATCAGCTACCTGCTGACGTTGCCGATCACCAAGATCAAGATCGACCGCAGCTTCATCATGCATGTTCAGGACCGCGCCGATAGCCGCGCCGTGGTCACCAGCCTGCTGCAAATGGCCAAGAGCTTGCAACTGGAAACGACAGCCGAGGGCATCGAGAACGAATACCAGATGGAGTTCGTGCGCCTGGCTGGCTGCACGCTCAGTCAGGGTTACCACCTCGGGCGCCCGGCGCGCATCGAAGACATTCAACGCAATCATTACAATGTGTACCCCCGGAAGGTGTCATCGCTAGGAGCGTGAAGAAATGCGATATTCCCAGTGCAATTATGTGAATAAGACATTTTCAAAGGCTCTGCGCCGCAGTGTTATGTATGTTGCCATCACGGCTCCGCTCGCGTGTCATGGAGTAGCGCAGGCGCAGGATGCCGGTACGCTCGACACGATTGCGCGCACCAAGACCATATCGATCGGCTACCGCGAGGATGAGGTTCCCTTCGCCTACAAAGCGACCGATGGCACGGCGACAGGCTACACGGTGGAACTGTGCAACGACATCGCCGAACATGTCCGCCAGGTACTCAAGCTCGATACGATCAATATAAATTACGTCATCGCCACGCCTGCTTCGCGGTTTCTCCTCGTCAAGTCAGGCAAGATCGATCTGGAATGCAGCGCCACGACCAACAACGCAGAGCGGCGTGAGCAGGTCTCTTTCTCCTATCCGCACTTCATTACCGCGACACGCTTCGTGGCGAAGAAATCCAGCGATGTGAAACACATCAAGGATCTCGCCGGAAGGACCGTTGCTTCCACTACCGGTACGGTCAATATAGAGCAGTTGCAGACCATGAACCGCGCCAATAATCTTAATATCTCCGTGATGTTGGCGCGCCAGAACTCCGATGGTTTTTCCTTCGTGGAAAACAACAAGGCGACAGCCTTCGTTATGGATGGCGTCCTGCTGGCCGCCCACGTCGCGTTTTCCAAGTCACCTGAAGATTATATGGTGTCGACCGAAACCTTCGGTCCGCCTGAGCCCTATGGCATTTTGATGCGCAAGGGCGATGAGCCTTTCCGCAAAGTCGTGAACGACGCGCTGCGTCAGGTTTTCGTCAGCGGAGATATCAACCGTATCTATGACAAATGGTTCATGTCACCGCTGCCGCCGGATGGCCGGAATTTCAATCTGCCGATGTCGCCGGAATTACAGGCCGCGTTTCGCGATCCGCAGGAGTACCTGCAATGAGACGCGCGATTAAAGCCCTTTTTGCGCTACCTGCCGCACTGCTTTTGACAGTATCCAGCGTCGCAGCTCATGATTTCACGCAGCCCACGCTTGAGCGCATCAAAGAGACGGGCAAAATCCGTGTCGGATACGGTGTGACGGCACCTTTTTCGTTTACGACACCGGACGGCAAAGTCATCGGTTACTCCATAGATATCTGTCGTCGCCTTGCGGACAGGCTCAAGGAACGGCTCCAGATGCCTGCAATCGAGGTGGTACTGGTGCCGCGAACGCCCAGCAACCGGGTGCAGTTGCTCAACAATGGCGACATGGATATCGAGTGCAATGCCAGCACGAACACGGCAGAGCGCCGGAAAAGCGTCAGGTTCGCCATCAGCCATTTCTACGGGGCAACGCGCTATGTGTCGCTCGCGAAAAACAGTCTCCACACTGTCTCTGACCTGAAGGGACGTTCCGTCAGCGTCGCGCTGGGCACCGTGAATGTCAACGACATCAATGAGGCCAACCGTACGAAGAAACTCAATGTTTCCGTCGTGCCCGTCGATACGTTGCAGGCCGCGTTCGATATGGTGACCGATGGGCGCGTCTCGGCCTTCGCCATGGATGAGGTGTTGCTCGGCACCATGATTGCGCGGTCAAAAGACCCAGCTGAATACAGCATTTCCACCGAAAAGCTGACCGATCCGCAACCGTTCGGCTTCATGATGCGGCTGGACGACAGGGCGTTTGCCACTGCCGTCAACGAGGAGTTGGCGCAGATCTACAAAAGCCCCGAAATGCCAGCGCTCTACAGCCGCTGGTTCGAGAGCCCCATTCCCGAGATTGGTATCACCGTCAATCTGCCGATGAGCGATCTCTTGCGGCAAGCCTTGGCCAACCCCGTGCCGGTCGAATAACCGGCAGTGGCAGGGCCCTTGTGCGGGCCCTGTTTCTTTCAGACCCGTTCCAGCCCAATCGCGATGCCTTGGCCAACACCTATGCACATCGTTGCAAGCGCCTTGCTCTTGGAGGTCATTGAAAGCTCCAAAGCCGCCGTTCCTGCAATGCGTGCGCCGCTCATACCCAACGGATGACCCAGCGCAATCGCGCCGCCATTGATGTTGGCACGCGGATCGTCATCGGCGATGCCAAGCTGGCGCAACGTTGCCAATCCCTGCGATGCAAAGGCTTCGTTGAGCTCGATCACATCGAGCATCTCCTGCGTCCAGCCCAGTCGAGCCAACAGTTTCTGCGATGCCGGTGCCGGGCCAATCCCCATCACGCGCGGTGGAACGCCAGCTGTTGCCCCGCCGCAAATGCGGGCGAGCGGCGTCAGTCCGTATTTCTTCACCGCTTCTTCTGATGCGATGATGAGGGCAGCGGCACCATCGTTGACGCCAGAAGCGTTTCCAGCCGTGACGGTGGCACCTTCCATGCGGTTAACAGGCTTCAACTTGGCCAAGGCCTCAAGGCTCGTTTCGCGCGGATGCTCGTCTCGGGCAACCAAGACAGGATCGCCCTTGCGCTGGGGAATGGTGACAGGTGTGATTTCCTTGCCAAGTCTGCCACTGGACTGCGCCTGTGCCGCCTTTTGCTGGCTGCGGACTGCAAATGCGTCCTGCGCTTCGCGCTCAACCTTGTAGTCGATTGCAACATTGTCGCCGGTTTCAGGCATGGAATCAACGCCATAGAGTGATTTCATCACCGGGTTGACGAAGCGCCAGCCAATAGTCGTATCGTAGATTTCGGCATTGCGGGAAAAGGCTGTCTCGGCCTTTGGCATAACGAAGGGCGCACGGCTCATGCTTTCCACGCCGCCAGCAATCATCAACTCAGCTTCGCCGGATTTGATGGCGCGCGCCGCTGTGATGACCGCATCCATGCCCGAACCGCACAGGCGGTTCATCGTCGTGCCCGTCACGGAAACGGGAAGCCCTGCCAGCAGCAGGGACATGCGGGCTACGTTGCGGTTGTCTTCACCGGCCTGGTTGGCGCAGCCGAAAATCACGTCCTCGACGGCTTCCCAATCCACCTTCGGGTTGCGTTCCATAAGCGCTTTCAGTGGCACTGCGCCAAGGTCATCGGCGCGGACGGAGGAAAGTGCCCCGCCGAAACGGCCAATGGGGGTACGGATATAATCGCAGATAAAAACGTCGGTCATGTCTGGTGCCTCACAGTTCGGGAGCAACAAGATCGGCAACGGGGCCGTCTGTGTGCAATTTTGCGCCGGTCATGGCCTGCAAATCGTCGAAACTCATACCATCAAGCTTTTCGCGCAGAACGAAGTGGCCATCTTTCACGTCCACCACGGCGTGGCTGGTATAGATGCGGGTAATGCAGCCAACTCCGGTCAGTGGGAAGGCGCATTTTTCAACGAGCTTGGGTTCGCCCTTCTTGGTCACATGCTCGGTGATGACGAAAACCTGCTTTGCACCATGCACGAGATCCATCGCGCCACCAACGGCAGGCACGCCCTTGGAACCAACGCGCCAGTTAGCGAGGTCACCATTCTGCGCAACTTGGTAGGCGCCGAGAATGGCCACATCCAGATGCCCCCCGCGCACCATGGCAAAGCTGTCCGCATGGTGAAAGAACGCTGCGCCCGGCTTAAGCGTTACCGCTTTCTTGCCAGCATTGATCAGGTCCCAGTCCTCCTCACCTTCGGCAGGCGCTTCGCCGAAATTCAGAATGCCGTTCTCGGTATGGAAAATTGCCTCGCGGCCCGGTGGCTGGTAGCGCGCGACCATTTCGGGAAAGCCGATGCCGAGATTGACATAGGCGCCATCGACGATGTCCTGCGCGGCCCGCCACGCGATCTGTGCGTTGGAAAGCTTGATGTCTTCGAAGGTGTTCAGAGCGTGAGCTTCGGTCATGCGTATGCCACTCCTGCGCGGATCAGGATTTCTTCCTGTTGTGGATTGTCGATCTGGACGACGCCGTCGACGAATATGCCGGGCGTTACCACCTGTTCCGGGTCGATCTGACCGGCAGGCACAAGGCTGGAAACTTGTGCAATCGTCCGCGTCGCTGCCATGCACATCATTGGATTAAAGTTGCGACCGGCCTTGCTGTAGGTCAGGTTGCCATGGGTATCGCCCAGATGCGCTTTGACGATAGCGAAATCCGCCTTCAGCCAGCGCTCCTGCACATAGGGGCGTCCATCGAATTCCGCGATTGGCTTGCCATCGGCAAGCTCGGTGCCATAGGCGGTCGGCGTATAGAAAGCCGGAATGCCCGCGCCGCCTGCGCGGATACGCTCTGCCAGCGTTCCCTGCGGCACGAGTTCAAGCTCGATTTCGCCAGCCAGATATCGGTCGGTGAATGCGCGCGGGTCCGACGAACGGGGAAATGAGCAGATCATCTTGCGCACCAGGCCCGCGTCGATCATCGCTGCGATGCCGATACGACCGTTCCCGGCATTGTTGTTGATAACGGTGAGGTTCTTCGAGCCTTTGTCGATCAAGGCATGGATCAGTTCGATCGGCGCACCGGAGCCGCCAAATCCGCCAATCATAACCGTCGCACCGTCCCCGATACCGGAAACCGCTTCGGCTGCGCTGTTGATCGTCTTGTCCATGCAGATACCTCCTCGACGGCAATGACATCGTTCAAACCGTGGTGTGAGGTAAAACCGAACCACGCTCGACTGCAACTGATTTGTGCGTTATATGATTTTTGTTCGTATATCGCACAGATGAGGTTTGCAGCTTGGCGAATGAAAGGGACCTGATGGGCGGGCTTGCCAAGGGGCTAAGGGTCATTGAGGCTTTCAGCGCCGAGCATCCGCGTCTGTCGATATCGCAAGCGGCCGAGATCGCCGGTCTCGACCGCGCCACGACGCGCCGATGCCTGTTGACGCTGGCCGAGTTGGGCTATGCCGCCTATGACGGCAAATATTTCACGGTAACGCCCAAGGTGCTGCGTCTTGGCACCGGTTGTCTCGCCGCCATGCCGCTGCCGCGCATCGTGCAGCCGGTGCTGGACACGTTGTCCGAAAAGATCGGTCAGAGCACATCGGTTTCCATTCTGGATGACACGGAAATCGTCTACGTCGCGCGGGCGGCGCAGCGTCGCGTCATGTCCATATCGCTGATGCCGGGCTCCCGCCTGCCTGCCTATTGCACCTCCATGGGACGTGTCCTTCTGGCGGCGCTGGATATTTCGGCCAGGCAATCCGCCCTTGAGATGTCCGACCGAAGGCCCAGAACGCCGCTCACTATGGTCGATATCACGTCATTGATGGCGGAACTGGCCGCGACCAGCGAGCGTGGTTACGCGCTGATCGATCAGGAAGTGGAGATGGGCCTGCGCTCCATCGCTGTGCCGCTGGTCAATATGCGTGGGCAGACGGTCGCGGCGTTGAATGTCGGGCTGCCCGCCTCGGCAGCGTCCATGGACGATCTCGTGGCGCGCTACCTGTCACCGCTTCTCGCCGTTCAATTAGAGCTTCGCAGAATGCTTGTCTAAACGGTGTCTTGGGATGACGCGGTAGCCAGCCTTTGCTGTTCCGCCACTCGCCACGTCCTTGGCGTCGTGCCGGTTTCTCGCGTAAAAAATCGGGAGAAGTAAGCGGGATCGCTAAAGCCCAGTCCGCTCGCGACCATCTGCACCGTCGATGATGTAAACAGGAGCTCCTGTTTGGCGATCTCCAATTGCCGTTGTGCGATCAGCCGCTGAAGGCTGGTGCCGCATTGCTGGCGTACCAGACGGTTCAAGTGGGTCTGCGATATCCCAAGCTGATCCGCGTAGAATTCTGCAGTTCTGTTGTCGCGAAGATGCCGGGCGATGAGCCCTAGCAAAAGGTCAAATCGACCGCTGCTTTTGTCGGGCACGGTCTGTTGCACGATGCGTGATAGTTGGACGATCAGCGTCGTGATCTGCCCCTCCATCATCGCGTCCCGACCGGAATGGCTGCTAGAATACTCATTCCAGATCGCCGTGAAGCATTCCATGATGTTCTGCCGGGCCGGTTCTTCCTCGAGAGAGAGCAACATAGGGCGTTTCAGATGCTGCCGTGCCACGGCCTGCGCTGCCGGGGACAAGGCTGCGGGGATCAGTGTCAGGATCATCCCGGCAATGTCCCGGGAGAAGCGAAACCCATGTTCGAAACCCGGCGGCGCAATCACCACGGCGGGTGGCCTGATCGCCATAACTTCACTTTCCAGGGTCGTGTCGCCTTCACCGCCGGTGAAGAAGAGGATTTGCAGAAAACTCTCGTGCCGGTGCAGGTTTATTTCAAACCGGTGAAGACTGCTGCGCGAAAAAAGAGTTTCGCAGTGGAAGCGGAACGGTGTCTGCGCTGGCGCACCTTCGCCATAGAGCTGGTCTTTTGCCGGTACTGTCATAGAGATCATCCGCAGTCGTGATGGTCGGATAGTGCAATATCTCTCTCGAAAAGTCCATTGAACGCAAACCTGCGAAGCGTCAGTTTCGACATGGGAGAAAGCATTCGGGAGAACACAATGCGCACGCAGGTCGTCATCATCGGTTCAGGTCCAGCTGGGCTCTTGCTCGGGCAGATATTGTCCAATGCCGGTATCGACAACATCATCCTCGACCGCGTCGGCAAGGATTACATTCTGGGTCGCGTGCGCGCCGGTGTGCTGGAAGAGGGCACGGTAAACCTTCTGGAACAGGTGCGCGTTGCCAGCAGGCTGCATCGGGAAGGATTGCCGCATGATGGCTTCTCGCTCGCTTTCGATGGCCGCGACCACCGTGTAGACCTGCATGACTTGACGGGCGGCAAGCGGGTCATGGTCTATGGCCAGACAGAAGTCACGCATGACCTGATGGATGCCCGCGAGAAGATCGGCGCGCTCACGATATACGACGCGCATAACGTCCAGCCGCATGCCTTCGACAGCGCCACGCCGTACGTGACCTATGAGAAAGACGACGCAAGCCACCGGATCGACTGTGATTTTATTGCCGGTTGCGATGGCTTCCATGGCGCCAGCCGAAAGGCCGTGCCACAGGGTGCGATCAAGGAATTCGAACGCGTCTATCCCTTCGGCTGGCTCGGCATTCTGGCCGACGTGCCGCCTGTTGATCATGAGTTGATCTACGCAAACCATCCCCGGGGCTTTGCACTTTGCTCCATGCGGTCTGCCACACGCAGCCGTTATTACGTTCAATGCGGCTTGGACGAAAAGGTCGAGGCGTGGAGCGACGACCGCTTCTGGGACGAACTTAGACGCCGTCTTCCAGCGCACCATGCGGAGGCGATGGTGACGGGTCCTTCCTTCGAGAAATCGATTGCGCCGCTGCGGTCTTTCGTTGCCGAGCCGATGCGTTTCGGTCGGCTGTTCCTAGCCGGAGATGCTGCTCACATCGTACCGCCAACGGGCGCAAAGGGGCTCAACCTCGCAGCAAGCGATGTCTGTTACCTCAGCGAAGCCCTGATCGAATATTACAATGAGCATTCGCAGGCTGGTCTGGATGGATATTCAGCGCGGGCGCTTGCAAGGGTCTGGAAGGCCGTTCGCTTCTCGTGGTGGATGACCACCATGATGCACCGCTTTCCAGACACCGGTGATTTCGGCCAGAAAATTCAGGAGGCGGAACTGGACTACCTCGTCCAGTCCCGCGCGGCATCCACGGCGCTCGCAGAAAATTACGTCGGCCTACCTTACTGAGGCCTTGGCGGGTTTCAGCCGCGAGAAGATGATAGCGCCGCTGCCGTCTCGCGGATTGTCTGCATCAGCAGCGAAAGCGGTAGCGATGGCTGCGTATCGGCACGCATGGTCAGCCCCACCGGGCCGCTCGTATCTGTGGTATCGAGTGGAAGAACCACAAGCGTCCCGTCAGCGATATCGGCAGCGACAACGCCTTCGGAGATGATCCATACGGCATCGCTTTTGCGCAGAAATGCACGCCCGAAAGCATCCGAGACCGTCTCGATGCGGGTGGGCAATGGCGCAACGCCGTGGGCCAGTAGGAACTGATCGACCACGGGGCCGATGACGGAATTGCGCGTTGGTGTCAGAACGGGAAACTCGTGCAGCCGCTCGAAAATGCTGATGTTCTCTGCAAGCAGTGGATGACCGGCCTGAACGACAAAGCGAACTTTTTCCGAGTAGAGGTGTTCGAACGAAAACCCCGTCATCTTATCCGGCGTCGCAAGCCGCCCCACAACGAGGTCGAGGTCTCCGACCCGCAACTGCTCCAGGAGAACGGCGTTTTCACCCGTCACGATTTTTACTGTGCTGCCGGTATCTTCCGCCAGAAAGCTGACCATCGCCTGCGGCATGATGCTGACGGACACCGTGGGCAGGGCGCCTATGCGCAGGGGCGTGCCTATTCTGGCCGCATCCGGCGAAACGGAATCCACTGCCTGCCGCAGCGCCGTCATGGTCGCACCCGCATGTTTGAGGAAAATCTCGCCGGAGCGGCTGAGCTTTATGCCACGTCCGTCACGCTCGAACAGGGTCACACCAAGCACCTCTTCCAGTTCACGGACGGTTTTCGTGACGGCTGGCTGGCTGATCCGCAAAGTCGCGGCCGCCCGAACCACGCTTTTCTGGCGTGCGATTTCCACGAAGGTCTGGATGTGCCGGAATTTGATGCGGGCGTCTACCATGATGAATAATCTATAGGTTATGAATTACTGCCAATAAACTTATTTTACTTAACCATTCCGATCTTGCAATATCCAGGGCAGGAGGAAATGCGCCATGCAGTTTTTGTTGTCAGGCCAGTCGGCGATCCATTACCGCGCAGAGGGTATCAAGGCGTCAAAGCCCGTCATCGTCTTTATCAACTCGCTCGGCACCGATTTCCGTATCTGGGACGAGGTGATGGTCGCGCTTGGTGACCGCTACGCCTATGTGCTGCATGACAAGCGTGGGCACGGACTATCTGATGTCGGCTCCACACCCTATTCCATCGATGATCATGTTGATGACCTCATAGCACTGCTCGATCATCTGTCGGTTGAGAAGGCCATTATCTGGGGCCTGTCCGTTGGTGGGCTAATTGCGCAGGGGCTTTATCGCCGCCGCCCGGATTTGGTTCAGGTGCTTGTTCTCAGCAACACCGCCCACAAAATCGGCAACGCCGAGATGTGGAACGACCGTATCGCGCAGATCGAGCGGGATGGAATCGAACCGCTCGTGGATGGTGTGATGGAGCGCTGGTTCACGCCCGCATTCCGAAAGCCCGACAATGCCGCCTATCTCGGTGCGCGCACCATGCTGGCGCGTCAGGACAGGCACGGCTACGCCGCAACCTGCGCCGCCATTCGCGATGCGGATTTTACCGAGGCAGCAAACGCGATTGCTGTGCCAACGCTGTGCGTTGCGGGTGATGGCGATGCGTCCACGCCGCCGGACCTGGTCGGCTCTCTCTCGGCGCTTATTGGGGGCAGCCGTTTGGCAGTCATCGAAAACTGCGGGCACATACCGTGCCTTGAACAACCGGCGGCCTATGCTCGGACTGTCGGTGATTTTCTCACATCCCTGCCGGAGTTTTGACCATGGCCGATATAGACAAGACTAGCCGGTTCGAAGACGGCATGAAAACCCGCCGCAATGTGTTGGGCGATGCCCATGTGGACCGCGCAAGTGCAGCGGCCACGCCACTCGACGAACCGTTTCAGCGGCTGATCACGGAATCAGCCTGGGGTACCGTTTGGTCGGGTTCTCACTGGACCAAGCGGGAGCGGTCCATGGTGACGATTGCGTTGCTGGCGGCGCTCGGGCACGATGACGAGGTTGCCATGCATGTGCGGGCCACAGCCAATACAGGCGCGACGCAGGAGGATATTCGCGAAGCGCTGATGCATGTCGCTGTTTACGCTGGCGTACCTGCCGCCAACCATGCTTTCAAGATTGCCAAGACCACGCTTGCCGATATGCAGGCTGCGTCTTTGCGTGAGGAGGACCAGAAATGACCAACACACCGCCAGAAACCGGACCGTTTTTTGCCAGAGACCGCAGTATTCATCCGCCTGCCTATGCGCCGGGGTATAAGACATCGGTTCTGCGCTCGCCTCAGCGCGCCCTGATATCGCTGGATGGCACCAGAAGCGAGATCACTGGCCCCGTCTTCGGCCACGGCATGCTTAACCCGCTCGATAACGACCTCATTCTCAACTATGCGCGCCCGGGCGAAATGCCCATCGGGCCACGCATTCTGGTGCATGGCCGTGTTCTCGATGAGCGTGGTCGCGGTGTGGAAGGCGCTTTGGTAGAGTTCTGGCAGGCCAATGCCGGTGGTCGCTATCTTCACAAGAAAGAAACCTACCTTGCGCCGATCGATCCGAATTTCGGAGGTGTTGGACGCACGATTACCGATGCTGATGGCTATTACTGGTTCAAGACCATCCAGCCCGGTGCCTATCCATGGCCGAACGGCGTCAATGACTGGCGCCCGGCGCACATCCACTTCTCCATTTTCGGTCATGGCTTTTCGCAGCGTTTGATCACGCAGATGTATTTCGAAGGTGACCCGATGATCTGGCAATGTCCCATCGTCAAGACCATCCCGGACAAAGCCGCCATCGAACAGTTGGTGGCCGCACTCGATATGACCTCCGCAATCCCCATGGACATGCGGGCCTACAAGTTCGATATCGTGTTGCGCGGTCGGCGTTCCACTCTGTTCGAAAACCGCATGGAGGGCAATTGAGATGGTTCAGCCGCTGTTTTACTTCAAGGAAAGCGCCTCGCAGACCGCAGGCCCCTACGTCCATATCGGCTGCACGCCCAATTTTGTTGGCATCAAGGGTGTCTTCTCCGAAGATCTCGGCTCCGGCGCTCTTTATAATGAGCGCGCACAGGGCGAGCGCATTACCATTCGTGGCACGGTCTATGATGGCGGTGGCAATCCGTTGAAGGATGCGTTGATCGAGATATGGCAGGCGGACGCGCAGGGACTTTATAATAGCCCCAGCGAAACCCGTGGCACGGCAGACCCTAATTTTTCCGGCTGGGGCCGTTCTCCCGGCGATATGGATAGCGGCGAGTTCGTCTTCGAAACCATCAAGCCCGGCAAAGTGCCGTTCAACGATGGCCGCCCCATGGCGCCGCACATTACCTTCTGGATCGTCGCGCGTGGCATCAATATCGGTTTGCACACGCGCATGTATTTTCCCGAGGAAGAAGCGGCGAATTCCGCAGACCCGGTCCTTGCCCGCGTGGAACACAAGCCGCGTCTGGCAACGCTGATCGCCAAGAAGGAGGAGGGAAACACCTATCGTTTCGACATCCATCTTCAGGGTGAAAGCGAAACCGTCTTCTTCGATATCTGAGATGAGACCATGAGCCTGACGCCCTTCGAACATCCTTATCTCGGCGGTCTCTTTGGGGACGCCGATATCGCGGTGCTTTTCAGCGCACAGGCGGATGTCGCAGCTATGCTGCGGTTCGAAGTGGCGCTGGCCGAGGCGCAAGCCGCAACGGGCGTGATCTCTAACGACGCTGCCACCAGTATCACCGCAGGCATAGCAGCTGCTGAGGTCGATATGGAAGCTTTGCGGCAGGGTGTGGCGAAGGATGGCGTGGTCATTCCCGAATTGATCAGGCAGTTGCGCGCGGCTGTCGGCGGAGAAGCCGCCGCCAAGGTGCATTTCGGCGCGACCAGCCAGGACGTCATCGATACGAGCCTGATGCTGCGACTGAAGGCTGCGGCTGATATTCTCGACACTCGCCTGTCAGCCACGCTGGCGGCGCTGGAGGATATCGCCCTGCGGGACGGCGCACGACAACTGATGGGCCACACCCGCATGCAGGCGGCCATCCCCATTACGGTTGCCGACCGGCTGGCGAGCTGGCAGCAACCGCTGGTCAGGCACAGCCAGCGACTGGCAGATTTCGGCATTCATGGTTTTGCTCTACAATTCGGTGGCGCGGCTGGTTCCCTGGAGAAATTTGGCGAGAAGGGTGCAGCGTTGCGCGCTGAACTGGCAAAGCGGCTGGGGCTGAGCGACATGCCGCAGTGGCACAGCCAGAGAGACGGTATCGCCGAGTTCGGCAATATACTGGCGCTTATTACCGGGTCGCTCGGCAAAATCGGGCAGGATATCGCGCTTATGGCGCAAGGCGGCCAAGAGATCAGGCTTTCCGGCGGCGGCGGTTCGTCGGCGATGCCGCACAAGCAAAACCCCGTGGTGGCAGAAACGCTGGTGACGCTTGCCCGCTTTAATGCGGTTCAAGTCTCAGCACTCCACCAATCCATGGTGCATGAGCAAGAACGCTCTGGTGCGGCCTGGATGCTGGAGTGGCTGGTGCTGCCACAAATGGTTGCCGCGACCGGTAACGCACTCGCTTCGACGCATCGGCTGATCGGCCAGATTCAGTCTCTTGGTACGTAATCGTTCCAAGTCCGCGTAAATCTATTTTTCAGGAACCATTGTCCAGGGGTCACGTTCACTTGGCAGGAGAGCCACCGTGTCAAACGGACATGATGGTGCCGAAGAACGCCAGGATTTTTCCGTTTTCTTCTGGTGGCCAACGAAATGGCAGACGAGCTTCTCACCCATCCGGTGCTCTCCGACATTTGAAACTCCCGCCGATGGAGAAGTTATATGGAAAAGACCGAAACGCGAAAGCTTGCGGAAGAATACATGCTTCTCGGCGGTACTCGCCAGGTCATGATCGACGATAACAAGACCTTCGTCCGTCAATACGACAACGAACCTGAGGAAGCAGAACGCTTCTGGCAGGAGAAAATCGAAGTGCTGGAACAGGCACGTCGTGACGATGTCGAATTCTTTCTGCCCTCGGTCAATTCCGACGTGGAAGATTGAGTTCCGGACTCAAAACCATCAATCAAAGGAGAAAGCCATGACAGCTATCAACGCTGCGAAAATCGTTATTCTTGCAACAGACGGATACGAGCGCTCAGAGTTGCGGGTTCCCTATGAAGAACTGAAGCGCCACGGCGCGGATGTGAAGATCGCATCGCTGGAAGAAGGCGAGATCAAAAGCTGGGATGAGAAGAATTGGGGAGACGCAATCGCCGTCGACCTACTGGCCAAGAATGTCCGCGTCGATGATTTCGATGCGCTGGTCCTGCCAGGCGGCCAGATCAACCCGGATGTCCTGCGTGCCGATGAAGACGCGATGCGTGTCGTGCGTGACTTCGTGAAATCCGGCAAGGTCGTTGCCGCCATCTGCCACGCGCCGTGGCTGCTGGTGGAAGCAGATGCGGTCAAGGGGCTGGAAGTGACGTCCTATGCCTCGATTAAAACTGACGTTAAGAACGCCGGTGGCATTTGGAAGGATGAGAAGGTGGTCACTGACAAGGGTATCATTACATCACGTTCGCCTGACGACCTTGAGGCCTTCGTTGCCAAGATTGTCGAGGAGGTAGAAGAAGGCCGCCACGAGCGCCGCGCAGCCTGATTTCCACTATATATAATGAGTAAGGCCGTCACGTGAGTGGCGGCTTTCTTATTTGGGGGATATCGAACACCCTCATTGGCCCCGTCGCATCCTTGCGGCGGGGCTTTTTCATGCCCGCAGCATTAGGTGTGGTCACTCCGCATCTGGCTTGCTTGAGATGCTCATTGATGGCGCCGAGGCGGGACTATCAAGTCATCCGCCTGTAGGGGGCCGTGACGCTCACCACTCTTCTCTTTGAGTGAAGTCGCGCTGCGGCAGACCGGCCCGAAATCTTGAACGTCAAATATCAATCCGCATGATGCCGAAGAGAATCACGCAAATGTCACTAGCTCAATCGATTATATATTCCTATGAGAACTCGCCAAACATAAATTAGAGCTATGCAAACGCATATCGCCACAATGTTGCCTTTTTTGCGTCATGATTGCGTCCATTTTCACGCTTGAATCACGATCATTTGCAAACGAGATGAATTTTTCTTCACAAATTTTGAGACAATCCTTGTCTTTTTGAGTGTGCGCCGCCGCAATTTTATTGCGCTGCACAATAGGTTTTTTTGCTTTTTAAGCTTTGTATTCAATACGGTTCGTTCTTGAAATTTGCCGGATTTGAGCAAGCTATAAGAATAAACCAAATGTATTACGGCCTTCAATACATGTCTAAACACCACCCCTTCATGCATACCGCTGATATCGGGGGGTAGGTTTGCTGTTTATTAGCCCTTTAATATTCATCGCAGTTCTTTTGTGAGTATTTTCGGGATTGCTGAAGTGCAAGACTAAGGCGCGCTGCCTCATAAAAAATCTAAAAGCACCCAATTCTGGTCACAGCCTTACGGAATGATCTAACTCGAATTGACGCGCCCAACGGGTACCGACCATCGCAAAACATAAATGGAGTCCTCTCTATGAAGTCCGCGACTCGATCGGCTGTTTCGCCGCTTAGTAGCTCAAATGAATCCGATTTGAGTTTTCCGATCGGAGGAATCGCTAAACGCAGCTTTGACGTTTCGTCAGCCCTGCTAGCAATCCTCATCCTCAGCCCGATCTTTCTCATGATCATGGCTTTGGTGAAATTTACTGACCGCGGCCCTGCCTTTTACGGGCATCGCCGCGTCGGTCATAATGGACGTATGTTCCATTGCCTGAAGTTCCGCACGATGGTGACGAATGGTGATGAGGTGCTGCGACAGTACCTCGCTGCCAATCCTGAAGCTGCCGAGGAATGGAAAGCAACACGCAAGCTGAAGAACGACCCTCGCGTCACTGCGATCGGCAACGTTCTGCGCAAGCTCAGCCTCGACGAGCTTCCACAGCTGATCAACATCATTCGTGGTGAGATGAGTGTCGTTGGCCCCCGTCCGGTGGTCGATGAGGAGCTGAACTACTACGAAAGCGCAGCTTCCTATTATCTCAGCACACGTCCAGGTCTGACTGGCCTGTGGCAGATCAGTGGTCGCAACGACGTGTCCTACAAGGAACGCGTTGATTACGACACGCAGTATGTGCGCACTTGGTCGATGATGCAGGATGTTTCCATTATCTTCAAAACCATTCCCGCTGTGTGCATGTCACGCGGCAGCTATTGAACCAATTTCGTTCTCTGGCGTTTTGCAGCATTAAAATATTGCGGCCACTCAAACGTGGCAGTTGCGGCCAGCTTAATCGCTGGTCGTAATCCGACTGCCTCCCGGCGGTCGTAATTATGGAGTTGCATATGGTTGGCCCTGCCACCGGATTTTCTTTGAATGTTGTCTGGCGCAGGGTTCCTGCGCTTCTTCTTGCGGGTTCGCTTCTTGCAGCAGGCCCGCTTCACGCCGATGCGAAAGACAATCAATATCGCCTTGGCACCGCCGACAAGTTGCGCATTCGCGTTGCCGAATGGCAGCCTGCCGATGGTACCATCCGCAATTGGGAAGTCATCAACGGTGATTATTCCGTCGGTGCTTCCGGCTCTCTGTCTCTGCCGTTCATCGGCCAGCTTGACGTTGCCGGTAAAACCACCGGCGAAGTGGGTGAGGAAATCGGCGCGCAATTGCAGAGCAAGTTCGCGCTCCGCAATCTTCCATCTGCGTCTGTCGAGGTCTCCCAGTTCCGTCCTGTCTTCCTGACCGGCGATGTGCAGACACCCGGCGAATATCCTTACGCTCCCAACCTCACCGTCCTGAAGGCTGTCAGCCTGTCGGGTGGCTTGCGTCGTTCGGATGCCGGTCAGCGTTTTGCGCGTGACTTCATCAATGCCCGGGGCGATGCCGCCGTCTACAACGACCAGCGTGGTCGTCTGTTGGCGCGCCAGGCACGGCTTCAGGCAGAGGTGAGGGGCGATGCGGAAATCGCCAAGACACCTGAGCTTGAGAAAATTCTCAACATCGACGCCCTGCTGGAGAGCGAAAACGCTCTGATGAAATCTCGCAGCGAGCGTTATACGCTTCAGTTGAAAGCGCTGACCGATCTGCGGCAGCTTCTGGAAACCGAGGTGGAATCCTTGCAAAAGAAATCCGAAACCCAGAATCGTCAGCTACAATTGGCCAACGAGGACAAGGAAAAGGTCAACCGCCTGAACGAGCAGGGGCTGGCTCTTGCCCAGCGGCGCATCTCCGCTGAAGAGCGTGCTGCCGAAGTGGAATCCACGCTTCTCGACATCGACACCTCTTCGCTGCGCGCGAAGCAGGATATCAACAAGGCAATGCAGGACGAGATCAACCTGCGCAATGACTGGGTGGCCCAGCGCTCCAAGGAATTGCAGGATACGGAAGCCGAACTCCAGAAGCTCAACCTACAACTGGGCACCAGCAACCAGCTCATGTCCGAGGCCCTGGCGCAGTCTGCCGAGGCTATCAAGTTCGATCCGTCGGGCAAGTCCGCATCCATTACCTACGTCATCGTGCGTGAGGACAATGGCCAGCCCAAGGAGATCAAGGTCGATGAAAACGCGACCATCGAGCCGGGTGATGTGATAAAGGTGTCATCAGAAGTTCTGATGCAGTGAGGTCCGCATGCGGATTGCCAAATCGGCTCTGATCGACCCGGATAAAAACGGACTTTACGGAACGGCGGCGGTGGCGCTGTCGTTCTTCGTTTTTGCCTATTCGTCCAAATTCGGCATGATCTCGGTGCTTGCCTACTACGGTGTGTGGTTGCCTCTGGTAGTGGTGGATTACCGCCGCGTCCTGGGCAACTATACCCGCTATCTCTGGATATTCGGGTTTGGAATTCTGACCATCCTTTCCAGCTTCTGGTCGGATGCCATGTCCGTCACGCTGCGCGCCTCCATTCAATATATGACGCACATCGTTTGCGCGCTTATCGCCATGCGCGTCATCTCCATAACGACGCTGACACGCGGCGCTCTGGTCGGCATCATCGTCGTGCTGCTCTATTCGGTGTTGTTCGGCATCTATCTTTTCGATGCGCTGGACGGCACCTTCAGCTTCGTTGGCGCTTTCTCCTCCAAAAACCAGCTGGGTTTCTATGCCTCGCTCGGCGTCATCTTTGCCGCTTGCTCCGTGCTCGTGCTGCGGCAGCGCGATATTGTCTGGCTCGGCATTGCGGGTTTTGCAGGTCTTATTTCCGCCTATTGCCTGCTTGCATCGCAATCGGCGACCTCGGTCATCACAGCTGCTGCAGTTGTTGCACTCGTCATCGGCTTCTTGCCAATGGGCATGCTGTCTCCCGCCAACCGCAAGATGATTTTCCTCGCGCTGGTAGGAATGGGCGGTCTGGTTATCGTCGCCGCTCTTCAATTCGGTCTGCTCGATGCCATCCTTGGCATTTTCGGCAAGGATTCGACGCTGACGGGCCGTACCTATCTGTGGCAGCAAGGCATAGAAGCGGCCAAGGCAGCACCCATTCTGGGTGTTGGCTATCAAGGCTTCTGGGTCATGGGCTTTTTCGATGCGGAGCGCCTGTGGAACGACTTCTTCATCACCACCCGAACCGGCTTCCACTTCCATAACACCTATATCGAGACTGTGGTGGAGAACGGCTTTGTCGGACTTTTGCTGCTGGTCATCGTTCTCTATGGCACGCTGCTGGGGCATCTGCGGTCTGTTCTGGTGCGCAAGCACGATCCGCAAGGTCTTATTCTCTTTGCGCTCTGCGCGCTGTTCGTCGTCCGCTCCTTCGTGGAAATCGACATCATCTTCGCCTATCAGATCGGCTCGTTCCTGCTGTATTACGCCGCTGGAAGGCTGACATTGCCACAGCGCGCGTCTGTCGGCTCCAATGCTTTTCCGGGCGTGGATATGCGTCCCATCAACAGCCACTAATCTGCTGGCATGAAACCAGCACTATGTTCTCCACAGGGGAATCGCATGGGTTGTTGACTCTTTGCTGGAAAAGGAACAAAAAGTGAACATATAATCTTTCAGCGTCATGCTTTGTAGAAGTCCCGTGTCATGCATAAACGCGCCGAACAGCTTGTTGTGGAGGAATTGCGAGAGCGGCTGGAACGGATCACCCAAGGTCCGGCCCGGCACCACGACCATCTGCCCTTCGGGGTTCAGCCCATCGATGATCATCTGCCAGGTGGTGGGCTGAAGCTGGGCAGCCTGCATGAAGTCAGCGGTGCCGGCAACGGTGCCGTGGATGGAGCGGCATCCGCCCTGTTTTCGGCAGGCATCGCCGCGCGTGTGAAAGGCAAAATCCTGTGGTGCGTGACACGGCCCGATCTGTTCATGCCTGCTCTTACTCAGGCAGGTCTTTCGCAAAACCGGCTGATCATCGTGGAATGCCGTGATGAAAAGGGCGTGCTGGATTGTTTCGAGGAGGGGCTGCGCTGCAACGGCTTCGGTGCCGTCATCGGCGAGGTCTCGAAACTGCCGATGACCACGTCGCGGCGATTGCAGTTGGCGGCGGAAACATCCGGTGTGGTCGGGCTTGCGGTACGGCGCTGGCGTCATTCCTCCGGTGCCGTCGAGTATGGTCAGCCGACTGCTGCCGTAACGCGCTGGCGCATATCCGTGCGGCCTTCCACACCCCTGCCCGTGAAGGGGGTGGGTCGAGCGCGCTGGGCTCTGGAGCTTTTGAGGTGTCGCGGTGGCGAATGTGCCAATTTTGAAGTGGAAGCCTGTGATGCAAAGGGTCGTCTCGCTCTACCTGCCGACATGGTCGACAGACCGATACCGCAGGACGCTTGGCAAGCAGGCGCCACCGCTTGATAGGCCAGTCGTGATGATCGGTCGTCAGGGAAGCCGTCGCGTTATTGCCGCGCAGGATGTGGCGGCGGCGGCAATGGGCCTGCGGCTTGGCATGCCGGTCAGCAAGGCGCAGGCCATCATTCCCGGACTCATCGTTGAAGACTTGCAGGCAGCCGATGATGCCAAGGCACTGCGCGATCTCGCCTTCTGGTTCCTGCGCATCTACGCGCCCATCGTCGCGCCTGATGCGCCCGACGGTCTGGTGCTGGATACGACAGGGGCAGACCATCTGCACGGCAATGAGCTGATGATGCTGACCGGCATGGTCAACCGCCTGCACGGGCTCGGCTTTACGGCGCGTGCCGCGATTGCCGATAGCTGGGGTGCGGCACACGCGCTTGCCCGTTTCGGAAAAGAGCCCGTGACCATCGTGCCGCAAAACGGCTCCACCGCCGCGCTCGCTGCTCTGCCTTTGGCAGCACTGCGCCTTGAGACAAGGATATTGGCTGATCTGAAAGTGCTGGGCTTTCGCCAGATCGCAGACCTCATGGCCACGGCGCGTGCGCCACTCACACTGCGCTTTGGCCCGCAGGTCGGGCGCAGGCTGGATCAGGCCCATGGTCTGCTGTCGGAACCCATCGAGCCGATCCGCGTGCCGGAACTGGTCGAAGTCTTCAGATTTTTTGCCGAACCTATTTCCGCAGCCGAGACCATTGCGCGCTACACCGAAAAGCTCGTTAGCCAGCTTTGTCTTAGGCTCGAAAAACGTGGCCTCGGCGCACGCCGCGTCGATTTGGTGCTGCACCGGGTCGATAGCGGTGTGCAGGCCATCCGCGCCGGTACCTCCAAACCGGTTCGCGACGTCAAGCAACTGACCCGCCTGTTGAGCGACCGGATCGACACGATCAATCCCGGTTTCGGCATCGAGAAAATGACCCTGACGGCCACTCACGCAGAAGCGCTGGTGGTGGGGCAAGTGCGTTCCACACTGCTGGATGATGCAAAGGCGGATATCGGTGAAACCGTCGATGTCATCATCAACCGCGGTCACAAGGTCTATCGTTACGCTGCCGTCGCCAGCGACGTGCCCGAACGCTCCGTCCAGATCGTTGCTGCCCAATCTGCTGATGACCCTCTCGGTTGGCCGGACCACTGGCCCCGCCCCGTCCGTTTGCTTGCCCGCCCGGAACCAATACAGACCATGGCGCTGCTGCCGGACCATCCACCCAAAAGCTTTACCTGGCGCGGCGTCCGCCGTCTGGTGAAACGCGCCGATGGGCCGGAACGGGTCTTCGGCGAATGGTGGAAACGCGACCGCGAGCAGGCAGCAGTCCGCGATTATTTCACCGTGGAAGATGAAGTCGGCGAGCGCTTCTGGATTTTCCGCTCCGGTGATGGCGAACACGTCAATACCGGCTCCCAAGGCTGGTTCCTGCACGGGTTCTTCGGATGAGCGCCCAATATGCCGAACTTCAGGTGACGTCGCATTTCTCGTTTCTGCGGGGCGTCAGCTCTTGCGAGGATTTGTTCGCCCAAGCGAAAGCCCTTGGCATAGAAGCGCTCGGCATCGTGGATCGTAACAGCCTGGCAGGCATCCCACGCGCGTACCAAGCTTCGGAAAAAACCGGTGTCCGGCTCGTCATCGGTTGCAGGCTTGATCTGGCGGAGGATATCTCGGTGCTGGTCTACCCAACAGACCGCGCTGCCTATGCCCGCCTTTGCCGTCTGCTCACCCATGGCAAGAGAGACCCCACTAACAGAAATTGCGACCTCACATGGAGCGATCTGGTCGCCTATGGTGAGGGGTTGCTGGTTATCCTCTTGCCAGACCTTGTGGATGAAACCCTATCCATTCGGCTGCGTCGGCTGAAAGCAGATTTCGGGGACCGCGCCTATGTGGCCATGAGCCTGCGCCGCCGCCCGAACGACCATGTGCGGCTCTACGATCTCTCGCGCATGGCAGAGCGCACAGGCGTTGCCACCGTCGTCACCAATGACGTGCTGTTTCACGAACCGGAACGGCGCATGTTACAGGATGTCGTCACCTGCATCCGCCACAATTGCACCATCGACGATGCCGGTTTCCGGCGCGAACGGCACGCCGACCGCTACCTGAAACCAACACAGGAAATGCACCGGCTGTTTTCCGCTTACCCCGGCGCTCTGCGCCGAACGCTGGAGATTGTAAGGCGCTGCAAATTCTCGCTCAAAGAATTGCAATACCAATATCCAGAAGAAAACATCCTGCCTGGCTTAACTGCGCAAGAGGCACTGGAAAAATATGTATGGGACGAGGTGCCGGGACGATATCCGGATGGTTTGCCTGAGAAGGTGGAAAAGACCCTCAAACATGAATTGGCGATCATCGCCAAGAAGAAATACGCTCCTTATTTTCTCACCGTTAACGCCATCGTTCGTCAAGCTCGGGAAATGGAGATTCTGTGCCAGGGTCGAGGCTCGGCGGCCAATTCCGCCGTCTGTTTCGTGCTCGGCATCACCGCCATCGATCCCAAGGAAAGCGACCTTCTGTTCGAACGTTTCGTCTCGGAAGATCGCGATGAACCACCCGATATCGATGTCGATTTCGAACATCAGCGACGCGAGGAGATCATCCAGTGGATTTACAATCACTATGGGCACGACAAAGCAGCGCTGTGTTCCGTCATCAGCCGTTATCGCGGCAAGGGCGCCATTCGCGATGTTGGTAAGGTTTTGGGCCTGCCGGAAGATCTGACCAAGCTCATGTCCTCGCAAATCTGGTGGTGGACGGAGGATGCGGGGGAGAAGGAAGCCAAGGACCTCAACATCAACCTGAATGACCGCCGCGTGAAGCTGGCCTTTGATCTTGCCCGCCAACTCATTGGCACACCGCGCCATCACAGCCAGCATCCGGGTGGCTTCGTGTTGACCCATGACCGTCTGGACGAACTCGTTCCCATCTTACCCGCCGCCATGGATGACCGACGGATCATCGAATGGGACAAGGATGATATCGAGGTCGTGGATTTCATGAAGATGGATTGCCTGGCACTCGGCATGCTGTCCTGCATGCGTCGGGCGTTCGATATGCTAACAGTTCGAAAGGGCAAGACATTCGGGCTTACCAGCATAGAAAATGGTGACGATCCTACCTACGACATGATTTGCAAGGCTGACACGATAGGCACGTTCCAGATCGAAAGTCGCGCGCAAATGTCGATGCTACCGAGACTAAGACCCCGTGAACTATACGACTTGGTCATTCAAGTAGCGATCGTTCGACCCGGTCCCATTCAGGGGAATATGGTGCATCCCTACCTCAAGCGGCGTGCGGAAAAAGCTCAGGGTAAAAAAATCACATACGAGCACGCTGATCTCGAAAAAGTTCTCCATAAAACGCTAGGTGTTCCTCTTTTTCAAGAACATGCGATGCGTATTGCAATCGATTGTGCAGGTTTTACACCCAGCGAAGCCGACAAGCTTAGAAGAGCAATGGCAACATTCAAGAATGTTGGAACCATTGCCGGTTTTGAGAAGCAACTGGTCAGTGGCCTTATCAAAAATAACTTCCCTGAGGAGTTCGCGAAACGGCTTTTTGAGCAAATTAAGGGTTTCGGAAGCTACGGCTTTCCCGAAAGCCACGCTGCCTCCTTCGCACTGATTGCCTACGCATCCGCATGGGTGAAATGCCATCATCCGGATATATTTTGCGTTGCTCTCCTTAATTCCCAACCCATGGGGTTTTATGCCCCGGCACAACTTGTCCGCGATGCGCAAAGTCATGGTGTTGTCGTACGCCCGGTCTGCATCAACACCAGCCGGTGGGATTGTACACTTGAGGAGCCTGTCGGCCCGGAGCGAAATGCCATTCGTCTCGGCATGTGCATGGTCAAGGGGCTGTCCAACAAGCGCGCAGGCCGCATCATAGCGTGCCGTGAGAACCAACCATTTGTATCCATCGATGATCTTTGGCGTAGGGCGGGTATTCCGGTCGATGCTTTAGTCGCTCTTGCAGAAGCGGATGTCTTTTTGCCATCGCTTGGGCTTTCGCGTCGTCAGGCCTTGTGGGCCATCAAGGCTTTGCGGGATGAGCCGCTGCCGTTGTTTGCCGCTGCTGCTGCAAGCCAGAACAGCGTCATTGCGGAACTGAACGAGCCCGACGTTGCCCTGCGGCCCATGACGGCGGGTGGGGAGGTGGTGCAGGATTACGGCCATGTTGGCTTGACCTTGCGCGAGCACCCCATGGCGTTTCTGCGGGATGATCTTTCAAAGCGGCGCATTGCGACTTGCGCGCAGGCCGTGGACGCAAAAGACGGGCGCTGGCTGGAGGTCGCGGGGCTTGTGCTGGTGCGTCAGCGACCGGGTTCTGCCAAGGGCGTCATCTTCATGACGCTGGAGGACGAGACTGGCATCGCCAATGCCGTCGTCTGGGTCAAAACCTTCGAGAAGTATCGTCGCGTTATTCTATCGGCTGGAATGGTTGGGATTTACGGCAAAATCCAGCGTGAGGGCGAGGTCGTGCATCTGGTGGCCCATCGGGTGACCGATCTTTCCGATGTGCTGAGAAGCGTGGGTGAGAGAGAAGGGCCGTTTCCGTTGCCGCATGGTCGGGGCGATGAGTTTCATCACGGAATTCCACCCGCAGACCGCCGCCGCCTACCGAAACGATCCGAGATGCAGGAGGATGGAGGGGACCAAATCACCGTCAAAGGCCGCAATTTTCATTGAGGCGTGCCGGATATCTCAGAAGGTCACTCGGAGATCGCGTTCTTGATCCGGTCTTTGCCCACCAGGATGACCTGCCGCATGGCTTTGATGGCAGCAGCTTCATCGCGGGCGGCAATCGCGTGGACGATGCGCAGGTGGTTGGAGGCGATCTCCGAAATCGTCTCTGGCGAAGACGCGGGCGACGAGAGCTGGAAGGAAATGGCGAGTGCCGCTTCGATCAGGCCGCTGGCAGAGCGCATGAACGGATTGCCGGAAATGCGGGCGACCGCCAGGTGAAACTCCAGATCGACCTTGGCGATGGTTTCCGGGGTGTGGTTTACATTGTCGAATTGTGCGGCGATGGTGTAGAGCGAGACGATGTCTTCGCTGGAGGCATGGCGGGCTGCTGCCGCTGCCGCGGCGGGTTCCAGCGCCAAGCGGATATCGGCCAGATGATTGATGAATTCTGGGTCAAGCCCGGCGTCACAGCGCCAGCCCAGAACGTCAGGATCGAAGAAATTCCAGCTGGATTTTTCCAGAACACGCGTGCCGACCTTGGCTTTGGGCTCGACAAGTCGTTTGGCGGCCAGTGTCTTCATCGTTTCCCGCAGCACGGTGCGCGAGACGCCGAAGCGCAGGGAAAGTTCTGCGTCGTTCGGCAGAAGCGATCCCTCGGGGATGCGGCCTGAAACGATTGCGCTGCCGAGTTCAGCCACGACATGCGCGTGGCTGCTACGCCGCTTTCGTCCGGTAATCGTCGTTTCCAGCAGCCCCAACAAACTCTCCGCTTCCGTTTACGCCGGATGTCCCCCGGTCAATCGTCTGTTTGAATACCAGATGATTGTGCGTTGCAACACGATGAATATGAACAATAGTATGCCGATCACGATTTTCGTCCACCAAGAGGACAGCGTGCCTTCGAAAACGATATAGGTCTGGATCAGCCCCTGGATCAGCAGGCCGATGAAGGTTCCGGCCACCAGCCCGGTGCCGCCCGTCAACAACGTGCCGCCGATAACCACCGCTGCGATGGCATCGAGTTCGACACCAACCGTCGCCAGCGAATAGCCTGACGAGGTGTAAAGCGTGTAGACGATACCCGCCAGCCCGGAAAGAAAGCCCGATAGGGCATAGATGCCGATGATCGTCTTGCCGATGGGCACACCCATCAGTTCCGCCGATTGCTGGTTTCCGCCCAGCGCATAGATATTGGCACCGAAGCGGGTACGGCTTGCCACGAAGATGCCAACAGCAAAGACGATCAGCATTAAAATGGCCAGCGCCGTCAGCCGCCCGCCGCCGGGAAAGCGGAAATAGAAGCCCTGGATGGCATCGATGACGGGGTGCGAGATCGGCACTGAATCCGTGGAGATGAGGTAGGCCGCACCACGCGCCAGAAACATGCCCGCCAGCGTCACCACGAAGGGCGGTATGCTCAGAAAGCGGATCATCGCGCCCATCAGACAACCGAACAGGGTGGAAATGACCACTACGGCGGCAAAGGCCACCAGTGGATGAACATTGTACGTGCCGACCAGCACAGCCACGAAGACGCTAGCAAACGCGATGACCGAACCGATGGAAAGGTCGATACCGCCGGACAGAATGACGAAGGTCATGCCGACAGAGGCGATGCCGAGAAAGGCGTTGTCCGTCAGAAGATTGCCGACCACGCGGGTCGAAAACATCGCGGGATATTGCATGACGCAGAGCGCATAGGCGACGATGAAGACCGCGAGCGTCGTCAGGAAGGGCAGATTGCGGGTGTGGATCATCGCGCGGCTCCCTCATGGTTCACGGGTTTGGAGTGCGGAGCAGGGCCATCAGCTTTGCGCGATCTGGCAAAGCCGATGAGGGTGCCAATGGCCGGGGATTGCAATGTCAGCACGACGATGATGATGCCTGCCTTGATGATGAGGTTGAACTCCGGCGGAAAGCCGGACACGAGAATACCGGTGTTGATTGTCTGGATAATCAAGGCACCGATGAGCGACGCGGTTATCGAAAAACGCCCGCCATTCAGCGATGTCCCACCGATGACCACGGCCAGAATGGCGTCCAGCTCCAGCCACAGCCCGGCATTGTTGGCGTCCGCACCTCTGATGTCGGCAGTTACGATCATGCCCGCAACGGCGGCGCAGAGGCCAGAGACGGCATAGACGAAGAACAGCAGGAAGCGTGCTCGCACACCAGCCAAGGCTGCGGCGCGACGATTGACGCCAGTTGCTTCGATGAGGAAGCCGAGCGCCGATTTGCGCACGAGGATACCGATCAGCAAGGCGGTGAGAACCCAGATGACGATCGGCATCGGAATGCCCGCAAACGAGCCGGAACCGAGGGCGGAAAAGCTGTCATTGTTGAAGGTCAGAATGACGCCTTCGGTAATCAGCTGCGCAATACCGCGCCCCGCGACCATCAAAATGAGTGTCGCGATGATGGGCTGAATGTCGAGGATGGCGACGAGAATGCCGTTCCAGATGCCGCAGACAATGCCGACAGCCAGCGATACGGCAATGACGACCGGGATCGAATGACCTCCGCTGATCAACATCGCCGCAACCGCACCGCAGATGGCAATGACCGCGCCGATGGAAAGGTCGATGCCCTTTGTGGCAATCACCAGTGTCATGCCGATGGTTAGCAGGGCAACGGGTGCGGCACGCACCAGAATGTCGATGACGCTTCCATAGAGGCGTCCATTTTGGAATGAGACGTTGAGAAACCCGGGCGAGATCGCGGCGATAGCTGCGAGAATGATGACGAGGGCAGCAAGCTGCGGTGCCAGCCGTTTCAGGCGGTGGGTGATCACATTCATTATGCGGCCTCCGTTCTGGCCGCACTGGCAATGGCCTGCATGATGTTGTCGGCGGTGACGTCTTCGCCCTTGAGTTCAGCCACATGGCGGCGGTCGGAGAGCACGATGACGCGGTGTGCGACAGCCGTCAGTTCTTCCAGTTCCGACGATATGACGATGAGCGACATGCCCTGGGAACAGAGACGCTCGATCATTTTCAGGATTTCCGCATGGGCACCGATATCGATACCGCGTGTGGGTTCATCGAGAATGAGAAGGCGTGGATCGGTCGCCAGCCAACGGGCCAGGATTGCTTTTTGCTGATTGCCGCCGGAGAGAAATTTGATCGGCCTTTCGCGATCCGCTGGACGGATATCCAGCGACTTGATGAAGCCATCCGCTAATACGGCTTTTTGCTTGTGCGAGAGTGGGCGCATCCATCCCTGTCTGGCTTGCAGGGCGAGCGCAATGTTATCCGCCACGGAAAAATCACCGATAATGCCATCCGTCTTGCGCTCTTCCGGGCAAAAGCCGAAGCCGTTTTCGATGGCGGCTTCCGGCGAGGTGATAGCGACCGTCTTGCCATCGATGCTAGCCTGTCCGCCGTCCGGCTTGTCGATGCCGAACAGAAGGAACGCCGTCTCGCTGCGGCCAGAGCCTAAGAGACCGGCGATGCCGACGACTTCACCGGGGCGCACGTCGAGATCGAAGGGCTCGACGCTGCCGCGCTTTCCGTAACCGGTAAAGCGAATGGGTGCTTCGCCCTCCGCAACGGTTGCTTCCGGCGCCTGGCGGTCATGGGTCACGCTTTGCAATTCGCGGCCCAGCATCATGGAAATGAGTTCACCGCGCGGCAATTCGGAAATCGTCCGGGTGCCGACGAGCTTGCCGTTGCGCAGCACGGTCACGCGGTCGGCAATGTCGTAGACCTGGTTGAGGAAGTGGGTGATGATGACGATGCCGAGACCCTCGGCGCGCAATTGCCGCAGCACCGTAAACAGCATCTCGACTTCATGATTGTCGAGACTGGCCGTTGGCTCGTCCAGCACCAGAACCTTGCCGGAGAGATCAACGGCACGCGCAATCGCGATAATCTGGCGGATGGCGACCGAGTAGCTGGAGAGTAGCGCATCGACATTGATTGTGAGCCCATAACGGGCGAGCAGCGTCTGCGATCTCACGCGCATCTCGCGTCTGTCGATCAAGCCGAAACGGCGGGGCTGTCTGCCCAGAAAGAGATTTTCGGCAACTGTCAGGTTTTCAAGAAGGTTGACCTCCTGATAGACAGTCCCAATGCCAAGGTTCTGTGCTTCCGCGACATTCGCAGGGGAAATTTCGTTTCCCTCCAGGCGTATCGTGCCGCGATCCCGGCTGTAGACGCCGGTCAATATTTTGATGAGCGTCGATTTCCCCGCACCGTTTTCACCAAGAAGGGCATGAACCTCACCTCGGTTGAGCGATATATCGACATTATCCAGAGCGGGAATGCCAAGGAAAGACTTTCCAATAGCGCACGCTTCCAGAAGGGGGCTGGTTTCGGACATGATCGTTTCCTGCACGGACAGTAGGTTGGAACGGCGCTTTCACGCCGCTCCAGAAGCGGAGACCGGCTTAGTAGCCCAGTCCCTTCTTCTCCTCGTAAACCTTCATCGGGTCATCAGACGCGGTGTAGAGTTTGGATTCTGTCTGGATCCACTTTGCAGGCTCTTTCTTGTCCTTCAGATACGCGTCGAGCGCATCGAAGGCAGGGCCAGCCATGTTCGGTGTCAGTTCCACCGTCGCATTGGCTTCACCGGCAGCCATCGCCTTGAAGATATCAGGAACGGCATCGATGGACACGACCTTGATATCCGTGCCCGGCTTCAGGCCAGCTTCCTTGATGGCCTGGATTGCGCCGACAGCCATGTCGTCATTGTGGGCGTAGACTGCGCAGATATCCTTGCCGCCGCCTTCAGCTTTGATGAAGCTTTCCATGACTTCCTTACCCTTGGTGCGGGTAAAGTCGCCGGTCTGCGAACGAACGATCTTGATGTTGGCATGCGATGCAATGCCTTCTTCAAAGCCCTTCTTGCGGTTGATGGCAGGCGAAGAACCTGTCGTGCCCTGAAGCTCGACCACCTTGCAGTCCTTGGAGCCGACATCCTTGGCCAGCCATTCACCGGCAACCTTGCCTTCATGGACCTGATCGGAGGTCACGGCTGTCAGATACAGGCCGTCTGGAGCCTCGATCTGGCGGTCGAGAAGAATGACGGGAATCTTCTCTTCCTTGGCTTCTTTCAGCACGGCATCCCAGCCAGTTGCGACGACGGGTGCGATGAAGATCGCATCGACGCCCTGTGCGATAAAGCCGCGTACGGCCTTGATCTGGTTTTCCTGCTTCTGCTGCGCATCGGCAAATTTCAGCGTCACGCCGCGTTTTTCGGCCTGCTGCTTGGTCACCGTCGTTTCAGCGGCGCGCCAACCGGATTCGGAACCGATCTGCGAGAAGCCAACGGTGAGAGATTTTGCTGATACGCCTGATGCCAGACAAGCGGAAAGAGCGACGGTGACCGCCGCAAGTGCTAATTTCATCTTATATCCTCCCAGAGATGAATTGGCTATGACGAGGGTGATATGAGCATATAGTATTATCTTTGAAAAGAGCTCCCTAAGCAGTTTCTTATGTTGTTAGGTGCTGAAAATCTGAGAAAACGAGAAATTCTCGTTATATTTCAATATAAATCCGTGTCGAAATTTTTCTTCTCGGGCGAACGGATCGCCCTGATGCTTTACTTGACAAGGCGCTGCCCGGCAAAATAGTAATATGAATACGAAAGCTGATCCGAGGTGTTGACCGATGAAGTCAATTGCCGCAGATGAGCGGGCGTAAAAGAAAAATTCAGGGCGGAAACTTCGTGGCAATCGGTATCGACTGCTTTCAGAAAACGGGTCGTCTGGGGCGATGTCCCCAGCCTGATGATGCTTGCGCGCACAGTCGCCGGGCTCTTTTCTCTTTCGCTCATCACAAGGTCGTCGCAATCCTATAGTCGTACCCATTCGCCACTTCCGGCTGGAGACCAGAATCATGAAAGACCAGAACAACCTACCCGCAACGCAAGGCAAGGGCGGTAAGCTGCGTTCTCGCGCTTGGTTCGATAACCCTGACAATGCGGATATGACGGCGCTCTACCTCGAGCGCTACATGAACTTCGGCCTCAGCCAGGCGGAACTACAATCGGATCGCCCGATCATCGGTATTGCCCAGACGGGTTCGGACCTGTCGCCGTGCAACCGCCACCACCTCGAGCTTGCTCACCGTCTGCGCGAAGGCATCCGAGAAGCGGGTGGTATCGCCATCGAATTCCCGGTTCACCCCATTCAGGAAACCGGCAAGCGCCCAACAGCGGGCCTTGACCGTAACCTAGCCTATCTCGGCCTCGTGGAAGTGCTTTACGGCTATCCGCTTGACGGCGTCGTTCTGACTATCGGCTGTGACAAGACCACGCCTGCCTGTCTCATGGCGGCGGCCACCGTGAACATTCCTGCCATCGCCCTCTCCGTGGGCCCCATGCTGAACGGCTGGTTCCGTGGCGAACGCACCGGCTCCGGCACCATCGTCTGGAAGGCCCGCGAACTTCTGGCGAAGGGCGAGATCGACTATGCGGGCTTTGTGAAGCTCGTTGCCTCCTCAGCGCCTTCGACCGGCTATTGCAACACCATGGGCACGGCAACGACCATGAACTCGCTGGCTGAAGCCCTCGGCATGCAGCTTCCCGGTTCTGCTGCGATCCCTGCGCCGTATCGCGACCGTCAGGAAATTTCCTACCTCACCGGCCTGCGCATCGTTGAAATGGTTCGCGAAGACCTGAAGCCTTCCGATATCATGACGAAGGATGCGTTCATTAACGCCATCCGCGTCAACTCGGCCATCGGCGGTTCCACCAACGCACCGATCCACCTGAACGGTTTGGCCCGTCACCTCGACGTCGAACTGACGGTCGATGACTGGCAGACCTATGGCGAAGAAGTGCCTTTGTTGGTCAATCTTCAGCCTGCCGGTGAATATCTCGGCGAAGATTATTACCATGCTGGCGGCGTACCAGCGGTCGTCAACCAGTTGATGACGCAGGGCCTCATCAAGGAAGACGCGATGACGGTCAACGGCAAGAGCATTGGCGATAACTGCCGTGGCGCCATCATCGAAGACGAAAAGGTCATTCGTCCGTTCGATCAGCCATTGAAGGAACGTGCCGGTTTCCGCGTTCTGCGTGGCAACCTGTTCTCGTCTGCCATCATGAAGACCAGCGTTATCTCGCCGGAATTCCGCGAACGTTACCTGTCCAACCCGAATGATCCGGAAGCCTTCGAAGGCAAGGCCGTGGTGTTCGATGGCCCGGAAGATTACCACCACCGCATCGACGATCCGTCGCTCGGCATCGACGCCAACACGGTTCTGTTCATGCGTGGTGCCGGTCCTATCGGTTATCCGGGTGCCGCCGAAGTCGTCAACATGCGTGCGCCTGATTACCTGCTCAAGCAGGGCATCACCTCGCTTCCCTGCATCGGTGATGGTCGCCAGTCCGGCACTTCGGGCAGCCCGTCCATTCTGAACGCATCGCCAGAAGCGGCTGCCGGTGGCGGCCTCGCCATCCTTCGGACTGGCGACCGGGTTCGCATCGACGTTGGTCAGGGCAAGGCGGACATTCTGATTTCGCCGGAAGAACTGGCCAAGCGTTATGAAGCGCTGGCGGCCGAAGGCGGCTATAAGTTCCCCGATCACCAGACCCCATGGCAGGAAATCCAGCGCGGCCTCGTCGGCCAGATGGAAACCGGTGCGGTTCTGGAAAATGCGGTCAAGTATCAGCGCATTGCCCAGACCAAGGGCGTGCCACGCGATAACCACTAAAAGTGGCTGCATGAATACAAACCACCGTCTGAATGCCAGGCGGTGGTTTTATTTTGGCTAACTTTCTCTTTTCCGTCATACCGGCCCTGAGCCGGTATCCAGCGCGCTGCGTCTGCGGCGCGAAAGAGTCGTTCCGCGATCAAAGACTTGATCGCACTGGATTCCGCATCGAGTGCGGAATGACGGAGGGCGAGGTGGGCCAGTCGCTATTCCGCGTGCATCACCGTCACGGTTCCATCACGCGTGATCTTCACCGCGGACAGTCGACCGGTCATGAACGCACCGGTGTCGACGTTCAGTCTGTTGTCCATCAAAGACACAGTACGTACCGGCGTATGGCCGTGCACGGTCAAAAACAGGTTGTCGGCGCCCGGCATGGTCTGATCCTTGGGGCGTATCCACAACAAATTCTCGTCTTCCTGCCTTTGCAGCGGAACGCCATTCACGACACCCGCATGTACGAAGCAAAGGCCCGGCACTGCCAGCAGCGACGGCAGAGAGGTCATGAACGAGATGTGGTCGGCGGGAATCATCTCGTGAAGTTGCGCGCGGAACGCCTTCATGTCATCGGGAATCGCCCCGATGCCGTAGGACCGCAACGTTTCCATGCCGCCAAACTGAAGCCAGAGGTGATCCTTGCGCGGATCGACAAGAAAATCCAGCATCGTCTGTTCATGGTTGCCTGCAAGGCAGAAGCGTTCGATGTCGCCGGTCATAGGCTGCATCAACTCGTGGATAACGTAGGAGGATTTCGGCCCGCGATCCACATAATCGCCCAGCATCACGATCCATTTGGAGCCCTGTTGCTGTGCCGCGTCGTTCAGAATCTTCTGTTGCAGCGCCTGCAACAGGTCGAAGCAGCCGTGAACATCGCCGATGGCGTAGACGATGTCGGGTCTGTCGTGGGAAAACAACTTCCGGCGCATCTGCGGAGCGGACATATAAGTGAACCTTCTCAACTAGTGACGCCGTGGCCACGAATTCACTTACAAGCTATGGACCATTATGCTTAACGCCGCATTTACAACGAAATCGCGGCACGCCAGCTCCCTAAAATCGTCTCTTTTTGCATGTGACTTGAGCGAATTGCTCATTGTCGTCAGGGAGAACAGTATGCCGCTACAGAATCGCGTCGATCCGTTTGGCGATATTGTTGACTTGCCCATGCGCGGCCTTTTCACTGGCAATCGCGGTATTCTGCATGATCCCGAGACCAAGACGCTGACGACGAAACGCTGGACGTCGAAGGCGTGGCTCGTGTGCAGTTGCGAGTACAAGAACACGCGCCGGGATGTCATGGGGACACGCAGTTGGACCGAGCTATTCTTTTTCGATGAGGCAACGGCATTGGCCGCGGGACACCGGCCCTGCTTCCAGTGCCGCAGGCCGGATGCGGACAAGTTCCAGGCGGCGTGGGCCGAGGGCAATGGCACATCTCTCCCCAGTGCCGGAGATATAGACATCGTCCTGCACAGGGAAAGACTTCAGTCACGGCGCAAGCGTCTGAACATGCTGCTCCTGACCTTGGACGAGTTGCCAGATGGCGTGATGATCGCTGCTGCTGGAGACGCCTATCTTATCATGAAGGGTGAGGCTTACAGGTGGAGCGCTGATGGATATGAGGCTACCAATGCCTTGCCTTTCGTGGATGGCTTGCTGACGCCACCCTCGACGCTGCGTGCCTTGAAAGCCGGATATCGCCCGCTGGTCCACCCCTCGGTCATGGCGATGGCCGAGAAGGCACTGGCATGATGGACGATCTTTTCTCAGGGCTTGATAGTACCAATGAGGAGATGGCGCAAGGCGCTTGGTTGCTGCGCCGCTACGCGTCCACACACGCAGATGATTTGCTGAAGCAGATCAACCAGATATCGGCATCTGCTCCCTTCCGACATATGGTCACACCCGGTGGCTTCTCCATGTCTGTCGGCATGACGAATTGCGGACCCTTCGGCTGGGTGACGGATCGCAAGGGCTACCGCTATCAAAACACCGATCCTGTGAGCGGCGAGCCCTGGCCCGCCATGCCGGACGCTTTTATGTCTCTCGCCATCAATGCCGCCAAACAAGCCGGATATCCAGACTTCGTGCCAGATGCCTGCCTGATCAACCGCTATGAGCCGGGTGCGAAAATGGCGCTGCATCAGGATAAGGATGAGAAGGATTTCACCAATCCCATCGTATCCGTCTCTCTTGGCCTGCCTGCCACCTTCCAGTTCGGCGGCATCAACAGAGGTGATCCGGTGCGCAAATACCTGCTGAGCCATGGTGACGTCGTGGTCTGGGGCGGTCCGTCTCGCCTGTTTTTTCATGGCATTATGCCGTTGAAAGAAGGCACGCACGAGGAGGCAGGACGCGCCCGCTTCAATCTGACATTCAGACGCGCGGCTTTATAGATCGCCGGACACGTATTTGCTGTTCTTGATGAAGATCCACATATCTTTGCTGATGGAGGTAATCGCTGCAATCGACTGTTCCAAAAGTTTGATTTCGGCGGCATCCACTGGCTCGACCTTGCCGTAACGAACCCGCTTCTCATCCTCCACGAGCCGCATCAACTGCGTGCTGGAAATGTCTCCGTTTTCATCAAAAGCGTAGATGCAATGATTGTATTTGTTGCGGGTCTTTGACTCTTTTTTCAGTCGCGCCATCGCGCCGAGAATGGCTTTTCGTTCAGGGACCGGCGTGGACCGGAGCTTGGCAAGGCGCTCAACCAGATCCATGCGTGCGCGAGTCGTATTCAGCGTCAGGAATACGATGATCGCAGCCTCCTTCTCGACCTTCAAGAGATGGGCGATGATATAGATCAGCAGGCTTTCGGTGTTGGTCCAGACATAGTTGAGGCGACCGACCAGCAGCAGGACATCAGACATAGCCGCCATCTTAAACCCTCCAGCCTCAGTATGAAACGATCATACAGCATCGGCCCTGATATCTATAAGGATATTCGGGCCGGTGTATTGGCAAGGAGGACGCTGGCTTCAGTCTCAGCGTTCCTTGAACGCCCGTGACATGCTGTCGGCAATCGGCTTCGTAAGATATTCGAAGAACGTGCGCTCCGATGTCTGAATCATCACATCGGCGGGCATGCCGGGAACGGGGTGAAAGCCGTGGACCTTGGCCAGTTCCTCGTCCGATATCTGTACGCGCACGATATAGACGTCCTTGACCTGCATCCCGGCATTTTCTTCAATACTGTCTGCCGAAACGTAAAATACTTTGCCGTCCAGCACCGGTGTCGTGCGGCGGTTGAGCGCTGAAAGACGGATGGATGCCATCTGTCCCTCATGAAGCTGGTCGATGGAGGTTCGCAACACCTGCGCTTCCAGAATGAGCGGCACATGGGCAGGCAGGATTTCCATGATCGGCTTGCCCGTGGTGATGACGCCGCCTGCCGTATGGTAGTAGGAGCGAATGACCGTGCCGTTGACAGGCGAGCGGATGATCGTCCGCTCCAGCACCTGCTCCGCTTCGCGCAATTGCTGGCGCACACCGTCGAGGTCGGCCTCGGCGGTTTCGAGTGCATCGAGCGCGGCCTGCTTGTTGGAGTTGACGGCAATCACGGCTTCCTGACGGAATTTCGCGATTTCGGCTTCGCTCTGGTTCATTTCACCGTCCAGACGCGAAATGTCGCCCATCGCATCGGCAATGGCACGTTCTAGCGCCAGCATGTCCGTCTTGCGGATCACGCCGTCCCGGGCGAGCTTGGCCTTGGAATCGCGCTCCTGCTCCAGCAGTGATTGCTGTCGCTCAAAGGATGCTTTCTGTCCCTTGTAGCCGACAAAGCGGAACTCGAGGGAGCGGATGTTTTTCTCGACCAGATTGAGTTGCTCTTCCAGTTTGATCTGCTTGCTATGAAAAACGACGTTCTGGCCCTGGATGATGGCATTCACATCCGGGTCGCTGGCTTCCGCCATCACGATAGCGGGAACCTTGAACGTCTTTTCGCCCTGAGCCTCGGCGCGCAGGCGGTAAACGATCGTTTCGAGGCGAAGCCGCTTCAGGTTGATCATCTTCTGATTGGAAAGGGCTGCCGTCTTGTCGAGAACGACGAGAATGTCGCCCTCCTTCACCACAGCACCTTCATTCACCCTCATTTCCTTGATGATGCCGCCTTCGAGATGCTGGATGATCTTGTTGTTGCCGGTGGCAACGAAACTGCCTTGGGCGATGATTGCCGAGGCCAGCGGTGCCGTGCCCGCCCAGTAACCGAAGCCGCCGAACGAGGCGAACAGAACGGCCAGACCCGTGACGCTGTACATGCGGATGGAGCGGGGCACTTCGCTGTACCACTCGACCGGGCCCTGCTCGACAGGCTTTTGTTTCTTTCGCAACGCCATGGCTTTCATCCCTCTATCTGCGAAGATTGGTTCGGCTGTGGACCCCGGTTTCCTGACAGCGCCTTGAGAACGTCGATACGCTCACCGAACATCGCCACCGAGCCGTCTTTGAGAACCATGATCTTGTCGACGCATTGCAGCAGGGCAGGGCGCTGGGTGATCGTGACGGTGGTGATGCCCTGTTTCTTGGCATGCAGCAGCGCCTTTGCCAGCGCCTGTTCGCCTTGCGTGTCGAGGTTGGAGTTCGGCTCGTCCAGCACCACGAATTTCGGATCGCCGAAGAAGGCGCGAGCCAGCGCTATGCGTTGCTTCTGTCCGCCAGAAAGCGGTGCGCCATCGGCGGCGACAACCGTCTCGTAGCCTTGCGGAAAGCCTGCGATCAGCTCGTGCACATCGGCAAGCACCGCTGCGTGATAAATCTGCTCGTCTTCGACGTCGTCGCGCATGCGGCAGATATTGGCTTTGATGGTGCCGGGAAACAGCTGCACGTCCTGCGGCAGATAGCCGATGCTTTCACCGAACTGCCGCTGATCCCAGTTGCGCAAATCCATCAGATCGAGGCGCACATTGCCGGAGGTGGGCAGGATGGAGCCGACCAGCATCTTGCCGAGCGTCGTCTTACCTGAACCGGAATTGCCTATGATGGCCAGCGACTCCCCCTTTTTCAGGGAGAAGGAAATGCCGTTGAGGATCACCTTCTTCTGGGGTGGAGGCACGAACAGAATGCGCTCTACATCCAGCCGCCCCTCGGGGTTGGGCAGGCGCAGGCGCGGGAAATTGAGTGGCGAGGTGATGAGAAGCTGCTTGATCCGCCCATAGGACGAGGCGGATTTGTTGAACTGGTGCCAACCTTCGATAGCACCTTCGATGGGCGCGAGCGCCCGGCCAGATACGATGGAGGCGGCGATCACCATGCCGCCGGTCAGTTCGCCAGCCAGAGACAGATGTGCGCCCCAGCCCAGAAGGGCGATCTGGGTAATCATCCGGCACGCCTTGGAGACACCGGAGAACATGATGTTGCGGTCCTGCGCAGCGACGTGGGACTTGAGCGATCCCGCCGTCTCACGACCCCACATCTTCACCGCTTCCGGTATCATCGCCAGAGCGTTGATGATCTGCGAATTGCGAGACATGCTGTCGAGGTGGAAGTTCGCGCGGCTATGATAACCGTTCGCTTCCGAAAACTGTTTTGCCGTGAATTTCTGGTTCAGCCAGGCGATGATGAACAGAACCACGCAACAGGCCATGATGATGATGCCCAGATGCGGGTGCACCAGATAGACCACCAAGACGAACAGCGGCATCAGCGGCGCATCCAGAAACGCGATCAACGTGCCGGATGTCAGAAATGAACGAAGCTGCTGAAGGTCTTGAAGTATCTGGTAATCCTTGCCGCTGCCATGCAAGGAAGCGCGAGCGGCAGCACTCAGGATGGGTGCACCGAGCTGGACCTCAAGTTCCACCGCCGTGCGCATAAGAATGAAGCGGCGGATGGAGTCCATGAAGGCCTGCAACAGCACAGCGCCAATCACCGCAATCGTCAGCATCACCAGCGTATCCATGGATCGGCTGGTCAGAACGCGGTCGGAAATCTGGAAGAGATAGAGGGGGATCGCCAGAAGCAGGACGTTGATGGCGACCGTGAACATCATCACGATCACCATGTTGCGGCGCACGGCAGCAATGCCCTTGGCAAGGCTGGTCGCGAAGTTGACGGGTTCGCTACGCTTGTGGAAAGCGCTGTGGCTTCCGCCACCGCCTCCACCGCCGCCGCCGGTCAGGTCGGGCTCTTTACCGTTGCCACCGCCACCGGCGATTGGCCGCCGTTCGTTTTCGCGGATTGGCCCATCATTGTTGTCGATGGTTTTTATGAATTGCGGTTCGGGGCTGGATTTCAGCTCGATCTTTTCGGTAGGTGCCTCGCGGGATGCGGGCTGGACCGGTGGGATATCCTGCTCCGGCGTCACACGCGCCTCGATGACTGGCGGCGGTGGACGTCTGACCGGTTCCGCTGCCACGTCAGGCTTGGCGGATGCGGCGGAAAGCTGGCGCAAATTATCGACCGCCTCATCGATCGCCGAGATGCAGGCCTCGGTCAGGTTCTTATCGGTGTCTGCATCTCCAGCGCCTGTCCCGTTCAGAGCGCGGGCCTGATCGATGCTATCTTTTGAAATATGGTCCATTTCAACAGTCCCCTGAATGGCCTGTCACGCGACGGCGGTCTGCATGACGTCGACGGGATGGGCTTGCGACCACGACAGATCGTGACCGGAGTTAAACACGGCATCGACATGGTCGTCGGCGGGGTTATCGTCGTGAAGAAAGGCGATGACCTCGTTGGCCAGTCCGTTGGGATGCGGCTGTGACGTGTCGTTCTCCACCAACCCGCCCTGGATCAGCACGGCGTCGGAATAGAGATGACCGGCGACATAGGTGGAGCCACCAAAGCTGTCGTAATCGACAATCTGCGCCACGTTGACGACGGCGTTGCTGCCGGTATCGATGTGAATGGTCGCGTTCTCGTTGTTGGCAAGCACCTTGGCGGCGGCCTGTGTCACGTCGTCGGAGTCGCCGAGTACGCTGACCTGCTTGATGTAGGTGACATCGTAGAGATTGCCGGTGATGTAGAGGACGTTGAGACCGGCATAGCCTGCGAAATTGGGGTCTGTCGAAAGCCCGTCCGGCATATGCGGATCGCGCTCGTTGATTGCCTTCGCTGCCTCGACCATATAGTCGGGCATCGAGTCGAACCGGTCGCTGGCGCCGACATTGTGGATCGAAGCCTCGTTCCAGATGAGGTTGTTGCCGGACTGAACCGTTGCCCCGGAGGTACCACCGGAAAGGGCGCGTGCCCAGTCATTGTCGTAGAGAACGGCGATCTGCGAGATCATGTTCATGTCGAGCACATTGCCGCCGACGATGATCAGATCATACTGCATGCCGATGCCGAGGAAGGTCGCCAGATTGACCGCACCGTTGCCGCCCGTCAGCACGCTGACATCGGCACCCGATGTCGTCACGGTCATCGTGTCGTTGTCGGTAACGAAGTGGTACTGCTCGATCCAGTGGACGAAGGACACGTCGCCCTCGACATAGCTCACCCGCCAAGCCGTCGGGAAAATCGTCGCATCTGCCGTGCCGTCCGTATCAGAGCCGTCGGCGCTTTCGCCATATGTCGATCTCTGAAAGGCCGCGATGTTGTTGGCAACCGTTGCGGCATGGTCCTCATGGGTCGTGAAAGACGAGCCGATCTCATCGCGATCGCTATAGATATAGGATTGCGTGATGGCGTCGATCTGGTGGTAATCGCCCATCACCGCCGTCACTGGAGCCATAATGCCGGTATTGACGACCGACACGATATTGGCGACCACATTGGCACCCGCCGCCACATCGAGACTGTTGCCCGCGCCGCCATGGCTTTCCAGTGGCACATTGCTCTCTTCCGGCTCCACGGGTGGTTTGGCAATACCGCGATCGGGCATGAAATCGTCAACGTCAGGCAGAGCGCTGACGGATGCGCCGTTCATGTAGATGCCATTGATGGAGTGACCAGCCAGCACGAAATCCTGCGTCGCGCCGGTGCCGAGCGAGGTGGTGTCGCTGTCGCGTGCCTCGTCAATAAAATCGTGCACATTCCTGGCGACCGCCTGCAAACCTTCATAGGTGTCGGTGCGGTGGTAGCTTTCAAACGGCGTCAGATGTGATGCTTCGCTATAGAATTCCATGGTCCTCTCTGTCGCGAAGGTCGTGTCGCGCAGAATGTTCGGGCCATCCGTCATGTTAAGAAAGTCGTCATCCTGCAACAGCGTCAGCTGCGAGACATGGGCAATGACCGAGCCCGGGCCCTGATAGAGCACGAGTTCAGCCTGATCTTCCCCGTAGCCGCCACCATGACCCGGCATTCTGTAGTGTGGCGCGCTGAGGTCCCGTGAGGCGATGTCGTGCAATCTGTGCAGCGAGTCTTCGAAGCTGTGGCCGTGGTGGGTGCGTATGGCGGTGAATTCGAAATGGCCCGAGCGGTATTTCACGCCGGGATCGTAATCCTGCAAGGCGACATCGTAATCCTTGTCATCCGCTCCGGCTTCACCGGGCGCTGGCATCTGTGCATCACTGTGCAGGCCGCGACCTTCGGCGTAGTGGTTTCTCATCCGCGCGTCTTCGATTTCAGATTCGAAAAGCCCGATGAAATGGGCGATCATGTCGGAAATTCTGTCCATATACATGGCTGTCCCTCCTCTTCAGACCCGCTGTGATCAGGCGCACGTTCAGAGGGCCAATCCGGCTTCCGATGTTGCTGCCCGTCGATGGGGTCTACCGGCTGTCCCAACCGGCAACTGCACCGGCAAAAGCCGGTGCAATCCTTTCAATTGAGAGAGCGAGGGCTCAAGCGCCGCCGTCTTCGCCGACATGGTGGGAATCGCCACCGATAACGCTACCGTCGAAGGAGTTGGTAAGCAGGTTTGCACCCTGTACCAGTTCCAGATGGAAGCCGGAGTTTGCCAGGATCGCAGAGGCATTGGCCGAGCTGCTGCCCGCGACGTCGTCGCCTGCCTTGAGGTCCCAACCCTTGCCGTCCATATCCATACCCTGCGCACCTTGGGCGTCGCCGCCATTGGCACTCAGGTGGTTCTCGGCGTTCTGGTTTTCCATGGTGATGTTATATGCGCTGTCCTGATCAGCCAGATGGCTGGCCTGAACAAGGCTGAACGCGCTGTCGTTGCCGTCACCGTTCAACGAGTTGTTGAGAATGTTGTCGACGCTGAGAGAGAAGGAGAAGTCGTCGCCCAGATTGAACGCGATGTCGCCGCCAGCAACGCCCAGGTTGCCGATGTCCTTGATGTCTTCCATCGTGGAGAAATCGGTGTCCGTCTTGGCAAAGCTCGAGTTGAAGCTGTCCGTCGTCGTCTTGATGTCAGTGTCGGTATCGTTGTCGGAATAGTTGAACGTCTTGGTGTCGTTGTCCGAGGTCGTGATGACCTTGGTTTCGTCGTGGCTATCCGTTTTGCTTTCGTAGCTCCAGTCGTAGTCACTCTTGATGCTGGTGTCGGCATCGTTGACGCTGACGGTCTTGTTGTTGGAATTGGTGTCGTTGTCGCTATAGCTGTAAGACTTGCTGTCGTAGTCCCAGTCATAGCTGTTGTCGCGGTTGTCGCCATTGTCTGTCGCGACCTGTACCTTGGCATCGACATCCAGGTTCTGGCTGTTGTCGGTGTAGGTGTTGTCGCGGTTGCCGCCGTTCCCCACTCCGACGTTGCTGTCATCCACATCGCTGTTGTTCGTCGATGTGTTGGCGAAGCCTTCTGCAAGCGCGCCGATCTTCGTGATGTCGTCGCCCGCTGGCTGCTGATGATTGTTCTGAGTCATTTTGAATTCCCTCCGAAAAAGTTCGGAGCAGCTTTCGAAATCCCTCTCATCTTAAATGGGATTTTACTCGCGCTCACTCCGATGTTCACATGGTGCAGACGTACGCAGGACGTTTCGTCTGCGGTTCAAGGCCCGGATTTACCGGTCGTTGTTTTTTGGAATGCACAGGACGCTGATACGAACATGCGCAAATCCAGCTCCGCAATCGCAAGCGATTGCAGATTTCATGCTTCGGTTTGTCTGGACTGTTGTGTCGGCTGGCAGGTCACATCGTTACGCAGATACAAGATGATGAGACTGTGTCGAACCGGTTGCGGTCTGTTGCAACGGGGCCGAATGTGTCCGAGTTGATGGACGCTTACCAGTTGCTAAATGGGATTAAGCAATCCGTAACCACGATGTGCCGCCAAGAGCTATTGTCAGAAGGATTAGAGTTCTTTTTCGCGCTGTCGGAGCACTTTTTCGCCGAGTGGGTGAAAAAAACAGTTCTTTTGGACAGAAAAAAAAGACTGTAAATATTCTTGACGTCCATGAAGCGACCGAGAATACGGCAATCGAAAATTATATTAGAGTATTAATACAACTGAACAATGCAAGTTTTAAAGATTGTTTTAGTGTGAACTAACAAATTGCATTAGGAAAATGAAAAATTCCCTGATTATTATGCTGATTCGGGCACACTAACCCCTTTGGGCAATTTCCTTTGTATTTTTTCCGTACTATTTTTCGTGATTAATAAATAGCTAACGATTAATAGCTGGGGGAGGTGGAAACGTCTTTGGTCGGCGCTACACCCAATCACCGTGCTAACACATGACACAAAGTATCTGCGTAACGCTACAGGGAGGCGTATATGTTCATGGTTGCATCTAGAGTAATAGACACAAAACATAGCAACGGAGCTTTATCGTCAGTGGGCACTATACTTGTGGTGGCCAATGAAGATCTCTTTTCCGAATGTCTTGTCGAGGCATTGGGCAAAAAGTTCCCGGCTTGCGACATGGTCAGCGCTGCCCCCTCGGCATCCATCGCCGAGCCGCATACGCAAGACGTAAGGCTGGTCCTTTTCTACAAGATCTCAGGCCCGCGCCTGGGAGATCTTCTGGCGGATGTTCGCCACAAGCACCCGCTCGCCCGCATCGCCCTTGTGATCGACGCGATCGATATGATCGAGACCTATCTCAAGCAACTGGTCGAGACACGCATCATCGATGGTGTCCTGCCACTCAATCTGCGTCTCGATGTGTTCATGGCGGCGGTCGATCTTCTCATCAAGGGTGGCGAGCATTTCCCATCCGCCTTGCTCGGCAGGCTGACCGCCGGACCGGAAGTGTCCAGAAGCACGGTCTATGATACCCGTGCCGTCGTTGCCAACCGCGCCGATGCGCTGGCAGCACGCAAGAACGAGTTCTGCGCGCTGACCACCCGCGAAGTGCAGATCCTCGATCTCCTGTGCAAGGGCACCCAGAACAAGATCATCGCAGACCGGCTGCACCTGTCTGAAAACACGGTTAAGGTCCATGTTCGCAACATCTACAAGAAGATGAACGTGCGCAACCGCACCGAAGCCGCCTCGCGGTTCTTCGGCAAAGACGATGCACATGTCGATACCAACAAGTGGCGCAACTGACCCGGTCAGTTGTGTCATCGCTGGATACAACTTTAATTAACCAGCGTTGTTACCACAACTGTTAACTGTGTTTGGTTTTTAGCCTCCAAAGATGCGTGCGATTTACCAGTCGTTTTCTAAATCCGCCTAGCGTGCAATCACAACGCGAGATCGGAAGCGACCATGAATACTGTGCTGAAGTCCAACACGACCTACCAACTTGACCAGCAGGCTGAATTCAGCGCCAAGCTGACCGCTGCCCATGCAAAAATCGAGAAGAGATTTCTCGATGGCGGCGCTGTTCTTGTTTCCGTGATGGACATTCTGGGCAATCTCACCGGTATTCTGGACGGGATGACCGGCACGCTGGATGGCAAGACCGCCAAAAGCAACGTCGAAGGTCTGCGCAAGACCATCGACGATCTGGCGCAATTGCCGAAGACCGAAGAAAAGCGTCAGGCGGGTTTCAAATCGCTGGCCGATATGTGCGAGTCCACCGGTGGACATATTTACGATATCCACGAGACCATCCGTTACCTCAAGACCTTCGCGATCACGGTGAAGATCACCGGTGCCGGTCTTGCCGAATTCGCCGGCTTTGCTGATGAAATCCGTGAACGCATTCAATCCGGTGCCGATGAAGTTGGTCGCTTCGCCAAGAACCTGGATGTCATGCGCACGCAGCTCATCAAGGCGCTGTCCTTCTCGTCCCATACCAAGTCCGATTTCGATGACACCATTCCACAGATCATCAAGGGCCTGACCGAAAACTCCGCGCGCATTTCGCAGCAGCACCAGGAGATGGCGGACATCGCCGCTCAGGTCAAAAAGATCGCCCAGACCATTCAGGGCAAGATCGGGTCCGTTCTTTCATCTCTCCAGATCGGCGATATAACCCGCCAGCGTATCGAGCACATCCAAAGCTCACTGCAATTGCTGGATGATTTCGTGGCCTCGCCTGAAGGCAAGGAACTGGATCACAACGAACATGTCATCCTAAAGGAAGCCGTGTTGCAGCTGGCCAGCGCGCAGATGGATGAAACCGCCGCTGATTTCCATCGAGACTGCGGCAAGATTTTCACCAGCATTTCGAGCTTCGCCGACGATGCCGCCCGCATTCTTTCGCTGCGCGACGAACTGGTCGATAGAACCAAGAACGGCGAACGTAACGTGCTGGCGCTGATGGAGCAGGGCATTGTTGAAGCCTGCGCTCTCGTGGCCCGCGTTCAGGAAAGCAGTGCCGACGCGGACAAGGTGGTGCAGTCTGTCACCAACAGCGCGCAGGAACTGTCGCGCGGCATCGAAATCCTGCGTTCCATCAAGATCGACATTCATTACATGGCGCTCAACTCCAACCTTCGCTGCTCGAAGCTGGGCGACGCTGGTCGCTCCGTGAACGTGGTCAGTGGTGAAATGCGGGTGTTCGCAGGCAAACTGGAAACGCCAGCCGATGCCATCGTGGAAGAATTGCACCGTGTGGAAACCACCACGCAGCAACTGGCCAAGGAAGGGCGTGGACTGTCCGCCGATCTTGCCGCACCGCTCAACGAAGCGCTGGAATCGGTTCGCCACGCCAAGACCCAGATGGAAACGGGCATCGAAGCGCTGGCCGAGGAAGGGCAGGCGGTGTTCAGCCGTATCAGCGCCGCCGTCGTCACGCTGGATTTCCAAAGCGAGCTGGGCAACACATTCAACGAATGCTGCCAGATCGCTGCCCAGCTTTCGCAGGGCTTCAACGCAGACGTTTCAGGTTTCAGCGAAAAGATCGAACCCTTCAGCCTGCGCGTCTACAAGCTGTACACCATGGCGCAGGAACGCGATATTCACCTGCGTTTCCTGCCTGCCAATGCAGCGACATCGTCAGCCGCGCCTGCCAGCCAGCCAGCCGCAGCAGATGACGACGATCTCTTCGCCGACGCTCTTTTCTAGAAAGCGCGCCGCGTCGGCTTTCCATTCTTTGTCATGAAAAGCGGGAACGAAACGCCCGCATTTCTGTTTCCTCCCCGCAGTTCAATAAAACAACGGAGGAAACAGAAATGATTTCTGAAGATAAAATCCGCGAGCATATGGAAGTTCTTTCCGCAGATGGCAGCCACGTCGGCACCGTCGATCACATGGAAGGCACAAGCCGCATAAAGCTGACCAGAACCGACTCGCAGGATGGCAAACACCACCTCATCCCGCTGGATTGGGTCGATCATGTAGACGCCCACGTGCACCTCAGCAAGTCTGCATCGGATGTCCGCAGCGGCTGGGAAACAATGAACTGATCTATTTATGAGATGAATATTTGAAATGCGGCCCTCTGGCCGCATTTTCTATTTCTGGAACGCAGGCGCTTTGGCCTATTTCATCCGTTCCATGATCGACACATAGTTCGCCACAGCCGTTCCGCCCATGTTGAAAACGCCTGCAAGGCTTGCATCCGGCACCTGCATGCCCTGTGCCTCTCCCACCAACTGCATGGCCGCCATGATGTGCATCGAAACGCCGGTCGCGCCAATCGGATGCCCTTTGGACTTGAGGCCGCCGGATGGGTTGATCGGCAGGCGCCCGTCCTTGCGTGTCGTCCCATCCCGCACCACACGGTAGCCTTCACCGGGTGCGGCGAGCCCCATGGCTTCGTACTCGATCAGCTCTGCGATGGTGAAGCAGTCGTGGGTTTCCACCAGCGACAAATCGAAAATATCGATCCCCGCGCTATCCAGCGACTTCGACCAAGCCCGCCGTGCACCCTCGAATGCAAGCGGATCGCGGCGGCTGAGGGCGATGATGTCGTTGACTTGCGTTCGCGCACGAAAACCGATGGCGCGCTGAAGACTTGCCGCGGTTTCCTCATCTGCCAGCACAATGGCGGCTGCACCATCTGAAATCAGCGAGCAATCCGTTCTGCGCAATGGCGCTGCCACATAGGGATTCTTGTCGGAAACCGCGTTGCAGAACTCGAAGCCGAAATCCTTGCGCATATGAGCGTAGGGATTGGCTGCTCCGTTTGCGTGGTTCTTGGCCGCAATCATCGCCAACTCTTCCGAACGGTCGCCGTAACGCTGAAAGTAGGTCTGGGCGATGCGCCCGAACTGTCCCGCGAAACCGCCGTCTATATCGGCTTCCTCGGCGCGGTAGCAGGCGGACAGAAGTATATCTCCGACTTCCGCTGTCGGCAGAGCGGTCATTTTCTCTGCACCCACCACAAGGGCGATGCGCCCGCGACCGGCTTCGATAAAATCCATGGCGCTGTAGAGCGCCGCGGTGCCGGTGGCACATGCATTTTCGAAACGCACAGCCGGTGTGTGCGTCAGCCGTTCATCGCCCATGGCCACAAGGGCCGCCTGAAAGTCCTGCTTGGAAAAGCCGTTGTTCATCACGCCGACAAAGATGCCGTCGATATCTCCGGCGTCGATACCGGCATGTTCCATGGCCGGGGCAAGCACGGAGGCCATGAGTTGTTCGGTGTTTTCGAGCGGTGATTTGCCGAACTGTCCGTGCGCCCAGCCCACGATTTGCGCTTTACCCATCCTCGGTTCCTCCCAAAACCTCAGTGTGCCCTATGCAAAACCTATGATAGCAGCCCCGGAGCCTCCGCGCCTGTTCTTTCGACATACTCCGTATAGCCGCCACCATATTGGTGGATGCCATCAGGTGTCAGTTCCAGCACGCGGTTGGACAGTGCACCGAGGAAGTGGCGATCATGCGAAACGAAAAGCATAGTGCCTTCATATTCACCCAGCGCCTTGATCAACATTTCCTTGGTGTCGAGATCAAGGTGGTTGGTCGGTTCGTCCAGAACGAGGAAGTTTGGCGGGTCGAACAGCATGGCGGCCATGACCAGACGCGCCTTTTCGCCACCCGAGAGAACGCGGCACTTCTTTTCGACGTCGTCACCCGAAAAGCCGAAGCAGCCGGATAGCGCGCGTAGCGGCGCCTGTCCCGCCTTGGGAAAGCGCTGCTCCAGCCATTGCAGCACGGTGCTGTCGCCATCCAGCAAATCCATGGAATGCTGCGCGAAATAGCCGAGCTTGACGCTGGCCCCTACGGTGACGGTGCCGTTATCAGGCTTTGCCGTGCCTGCGATCAGTTTGAGCAGCGTGGATTTACCCGCGCCGTTCACACCCATGATGCACCAGCGCTCCTTGCGGCGGATCATGAAGTCGAGGCTTTCATAGATGCGGCGCGAGCCATAGGTCTTGTTAACCTGTTTCAGTGAAACGACGTCTTCACCGGAGCGTGGTGCTGGCAGGAAGTCGAATGCAACGCTCTGCCTGCGCTTTGGCGGCTCGACGCGGTCGATCTTTTCCAGCTTCTTGACGCGGCTCTGCACCTGCGAAGCATGCGAGGCGCGCGCCTTGAAGCGCTCGATAAACTTGATTTCCTTTGCAAGCATCGCCTGCTGGCGCTCGAACTGGGCCTGCTGCTGCTTTTCGTTCTGGGCGCGCTGCTGCTCGTAAAAGCCATAGTCGCCGGTGTAGCTCGTCAGCGAGCCCGCATCGATCTCGATGATTTTATTGACGATGCGGTTCATGAACTCGCGGTCATGCGACGTCATCAATAGCGCGCCGTCATAGGTCTTCAGGAAATTTTCGAGCCATATGAGGCTCTCGATATCCAAGTGGTTGCTCGGTTCGTCGAGCAGCATCACATCGGGCCGCATCAGCAGAATGCGGGCCAGCGCCACGCGCATCTTCCAACCGCCCGACAGCTTGCCGACATCGCCATCCATCATTTCCTGGCTGAAGCTCAGGCCTGCCAAGACTTCGCGTGCGCGGCCTTCCAGCGAGTAGCCATCCAGCTCTTCGTAGCGCGCCTGCACCTCGCCGTAACGCTCGATGATCTCGTCCATCTGGTCGAGCTGATCGGGATCGACCATCCGTGCCTCGAGTTCACGCAGTTCGGTCGCCACGGCGCTGACGGGGCCTGCACCTTCCATGGCTTCTGCCACCGCACTGCGGCCCGCCATTTCGCCGACATCCTGATTGAAGTAGCCGATGGTGACGTGCTTGTCGGAGGCGACTTGCCCTTCGTCCGGCTGTTCCTGACCCGTGATCATCCGAAACAGCGTGGTCTTGCCTGCACCGTTTGGGCCGACCAGACCGACCTTTTCTCCGCGATTGAGCGCAGCCGAGGCCTCGATAAAGAGGATGCGATGGCTGGCGGATTTGCTGATGTTTTCGATGCGGATCATGGAGGTCTAACCGATAAGCTGGGAGTTTGGCGTCCCTATGCCATGTCAGGCCGTCACTGTCATCAGATGAATCGCCGTGGAATACTTGTGAAATTTTTTGGAATGGATATTCCATATTGCAGGTGGGATGAAAAACAAGGGAGATGTCATGATCGCAAACGCGGCCCCAGCAACGGTGGAAGCCTTTCAGGAACGGTTGCTGGAGGTGACTGACAGCCTGCCGAAACGCCTCCGCCAATGCGCTGACTACATCGCTTCCAATGCGGACCGCATTGCCGTCTCGACGGTGGCAGAGCTGGCGGAAGTCGCTGGCGTTCAGCCATCCGCCGTCATGCGGTTCAGCCAGATCATGGGGTTCTCAGGCTATTCGCAGATGCAGAAGCTGTTTCGCGAGCATTACACCGGCGGCTGGCCGGATTACACGACGCGACTGAGCAACCTGCGCAACAATGGCGAAGACGGCGGTGCACTGCTGCTGGCCGAATTCGTGGATGCGGGCCGCGCCTCGCTGGAAAGTGTGTTGAACACCGTCGATCCGCAGGAGTTCGAAACCGCGATCGAGGTTCTCGCCAAAGCTTCGACCATTCACATCATCGGTTTGCGTCGTTCATTCGCGGTCGCCAGTTATCTGGCCTATGCGTTTGAAAAGATGGGCGTTCCTGCCATGCTGCATGCTTCGGTGGGGCAATTGCACAATGAAAGCGCAATCCGCACCGGCGATGTCGTACTGGCCATAACCTTCTCACCCTACTCGGCGGAGACGATGGACCTCGTCTCCTCCAGCCTTTCAAGACGCATCCCGGTCGTGGCGCTGACCGATACGGCAGTCAGTCCGATGCGCAAACTCGGAGCGACGATTTTGGCCGTTTCGGAAGTCGATTTTGGCGCGTTTCGCTCGCTTTCGGCCACGCTTTGTGTTGCCATAGCGTTGGCAGTGGGCGTGGGCACGCACCGTCAAAATTGAATATTTATGTTGAAAGCAGGGAAAATGGAATTTATAGTCCAAAAATAACCTGAAATGGAATGATGGTGGAGTGTCATTCCTAGAGGCAGGATTCGCGTTAGAGCGAGGGAGGACGGTCGTGAAAAAGCTCGATCTCATTACCATTGGCCGCTCGTCGGTCGATCTTTACGGCGCGCAGGTCGGCGGTCGGCTGGAGGACATGTCTTCCTTCAACAAATATATCGGCGGTTCCCCCACCAACATCGCCGCAGGCGCTGCACGGTTGGGCCTGAAGACCGCCGTCGTCACCCGCGTGGGCGATGAGCATATGGGCCGGTTCATCCGCGAACAGCTGGTGCGCGAAGGGGTGGATGTCGCAGGCGTGACCACCGACCCGGAACGCCTGACGGCGCTGGTTCTCCTTGGCATTCGCGACCAGTCGCAATTTCCGCTGATCTTCTATCGCGAGAACTGTGCAGACATGGCGCTGTGCGAAGACGACATTGATCCGGCCTTCATTGCCAGCGCCGAATGCGTCTGCGCAACGGGGACGCATCTTTCCCATCCGCGCACCGAAGCTGCCGTCTTGAAGGCGCTGCGGCTTGCCCGGGAAAATGGTGCCAGGACCGCGCTCGATATAGACTATCGCCCCAACCTCTGGGGCGTTGCGGGCCATGGCGATGGCGAAAGCCGCTTCGTGGAGTCGCAGAAGGTCACGGCCAAGCTGCAATCGACCCTGCATCTGTTCGACCTCATTGTCGGGACGGAAGAGGAGTTCCATATTGCAGGCGGATCGACGGATACGTTGGCGGCGTTGAACGCGGTGCGCAAGGTCTCCAAGGCGACCTTGGTCTGCAAGCGCGGTCCCATGGGCGCGGTCGTATTCCCTGGCGATATTCCGGCCAGCCTCGATGACGGCCTCTCCGGGGAAGGTTTCCCCATCGAGGTCTTCAATGTGCTGGGTGCAGGCGACGGCTTCATGGCTGGCCTGTTCCGCGGCTGGCTGCGCGGCCAAGATTGGCCGACGACACTGAAATATGCCAATGCCTGCGGTGCCTTCGCGGTGTCTCGCCACGGCTGCACCCCCGCTTACCCAAGCTGGGAAGAGCTGCAATATTTCTTCCGCGCCGGGATCAAGAACAAGGCGTTGCGCAAGGATGAAGCGCTGGAACAGGTGCATTGGGCCACCAACCGCAAGGGCGACTGGAACACCATGCGCGTCTTCGCCTTCGACCACCGCATGCAACTGGAAACGATGGCGGATGAAGCCGGTGTCGATCATGGCAAGATTGGCGACTTCAAGACACTTTGCCTGCAAGCCGCCCTTCAGGTGTCCGGCGGCGAAGCCGGATACGGCATTCTCTGCGACAGCCGCTTGGGCCGCGACGCGCTTTATGAGGCGAGCGGTACGAACCTCTGGATCGGCAGGCCCGTGGAATGGCCCGGCTCTCGGCCCCTGACGCTGGAGCCGGAACTCGGCCTCGATTTCGGCGGCCTGAATGAATGGCCTGCCAACAATGTCGTCAAGGTTCTGTGCTTCTATCACCCAGATGATGCCGAGGATTTGCGCAAGGAGCAGGAAGACACGGTGCTGCGCCTGTTCCAGGCCGCCCGTCGCAACCGGCTGGAGCTGCTGCTGGAAGTCATTCCGTCCAAAGTCGGTGCCGTGGATGACACGACGACGGCCAAGATTATCGACCGTTTCTACGAGATCGGCGTCTATCCGGACTGGTGGAAGCTGGAGCCGATGAAAAGCAAGGCCGCGTGGAAGAATGCGACTGACGCGGTGCAGCGCAACGACGCCTATGTGCGCGGTATCGTGGTGCTGGGCCTGGATGCACCACAGGCGGAGCTGGAGGAGAGCTTCCGTCTGGCAGCAGGTTTCGATCTGGTCAAAGGCTTTGCCGTGGGCCGCACGATTTTTGCGGATGCTGGTCGGGCATGGCTTTCCGGCGAGATGAGTGACGAGGAGGCCGTCGCTCAAATGGCGGATCGCTACAGTGCGCTCTGCCGCATCTGGGATGAGGCGCGGGCCGCAGGAAACAAGGGAGAGGCAGCGTGACGACACTACGTTTGACGGCAGCGCAGGCAATGGTGCGCTATCTGGCCGCACAATTGAACGAGGATGACGACACCTATATCGCCGGTGTCTGGGCCATCTTCGGCCACGGCAATGTCGCCGGTCTCGGTGAGGCGCTCTACGGCATTCGTGATGATCTGAAGACCTATCGCGGCCAGAACGAACAATCCATGGCCCACGCCGCCATCGCCTATTCCAAGCAGCTTGGCCGCCGCCGCGCGATGGCGGTCACATCCTCCATCGGCCCCGGTGCGACGAATATGGTAACTGCTGCCGCACTGGCCCATGTCAACCGCCTGCCTGTTCTGCTCATCCCCGGCGATGTCTTCGCCAATCGCGGCCCCGACCCGGTTTTGCAGCAGATAGAGGATTTTGGCGATGGCACCGTGTCGGCTAATGATTGCTTCAAACCCGTCAGCCGCTATTTCGACCGCATCACGCGTCCTGAACAGCTTTTGACAGCCTTGCCGCGCGCCATGCGCACCATGACCGACCCCGCCGATTGTGGCCCCGTCACGCTGGCTTTCTGCCAGGATGTGCAAGCGGAAGCTCACGATTATCCAGCCAGCTTCTTCGAGAAAAAAGTCTGGCGTCAGCGTCGTCCTGAGCCCGACATCGCAGAGTTCGAAGAAGCCGTCGCCGCCATGAAAGCCGCCAAAAATCCGGTCATCGTCGCCGGTGGTGGCGTGCATTTCTCCGGCGCGACGGAAACGCTCAAACGCTTTGCCGAAACGCACTCCATTCCGGTTATCGAAACGCAGGCGGGCAAATCTGCACTCGCATGGGATCACGACCTGAACTTCGGCCCCGTCGGCGTCACCGGTGCAGATAGCGCCAATGCCATCGCCGAAAAGGCCGATCTCGTTTTCGGCATCGGCACCCGCTTTCAGGATTTCACCACCGGTTCCTGGGCGCTGTTCAAGAACCCGGACCGCAAGCTGCTGGCGCTCAACGTCCAGCCCTATGACAGCGCCAAGCACAACGCCATCAGCCTCACGGCGGATGCCAAGGTGGGGCTTCAGAAGCTTTCAGCCGCCTTGGGCAGTCATCGTTTTGCGGCACCCGACACCGCGTTGAAACAGCAATGGTTCGCAAAGGCCGATGCCGTGACGGCTGCTCCCACGGAAGCCAACAGCCTGCCAACCGACATGCAGGTCATCGGTGCCGTGCAGCGGGCCTCGCGTGACAACACCGTCGTCATGTGTGCGGCAGGCACCATGCCCGGAGAACTGCACCAGCTGTGGAAGGCCAAACTGCCGCTCTCTTACCACATGGAGTACGGCTTCTCCTGCATGGGTTACGAGATCGCCGGTGGCCTTGGCATCAAGATGGCCGAGCCGCATCGTGACGTGATCGTCATGGTCGGCGACGGCTCCTACATGATGATGAATTCGGAGCTTGCCACCGCCGTCGCCATGGGCGTGAAAATTACCCTCGTGATTACCGATAACAGGGGTTACGGCTGCATCAACCGTCTGCAAATGGGCACCGGCGGCGCGGAGTTCAACAACCTCTACGCCCACACCAACCACACCAACCCCATCGCCATCGATTTCACCGCCCACGCCGCCAGCATGGGCGCGGATGCCCACAAGGTGTCCTCGGTTGCGGAGTTGGAAACAGCACTGAATGCGGCGCGTGAAGCGACGGTCACGACCGTCATCGTCATCGATACCGACCCCTATCCGACACCGGATGCCGGTGGGTACTGGTGGGATGTGGCGGTGCCGGAAGTGTCAGACCGAACGGAAGTCAACAATGCACGCGCCGCTTATGAAGCCGCGTTGAAGGAAAGACAGTGAGATGATCCTTTACGGCACCAACCCCATTGCCTGGAGCAATGACGACGACCGCACTCTGGGCGCGCACATCAGCCTCGAGCAATGCCTGGATGAAACCTCGAAAATCGGTTTCGATGGCATCGAAAAAGGCCACAAGTTCCCGCAGCAGCCAGATGCGCTGAAGGCGGTGCTCGAGCCCCGCAACCTGCGCTTCGTTTCGGGCTGGCATTCGCTCAACCTTCTGACCAACTCCATCGAAGACGAGAAGGCGGCCATGCAGCCCGCGTTCGATCTTCTGAAAGCCTTGGGCTCAAAGGTCATCATTGTCTGCGAGACCTCCAACGCCATTCACGGCGATGACGGCAAGCCGGTCAATGACCGTCCAAAGCTTGCCGATGCTGACTGGAAAAACTTCGGTGAAGGCGTGGAAGCGCTGGCGGCATTTGCCGCCGAACAGGGCGTTGCGCTGGTTTACCATCACCACATGGGCACCATCATCGAGAGCGAAGACGAGATCGACCGCTTGATGGAAGCCACCGGCCCGCACACCAAGCTGCTGCTGGACACCGGTCACACGCTATTCGGCGGTGGTGATCCCGCACGTCTTGCGCGCAAGCACATGGATCGCGTCGGCCATATCCATGCGAAAAACGTCCGGCCTGAGATTGCAGCCCAGGTGCGCAACGAAAATCTATCCTTCCTTGAAGGTGTGCGCCGCGGCGTGTTCACCGTTCCTGGCGATACGGACGGCGGCGTCGATTTTCCATCCGTCCTGAAAATTGCTGCCGAGCATGGCTACAGCGGCTGGTTAGTCATCGAGGCTGAGCAGGATCCAGACGTTCGCAATCCCTTCGAATACCAGAGCCTCGGGCTTAAATCGCTTCGGGCATATGCCAGAGAAGCCGGGCTTGATAAAGCCTGAATGAGGAGATGAGTGATGGCAAATCTGCTGCGCAAGCCGACCGGTCAGTCTGGCAAGGTCCATGATATCACGCCTGAGAGTGCGGAATGGGGCTATGTCGGTTTCGGTCTCTACCGGCTGAAACCGGGCGAGACCGCCAGCGAGGCAACCGGGGATACCGAAGTCATTTTGGTTCTGGTGGAAGGCAAGGCGGAGGTCTCGTCCGAAGACAAGAACTTCGGCGAACTTGGCGACCGCATGAATGTGTTCGAGCGCAAGCCGCCGCATTGCGTCTATATTCCCGCCGGTTCGTCTTGGTCTGTCAAAGCCACGAGCGATTGCACCATCGGCGTCTGCACCGCACCCGCCAAGCCGGGCAGGCAAGCGCAGGTCATCGGCCCCACCGGCATTTCACTCAGCGAACGCGGCAAGGGCGCCAACACCCGCTACATCTTCCCCATCGCCATGGAAGACCGCGATGTGGCCGATAGCCTGCTGGTCACAGAAGTTTTCACCCCCTCCGGCCACTGGTCGTCCTACCCGCCGCACCGACATGACGAGGACAATTTCCCCGACATGACCTATCTCGAAGAAACCTACTACCACCGCCTCAACCCTAACAAGGGCTTCGGCTTCCAGCGGGTGTTTACGGAGGATGGCTCGCTGGATGAAACCATGGCGGTTTCGGATGGCGATGTCGTGCTGGTGCCCAAGGGCCATCACCCCTGCGGTGCGCCCTATGGCTATGAGATGTATTATCTCAACGTCATGGCAGGGCCGATGCGCAAATGGCGTTTCAAGAACCACCCGGATCATGATTGGATTTTTCAGCGGGATAATGGGTGAGGGTAGCACACGCGGCTCATCCCCTCCGCCTTGCCAAGCATCTCCCCCTTAAGGGGGAGATCGGGCTGACGGCAATTGTTTGATCTGTTGCATTAATTGCGTGACAGGCTGCAACGGTAGCAACCCTCATACTGAGGGGCCTCGAAGGACGAGGGTTGCGGGACGAGAGCGCAGAGTGCGCGGCGGATGCTTCGAGGCTTTGCCCTTTGGCCAAAGCACCTCAGCATGAGGACGGAGGGTGTGGTTAGCGACTAGATCACATGGAGTGGATAACAGGACGCAACGCAGTTACCCTCATCCACCATCCTTAGACAAGCTAATGATTATGCAGGAGGGGCGGAAGGGGACGCAACCCTGCCGCTTGGCGAACGTGCGTAAAACGCCGCCCGCCAAACAAAACAGAGTGCGCCCCGACACATCAACCCTGCGGCTGCTTCGTCTTTCGCAAATACGGCAGTACCGTATCGAACGAACCAAACCGCGTAATCGCATCCTCGTTCGAAACTGCCGCCGTGATGATCACATCCTCGCCCTGCTTCCAGTTTGCGGGCGTCGCCACCTGATGCTTCGCTGTCAGCTGGATCGAGTCGATCGTGCGTAGGATTTCATCGAAGTTGCGGCCTGTCGTCATCGGGTAGGTTAGGATCAGCTTGATCTTCTTGTCGGGGCCGATGACGTAGACCGAGCGCACGGTGGCGTTATCGGCGGGGGTACGTCCCTCGGAACTTTCGCCCGCATCATCCGGCAGCATATCGTAGAGCTTTGCGACCTTGAGGTCCTTATCGCCAATCAGCGGATAGGCAACCTCGAAGCCCGTGGCGGTCTGGATGTCCTGCTTCCACTTGGAGTGGCTTTCCACCGGATCGACCGAAATGCCGATAACCTTGACGTTGCGCTTCTGGAATTCGCCATCCAGCCCCGCCATCGCGCCAAGTTCCGTCGTGCAGACGGGCGTAAAGTTCTTCGGGTGAGAGAACAGAACAGCCCAACTATCGCCGATCCACTCATGGAAATTGATAGGTCCCTGAGTTGTATCCGCAGTGAAGTCGGGGGCTGTCTGGTTGATACGCAACGTCATGGCATGCTCCAAGCATAGGGTTAGACACTGAGTTTGACGTGTTGTAAGACTTATGTCACCGGATAAACGACCAGCGAAACGGCTCAGACTAGGATCATAATCCTCGTCCGCATCGTCTGAGGGAATGGTTTTGCGTCACCATTCACACGTCGATTCCGCGCAATTGCTCGCACATCATTGTGGCAACTCTGCCGCACCTAGAGGTTTAGTTGGCGCGGGGCCTATAAACAGGGTTGGCGTTCCCCGCCACTTCTCCTAGAGTGCCTGCATCAACCTAACGAGGGAGGTATTTTATGGCATATTTTTCCAACTCCCCGGTGGCGTCAGCCGATCTGGCCTGAGACGCTCTTTCTCTTTTCATCAAGAGCCTGTTTCTCTTCCGTGCGGAGAGGCAATCGCGTGACGACCGGCTGGTCCGGTTTCGTCTAGTTTTTCCTGAATTTTATCGCGCTGCCACGTCGCGCGATTTTCCTCTTTCAATCTATCTATGGGACCGGCAAGTGCCGGAAGCTAGTCATGTCTTTTGGTTTGAAAATGCGCCGTAGTCAGGCGTTTCGCAGCGTTTTTCGCTTCTGTTGGACCCATTGGCGTCAACAGCCCGGCCGTGTGACCTTCATGCTCTGCGCCGTGCTGTTTTCAACGCTAGCCGATGTGCTGACACCCATGTTCGCGGGCCGTTTGGTCGATGCCGTCGTGTCTGGCAGCGCCACTGACGCAGCGGCGTGGAACAGCGCGCTCTCGGCATTCGCCTGGTTGATGAGCCTTGCCGTGCTCGCGGTGATCCTGCGTCATGCGACGTTTATGACCATCATCAGCTTCACGCTGAGATCGATGACCGATATCGCAGCCGACTCGTTTCATCGTATCCAACGTTTCTCGTCCGACTGGCATGCCAACAGCTTTGCCGGATCGACTGTGCGTAAGGTCACGCGCGGCATGTGGGCGCTGGATATTCTCAACGATACGGTCTTCGTAGCGCTGTTTCCATCCATCATCATGCTGGTCGGATCAACGATCTTGATGACGTGGTACTGGCCAATGATGGGTCTGCTGGTCGGGCTTGGCTCGCTGCTGTTTGTCATCATCACGGTGTGCATGGCACTGGGCTACGTTGCGCCCATGGCCAGTCTTGCCAACAACTGGGACACCCGCATGGGTGGCGCGCTTGCCGATGCCGTGACATGCAACGCTGTCGTCAAGGCCTTCGGAGCCGAGGAGCGGGAAGACCAGCGCCTGTCGCGTGTCGTCAGCAAATGGAAGGACCGGACCCGCCGCACATGGACGCGGGGCACCATCAACGGCACACTTCAGGCCAGCCTGCTGAGCGTCATGCGCGCAGGCGTGATCGGGCTTGCATTGATGCTGTGGGCGAGCGGTAACGCCAATGCGGGTGATATCACCTTCGTGCTGACGGCGTTCTTCATCCTGCAAGGATATTTGCGTGAAATCGGCATGCACATCCGTAACTTGCAGCGTTCGGTGAATGACATGGAGGAACTCGTCTCCATCCATTCGCAGCCGCTGGGCATTGAAGACGTGCCCGACGCGAAAACGCTTGTGATCAATGAGGGGAAGATCGAGTTCGATCGGGTAAGCTTCCATTACGGCAAGCATCTCGCGCCGCTCTACAAAGACTTCTCCGTCACCATCAAGCCGGGCGAGCGCGTGGGTCTGGTCGGGCATTCCGGTTCGGGCAAGACGACATTCATCAAGCTCATTCAGCGGCTTCATGATGTCAGCCATGGCACGATCAGCATCGACGGTCAGGACATATCGAGGGTGTCGCAGGCATCGTTGCGCCAGCAGATCGCCATTGTCCAGCAGGAGCCGATCCTGTTTCATCGGTCGCTGGCCGAAAACATTGCCTATGCGCGACCCAACGCGACGCAGCGGCAGATCGAGCATGCGGCACAGCTTGCCAGCGCGCATGGCTTCATCTCGGCGCTGCCCAAGGGGTATGGCACGCTGGTGGGGGAACGCGGCATCAAGCTTTCCGGTGGCGAGCGCCAGCGTATTGCCATTGCCCGCGCTTTTCTGGCGGATGCACCCATCCTCATCCTCGATGAGGCAACATCGAGCCTGGATTCGGAATCGGAGATGCTGATCCAGACTGCGATGGAACGTCTGATGCAAGGCCGCACGACGCTGGTCGTGGCGCACCGCCTGTCGACGGTTCGCTCGCTGGACCGGCTGCTGGTGTTCGATCATGGCGAGATTGCCGAGGAAGGAACGCATGTCAGCCTCATCCAAAAGAAGGGCGGCATCTATCGCGGCCTTTTCGAACGGCAGGCGCTGGAGCTGACCAAGGGTCTGGTCATGGACGTCAACTGATAGAAAATGGCCCACGCTGCAGGGATGCAGCGTGGGCCCAATGGATCAGCGCCAGCCAAGTTCTGGCGCGACATATTTCAAAATGGAATCGAGCACATGGACATTGTAGTCGACGCCCAGCTGGTTGGGGATCGTCAGCAGCAATGTATCGGCTTCGGCCACGGCCTCGTCCTGCGCCAGTTCCTTGATCAGCGCATCCGGCTCAGCGGCATATGACCGACCGAATATGGCGCGGGTTGACGCGTCGATGTATCCGATGCTGTCGCTTTCCTTACTGCCACCGCCGAAATAGGCGCGGTCACGGTCATCCACCAGCGCAAAAATGCTGCGGCTGACGGAGACGCGCGGAGTGCGGGTGTGGCCCGCTTCCTTCCATGCCTCGCGGTAAGCGCGGATTTGCGCCGCTTGCTGGACGTGAAAGGGCTCGCCCGTCTCATCGTTCTTCAGCGTCGAGCTTTGCAGGTTCATGCCCAGCTTGGCCGCCCATATCGCGGTCGCGTTGGAACTCGCACCCCACCAGATGCGGTCGCGCAAACCTTCCGAATGCGGCTCAAGACGGAGCAGACCGGGCGGATTGGGAAACATCGGGCGTGGATTGGGCTCGGCAAAGCCTTCGCCTTTCAGCACCTCCAGAAACACCTCGGCATTGTGGCGGCCCATATCGGCATCACTCGTGCCTTCCTTCGGTTGAAAGCCGAAATAGCGCCAGCCTTCGATGACCTGTTCCGGCGAACCGCGGCTGATACCCAGTTGCAGACGACCGTCCGAAATCAGGTCCGCAGAGCCCGCATCTTCAGCCATGTAGAGCGGGTTTTCGTAGCGCATGTCGATCACGCCGGTGCCGATTTCGATGGTCTTCGTCCGGGCGCCAACGGCTGCCAGCAGCGGAAAGGGCGAGGCAAGCTGACGGGCAAAGTGGTGGACGCGGAAATACGCGCCATCGACGCCGATCTCTTCTGCGGCCACAGCAAGTTCGATGGATTGTTTCAGCACGTCCTTGGCGGTGCGCGCCTGCGAATGCGCGCCTGGGCTCCAGTGACCGAAAGACAGAAAGCCAATCTTCTTCATGATATTCACCTGAATTGCATATGTTTCGTTGCCAGACATATAGTGTGCAAATCGGGGAATGTCCGGCCAAGATTGTGAACAGTCTGTTCAGACCTCGCCAATAGGGCGGTATAGTTTCGCCGCTTATCCGCAAGTGAGAGTGTCGAGTCGGTGTCGCCGGGCGGCAATTCGCCCCCTCTAACAGCCTGTTTTGAGGTGCCACACAAAAAAGATTCGATCCAAATCGTTTGAAAAATCCTTGACGCCAAAAAAGGCTTGGATAGTTATCTCCTTCAAGACAATAGTGTTTCCCGTGATGAGAAATCGATCATCTGCTCTGTAGAGGTCATCGATAACGACGGTAAACATTAACGAGGAGGAAATACCTTGGCACGAATTACGCTCCGCCAATTGCTCGATCACGCAGCCGAACACGGCTATGGCGTGCCTGCTTTCAACATCAACAATATGGAACAGGCGCTGGCAATCATGGAAGCGGCGGATGCGACGAATTCGCCCGTCATTATGCAGGCATCGCGCGGCGCACGTGCTTATGCAAACGACATCATGCTCAAGCACATGATGGATGCGGTGGTTGAAATCTACCCGCATATTCCCGTCTGCGTCCATCTGGACCATGGCAATGAGGCGGCAAGCTGCATGACGGCCATGCAGGCAGGCTTCACATCCGTCATGATGGATGGCTCGCTGAAGGCTGACGGGAAGACCCCCGGCGATTGGGATTACAACGTGGACGTCACGCGCCAGGTCACGACCATGGCGCATTACGGCGGCATTTCCGTCGAGGGTGAACTCGGTGTTCTCGGCTCGCTGGAAACCGGCATGGGCGAGGCGGAAGACGGCCACGGTGCCGAAGGTGTTCTCTCGCACGATCAATTGCTGACCGACCCGGATGAAGCCGTTAAATTCGTGCAGGAAACCAAAGTCGATGCGCTGGCCGTCGCCATGGGCACAAGCCACGGTGCTTACAAGTTCACCCGCAGACCTGACGGTTCCGTGCTGGCCATGAACGTCATCGAGGAAATCCATAACAAGCTGCCCAACACGCACCTCGTCATGCACGGATCATCCACGGTGCCGCAGGATTTGCAGGACATTATCAATGCCTATGGTGGCGCCATCAAGCCGACCTGGGGCGTGCCGATCGAGGAAATCCAGCGCGGTATCAAGAACGGCGTTCGCAAGATCAACATCGACACCGACTGCCGCATGGCCATCACCGGCCAAATCCGCAAGGTTATGGCGGAAGATCCGGCGGAATTCGATCTGCGCAAATATCTGAAGCCCGCGCGCGAGGCTATGACGAAGCTCTGTAAGGAACGCTTCGAGTTATTCTGGACGGCTGGACAGGCGTCGAAGATCACGCCTATTCCGCTGCGGGATATGGCGAAGCGGTATGCGTCGGGTGAACTCGACCCGGTTGTTTCCTAAGCGGTTGAGGGAGGCTTAAGCCTCTCAATCGTCATGCTCGGGCTCGTCCCGAGCATCTGCGAAGGTCCGTCTTTCGCGACGGTAGTGGGCTCTCGAAGCAGATAAGAAAACCAAAAAAGCCGGAAGCGATGAATTCGCCTCCGGCTTTTTCCGTTTCTGGCACAAGCCCGCGTCGAAGCCTGCTTGAGCGGCAGTAGACCCTCGGGACAGGCCCAAGGGTGACGAACGCGGGGGTGGTGCCACAAAAAAAACGGAGGCAGCGAACTGCCTCCGGCATGCTTTCAATTCCGCAGAATTACTTCTGCCAGCTCTTGACCAACTCATCATAGTTCACGGTCATCGGCTTTTCTTTTTCTTCCGCGATCTTCAACTGCGGCGCAAGGTGGCCCTTGGAAACGGCGTCCTTGTTCCAGTATTCCAGATCGTGCTCTTCAGCCAGCTTCGGTCCGATTTCGCCCTGAACGCCTGCGCGTTCCAGACGTTGCATGACCTTTTCCTGTTCGGCGCACAGCGAGTCCATCGCTTCTTGCGCGGTCTTTGCGCCGGAGGATGCATCGCCCACGGCCTGCCACCACAGCTGTGCTAGCTTTGGATAGTCAGGAACGTTGGTGCCGGTTGGAGACCACTGAACGCGCGCTGGCGAACGGTAGAACTCGATCAGGCCGCCGAGGTCCTTGGCGCGCTTGGTAAAGCTTTCGTGGTTGATCGAGGAGTCGCGGATGAGGGTCAGGCCGACATGGCTTTTCTTCACATCAACGGTCTTCGATGTCACGAACTGCGCGTAGAGCCATGCAGCCTTGGCGCGGTCGTCGGGGGTGGATTTCATCAGCGTCCAGGAACCCACGTCCTGATAGCCGAGCTTCATGCCATCCTTCCAGTAGACGCCATGCGGGGAAGGAGCCATGCGCCATTTCGGCGTGCCGTCCTCGTTGACGACGGGCAAGCCCTTCTTGACTGCATCAGCCGTAAACGCCGTGTACCAGAAAATCTGCTGCGCGACTTCGCCCTGCGCCGGAACGGGGCCGGATTCAGAGAAGTTCATGCCCGCAGCTGCTGGAGGCGCATAGGCCTTCAACCAGTCGAGGTATTTCTGGATCGCGTAGACAGAGGCAGGTCCGTTGGTATCACCACCGCGCGCGACACAAGAGCCGACGGGTTGCGATTTTTCATTGACCTTGATGCCCCATTCATCGACGGGCAGGCCGTTCGGCAGGCCCTTGTCGCCGTTGCCAGCCATGGACAGCCACGCATCGGTGAAGCGCCAGCCGAGCGACGGGTCTTTCTTGCCATAATCCATATGGCCATAGACTTTTTTGCCGTTGATTTCGCGACCGGTGAAGAAGGCGGCGATGTCTTCATAGGCTGACCAGTTGACGGGAACGCCGAGATCGTAGCCATATTTCGCCTTGAAATCTGCCTTGTTCTTTTCGTCGTTGAACCAGTCATACCGGAACCAGTAGAGGTTGGCGAATTGCTGGTCGGGCAGCTGGTAGAGCTTGCCGTCAGGTGCTGTCGTGAATTTCGTACCGATGAAATCCTTCAGGTCGAGGCCGGGATTGGTCACGTCCTTGCCTTCGTTGGCCATCCAGTCGGTCAGGTTTCGGGCCTGCTGATAACGCCAGTGTGTGCCGATCAGGTCGCTGTCGTTGACGAAGGCGTCATAGATATTTTCGCCAGACTGCATCTGCGTCTGCAGCTTTTCCACCACGTCACCTTCACCGATGAGGTCGTGGGTCAGCTTGATGCCGGTGATTTCCGAAAATGCCTTGGCCAGCACCTTGGATTCGTATTCATGCGTGGTCAGCGTTTCCGAGACGACCTTGATATCCATGCCAGCAAAAGGCTTTGCGGCATCGATGAACCACTGCATTTCCTTTTCCTGTTCGGCGCGGCTCAAGCTTGAGAGATCGCCGATTTCCTTGTCCAGAAAGGTCTTGGCCTCGTTCATTCCGGCGTTTGCCACGCCGGTCAGTGCCAGCAGCGCCGCTGCCGTGGTTGCTAATAGATGCGCTCGCATGATCATCCTCCCAATGTTTACGATTGCTTGCAGTCCATATCCGGGCGGTCCTCCCTCCCGGTATTCCCGTCGGTTGAACTAAACGAAGCGGAACACGCCAATCGCATAGACAACCGAAAGAGCCAGTGCCCACCAAAGGCCGGGGCCGACGAGGCCGAGCCAACCGAGGTGAATGAATGCGGAGCCGAGCAGTGACACGAACAGCCTGTCGCCACGTGTCGTCTCGAAGCGTAAGATCCCAACGCGCGGATTGCCGCCGGGCGAGACATATTCCCAAACCGCCATGCCGATCAGCAGCAGCAATATGGTCAGAAAGAACAGCGCCGTAGGCAACGTCCATGCCATCCAGGAAAAATTCATCGACCTTCTCCTTTCTTAGACGCGGCCGAGGGCAAAGCCCTTGGCGATGTAGTTTCGGACGAAATAGATGACGAGAGCGCCGGGTATGATGGTCAGCACACCGGCGGCGGCCAGCACGCCCCAGTCCATGCCGGAGGCAGAAACAGTGCGGGTCATGGTGGCGGCAATCGGTTTGGCGGCGGTTGTCGTCAGCGTTCTGGCCAGCAGCAGTTCCACCCACGAGAACATGAAGCAGAAGAAGGCTGCGACACCAATGCCGCTGGCAATCAGGGGCATGAAGATCTTCACGAAAAAGCGCGGGAAGGAGTAGCCGTCGATATAGGCGGTTTCATCGATTTCCTTGGGAACGCCTGACATGAAGCCTTCGAGAATCCACACTGCCAGGGGAACGTTGAATAGGCAGTGGGCAATCGCGACCGCAATATGCGTGTCGATCAAGCCGAAAGCGGAATAGAGCTGAAAGAAGGGCAGGGCGAAGACGGAAGGGGGTGCCATGCGGTTGGTCAGCAGCCAGAAGAACAGGTGCTTGTCGCCCAGAAAGCGGTAGCGCGAAAACGCGTAGGCGGCAGGCAGGGCAGCGGCGACCGAAATCACCGTGTTCATCACCACATAGATGATGGAGTTGATGTAGCCGTTGTACCAAGCGGGATCGGTGAAGATAATAGTGTAGTTGCGAAGCGTCGGGTTCTGCGGCCAGAGCGAGAAGGCACCGAGAATTTCACCGTTTTCCTTGAAGCTCATATTTACGAGCCAGTAGATTGGCAGCAACAGGAAGACGATGTAAATCGTCGGGATGAGAAAGGAGAAGCGGGTGATGGATTTGGAATTGCTCATGGTGTTCTCCTTTCTCAAGCCTGTTCGTCGCTGTTGGTCATGACGGTGTAGAAAATCCAAGACAGAGCAAGGATGATCAGGAAGTAGATGATCGACATCGCCGCCGCTGGCCCGAGATCGAACTGGCCGACTGCCATCTTCACGAGGTCGATGGACAGGAAGGTGGTGGAATTGCCGGGGCCGCCGCCGGTCACCACGAAGGGTTCGGTGTAGATCATGAAGCTGTCCATGAAGCGCAGCAGTACGGCGATGAGCAGCACGCGCTTCATTTTCGGCAACTGGATATAGCGGAACACCGACCAGCGCGATGCTCCATCAATGCGGGCCGCCTGATAATAGGCGTCGGGAATCGATACGAGACCGGCATAGCACAGCAGCACGACAAGGCTCGTCCAGTGCCAGACATCCATGATGATGACGGTTACCCAGGCATCGACCGGATCCTGCGTGTAGTTGTAGTCGATGCCGAGCATGGACAGGTAATGGCCAAGGAAGCCGATATCGACGCGCCCGAAAACCTGCCAGATAGTGCCCACCACATTCCACGGAATGAGAAGCGGCAGCGCCATGAGGACGAGGCAGACCGGCACGCCGAAACCTGTTTTCGGCATGTTGAGCGCAATGAGAATGCCGAGCGGAATCTGGATCGCCAGAATGACCATCGAGAAAATCAGGTTGCGCATCAGCGCATCCCAGAAGCGGGGCGAATGCAGCATCTGCACGAACCAGTCGGTTCCGGCCCAGAAGAACTGGTTGTTGCCGAATGTATCCTGAACCGAGTAGTTGACGACCGTCATCAGTGGGATGACGGCGGAAAATGCGACCAGGATCAGAACCGGGATGACCAGAAACCAAGCCTTGTTGTTGAACGTCTTTTCCATGGCTCAAGCTCCCGTGCCAACGCGCCAGCTATCGGCGTAAATGCCGATAGCCTTGGGATCGAAAGTGACGCGGGGTTCAGACGGAATGTCACCATCTTCAGGCACCACCACGGTCAGCGGATGACCGGCAAAGCTGGCGCGAACGATCTTCTGGCGGCCGATATCCTCGACCTTGCTGATGGTAACAGGCATCCCCTCTCGACCGAGCGAGATGAACTCCGGGCGAATGCCGAGTTCGGTTTTTGCGCCGGTCTCAACATTTGGTGCCGCGTCAAGCAAGACATGTTGATCGCCTATTTTCGCCTGTGCGCCATCCAGTGAAACCGGCATGAAATTCATGCCGGGCGAGCCGATGAAATAACCGACGAAGGTGTGGCTTGGCCGCTCGAACAGTTCGGCGGGCGTGCCGATCTGCACGATCTGGCCGTCATACATCACGACCACCTTGTCCGCGAAGGTCATGGCCTCGGTCTGGTCATGCGTGACATAGACCATGGTAAAGCCGAATTGTTTGTGGAGGCGCTTCAATTGCGAGCGCAGCACCCACTTCATGTGCGGGTCGATGACCGTCAGCGGCTCATCGAAGAGGATGGCGTTGACGTCGTTGCGCACGAGACCGCGACCCAGCGAAATCTTCTGCTTCTGGTCCGCTGTCAGCCGATGCGCGCGGCGCTTGGCCCAGGATGAGAGATCGATCATCTCAAGAATTTCATTGACGCGCCTGTCAACATCCGGCTCCGAAACACCGCGATTGCGCAGCGGGAAAGCCAGATTGTCGTAGACGGTCATCGTGTCGTAAATGACTGGAAACTGGAACACTTGTGCGATGTTGCGCTGCTCCGTCGGCAGGTTCGTCACGTCCTTGCCATCGAACAGAATGCGGCCATCGGACGGATTGATGAGGCCGGAAATGATGTTGAGCAGGGTGGTCTTGCCGCAGCCGGATGGCCCGAGCAGCGCGTAGGCACCGCCATCGCTCCACTCGTAATTCACTTCTTTCAGGGCGTAATCATTGGCCGCCCTGGCTTTGGCATTGTAGGCGTGGCGGATGTGGTCGAGACTGATGCGTGCCATGGTCTCTTCTCCTCACGCGGCTGCTTGTTGCGGGGTGGCAAGCGAGCGGCCATTCGCATCGAACGCCATCAGATGGCGTGTATCCAGATAGATATCGATCTGGCGGTCGGGCTCGATATCCAGAATGCCGCGCGTCAGCATGACCCAGCGATTGCCGGCGAAATCGACGTGAATGAAGCTTTCGGAACCCGCGATCTCGGAGATCAGCGTCTTCGCGCCGAGCTTCACCGCGCCACTATGGGTGGGCGTCGGGTATAGATGGTGCGGGTGGAACGCCACCGTCACAGGGCCGTCTGCAACGCCTGAGAGGTGCGCTGGCACGTCGAAAACAGGCTGACCATTGTGCAGAAACGAAGGGCCGGAGCGGGTGAGCGCGATGATATTGAGGGGCGGATCAGCGAAGGTCTTTGCCGACACGAGATCGACAGGGTTTCTGTAAAGATCAATCGTGCTGCCATATTGGGCGATATGCCCCTGATGCATGGTGGCCGTATTGCCGCCCAGAAGCAGGGCTTCGGATGGCTCGGTCGTGGCGTAAACGAAGATCGCGCCGGATTGAGCGAAAATCTTCGGCAACTCTTCGCGCAATTCTTCGCGCAGCTTGTAGTCGAGGTTGGCAAGCGGCTCATCCAGCAACACGAGGCTGGCATTTTTGACGATGGCACGGGCAAGCGCCGTGCGCTGCTGCTGCCCGCCGGAAAGGTTGAGCGGTGTGCGGTCGAGATAGGGCGTGAGCCGAAGAAGATCGGCAGCGCGCCGCACTTCACGGTCTATCGTTGCCTTGTCCTTCTTGGCGATCCGCATGGGGGAGGCGATGTTTTCGTAGACGGTGAGAGCGGGATAATTGATGAATTGCTGATAGACCATGGCCACGCTGCGGTCTTGCACGCGCTTGCCGGTGACATCCGTCCCATCGAACAGCAACTGGCCCTCGGTCGGTTTGTCCAGACCGGCCATCAGCCGCATCAGCGATGTTTTTCCAGACAGCGTCGGCCCCAGCAGCACGTTGAGCGTGCCCCGCTTGAGGGTCAGATTGGTTGGGTAGATATGGTATTCACCACCCACCATCTTGGCAATGTTGCGTAATTCCAGCATGCTGTCCCGAGGCCTCCCAACCTGCAAGATATCTGCTTCAATATCGGTCTTTTACGCCCTTTCGGGCGCTCATCATGCCGCGATAGACGCCATGTAACTGTCGAGTGTGGCTGCTTCTTCCTTGGAAAAATGCAGGCCCTGCTTGGTTCTGCGCCACAGCACGTCGTCGCTGGTTCTGGCCCATTCCTGGCGCATTAGCCATTCGACTTCGCGCTCGTAAAGATCACCTCCGAAATGCTGACCCAGCGCCTCCATGCTGGTCGCATCACCGAGAATAGCGTTTGCTTTCGTTCCGTAGAGGCGAACCAGTCTGCGCGCCTGACGCTCGGATAGAAAGCTATATTTTGTGTTGAGCTTTTTAACTTCGGCCTCGTAGCCGGTGGCAGCGAAGTCACCGCCCGGAAGCGAGCTTTTCGCCGTCCATGGCTTGCCCTTGTCGCCAATAGCTTCCGCCACTTTCTCAAGGGCATGTTCCGCCAGGCGCCGATAGGTCGTCAGCTTGCCGCCGAAGACGTTCAGCAAAGGCGCTTCTCCGGACGCATCCTCAAGTTTCAGCACATAGTCGCGCGTGGCTTCCTGCGCACTGGACGCGCCATCGTCAAACAGCGGGCGCACCGCCGAATAGGTCCAGACGATATCGTCTTTCTTTACCGGTTCAGCGAAATATTCACTGGCGGCGTTGCAGAGGTAATCCGTTTCTTCGCCGCTGATCTTCACATCCGCCGGGTCACCCGTGTAATCCCGGTCGGTGGTACCAATCAGCGTGAAATCCGTCTCATAGGGAATGGCAAAAATGATGCGGTTGTCAGGGTTCTGGAAGAAATAGGCCCTGACATCGTTGAACTTCTTTTTCACGATGATGTGGCTGCCCTGAACGAGGCGCACATTGTGCACCTGGTTCTTGCCTGCCGCATTGGACAGCACATTGTCGACCCATGGGCCGGAGGCGTTGACCAGCATACGCGCCTGCACGGTCTTGACCACACCGGTCGCATTTTCCTTCACATCAACATTCCAAAGCCCGCCTTCGCGACGAACCGAAACCACCTTCGCGCGGCTCATGATGTCGGCACCTTTGTCGGCGGCATCCCGCGCATTCAGCACCACGAGACGTGCATCATCCACCCAGCCGTCCGAATATTCGAATGCCTTGGTGAACAGTGGCTTCAACGGCTTGCCAGCGGGGTCGCGGCGCATGTCGAGGGATTTCGTGGCGGGCAGAAGCTTGCGGCCACCAAGATGATCGTAGAGGAACAGCCCAAGGCGGATGAGCCAAGCCGGGCGGATGCCGCCCTTGTGGAACGGTAGAACGAAGCGCATCGGCCAGATGATGTGCGGTGCCATGGCCCAGAGCACTTCGCGTTCCATCAGAGCTTCACGCACAAGGCGGAACTCATAATGTTCGAGATAGCGAAGGCCACCATGGATGAGCTTGGTTGCGCCAGACGAGGTGCCGGAGGCGAAATCGTTCATCTCGGCAAGGGTCACCGAATAGCCGCGACCGGCAGCATCACGGGCTATACCGCAGCCGTTGATGCCACCACCGATCACGAAAATATCGCGGACCGCCTGCTCACTCACCTTGTCTCTCCCTGACGCGACATTCCGCCGCTTATTGTTGGAATTCGAAATTGGGGCGAGTTAAAATGAAAATAAAGTGAATGTCAAACGAATGTTAATCGTTTCAATTTTCAGGCTGTAAACGTTCGGTTTCGATCAGCCGAACGTCGTTTTCCTTGCAGATGGCTTTGACTGATGGAAGCGGACAGTGGTCCGTAATGAAGGTGTGGACTTGCGAGAGATGACCTATTCTCACCGGTGCCGTGCGGTCGAATTTACTGGAGTCGGAGACGAGAATGACATGCCGTGCATTGGCGATGATGGCCTGCGCCACCTTCACTTCGCGAAAGTCATAGTCCAGCAGCGCGCCGTCCTTGTCGATGGCCGAGACACCAATCACCGCATAGTCCACCTTGAACTGGCGGATGAAGTCCACGGCAGCTTCACCGACAATGCCGCCATCGGTACCGCGCACCACACCACCGGCAATGACGACCTCAATACCGGGAAATATCCGTAACCTGTTGGCAACATTGATATTGTTGGTAATTACCATCAGTTCCTGATGATCTACCAGCGCCTCACCGACGGCTTCAGTCGTTGTGCCGATGTTGATGAAGAGTGACGATTTATGGGGAATGAGCCCGGCTGCAGCGCGACCTATCGCCTGTTTTTCCGTCGCGGCAATCGAGCGTCTGGCTTCATATTTCACGTTTTCGGTGCTGCTGGGAAAGATCGCGCCGCCATGGATTCGCGTCAGTGCGCGGGCCTCGCACAGATCGTTCAGATCCTTGCGGATCGTCTGTGCAGTGACTGAAAATCGCGAGGCGAGATCATCCACGCTGACCTTGCCTTCGGATTTCGCAAGTTCGATGATATCAATCTGGCGCGATGAGAAAAACATGGAAGCTTCTACCCGTCAATATCTGTGGACTTTCGTTATATTTCATTTTTTTGAGAAACGAAAGTGCGCTGACTCGCGCATAGGAGCAAGGTTTTCCACAATCGACGCGCTTGTGAATGCTCCATTTTGTCCGCCTGATAAATATTGGGGTTGCGCCCCGGCGCATTTTGTCCTTGTTTGCGCGTTCTCACACTTTATGGGGAAATTAAAAAAATGAATTCTATAAAAACAACAACGCGTGCCGCAATCCTGCTAGGCTCGCTTCTGATTGGCGCCAGTTCAGCTCTTGCGGAAACGGTCCTGCACCGTGGTAACGCCGGGGAACCACAAACCCTCGATCAGGCACAGACCTCGATCAACATTGAAGCCTTCATCCTGAAGGACCTTTATGAAGGTCTGACCATTTATGATGCCGCCGGTAAGATCGTTCCTGGTGCAGCCGAAAGCTGGACGCTGTCTGACGACGGCACCGTATACACATTCAAAATTCGCGCCGACGCCAAGTGGTCGGACGGTTCGCCTGTTACCGCAGAGGACTTCGTATTCTCCTTCAAGCGCGTCGAAGACCCGAAGACCGCCGCGAAATACGCCAATATTCTTTACCCCATCAAAAATGCCGAAAAGCTCAACAAGGGCGAAGGCAAGCTAGATGATCTCGGCATAAAGGCCGTCGACGAAAAGACGCTGGAAATCACGCTCGAGCGCCCGACCCCATTCTTTCTGGAGCTGCTCGCACACCAGACAGCGCTCCCTGTTTCCAAAGCAAGCGTCGAGAAGAACGGTGCTGACTTCGTCAAGCCCGGCGTCATGGTTTCTAACGGTGCCTATACGTTGCAGTCCCATGTTCCCAACGACAGCCTGATTGTCGTCAAGAACCCTAACCACTGGGATGCCGCCAACACCAAGATCGATAAGGTGATCTTCTACCCAATCGATGACCAGGCTGCATCCGTTCGTCGCTTTGAAGCCAAAGAAATGGACCTTGCGTTCAACTTCTCCGCAGACCAGCTGGAGCGTTTGAAGAAGTCCTATGGTGAACAGGTGCACGTCTCTCCGACGCTTGCGACCTATTATTACACCTTCGACACGCGCGAAGCGCCTTATAGCGACGTTCGCGTCCGCCGGGCTCTCTCCATGTCGGTAGACCGCGACTTCCTGGCTAAGGAAATCTACAGCGGCTCGCAGGTTCCTGCTTACTCCATGGTTCCGCCCGGCATGGACAGCTATGGCGAACCGGCAAAGGCCGATTTCGCCGCCATGTCGCAGCTAGATCGTGAAGATGAAGCGCTCAAGCTGATGAAGGAAGCCGGTTACGGTGAAGGTGCTAAGCCTCTATCCATCGAAATCCGCTACAACACCAACCCTAACCATGAGCGTGTCGCCACCGCCATTGCGGACATGTGGAAAACCACGTTCGGCGCGAATGTTTCACTGGTGAATCTCGATGTCGCCTCGCACTACGGTTACCTGCAGGAAGGCGGCAAGTACAATGTCGCGCGCGCTGGCTGGGTTGCTGACTATGCTGATGCCGAAAACTTCCTTAACCTGTCTGTCTCGTCCAACACGACGTTCAACTATTCGAAGTTCAACAATGCTGAATTCGATGCGCTGATGAAGAAGTCTTATGATGAGAAAGACCCTGCTGCGCGTTCCAAGCTGCTGCATGATGCTGAAGCCATCCTGATGAAGGAGCAGCCGGTTGCGCCGCTGCTAACGCAGGCCGATCTCTGGCTGGTATCCAACCGCGTCAAGGGTTGGGAAGACAATGCGGCCAACGAACACCTCAGCCGCTTCCTGAGCGTTTCCGAATAAGCAGTGCTGCCACGGTGGTTTTGAAACATGTCGCGCAACGGCTCTAGGCTTTTGCGCGACATGCTGAAAGAACGGGCGAAAGCGTAAACGCGATGATAAGGTCGCGATATGCTAAGCCGCCGTGCCATGCCGGAGCCTGAAACATTATGATATCTTTTGTCCTGCGCCGTTTGGCGAGCGCCGTGCCGACGCTGTTTATCGTCGTCACGATTTCTTTTTTTCTGATGCGATTTGCACCCGGCGGCCCGTTCAACCTTGAACGTCCGCTGCCACCGCAGACCATGGAAAACCTGATGAGAACCTATCATCTGGATGAACCATTGTGGCGTCAGTATCTGATCTACATGAAAAATGCCGTCACCGGCGACTTCGGCCCCAGTTACATTTACAAAGACAACACCGTTGCCCAGCTGATTGGCAAGGGTCTGCCCTATTCGCTTGAGCTTGGTTTCTACGCGTTACTGCTGGCTTTGATCGGCGGCGTCTTGGCTGGTACGTTTGCGGCATTGCGGCAGAACAGCCTGTTCGACTTTTCTCTGATGTCTGTGTCGACAGTCGGCGTTACAGTTCCGAACTTCGTCGTGGCACCCGTGCTGACGCTAGTCTTTGCCGTTCTTCTGGGTCTTCTGCCCGCCGGAAGCTGGGGTGACGGTTCGCTGCGCTATCTGTTGCTGCCGATGATTGCGCTCGCCTTGCCGCAGCTCGCCGTCATTGCCCGCCTCACGCGCGGTTCGATGATCGAAGCCCTGCGCATGGACCATATTCGTACGGCAAAAGCTTATGGACTTCCAAGCCGGACCGTCGTCATCGTCCACGCCATGCGCGCGGCAATGCTGCCGGTCGTATCGTATCTCGCGCCCTGCGCTGCCGCACTTCTAACCGGCTCCGCCGTCATCGAAACGATTTTCACCATTCCCGGTGTCGGTCGCTATTTCGTTCTTGGCGCCATCAATCGTGACTATACGCTTGTCATGGGAACCGTCGTTCTCATCGCGCTCTTCGTCATCGTTTTCAATCTTGTGGTCGATATTCTGTACGGCCTTCTTGATCCGAGGGTCAGACATGACTGATATCCCCGGCACATCAGCCGTTTCTCCTTCGGTGAAAAGCCGAAGCCTCTTCCAGCTCGCGACTATGCGCTTCCGCCGCAATAAAGCGGCCATGGCTGGTTCGGTCATGCTGGTTTTGATCACGCTATTCTCGTTTCTGGGGCCGCATTTCCTCACGCACACCTATGATCAGGTGTTTTCGTCCTACGTTTCCGTTGCGCCTAGTCTTGATGCCCGGCCCGATGCAGATAGTCTTCAGGGCGTTATGGAAGGTGTTGCCGGTCGCGCACGCGTCGATCTCAAGGAATTCGCGGTTGAAGGCCAGAAATTTACGGCAACCGTTACCTCCGCCAGCCAGATCGATCCGCGTACGACGCGTTATTTCGATCGTGCCAACGAATTCGAAAACACCAAGGTCGTCGCTGCTGAAGACGATGGTCGCACGCTGAAAATCGAAGGCGATGTGAACCGCGAATATTTCTTCTTCGGCACCGATAGCAATGGTCGTGATCTTCTCGTGCGCGTCATGCTAGGCGGCCAGATCTCGATCGCGGTCGGCGTTCTCGCCAGCCTCGTCTCGCTCGGCATCGGCGTCGTTTATGGCGCAACAGCCGGTTACATTGGCGGGCGTGTCGACAATGCGATGATGCGTTTCGTGGAAATCCTCTATTCGCTGCCCTTTGTGTTTCTCGTCGTCGTGCTCGTCGTGTTCTTTGGGCGAAGTTTCATTCTCATCTTCCTCGTCATCGGAGCGGTGGAATGGCTGGACATGGCGCGTATCGTGCGTGGACAGACGTTGGCTTTGAAGCGACGCGAGTTCGTGGGGGCCGCACAGGCGCTGGGCCTCACGGACTGGCAGATCATCCGCCGTCACATCATCCCCAACACCATCGGTCCGGTCGTCGTGTTTGTGACCGTCGTGGTGCCGAAGGTCATCCTGCTGGAAAGCTTCCTGTCCTTCCTAGGCCTCGGTGTTCAGGCACCTTTGACCAGCTGGGGCGCGCTGATTTCCGAAGGTGCCAGCAATATGCAGTCGGCCCCGTGGCTGCTGATATTCCCGGCGACATTCTTCGTGCTGACGCTGTTTTCTTTGAACTTTGTGGGTGACGGGTTGCGTGACGCGCTCGATCCCAAGGATCGTTGATATGAATACGACATCTGAAACCATTCTTTCCGTGCGTGGACTTAAAGTCGATTTCACGACGCCGGATGGTGCCGTGAGCGCCGTGAAAGGCATCGATCTCGATGTGAAGCCGGGTGAAACACTGGCCGTAGTCGGGGAATCCGGTTCCGGCAAAAGCCAGACCATGATGGGCATCATGGGCCTGCTGGCCGCCAATGGCCAGGTTCAGGGCTCAGCCAAATATCGTGGACGTGAATTGATCGGACTGCCGGTCGATGAGCTGAACGCCATCAGGGGCGCTAAGATCACCATGATCTTTCAGGAACCGATGACCTCGCTGGATCCGCTCTACAAGATCGGCAAGCAGATCGCCGAACCCATCATTCACCACCGCGGATGCACCAAGGCAGAGGCGAGAACCCGGGTTCTGGAACTGATGCAGCTTGTCGGCATTCCCGATCCGGGCAGGCGCATAGACAGCTATCCGCACGAGCTTTCCGGCGGCCAGCGCCAGCGCGTGATGATTGCCATGGCGCTTGCCAACGAGCCGGACCTTTTGATTGCCGACGAGCCGACAACCGCGCTCGACGTCACCATTCAGGCCCAGATTCTCGATCTGCTGAAATCCCTGCAACAGCGTTTCGGCATGGCCATCGTGCTAATCACCCACGATCTGGGCGTCGTCAGGCACTTTGCCGACCGCGTTGCCGTCATGCGTCGCGGTGAGATCGTGGAGACAGGAACGACGGAAGACATCTTCGAGCGTCCGCAGGCTGATTACACCAAAATGCTGCTGGATGCCGAGCCCAGCGGTCACAAGCCACCTGTCGGCCCGGAAGCGCCAACGGTTTTGTCCGGCCAGAACGTGACGGTGGATTACGAGATACCGGGTGGCCTGTTCACGAAAGCCACCGCGTTTCGCGCGGTCGATGGCGTCAATGTCAATCTGCGCCAGGGCCAGACGATTGGTATCGTCGGGGAATCCGGCTCGGGCAAATCCACGCTGGGTCGTGCGCTTCTGCGGCTGACGCCGTCTACCGGACGTTTGTTCTTCGGCAAGACGGATATTTCCAGTCTCGGCAGAAAAGCCATGCGACCCATGCGTCGTCAGCTTCAGCTGGTGTTTCAGGACCCCTACGGCTCGCTGTCGCCGCGCCAGACGGTCGGAGAGATCATCACCGAAGGCCTGTTCGTGCATGCACCGGAACTGAGCCGGGCGCAGCGTGACACGCGCGCCATCGAGGCGCTGACGGAAGTCGGGCTCGATCCCGCTGCCCGCAACCGCTATCCGCACGAGTTCTCCGGTGGCCAGCGCCAACGCATCGCCATCGCACGTGCGATCATTCTCAAGCCAGATGTCGTCGTTCTCGATGAGCCGACATCAGCGCTCGACCGTTCGGTTCAGGGGCAGGTCATCGATCTGCTGCGAGAGCTGCAAAAGACGCATGGGCTGTCCTACATCTTCATCAGCCATGACCTTTCAGTCATCAAGGCGATCTCTGATTACGTCATTGTCATGAAGGATGGGAAAATCATGGAGGAGGGCGCTACCGACGCGATCTTCAACAATCCGACAGCCGATTATACCAAGACGCTGATCCAGTCCGCCTTCACGGCAGACGTGGCTGCATAAAACGTAGCCCGGCCATCATGGTCGGGCGCTTATCCGTGACCGGCAGGGGAACAAGGCCCTCACATCTGCGTTATGACTTCGTGAAAATAGATGTGTGCCGGTAAGGCACCGTGGAGGGAATATGTTCAAGGTTATTCAGATTGCTGGACTCGCTGTCACTATGGCTGTTTCGGGCTTTGCGATGACAGGCACTGCCAGTGCGCAGGATATGGAATTGAGAATCGGTCGTGATGGCGTGCGTCCAGTAATCCGTGATCGCGACCGTGATATGGACCGTAGAGGCCCGCCAATGCGTGGTTGCAGCGAGCGCGAAGCCCGTGCAGCAGCCCGCGCTTCCGGCCTTCGTGATCCGCAGATCGTTCGCGCAACGCCGCGCCGCATCGTTGTCGAAGGCTACACACGCCGTGGTTCCGACACCATTACGTTCGCAAACGAACGTGGCTGCCCGGAAATCTGAGAAGTAAACCTTTCAGAAAATAAGTTGCACTAAATTGAAACTCGCGTTTAGCGAGTTTCTTTGCGTTTAGGCCATCCACTACAATTTGGATTAGTAATTTCTAAATTTAAATGTACTAATAAGCATAATGGTTGCACTTTATTTGGGGGTATTCCGCAGTGTTCGCCGTACTTGAATGTGTTGCGTTACAACATGATCGACGGATTGTCGTTCTGGCTGCCGTGATTGCACTTCTCGGAATGCTATCCTTCTACCACCTTCTTCTTCGAGCGGATGAGAGCCCCCTGAAGCGCAGGCCCTATTGGGTCGTTGTGGCCGCCTTTGCATCCGGTCTCAGTGTCTGGGCAACGCATTTCATTGCCATGCTTGCCTATCAGGGCAGCGTTCCCATCGGTTTCGATTTTCCGTTCACGGCGCTGTCTGCCATCGTCGCCGTTTTCGGCTTCTGGCTCAGCCTGCAATTCCTTTGGGAAAAAACCGGCGCCGTCGTCCTCTCCGGCATTGCCATCACTGTCGCCGTTGCGGCCATGCACTTCATCGGCATGGCCGGTATGCAGGTCGCGGCTTCCATCGAATATCGTTTGACGCCCATTCTTGTTGGCACCGCTGTCACGGCAACGCTGTTTTGCCTGGCGTTCTTCTTTTTCCGGCATTTGCGCGGCCACAAGCGTGTGACGCTGTCGGCCTGCGCCGCCATTTTGGGTGTGCTAACGCTGCATTTCACCGGCATATCCTCGACCATCCTCATTCCCGACCCCAGCATCGCGGGCCCACACATAGATGGGACGGATCGCGCACTTCTGATGGCATCCATCAGCGGCGTGACATTCCTGGTGCTTGCCGCAACCGGCATCGCAGCATTGATCGACCGCTATCTGGTGGACTTGAAAGGCCTCGTCGGCGCCACGCTCGATGGTCTGGCCGTGGTTCAGGATGGTCGCATCGTCGAGGTCAACAGCCGCTTTGCTGGTCTGTTCGGTGCCACGGAAGCCTCGCTGATCGGCGTCAATGCCGAGGAACTCATGCATGCGGATGATGGAATGCCCGCCCACCATTCCCGCGCCGCTGCCGTTGAGGCCGTGCCGAACCGGGGCGACAGGTCGCGCACCTTTGAGTTGGCCGTCCGCACGATCGAATATCGCGGTCGCCCCTGTGAGGTGATGGCGGTGCGTGATCTGACCGAGAAACGTCGCGCGCAGCGAGAAGTCGAATATCTCGCCCGCCACGATATGCTGACCGGGCTTGCCAACCGCACGATGTTTCAGGAACGGCTGAACAACCACATCACCGTGGCTAAGAACAGCGATCAGTTCGCGCTGCTGGCGCTGGATCTCGACCGCTTCAAAGCTGTCAACGATCTTTTCGGTCATGCGGAAGGTGACCGCGTTCTCAAAGACGTCTCCCGCATTCTACAACAATCGGCCCGGACCGGTGATCTCGTCGCGCGGTTGGGAGGCGATGAATTCGTCATTCTCACCGCTTTCGGCACGACCAGCGATGAGGCGCGCGATCTCGGCGAGCAGATTCTCGAAACCTTCCGGCAGGAAATGAACAGCGTTAGCGATCCGACAGCGGTTGGCATTACCATCGGCATCGCAGCCTTTCCCGCCAATGGCGATGACAGCGAAACGCTGATGCACGCAGCCGATCTGGCGCTTTACCGCGCCAAGATCAACGGCCGCGGCATCATTGCCTTCTACGATCTTGCCATGGATCAGGAAACAAAAGAGCGCCGCCGGCTGGAGTCGGACCTGCGTCAAGCCATCAGCCGCAACGAGCTGGAACTGCTCTATCAACCCGTTCATTCCGTCGAAAATGGCGAAGTCGCGGGTTACGAGGCGCTGGTGCGCTGGCAGCATCCGACGCGCGGCATGGTGCAACCGGATGTCTTCATTCCCATTGCCGAGGAAAGCGGGATCATCATCGCGCTGGGGGAATGGATTTTGCACGAGGCCTGCACTGCTGCCGTTCGCTGGGAGCCGCATATCAAGGTTGCCGTCAACATCTCGCCCGTGCAGTTTTCGCTCGCCAATCTGGCCTACACGATCTGCGCGACGCTGGAGAAAACCGGGCTTGCGCCCTCGCGGCTGGAACTGGAAATGACGGAGGCGGCGCTTTTGAAAGACCGCGCCATCACGCTTTCCACCATGCGACAATTGAAGCGGCTGGGTGTGACGATCGTCATGGATGACTTCGGTACGGGTTACTCCTCGCTCAGCAACTTGCGTAGCTTCCCGTTCGACAAGATCAAGATCGACCGCTCCTTCATCGCCGCTATGAAGCAGGATGAAAACGCCCACACCATCGTCCGCGCGATCATTGGCCTTGGTCGCAGCCTCGACTTGCCAGTTACAGCGGAAGGCATTGAAACCGACAGCCAATACCGCATGGTGGTGGATGAGGGCTGTACGCAGGCGCAGGGCTACCTTTTCGGAAAACCTGGAAAGGCCCCCGCACGCCTGAAGAAAACGCAACCGCACAGTCCGGTATTCGGTTAAGACGGGACGTAAAATATACCTTGAAATCACTTTTTTAATCTTGCCCGGCTTGAAACCGGTCAGCGACGCGCTATCTCCATATAACAACCAGATAGTACATTTTATTTTATATAAAACTTAAGGACGAAACCTTCGTGAAATCAGCATGATAGAAAATATACTTTCCACACGTGCAGCCCAGCCAACACAGATACTGGAATGTTTCGACAGCCTCCCCATCGCAGATATGGCCTTCATGACAGGGCGCTGGCGAGGGTTCGAAATCCGCACAGGTCATCGTCTCGATGGATTGCTGGAGCCAAGTGGCTGGTACGGCAAACTGTTCGAAACTCCCGAAGCCGTCCACCCGCTTTTGTTTCATTCGCGGGATGGAAAGCAGCTTTACGCCGTGGACCCCATGCTCGTGCCTCTGTCGGCGCCTTTGCCGCGATCTCCGATGCTGGGCGTGGCGATGGCCGTTCTCAGGCCAGTTTTGCAGACCAAATCTCCCAAGGCGCGGCTGAGAATGATCGAGTATCGCGGTCGCTCCACGGCAACGATGGTCTATGACAGCAAGGCGATCTTCGACCATTTCGCACGCATCGATGACCGCCGCGTCCTCGGCATCATGGACCTGAAAGGCATGCCGGGACCCTATGCGTTTTGTCTAGAACGCGATGATACCCCAATGGAAGTGAGGCTTTGACCATGGCTGGCGTAACACTGATTACCGGCGGCGCAAGCGGCATCGGGCGGTTACACGCACTTCGTGCAGCGAAAAACGGAAAGACCGTCGCCATCATCGATTTGAATGACGAGGGTTTGGCGGAGGTTTCCGGCGAACACCAGCGGATCAACGCCTTCAGGTGCGATGTGACGGATCACGCGGCACTAGAGGCTGTGGTTGAAGACATCGAGCGAACTCTCGGCGAAATCGACTGCCTCATCGTCTGCGCGGCCATCATGCCCGGCGGCGAACTGGGACAGATGGATCCGGGCAAGATAGTCAAGGCCATGCAGATCAACTACGGCGGTGTGGTCAACACCACGACCATTCTCCTGTCCAGAATGCTGCCGCGCGCGCGCGGAGATGTCATCATATACGGTTCCACAGCTGGCATCGTTCCCATCAACCGCTTCGGGGCCTATGGTGCGACGAAGGCGGCGGTCAACCACTATGCACGCGTGCTGATCAGCGAAAACCGCAACAAGGGCATTCGCTTCCAGCTTGTCTGCCCGCCAGCGGTCGATACACCGCTGATTTCGCAGGTGTCGTCCGATGGCCCGGATTTCCTCAAGAACGGTCGCACCTCCATCTCTCAGATGGTGACGCCAGAGGCTGTTGTGCAGTCTGTGGAGAAGGCGCTGGCTGCGGGCAGGGAGATCAATTACCCCGGACGCGGCAAGCTGATCGAGCTCGCCTATCGCGCATTTCCCGGCATCGTCCAGCGTGTCTCCAACAACGCCTAAACCCGCAAGCGAAACCGCAACCGGGAACATCTCTCCCCTGGCAACGTTTTCAAACGCTTGCAACAGGAGACTATGATGGCAGTTACGTATCACGTTGGCGAACACGATGGCGGCTATGCTTACCGGCTTGGCGATGTTTGGTCCGAAACCTTCCCGGACCACGATTCAGCTCTGAGAGCCGCAAATGATGCCGCCCGGCGTCAGCAGATCGGCGGAGAAGAAGTCGATATTTCCTACCAGTTGGCAGACGGCCAATGGCAATCCCAGCACGTGCGCGGCGGCGACAGGCCGGAAACCGATGTCGTCGACGACACGACGAGTAAATAAGCTTTTTCCTGACGTGAAATGTAACGCTGTCTCAGAGATGAGGCAGCGTTACGCATTTTTCCCATACTCTTAAGCAGATTGCGGACCAATAAGGCGACGATGTTCGGCCTCTGGTATTCCATAGGAATCCCCTGCCGTTTCCAGCAACAGCGTCCGGTCTCGCACGGTAATCAGCGAGCGCTCGGCTTTGATGGCACGACTGCCTTCCAGCTTGTGCAGGGCATCCGTCACGCTGGGGCGCCGCACGCCCAACATCACAGCCAGAAAATCATGGGTCAGCGGCAGTTCGTCGCCCAAACGGTCCTGGCACATCAACAGCCAGCGTGCCAAACGCTGCTCCACATCATAGCGCCCGTCGGCCAAAGCCGTTGCCGCAATCTGGATCATGAAGACATGAGCGTATTTCTGTAGCAGGGTTCTGAGCGTGCGGCTATCGTCCATCAATGCCATCAGTTCAGGCGAGGGAATGCGCAGCGCCTTTCCGCCCACCTGCATAAAGGCCTTATGCGGACTGGCATCGACGCCCATCAGCACGGGAACGCCGGAACATCCCTCGTGCCCGATACATCCGACCTCGATGGACTTGCTGGCGACCACGACTTCGGACGACAGGCCGCTTTCAAAGAAATAGACATGGCTGATCGGCTCGTAGCTATCGAACAGCGTCTGCGTCTGCGCCAACGTCACGGGCTCAAGCCTTGGGCGTAATAGCGCCGTATCTTCGGCAGAAAGTCTTTTAAGGAGGCCGTTATTGGTCCAGGTCAAAGCGATGCCCTTTCTAGCAGTCTGTGGCGGATGCATGCGAAGGAAAGCTGGAAAAATAACCTCACTTTTCCTGCGCACATGTCAATGTGATGAAACTTTAGCATTCTCCGATGGTTCGAAGGACACATCGGAGAATTGCAATGAGATACTATTTCCACGTTCGCAGCCACGACGGCTTTGCCCTTGACCCTGAAGGCGCGGAATTCGAAACGCTGGAAGCAGCATACGATGAAGCCTTTCAGGCTGCGCGTGAAATTCTCGCCGACCGTTTGCGGCGGGGCGAGGTTATTGATGGAGACGTCTTCGAAATTACGATGGAAAACGGTGAAATCGCCGGAACTGTTCCCTTTAGAGAAACGGTTCATTTTGATGACCAGCGTCAGACCCATAAAAGATGAGCAACCCCATGCTCTCGCTTGAAAAACGGCGCTTCACTTACTCGAAATTTCGCCATTATCAAGCATATTAGATATCAGCGTACGCTAACGTACTCACGCCCTGAGGGCCGGAACGATGATGTCTGCAACGGCTTAATTCCCCACTAGCAAGGGAGATTAAGCATGTCAGCAGACTTGAGTATCCAGCAGGAAGTCGTTGCCCTCATCCCAGCGCTCCACAGGTTCGGATCGCGATTTTACAGAAGCCAGAACGATGTCGAAGATCTCGTTCAGGAAACGCTTCTCAAAGCTCTCCGCGCGCTTCCCTCGTTTACTCCGGGCACAAATCTGAAGTCGTGGATGTTCACCATCATGCGCAACGCCCACCACACCTCCTATCAGAAAAACAAGCGTATCACGGTTGGTACGAACAACCTTGAACATCTTATTCAGGCAGCGCCTTCACCGCAGGAGTGGGCCATCAGAAAGATCGAATACGATCGCGCCCTTGCCGCCATGCCGCCGATTTACCGCGTTGTTTTTCATCTCGTCGTAGAGGATGGCCAGGCTTATGACGCTGCCGCTAGAACCTGCAAGATTTCCGTTGGCACCGTGAAAAGCCGCGTTAACCGCGCCAAGCACTTCCTCGCCAACCATATGGGCGACACGATGACGACAGTTGCAGCGGTCTAACTCGTCCAACGTCGTGCGGCATTCTCCGACCCGGTAAACCTCGTTGCCGGGTTTTCATGCGCGGTCGCTTTTTGCATAGCTCGGACGGAACTACTTCTCGCGCGTGTAGTTTGGGCTGCTCTCCCACTGGAGCACCGCATGACAGTCCCAACATCGACCTATCGCATTCAGTTCCGCAATGGCATGACATTTGATCGCGCGGTTGCAATCATTCCCTACCTGAAAAAACTCGGCATCAGCCACCTCTACGCATCGCCTATCTTCACCGCCACCAGCGACTCTACCCATGGCTATGACGTGACAGATACCAATGAAATCGATCCGGCCATTGGCGGTCGGGAAGGTTTCGATGGGCTGGTGCGTACATTAAAGGCCGAAGGTCTTGGCGTCATCATCGACATCGTACCCAACCACATGGCAGCCTCGCTGGAAAATGCGTGGTGGAAGGATGTCATCGAACATGGCGCGGACAGCCGCTACGCCGGACATTTCGACATCGACTGGTCCCGTCGCCTGACGCTGCCCTTTCTGGGTGATGATTTTGCGAAGGTGCTTGAGGATGGAGACGTCACGATCGAGGCAGACCCCTCCACCGGCAAATCTGCACTCTGCTGTCACGGCGCACATTATCCGCTGAACCCCGCCACCTACGCCGGGCGAGAGGCCGATATTATCGGCACGACCGATAAACAGGAGATTGCCGCTCTTCATGATCGCCAACCCTACCGCCTCACGTCGTGGCGCGACGCGTGCCGTGACTTGTCCTACCGCCGGTTTTTCGAGGTCACCGGCCTCGTTGGCATGAAGGTTGAAGACCCCGCCATCTTTGATGACACGCACCGTCTTATCCTCGAACTCGTCCGCGATGGCTCGGTGGATGGCCTGCGCGTCGACCACGTCGATGGTCTGGCCGATCCGAAATCCTATCTGGAGCGGTTGAGGCAGGAGGCCGGTGCAGGCTGCTACATCACGGTGGAAAAAATACTCGGCCCCGATGAGCAACTGCCGCTGGATTGGCCGGTCTCAGGCACCACGGGCTACGAATTCATATCAGCCCTCAGCAATGTCTTCGTGGACAATGACAAGCTCTCCCAATTGCAGGACGCCTATGCAGACTGTGAAGGCCGCTCAATCGACATGCCCGACGAGTTGCGGAAGGCCAAGCTGCTGATGGCAGACATCAATTTCGCAGGCGAGTTCAACCGCTTGCTGAAACTCGCGATACGCATTCTGAAAACCGAAAATAGTGTTGCACAGTCCAGCGAAAACGATCTACGCGCTGCCTTGCGTGAACTGGTCGTTTCTTTTCCGGTCTACCGCACGTATGGCCATGCCGATGGTTTGCCGCGCGAGAGCGACGATGTCCTGACCAAGGTCGTCGATGCCATAAACTCCAGCGCTCACGCGCCCGATGCCGATGCGCTTGCCAGCCTTCAACACATCCTTCGTCATGGTCGAGGAGAGGACGCAGCTGAATTCAGAACACGCTTTCAGCAACTCACCGGTCCGCTCATGGCGAAGTCCGTGGAAGATACGCTGTTTTACCGGCAAAACATGGCGCTGGCGCTGAACGAAGTGGGTGCCGAACCCCTTCAGCAATCGTTCTCCATCGAGCAGTTTCACGCCGCCATGATCGAGCGCCTGATCCATCAACCCGATGCGCTCTCCGCCACATCCACCCATGACACGAAACGCGGCGAAGACGCACGCGCACGTCTCTACGCCATCACTGAGGCACCTGATCTTTGGGCCGATGCCTTCAAACGTTGGCAAGGCATGAATGCGTCTTACCGGCAGGTGCTGGACGATGGCGTCGCGCCAGAGCCATCCGTGGAGTGGCTGCTTTACCAGGCACTCGCTGGTGTTTGGCCTCTGGGGTTCAATGTCCAGAATGCTGAAGAGCTGAAGGCTCTCGAAGAGCGCTTCGCAGCCTATGTCGAAAAGGCGCTACGTGAAGCAAAACTGCGCACGAATTGGGGTGATAGCAACGCGGCCTATGAGGACGCCGTCATCGGCTATGCTCGCAAGCTGCTTTCGCCTGAAAACCGCGCGTTTATGGAAGATTTTGCCCAGACCCTACATCCTTTCATCGAGGCCGGTCTATCCAATGGCGTCTCCCAGACACTGATCAAACTGACAGCCCCCGGCGTACCGGACATCTATCAGGGCAGCGAAGGCCTCGACCTCAGCCTTGTCGATCCAGATAACCGCCGCCTGCCGGATTTTGATGCTCTTGCAAAGCAGCGTGAACAGGGCGGGCACCAACACCCGAGCCTGGAACTCAAGCAACGCCTGATCGCCACGATCTTGTCGATGCGCAAGGCGATGCCTGATCTCTTCGGTGCGGGAACATATGTTCCACTCGAGGTCAGCGGCGAAGGGGCGGGGCAATATGTCGGCTTTGCGCGCGTCACGCCAGACGACGCGCTCATCACCATCGCGCCACGCCTCTCCATGCGGCCCCCAGCCCCCGCCAGCATTACGCTGCCGCCGGATCTCGCCAACAGCACGTATGTGGATGTGTTGACGCAAAAAAACTGGACATTCACCGACAAAATCGATCTCGGCGACGTCAGGTTTGCACTTTTGAAAAGGCGATAGAAGGTTGGAAATCAGGCTCTATGCAAGAGCCTGATTTCTCGATTCCGCATCGATCAGCCACACGCTGAAAGCAGCAACGACCAGCAGCCCTGAGATGACTCCCAAAGCCAGCCCGAAATTCGACGCCATCAACGGTGCAACGATCGATGGTGCCAATAGCCCACCAAACCGCGCAACCGCACCCGCCATCCCCATGCCACTCGCACGCAGCGTCGTGGGGTAAAGCTCCGGTGTAAACGCGTAAATCGCTCCCCACGTGCCCAGCAGCGAGAAACTCAGCAGCAACGTCGCGGCCACGGCGACCTCAACCGTCTGCCCCAGCCCATAGGCCAGCGTTCCCACCGCACTCAGCAGCAGGAAGCCGATCAGTGTCGGCTTGCGCCCCCATTTTTCCACGCCATAGGCCGCCAGCGCATAGCCCGGCAATTGCGCGATCGCCAGAACGACGAGAAACATTTGACCACGCATGAAGCCGAAACCATCTGCCGCCAGCTTTATCGGCAGATAGACAAAGACGCCGTAATAGGAAACCGAGATCAGCATCCACGCCAGCATCAAAAACACCGTACGGCGACGCAGAATGTTTGAAAACAGCTCAGTGATTGGCGCGCGCTGCTTAGCCTGCGGCACCAGTGCCGGGATGTCGATATCCTTGCCGTTCGTCTTCGCAACGCGTTGTAACACCTTCCGCGCCTCTTCCGAGCGACCTTTCTGGTTCAAATAAAGAGGCGATTCCGGCACGTAAAGCCGCAGAATGACGCCGATGAGTGCCGGAAGCCCCGTCACGAAGAAAATCGTCCGCCACGCTTCCCCACCCTGTGTACCCGCCACCAGCGCCAGCACGGCCAGCGCAACGGTGCCAATCGCCCAGCAGCCTTCCAGCAGAACCAGCCACCGACCCCGCCGGTCGGAGGGCAAAAACTCGGCCATCATGGCGTAATCGACAGGCAGCGTTCCGCCCACCCCAATGCCGGTGAGAAAGCGCGCCACGATCAACCATTGCAGATCAGGAGCAAATGCTGATGCAACGCCGCAGATGGCATCGAGAATAATGGCGATAAACAGCACCGGCCTGCGCCCAATGCGATCCGCCAGCCGCCCGAAAGCAAAAGCGCCGATCAGCATCCCCAGAAAGAAGAACGTCCCCGTCTGCAATGCCTGCGGCACCGTCACCCCAAAGCTTTTGGCAATCGACGGCGCACTAAACCCAATCGCCAGAACCTGCATGGCGTCAGCTGCCCAGACGAGCCCAAAAATGACGAACAGGCGCTTCTGAAACGCCCCAACTCCAGCCGCTCGTAGGCCATCCTCAACGGAAACCGATGACTGCATGACTTCCCCCACTTCCCGCAAATGCCCCGAGCACATCGTCCAGCGCGGCGGTCTGTCCCCAAGCCGTGCAACGATTGGTAAAACTTGTGGCACGCCTTGCCATCAAATCAAAGATGGGTGTGACGATTTAGATGTTGCTTTCCCGCACGCCAGTCATGCTTCAGTCATCAACAGAATTGCAACCTACCAATAATTTCGGAACCATAACCTGTATAAATGCATTGGGCGCTCATTGGTAGGTAGAGCTAGCTACAAAAACGTCCAGTCTTTGTTTTTGACGCAATTAATAATTGCATTTCGCCTTTGGTTTGAGTTTGATTGTAATTTCCATATTGGCGGATAGGGCTCATGGGTAGCTATCGTCGTGAGACCTCGAAGCGAGGAAATTCCATCCAGATCATTCAGGCCATGGCTCCTTCACGCTGCGAACGTACTTCGAAGACATCTTGAAAGTCATAATATGCTTGCATCAAGAAAATTAAAAATCCTTAGCATATTCACCCTTCTTTTCGGGGCGCTAAGCATATCCCCTGGAGCTCTTGCGCAAGAGGCGTTTTATCCAGCTCGCGCATTTTGTGAGCGACAGACCTTCACTTTGGACAATATTCAGGAAGTGAAGCCCTGGCTAGACTACCTAAGTGGCTTGCGCAATGGGCGGTCAGAAGCTCCGGGCGACGCTTGCAACAGCAGCACCGTCCGTTCAATTGTCAACATGTCCAGAAGCGGCAGCGTGGAACTGGCAGAGGCCCGTCGATGGGGATTGTTGCAATTTTACGTTTCGAGAGCATTTGAACCAGACCTCAGTGAAAGAAGATACGATACGGATAATTCATTTCGGTATCGTAACGATCTGCTTCTTGCCAGCTTCGTGTGGCTTCTATGCCCTGGCAAGGGCAACGGCAGAACGGCTTGTGCAAAAGAGCTGATTCTCAAGTTCCCGGATCAATTTCTCAGCAGTAGCCCTGTTCTGTGCGATTTTGCGAGCGGCGATATGAAATCCATCCTGTGGCCGGAAGATCGCCGCGGATTGCCTCTTCTTTGCAACCAAGATCGCAACGGCCAGGTCCACGCTAACGAATGGCTGGAAAAAGCTGCAATTAATTTTGGGGATTAAGCTTGTGAAAGCCGGTGTTGTCGACGGCGTTGCAGCGATTCAAACGTTGGAGGACTTAATCCTTCAACTTGAAAAATTAGGTCACGATACGTCTTCCATACGTCAGTTTTTCGCTGTCGGAGAATGGCTCATCGCATTTGAAGGTGTGGAGATTGCCTATTCAAAATTGTCTGTCGATGATGAGACGCGTGCAAACATGATCTCTCTTGATCAATATTTTTCATAATGTGAGCACAGCTTTCGGGAGTGCAGCGACATAACTGAACGGAGTAAGCACCTTGAAACTTTGCACGATAGTCGCCGCGTTTCTTATTAGTATTATGGGCGCCTCACAGGGCCTATCCCAGACGACAACACCACTGCCTAAAAGCGTCGAAAGCAGGTTGCAGCAGGCATGCTCCAAGGACGTTTTAAGTTTAATTGACGCGATATGCCACGACAAGGGAACGGTAAACACCGTGGCCATAAACTTGCCAGGTGTTTGTCAGCAGTATCAGTACACGGATCAAATAAAAGAAAAGCTGCAGGAATGCGGTGGGAAGAACGTTTTCTTCGAGATGTGGAAATTCAAATTCAATATAGAAAATGATTTCAAGAAAAAATTTGTGGACTACGTCAGTATAATACGCAGCAATGAAATAAAGTCTAATTCTTCAGAAATATCGTCGTCTTATGAAGCCTTTCGCCTGTCGGTTTGGGCATGTGGCCTGAATGAGAACTGCCACGGGGATCTTTTCCACCAGTTTTCGGACGAAACGCAGCGCGCCCTTGAGAAGACACCGTATTTCTGCGATTACGCACCCTCGATCACGAGCTTCGACGATGGTTCGTACAAGGACCTGTTCTTTAGGGATAATTATCCCGATGGCGTGGCTCAGCCGATGTGCAGAGCTTATTATTGCAAGTACAGGGAATGTTCTCAACAAAGCCGAAATCCCGGCCTCTTTATATTGAGTGATAATTTTCGCCGACAATATGATCTTCTTTACAAGGCCATACAGCCGTGACCGACGACACCTTTAGGTCTTTAAATTCAATCGTGCCAAAAGAGAGTTATCTCGCGTCACCATCGGGTCCGTGAGGACGACGCCTCTCGATCCCATCCATCCCGGCGCTTCACGGCAATAAAAAGCCCTCCTTGCTGCGGAGGGCTTCTTCTTCACCAGCGATAATCGGGCTCTCCCTGCCAGCCGCGACGATCATGCCAATCGCGGCGGTCGTGTCTATCGCGCCACTCCCGGCGTGCCTGCCGTTCCCGCCATTCTCGCCGTTCTTCCCAGCGATCGCGCCGATCCCATCCGCCGTAATATCCTGGCGGCGGTCCGTTCGGGCGGCAAAATCCGCGTGGGGACAGGTGGTAGCCGCGACCGCAGGCGTAATCCACCTTTTGAATGAGTGACGTGTCCGGTGCGGATTGTTTGCCGGTTGGCATCGCGTTGACGCCGGTCGCAAATAATCCTGTGACGATGCAAGCTGCGCTCAAAATCAATCTGCGCATCTGTTTTGCTCCTTTTGGCCCCGCAAACAAATAGCGCTTCAGCCCGTGAACGGTGGCTGAATGATTGGTGATGTTTTCAGGGCGGGAAAACGGCAGCGAAGTCATAATCTGCGCAGTCTGTGACTAAAATCTGCCTTTCAAATTATCAGCGATGCAATGTGCACAATTCCTGCCTTATTTCTGCAACGAATGGGTGCGAGTTCTCGTGTCCGACTACGGCGCTTCAGCGAATCTACACTGCCAGGTGATGAGATATGAATGAGAATGTAGCCAACAATGTCGTGCAGCGACCGCCGGTTGAAATCTTATATTCGGATGAGCTTGCAGCATTGCACAAGAACGACAGTGGCCCGAAGCCGCCCGGTTGGGCGATGTCTTTGAAAAGTGTAAAATCTTTCATCCTCGGCGGCAATGGTGCGACGGCCAAACTCGTCGCATCGTCATCCCTCATCGAGCGCGCCATGGTGACCCTTGCAACGTCCCGTGCGCTGCTGCTGATTGGTGAGCCCGGGACTGCCAAGAGTTTTCTGTCGGAATTGCTTGCTGCTGCCATCAGCGGGGACTCGACGCTGACCATTCAGGGCGGCGCTTCCTTGAGCGAGGATCAGATCCGCTATGGCTGGAATTATGCTCTTCTGGTGAGCAAGGGGCCGACGCGACGGGCGCTCGTACCGGCACCGCTTCACCGTGGCATGTCGGAAGGCAAGGTTGTTCGTTTCGAGGAAATCACGCGTTGCCCGCTCGAGGTTCAGGATAGCCTGTTGTCCGTACTATCAGACCGGGTGATGGCCGTGCCGGAACTGTCGGGTGATGACGGTATGGTGTTTGCCAGAGAAGGCTTCAACATCATCGCCACCGCCAACACCCGCGATCGTGGCGTGAACGAAATGTCTGCCGCCTTGAAGCGGCGGTTCAACTTCGAAACGGTTTTCCCCATTCGCGATGCGGATGAGGAACTTGCGCTGGTCAAGCGTGAGGCGGGAAAATTGCTCGCGCGGTCGGGCGTCCCGGCACCACCCGATGACGATACTCTGGAGGTGCTGGTAACCTGCTTTAGAGAGTTGCGGGAAGGCCTTTCGGTCGAAGGCGGCATGGAGCGGTTAAGCTCGGTCATGAGTACAGCCGAAGCGGTCAGCGTTGCCCACGCCATCGGTATTCGCGGCCATTATCTTCGCGGTGATAGCGGTCGTCCCGAAGATATCGTCGAATGCCTTGCGGGCACGGCGGCAAAGGACAATGCGGAGGATTTGACGCGGTTGCGCCGCTATCTCGAGCAGAAGGCATCCAAGCGGTCAGGCGAAGGGTGGAAGGCGTTTTATGCAGCCCGGCATCTCCTCACACCCTGATCCCGACGACCAGTACAGCTCGCATGATCGCCTCATCGTCATCGGTGTGCGGCATCATTCACCTGCCTGCGCGCAGCTTGTTCGTCGCACCATCGAAGATCACAAGCCAGCGTTTGTGCTGATCGAAGGCCCGGCAGATTTCAATCCCCACATCGAGGATTTGAGGCTCGCGCATCAACTGCCGCTGGCCATTTTCAGTTTTCATTCCACACCGCGTCGTGTGCACGCCTCTTATTCCCCCTTTTGCAGCTATTCGCCGGAGTGGGAGGCTTTACAAGCGGCATGGTCCGCAGGTGCCAGACCGCTCTTTTGCGATCTACCTGCCTGGCACCCGGATTTTGGAGATCGCACCAACCGCTATGCCGATCTGCATGGAAACAGAGCAGCAGCAGTCGAACAGGCCGCGGCAAATGCGCTGGGTGAAGATGGGCGCGATGCATTCTGGGACGCAATTGCCGAGCAATCACCGCTGGAGGAGCTTGAGGAACGCCTCGCATATTATTTCGACCTGCTGCGCCCGGATGGGGCGGAGGACCCGCAGGAACTTGCGCGTGAACGCTACATGGCCGCGCATGCAGCCTGGGCCGTGAGGGAGGCAGAAGGCAGAAAAGTCGTCCTCATCTGCGGCGGCTGGCACGCACAGGCCGTGCGAATGCTGGCGTGTCAGGCGGACGGCGACCTACCGGCGATCCCTAAACTCGATGAGGGCGAACGAGCGGGAAGCTACGTTGTGCCTTATGAATATCGGCGGCTTGACCGGTTTGCCGGTTACGCATCCGGTATGCCATCTCCAGCTTACTATGAAGATGTCTTTGCATATGGGCTGGATCACGCGGCTGATAATGCACAGAATGCGATTGCTGCTGCGCTACGTGCTGCCGGGCAGGTTGTTTCCACGGCGGATCGCGTTGCGTGGCACGCCCATGCCAAAGCGCTCTCGATGGCGCGTGGGCACCGGTCCGTGTTGCGTGCCGATCTCCTGGATGCAGCCTTGGCGACCTTGGTCAAGGACGCACTTGACATGCCTGCCGCCTGGACCCGGGAAGGCGCGTTGCGGTCTGGAACCCACCCAGCACTCGTTGCCATGCTGCGTGCCCTGACGGGAGAACGCTCCGGCAAGCTAGCGCCCGGCACCCGCCAACCGCCTTTGATGGCCGATATCCGAGCGAGGCTTGATGAGCTCGGTCTGATGCCGGACCATCGTCCACGCAACGTGGTGCTGGATTGGAACGTGCATCTTGATCGAGAGCGGGCACACCTGCTGCACGCGCTCTGTATCCTCGACATTCCCGGCATCGAACGTATCGGTGACACGATGGCCCTCGGCACAGTTGCGCCGAAGGAAACATTCCGGCTGGTCCTTCATCGTGATGCCGATGGTGCGCAGATCGAGGCGTCGCGCTGGGGTGGCACGGTGCCAATGGCTGCAGCAGCGGTGCTGTCGGATCGTGCCGAGCACGCGGGAAACGATCTCGAGAGCCTCTCCGCGTGCCTTGCCGATGCGCTGTTTGCCGGTCTGTTGGCGCTTGAAAACGAATTGACGGAGCGCATCGCCGCCGGTCTCGCATCGTCCCACGACATCCGTGCAATCGGCGCGACAGGGCTGGAGGTCGTGAGGCTTTACCGCTTTGGAGAGATTTTCGGAGAGGCTGCGCATAAGGCCTTGGGGCGGCTCTGCGAAGTGGTGTTCGCCCGTGTGATGTGGATCATGGAGGCCATTCGCAACGAGGATGAAGGCATCAGAGCCATCCGCGCGCTGCTTGCCTGTCGCGACATGATGCGGGATTGCCCGACGCCGAACATGGACATTTCCTCCTTTATTGCCGGACTTGAACGCTGTGTTGCAAACCCGGAGGCGCCAGCAGCGCTCGCCGGTGGAGCTTTCGGAACGCTGATCGCGTGCGGGAAAACATTCCCTGACGATGTCAGCGGACGGATGCAGCGTTTCAGCGGGCCTGACAGGCTCGGCGACTTCCTGTCCGGCCTGTTTGCATTGGCGCGCGAGGACATTTCCAAAAGCGCGTCTGTCATCGGCTCCGTCACCGCCATGGTCGAAGGCTGGACGGACGAGGCGTTTTTGCGCGCGTTGCCGTCGCTCAGACGGGCTTTTTCATTCTTCCCGCCGCGTGAGCGCGAAAGATTGGCTGGCGCCATTGTCCGTTCCCACGGCGGCAACGAGGCGCAGGCTGAAGTTCAGGCCATGGCGTGGATGCGTCAATCGACGCCGGTGGCAAATCAGGCGAGCGCTATCGCGCTCGAGGCGACTGTGGCTCGGCGTCTTGCCGAAGCCGGATTGATTTGATGTGATGTGAGGAAGGTAAAAATGGAACGCTACGAACTCGTTGAAGGTACATCGTCAAAGTTCTGGGAAGTCTTCGTCTCAGGTGTTTCACTTAAAATCCGCTATGGCCGTATCGGCACGCAGGGCCAATCGAAAGACAAGGATTTTCCGACTGCGGAAGACGCCGAAAAAGAAAAGAAGAAGCTGGTAAAAGAAAAGACCGGCAAGGGTTATTCGCGCGTTGCCGACGGTGAGATGCCCGCACTTTCGGTACCTGCCGCCGCTTCGCCAGAGGCATCCAAAGACGAGAAACCCGCGACGCCATCGCCCGCAGCCGCCGCAAGCGAAGCTACGACGCAGCCATCCGTCGCGGTTCCACCTGCTGCAAAACCTGTGGTCGATGCTGATCGTGAGGAAATTCTGAACCGGCTGATAGGCTCTGCTCTGCCAACACGTTCGCGACGGTTTGTTGTTGCCGATCCGGTAAAAGCCTGGGCAAAGCTACGCGGTCACGTGGCCCTCATCAAGGACAACGCCGAAGACGAACGGCTCGAAGCGTGGAACTGGCTGGACGCAAAGGTTCAGGAAGCCGGTGAAGCAGGGGAGTCCATAGGGGTGTCCACCGCCGCAGATGTTCGCGAATGGGCAGAAAAGATCGAGCAGGCGAGCAAATATCTCATCATCTATTTGGGTGAAAGCCAGAAAAAGACGTCCGCCAGTCTCTTGTGCCTGGACCACTTTTTTGAGTTTCTGTCCGCAAAGCACGGCATGCCTTTTGTGGTGGAAGCGATGCTGCCGATTGTCGGGATCGATCCCAGCAATCGACGTGGTTATGAGGCCTCATCATTGAGTTCGCCGCGCGAACTTGCTCTTCGCGGTAACATCACTGCCGCGTCCGATGAGGATTACGAGGCGATCGTTGCGATGCTGACCGAAGCCTTCCGAACGGAAACAGATTGGCGCAAGAAGGCAGCCTTCGCATTTATGCTGGGTGATGACCGGGATGTGACGCATGAGTTGACGCCGCTCGCTGTCCTAGCCGCAGCTCAGGAAGCGGGGGAGGACGTTGGTGCTGCACTTGCCATGGTGCCGCTCGTACTGGATGCCCGGCCGTCTGCTGCGGCACGCTGGCGCACGAAGCGCAGCTATTTCATTTTCTTCATGTATTACGACCTGATGCTCGATGATATTCTCGCCACCGCTATAGAGACGGCGCGGCATTATCACGAATCCGCACTGCCGACGCTCGAATGGCTGCTTCATTATGGCTATGAAGGTCAGAGAACAGAGATCGCACGCGTTATCCTTGCGACGGGTGAAAGTGGGGCATTAGCAAAGCTTCTGCCGTTCATTCACGAAAAATGGATTCGTCCCGCGGTCGATCAGGCGTCGGAAGAGGACCCCGCCTTCATGTTCGGTCAATATCTGGCAACGCTGTCATCCGGCAGCAACGAGCCTGTTATTCGCGCCCGGGCCATGGATTTCGTCAAGCAGTATCCGAAAGAGACATTGGAAAGCTGGGCCACCGAACCGAGGTGGAAAACCCAGCTGCAGAAGCTGCTCGATATCCATGATGTTGCGCTGGCACCGATCGAAACCCTGCCTGTCGTGTTGCGTGATCCGCCATGGCGCAAGAAAAAGAAGGCCGTCGACGATACCGTTCTGGAACTCTCGCCGTTGGAAACACCCTTCCGCTATCTGCGCGAGGGGCCGCCGCCGGAGGAGTATAGTTGGCGCCTAAGCCGCGCCCGCATCGTCTCTACGACCGAGGAACTAATCGATGCCATCAGGGAGTTCGAGAGCAAAGACGTTCCCGATTGGAGAAAAGTGCCACGCTCGATGGCCCTTCCGCAAAAAGGCGATGAGTTGGAAGACGTTTTGGCCTTCGTTTCAAGGCGGGTGTCAGAGTTCCAGGACTATCACGCGGCAGGAAGTTATGATTGGGACACGCTGATAGGAGGCATCGAGAAGCAATTTGATTCTTTCTCGTTGACCTTATGGGGGCAGCCCAAAGTTCTGCCATCCTATTACATGGGCGATATTGTCCCACGCATGATCGATCGTTTTGGCGAAAGAGCGTTGCCTGGTCTGCTCCGAAATGTGGAAAACAACCCGATCGGCATGCTCGACCACGTAAAGGACGTCGATTTCGCAGGCATTGCACCCCTTGCCGCGCGCGCGCTCTTGAAGCTGAAGAAGGCGCGAGTACCGGCTATGCAATGGCTACGTCTTTATAGGCGTACGGCAATAACGAGGCTGCTCCCTGACGCCAGCGGCAAGCCCGGGGCCTCTCGCGATGCGGCGGAACATACACTTCGCTGGATGGTGACAGATCGCGCCGATGCGCGGGATGAAATTCTTGAGATCGCGAAATTGTACGAGCCGCAGTCGCCTGATGTGATGAAGGCGGTCTGGGAGGTTCTGGATCGTGATCCCTATGCCCGGTTCCCTGCGCGCATCGCCAAGCTGCCAGCATGGTTCAACCCCGGTGCGCTGACCCGTCCGGTGCTGAAAGATGGCGGTGCCCTGCCGGATGAGGCACTGGCCGCCATCGCGGAAATGCTGTCCTTCTCAACGCCCGAGGCCATCTATGCCGGTCTCGATGCGGTAAAGGAGGTCACGACGCCGGAGAGCCTCGCGCGCTTCTCCTGGGACCTTTTCGGCGCCTGGCTTGCCGAAGGTGCTCCCAACAAGGAAGGGTGGGCTTTGCGCGGCTTGGGCTGGCTTGGGGACGATGAGTGCGCCCGCCAGTTGACGCGCCTTGTGCGCAAATGGCCCGGCGAATCCGCCCATCAACGTGCCGTCACCGGTCTCGATGTTCTTGCCGATATCGGTACGGATGTGGCGCTGATGAACCTCAATGGCATCGCGGAAAAGCTGAAATTCAAGGGACTTCAGGAAAAGGCGCGGGAGAAGATCGCCGCAATTGCCGAGGCGCGTGATCTGACGCCGGAAGAGCTTGCCGATCGTCTCGCACCTGATCTCGATCTGGATGAGCGCGGCGGTCTCGATCTCGATTTCGGGCCACGCCGCTTCCGCGTTGGTTTCGATGAGTTCCTGAAGCCATGGGTAAAGGATGAAACGGGCAAGCGCCTGAAGGATTTGCCCAAACCGAACAAAGCCGACGATGCGACACTGTCCGCCGCAGCGGTCAAAACATGGGCCGCGGTAAAGAAGGATGCGCGAGCGGTTTCAAGCCTGCAGATTACGCGCCTTGAAAACATGTTGTCGACATCCCGGCGGGTTTCGCCCGAGGTGTTCTGGCTCTTCTTCGCAAGCCATCCGTTGATCCGCCATCTTTCCCAGCGGCTTGTTTGGGGCGTCTATGACGATACAGACCCTCAAACTGCACCCAAGACACTCTTCCGGGTCGGCGACGATCTGTCCTTCACCGACGCAGAGGACGAGCCGATCACGATCGAGCTTTCCGCTGATGCGACCGGCTTGATTGGACTGGTTCATCCCTTGCATCTGCCAAAGGGTGGGCTTGATGCTTGGGGCGCTCTGTTTGGAGATTACGAAATTTCACAGCCTTTCCCTCAGCTTGGGCGAGAAACCTACGAGCTGACACAAGACGAGAAGCAAGCGTCCACGATCACCCGGTTCGCCGATATCGAGGTGGAGGCGGCACGACTGCGCGGTATGTCGCCACGCGGCTGGGACCTCGGTTCTGTGGAGGACGGGGGGTGCATCTCGTGGCTGGAGCGGCCGGTGCGATTTACCGATGGCAAGGTCAATACTGCCATGTTCGGCTTTGATCCCGGCATCTTCACCGGCGGTGGCGACTGGGAGGAAAAGTTTCAGAAACTGCAGCACATTACGCTGTATCGCCCCTACAGTCAGCCGGGAAGCGATACCCGTACCTTCGGCGAACTCGATCCGGTGAGCGCTAGTGAGATGCTTCGGGGATTGAGCCTGCTTGCCGCCACGGCGGTAAAATGAGCGTCACAGCCCTCGATGCCCTGACACGTTGGCGTCTCGTTCTCGGCGAAGCAGCACAGGCTCCCTGTGCTGCAGCCGGGTGCGGGCTGTCCAGCGAAGCTGCGGCCATGGATGCCGCCCTTGAATGGCTCTATGGCCGTGATGAGGAGGGTGGTTCTCGCAATATTGCACGCCGGGGTGGGCGTGAAGGGTCGGTCCTGACCACACCGGAATGGATAAACGATATTCATCGGCTGTTTCCCAAGGAAACGATCGAGCGCCTGGAGCGCGACGCCATAGAGCGCTACGCCATTGACGATGTGGTGACCAACCCGGAGGTTCTGCAACGCGCGGTGCCCAATGAGACGCTGCTGAAAGCGGTCCTGCGCACGAAGCATCTGATGTCCCCGGATATCCTGCTGCTGGCACGAAAACTGGTGCAGGAGGTCGTGCGCCAATTGATGGAAAAGCTGGCGCGGGATATGTCTCTGGCCTTTTCCGGCGTTATGGACCGCAGGCGTCACAGCCGGTTTCGGATCGCCAGCGACCTTGATTTTCGTCGGGTGCTAAAAGACAATCTCAAGCACTATGACCCCGAGACCGGCAAGATGACCGTCGAGAAACTGCATTTCTTCGCCCGCAACCGTCGGCACATGAAGACCTGGCAGATCATCCTTCTGGTCGATCAAAGTGGATCGATGCTGGACTCGGTCATTCATTCTGCCGTGACGGCGGCTTGCCTCTGGGGGCTTCCCGGCGTTCGGACCCATCTCGTCGCTTTCGATACGAACGTCGTCGATCTGACCAAGGACGTGGACGACCCTTGCGAGTTGCTGATGAAGGTCCAGCTTGGTGGCGGCACCGATATTCAGGGTGCGGTATTCTACGCGGCGGGCCTCATCGAACACCCCGACCGTGCGATCGTCGTTCTCATCTCCGATTTCTTCGAAGGGTCCAGCCCGGCCATGCTGGTGGACCGTGTTGCTGCGCTCGTCGCCCAGCGCACGCTCGTTCTCGGGCTAGCTGCACTGGATTCTGGCGCCACGCCCGTTTACGACGGGAACATGGCGCAGAAGCTCGTTGCGGCAGGCGCGGAAGTCGGAGCGATGACGCCGGGCGAGCTCGCTGGCTGGCTTGCCGAAAAGATCGGGCGGTAGTCCATGCTGAGACCCGACCTCGTTGCCCTCACAGATCAGGGATTGATCCAACTTTCCAACGCGGGACTTGTAAAGCGTGCCTTGCGCGAGCTGGAGGCGGGAGCCGTTCCCGAGATGGAGGAGACGAAAGACGCGATCATTGCGCGATTTGCCGATGGTACCTCGACACGCCTGTCTTCTGGGCAAACCTTGGCCGACGCCTCTTGCAGTTGTCCGTCCTCAGGCATGTGCAGGCACCGTGTCATGCTGGCGTTGGCCTATCGCGCGCGTCATGCGGCAGCGGATGCAGCGGACGCATCTGAGCCGGGTTGGAATCCCGCCTCATTTGATACCCAGCAGGTCGCGGATAGCCTCTCCGCATCCGCAAAAGCAGAGCTATCCCAGCTTCTGCGGTCGCGTCATCCCGTGCGACTTGAATATGGAAAGACACCAACCGCCTATCTGCCGATGGCCAGCGTGCGCTTTCTGGTTCCGAACGATCTTTCCTATGCGCGTTGTGACTGTGAACTTCGCACGCACTGCGCCCATGTTGCTATGGCGGTGCACGCCTTTCAGGCAGCCGAAGGCACGTCGCAAACCGTTATCGGAGGCGCTTCAGAAAACGGGGCGAACATCGATATCATGCCGCTGCGCATTGCCTGTGATGCTGTTATAAAGAGGCTGCTCGAGGCGGGCGTCGTTGCCGGTCCTGAGGCCCACGCGCAGACGATCGAAGCCGCTCGCCGCAGCGCGCAGCAAGCGAATGTCGTCCAGCTTTTGCTGGTTCTGGAAGCGCTGGAAGAGCAGATTTCGGACTATGACAATCGTAGTGCCCGACACGACGAGCGCGTGGTTCTACAACTTGTTGCCGGGCTTTTCGCGCGTACGCGGGCCAAGGATAGCGTGTCTGCGCTGGGTTTGGGAGAACCCTTCGAGACGCCGATGGGCAAAACGCGTCTGGTCTCTCTGGGCGCCAGACTGCGCCAGGAGGGCGGCGATATACGTGCATCCGTCTTGCTTGCGGATAGCGATACGGGCGCGACCATGCTGATGGAAAAGCCTTTCTCACCTCTGCCCACCCAGGACGCGCGCGGCTTTGTAGCTTCGCTTCCAACGCGACAAATTTCGGTCGGCATGCCCGTGGGTGGCTTGGGGCGAGGGCAAGTCCTGACGAGTGTCGCACGTCGGCGCGCCGACGGAATGTTGACGCTGGGGCGCGGATCTGGTGGCCGAAGCCAACTCATGCCGCGTGATGCGCTGTTCAACTTCCCCCAACCGCTAGCGGCGACCAGCGTGGAAAGGGTTGCGGCTGAGTTGAGCCACCGGCAAATCTCGCTGCTGCGCCCGCACCGGCGCTTCGACACACTCCACGTCTTCGATATAGGCGAAGTCATCGGCCAGTCCTGGGCACCCGGACGTCAGCTGTGGGAGGCTGGCGCTCATCTTGCAAATGATGGCGGCAAGCTATGGTTCGAACGCCCATTCGATGCTGCGGCACCGGCGGCACCCGGCATTCTTGCTATGGCATTCGAGGGTAAATGGGGGCCGGTAAGACAGGTGGCCGGCACCGTGCGTCTGGAGGGCGACGCTGTCGTCTGCGAACCGTGGTCCATTTCGGCAGATCGCTTCATCGTGCCAGACCTTGAGGGAGACGAAAGCGATCACACGGTGGCTGCAATCGCGACATCTGCGCCACGTGACATTCTCGATGAGGCGGAAGACTTGCTGAGCGGAATGCTGCATGCGGGCCAGCGATCACGAGAAACGACACAAGCCCTGGCGCCGGTCCTATCGGACCGGCTACGCGAAAAAGGCTATCGCCAGGCATCGGAACACATCAATCGTGACAGCGAAATCGCCACGCTAAGTATCGAGCCTTTCTGCAAAGCGGCGATATGGCTCCTCACATTGCGCGAAAGCCGTAACTCGGAAAAGGCATGAGACATCCGTTCACCATATATATAAGGCGCTGCGGTGCCGCTCATCTCACCCGGTCAAGCCGCTCCAGCAGCGTTTCGATCGTCTCGGAAACCGGTAACTCAGGTGGATGATCCAGCTTCGTGCGCTGACGATAGGAAGGGCTGGTAGAATACCAATCGATCAGAGCAGATGCCACTTCGGTGGCTCTATCATCGGTTTTCTCGATATTATTTTCTTCGCACCAAGCAGTGTGAAACCGATCTATCTCTTCCAGATCGTCCGATGACAACACGGGTAGCGCGGCGTTCGGAGAGTGAGTGTCCATTTTTTACCGGGATTAGGTGGTTTCTGGTCGTTGGATAACAACAGTTGCTGAACCAATTTGTTCCAGTTGAACGTGTTGCACATTCCCGTGACACGCAGAAAACGCAGTTTCTAGTCGGAGCCAGCACGTTTTCTTCATCAAATAGCGGCGCCCATCAGCGATTGCTGGTTAGGCGAACGGTAAGTCGGCGAGATGCAATTCGTGGATGCGAAATGACGTGGGTAGTCTAACAAAACCTTTTCTGGCATCGTTTATTTTTACAATCAACACATCACTCAGTTACCCTAATGACTCTGAAAACCTTGGTTTTATTTAGGAATAGGATGCGTCATGATTACAGCCAGCTCATCAGATAAAAAACTTTACGAATCTTATGAGGAATTTGTCCAAGAAGTACACGCAACCCGCAAAGATGTAGAAATTTGGGACAAAGTTGCCACTAAAGTGGATAGCTTCGTCGGTTACTCTAACCCTGGTTTTTACGCATCTTACGAAGCCATTATGAATCAATATGATTTTTTGATCGGTTGTATTGAGGGTAAGCGAACCATGGCTTGCTACCGAACCTACCCACGCTCGCAAACTAGCCGCTAGTTCATCCGCCGTCTTCCTTAATAGCAAGCCTGCCGGTCGTATCGGCTATGCGATCGATTGCGACGGCGAAGCTCCTGCCTTGGTTTAAGCACCTCCAGAAAATCATCGAAGTTGAGGTTTTGTGATGAATTTCGATCGCTTTGGGTTAAACAAAGAGTTCTGCGAGGAACGAGGTTACAAGGTTTTTTTCGGAACTGACTGGCTTGATGATTCTGAATACGAAGCCTTGGAAAACTTTTCTCGGGGTGGGACTTTATCCCTTTTTGTTGCGGGTTCTAAAACTGATCCGATGTTGGTCGATTCCTTCGAAAGTGCCATTAAGCTGGAAAGTGATTTTGTCGATGTTGATAAGATCATAAAAATACATGACTATGCCGTCGTATATGTGAGCGACGATCGCGATATATTTCTTGTTGCTGCAGCAGAAGACAAGCTCTCAAAGTTGGTCGATGATGTCGTGAGCGCAGGCGGCAAGACCTACTCGTCGCTTGTTAAAAGCGGGACGGTTCTACCCAAAAAACAAGTCAAAGAGTTTTTTGACTATTGGGCTCCTTTGAATTTTGAGCTCAGCTAAAGTCGACCAACGATTGAAATCCCAATTCCGAATCGTACCGCCTCTGCGCGTCTCGAAATGCCATTTCGTTACGCGGCCAGACCGTCCGCCTTGGCTCGTCGATATCACTCGTCGCATATGGCCTAAGGCCTAGCGTCTACCGGTTTCTTTATCTTTCTTCGCCTGATCGTGATGCCACTTGATGGCGTAAAACATCCCCACGCCCAGCACGAGAAGCTTGAGCGGCAAGAGAACTATGGGGAACCAATCGACCCAATCCGGATCCATCATTTGAACACTTCCAGGCTATCGCTCGACACTGTCTGTCGTCAGATAGCGCTACGCCCAAACTGCGATGTCAACAATCTGTCGTTTTGCCGCAGCCCAGACCGCGAACTGACCTCGCCTTTGCGATGCGCACCCGGTAAGCTTTCCCCTCGCGCGAGGCGCCCAATCCTAACCTGCGGCCACAATCTTGTGCCGGTCCATCCGCTCTCGAAGCGCGGCAACAACGGCGTGTAGAAACTCGTCGCGCCGAAGACCCGATGTCGCCAAAAGTGCCTTTTCCAGCCGGTCGTGAATCTTGCTCATAAACCCGACATGGTCAAAACTGTGAGCAGAAATATTGACCTCGACCTCTTCCATGTAGTGAGCAAGATGCGGGCCCAGCTCCAGATTTGCATCCGTTTGGTAATGGGCCGCCATTCGCTCTGCAAGTGTTCCCATCTGTACGTGGGGGCCATACGTCTCGCTCATTCCTTCTCCTTTTCTAACCTGTGCAAATTACATAGGCACAGCAACGTGTGAGCACGAGATATTTCCTCTGCCATCGCGAAAACGTTATCTGTGCCAACCGGACGCCAACACGTTTTTCGCCGGACAATAAGCGCCGAGTGCTGGCTGCCACAGAAACCATCCAACCGCCATGGATCATAACGCCGGACTCGGCTAGTACAGATCATCAGCAGCATCGTGGTGAAACGCATGGCAGGATCATTGGAAGCAAGGCCGCTTTTCGGCATCGGGCTGGCGGCCATGGGCTACTCCTGTTTTGCTCTTCAGGATGCGCTCGTCAAATGGCTTGTCGAAAGCTACGAGGTTCCGCAAATCCTCTTCGTGCGAAGCGCTGTCATCGTCCTGATCACCGGCATCCTGGCACACCGCTACCGCCACCCGTCCATCCTCAAGAGCAAATACCGCGGCACCGTCGTCATTCGCGCAGCCCTCATGCTCACCGCATGGATGCTGTTCTACAGCTCCGCGCGATATCTGGGGCTGGCGGAACTCACCACGCTCTATTTCTCAGCACCCATCATGGTCATGGTCCTCTCCATCTTCGTGCTGAAGGAGAAAGTCGGCGCAGGCCGCTGGATAGCCTGCGCAGTCGGTTTCATCGGCGTCGTCGTGGCTGCCAATCCGGCCAACTCGCCAAACTGGCTTCCCGCAACACTCTGCATCATCGCAGGCTTCTGCTGGGCGTGGAGCACCATCCTCATTCGCCTCGTCAGCAAAAGCGAAACGACGTTGACCCAGATGTATGCCACCAGCGCACTGTTCGGCATCGCCTGCGCACTGTCCTTGCCCTGGCTCTGGAAAAACCCGGATGCGCAAGGCTGGCTTCTCATGATCGCGGTCGGGCTAGTTTCGACGTTAGGGCAATATCTTCTCTATGAAGGCTTTAGACACGCGCCCGCCTCATCGCTAGCGCCAGTGGAATATACCGGCCTGATCTGGGCTTTCATCTATGGTTACGCCATCTGGACGGAAGTGCCGACGATCAACGTCTTCATCGGCGCGATCCTTATCGTCGCGGCGAGCCTTTTGCTTGTCGGCTGGGAACGGCGGAGCATAAGTACGGCGAAGGAGCGGGTTAGTTGATTCTGAGGTGATGTGAATGCCCTGGTGTTTTACTAAATCGCTATCAGACAAAAATGCCTTACAGCGGTCAGCTTCGCAAGCTCTGACAAAATTGACCACGCTACCTATCTGGAAAGTCTTGGTGATAGCTTGTCCACGTTAACGCGAAGGAAATCCCGATGCTATACTAAAAATTTGTGTAAATAACGTCGTTTTCCAATCTTTGAGTTGCGTAATCAGAATATTCCCGCGATAATAATCGTGCTCAGTTCGACGCAGAGGATAGCATAAATTTGAAGCCATTCATCAAATGGGCGGGCGGTAAGAGATGGCTCGTTAATGACAAGAGTTTTGGATTTCCCAAATACACTGGACGATATATTGAACCTTTCTTGGGAGGCGGAGCTGTCTTTTTTCATCTGTCCCCGCGTAATGCAATCGTGTCCGATATGAATGAGCGGCTTATCTCCACCTATAGATCCGTTCGAGACGAATGGCGTTTGGTCCAAGCTAGTCTCACGGAATTCCAACATAAGCATTCTAGAGATTTTTACTACGAAGAGCGAGACCGACAGCATTCGAGCTCTCATCTCCGCGCCGCACAATTCCTTTATTTAAATCGAACTTGCTTTAACGGGCTGTACCGCGAGAATCTTAAGGGGCAATTCAACGTTCCGATCGGTTCCAAGACCCAAGTTATTTTATCAGACGACGATTTCGAATTGGCTAGCAAGATACTTTCTGACGCAGATCTGAGGACTGGGGACTTTGAAGCAGTCGTAGGGGAAGCGGTTGAGGGCGACCTTCTATTCTTGGACCCACCCTACACAACTGCGCATAATCTAAATGGATTTGTAAAGTATAACCAGAAGATATTTACTTGGAATGACCAAAAGAGGCTGATGGGGGCTACGCGTGACGCAATAAAGCGCGGCGCCCGCGTTGTTCTCACAAATGCTGATCACGAGAGTATTCATCAACTCTATGGCGAACTTGGTGAGCCTAGAGTTGTATCTCGTTCATCAGTGATATCGGGTTCCGTGGGCTCAAGGCAAGCTACGACTGAGGCACTATTTGTCTTTTAGGAGGGTTCGTATGATCGAACGTGGGGGGATATTGTCTTTTATTGATGCTGCTGAAGCTGCTGCTCTTCGTGCCAAACTAGTCAGCGAAAAGTCGCTGCTCGGTAAAATCTACGCCGCCAAATCCTCAAAGTTTCAGAATCTTAATGTCGAACATAGTGCAGCGCAGGGATTACTCGATGCTGGGTGGGAGATCTATGGCGAGCCTCTGAAAACTAAGACAAGGCTCCGTAGACCCAAAAGCCACGACGTTCAGTTTGAAGATGATGTTTGGTGTCAGCTTTACCGTTTGGGGTATCGGACGCTCAGCGTCGATGGAAATTTTGATCTTCCGTTTGGACCGAGTCCGTTTGATAAGAAGCAGATCAGTATCATCGCTATGAATGATGATAGTGTTTTGCTCTTTGAGTGCAAGTCGAGCGAGATATCGTTTAAATCTCCGTCCTTGGAAACAGATTTTGAGTCCTTAAGGTACAGGTCAGACGGGTATCGAAAGGTAATCGAACAGGCATTTGGCTCCGGTCGACGCATTAAATATATATATGCGACTAGAAATATAAGGCTAAGTCGAGATTCTGCCGATATCGCGATCTTGGAAGAAGCTGGTGGATTCTATTATAATGACAATACATTTCAATATGTTGATAGCCTGCTGAAGTCCTATCGAGATGCAGCTCATTATCAGTTTATGGCGTTGCTAATGAAAGGCCAAAGCATTAGCAAAGGTAAAATAGAGGTTCCTGCCATCGAAGGAACAATGGGCGGTAAAACATATTATATGTTTTCACTAGAACCCCATTTGTTACTTAAAATCGGGTTTGTCCTTCACCGAACCCGCGCTAATGAATCTGAGATGCCGACTTACCAGCGTCTTCTTATTCCGTCTAGGTTAAAAGGCATCACTAAGTTTATCGACAGTGGCGGTTTCTTTCCGAATTCAGCAATCTTGAATTTTAATGAACGTGATACAAAGTTGGAATTCAATGGTCAGCCCCGGTCAAAAGATACTTCTTCGCGGACTGGCGTACTAAAGATCCCGAATGCGTTCGCTATTGCCTATATTATCGACGGGCAACACCGAATTTACGGTTACGCAAACTCGAAATACAAATCTAGCAATACCATACCCGTTGTGGCTTTCAAGAATTTGGCGCCTAGCGATCAGCTTGAATTATTTATGCAAATTAATGAGAATCAAAAAGCTGTTAGTCCCACCCTCCGTATTACGCTTGAAGAAGATTTATACTGGAACGCCAGCCGTTTGGATTCTCGTCTCAAAGCATTGAGATCTTCGGTAGTTCGAGCGCTAGGTGGTGATTCTTCTGGTCCGCTTTACGGTAAAATTTCTCTTGGTGAAGATCGATCTATTCTTCAGGCTAAACCGTTCGCGGACGCGCTACTGAGGTGCAAGCTTTTGCCTGAGGCGAAGGGCAATAAGTTCATCGATGGAACTACTGACTTATCTCTTTATGATGTTGCTAATGCTGATCACAGTGATGAAATGATAAAAGCACGCGGCAGAGTGGTTGGCTTTATTAACGCCTGTTATGAGCTTGCAGAGGAAAAAATTGGAATAGGTCAAGACGCAACTGGTGCTTTTATTTGGTCAAATAGAGGGAGCTTCGCGTTTATATCGCTCATTGGTGATCTTCACGCATTTGAAGTAAAAAAAGGCTCTATTTCTATTCTATCCACAATTGAGCAAAGAACAGCCGCTGTTAAAGAATATTTATTTGTACTTTTCGATTCGTTGAAGTCAATGACTCCTGAGGCTTCTGAGGCTTTGACCGAAAAGCTTGGCAGTGGCGCAGAGACGACGTGGCTACGTTTTTTCCAGAACTATATTCATTCCAAATTTTTTGATTACAATCCCCCTGAATTGCAGGACTGGCGAGAACGGCAGGACAAGGCGCTCCAAAACCAAGGGCGGGAAATTGGTACTCAGATTGAGCGGCACATGAAAAATTTCATCATCACGCAGCTAAAAACAATTTTTGGCACAGATTGGGATATTGAAATTGGGACGATCCAGCGCGATTGCGAAGTGCGTGCCAAGGAGCAAATGGAGAAAGATTATAAGGACGGGCTCGGCCGCCATGAAATTCCTTGGACGGATCAGTTTTTCATCAAAGACTACAAGTCAATTATTGAGAAATACTGGTCTAAGAAGCCGGAGGGTGTAGAGGGCGCTCAGTCATTCGAGCAGCATTTTTCTATTGATGTCGGTTACGGCTTTAATAGCAAGGCTGAAAAAATTAAATGGATTTCCCTCTTCAACACTTTGCGAAACAACTGGGCGCATGAAGGTACTAAAGAAAAGGGCTTGAACAGGAACGATGTTGAGTTGCTGTCTAAGATTCATAATCAACTGGGTTTGAAATCGCAGTAGCTTCTCTGCTTTGAACCTGATCTTGACATCGTGCGTCAATTTTACTTTGTCTGGCTTTTGACCGCATGAGCTTGGCAGGGCATTAGTCGTAAATCAAAATAGGAAAATATTCACATTTTGATTTACGGCGAGAGATTTTTCCTTTATAGTGTTTTAAGTCGCATTCTCGTGCTGGCAGCCCCAGGCGAAGAAGGTGGCGGGTTTTGTTTTGGTGGTACTCAGTCATCTTAGCGGAACTCGATACATGAAATACTCGCCGTGCAGGCGGAATAACCCGTTGGTGACCCTATGGGCAGAACGGGCTTTCTTATTGCGCATCGATGTATTTCGCGCATGGCTGAGTTTGGAATGCGGATAGTGGCAGAGAAGTAGGAAGACTAGGAAGATTAGATTTCAGCCTGGCGTGCGGGCCCGGATGCTGGCTGGAAATGCGGTTTGATAATTGGGGGCGCTGAGAGGTGCCACACATATACAGTTACGAGGTAGCTTTCAGCGCCCCGTTGAAATGGCTTGTTTAGCTTATGGGTTGGACAAGCAACGAATGGTGATGACGCGAGCTCGATGAGTTGCGTGAGGTAATAGGTGTGTCTTGTTGAAGGAAAGAGGTGAAATCGAAGGATAGAACAAAAAGATATAACATCGCTAAATTCGCAATGCTGCATATACAGAAATATATATTTGCAGATCGAATTTTCACGTTAATATATAAATTATCTGCAATCAAGCATGCGGATGGTCTGGATAAGCGCGTGTATTTTTGTACAGAAACCAGCAGAAAAGCTCGGAATCGACTGTAAATGAATGGATTTGGCTATGTGCACACGGAAAATGGAGGAAAAGCAGGTGTGTTTTGGGTTCTCAACCGGAGCGGATCGGGATTATAGTAACAGTATCATGATACTGTTACTATAATCCCGATCCGCTCCGGTTGAGAACCCAAAACACACCTGCTTTTCCTCCATTTTCCGTGTGCACATAGCCAAATCCATTCATTTACAGTCGATTCCGAGCTTTTCTGCTGGTTTCTGTACAAAAATACACGCGCTTATCCAGACCATCCGCATGCTTGATTGCAGATAATTTATATATTAACGTGAAAATTCGATCTGCAAATATATATTTCTGTATATGCAGCATTGCGAATTTAGCGATGTTATATCTTTTTGTTCTATCCTTCGATTTCACCTCTTTCCTTCAACAAGACACACCTATTACCTCACGCAACTCATCGAGCTCGCGTCATCACCATTCGTTGCTTGTCCAACCCATAAGCTAAACAAGCCATTTCAACGGGGCGCTGAAAGCTACCTCGTAACTGTATATGTGTGGCACCTCTCAGCGCCCCCAATTATCAAACCGCATTTCCAGCCAGCATCCGGGCCCGCACGCCAGGCTGAAATCTAATCTTCCTAGTCTTCCTACTTCTCTGCCACTATCCGCATTCCAAACTCAGCCATGCGCGAAATACATCGATGCGCAATAAGAAAGCCCGTTCTGCCCATAGGGTCACCAACGGGTTATTCCGCCTGCACGGCGAGTATTTCATGTATCGAGTTCCGCTAAGATGACTGAGTACCACCAAAACAAAACCCGCCACCTTCTTCGCCTGGGGCTGCCAGCACGAGAATGCGACTTAAAACACTATAAAGGAAAAATCTCTCGCCGTAAATCAAAATGTGAATATTTTCCTATTTTGATTTACGACTAATGCCCTGCCAAGCTCATGCGGTCAAAAGCCAGACAAAGTAAAATTGACGCACGATGTCAAGATCAGGTTCAAAGCAGAGAAGCTACTGCGATTTCAAACCCAGTTGATTATGAATCTTAGACAGCAACTCAACATCGTTCCTGTTCAAGCCCTTTTCTTTAGTACCTTCATGCGCCCAGTTGTTTCGCAAAGTGTTGAAGAGGGAAATCCATTTAATTTTTTCAGCCTTGCTATTAAAGCCGTAACCGACATCAATAGAAAAATGCTGCTCGAATGACTGAGCGCCCTCTACACCCTCCGGCTTCTTAGACCAGTATTTCTCAATAATTGACTTGTAGTCTTTGATGAAAAACTGATCCGTCCAAGGAATTTCATGGCGGCCGAGCCCGTCCTTATAATCTTTCTCCATTTGCTCCTTGGCACGCACTTCGCAATCGCGCTGGATCGTCCCAATTTCAATATCCCAATCTGTGCCAAAAATTGTTTTTAGCTGCGTGATGATGAAATTTTTCATGTGCCGCTCAATCTGAGTACCAATTTCCCGCCCTTGGTTTTGGAGCGCCTTGTCCTGCCGTTCTCGCCAGTCCTGCAATTCAGGGGGATTGTAATCAAAAAATTTGGAATGAATATAGTTCTGGAAAAAACGTAGCCACGTCGTCTCTGCGCCACTGCCAAGCTTTTCGGTCAAAGCCTCAGAAGCCTCAGGAGTCATTGACTTCAACGAATCGAAAAGTACAAATAAATATTCTTTAACAGCGGCTGTTCTTTGCTCAATTGTGGATAGAATAGAAATAGAGCCTTTTTTTACTTCAAATGCGTGAAGATCACCAATGAGCGATATAAACGCGAAGCTCCCTCTATTTGACCAAATAAAAGCACCAGTTGCGTCTTGACCTATTCCAATTTTTTCCTCTGCAAGCTCATAACAGGCGTTAATAAAGCCAACCACTCTGCCGCGTGCTTTTATCATTTCATCACTGTGATCAGCATTAGCAACATCATAAAGAGATAAGTCAGTAGTTCCATCGATGAACTTATTGCCCTTCGCCTCAGGCAAAAGCTTGCACCTCAGTAGCGCGTCCGCGAACGGTTTAGCCTGAAGAATAGATCGATCTTCACCAAGAGAAATTTTACCGTAAAGCGGACCAGAAGAATCACCACCTAGCGCTCGAACTACCGAAGATCTCAATGCTTTGAGACGAGAATCCAAACGGCTGGCGTTCCAGTATAAATCTTCTTCAAGCGTAATACGGAGGGTGGGACTAACAGCTTTTTGATTCTCATTAATTTGCATAAATAATTCAAGCTGATCGCTAGGCGCCAAATTCTTGAAAGCCACAACGGGTATGGTATTGCTAGATTTGTATTTCGAGTTTGCGTAACCGTAAATTCGGTGTTGCCCGTCGATAATATAGGCAATAGCGAACGCATTCGGGATCTTTAGTACGCCAGTCCGCGAAGAAGTATCTTTTGACCGGGGCTGACCATTGAATTCCAACTTTGTATCACGTTCATTAAAATTCAAGATTGCTGAATTCGGAAAGAAACCGCCACTGTCGATAAACTTAGTGATGCCTTTTAACCTAGACGGAATAAGAAGACGCTGGTAAGTCGGCATCTCAGATTCATTAGCGCGGGTTCGGTGAAGGACAAACCCGATTTTAAGTAACAAATGGGGTTCTAGTGAAAACATATAATATGTTTTACCGCCCATTGTTCCTTCGATGGCAGGAACCTCTATTTTACCTTTGCTAATGCTTTGGCCTTTCATTAGCAACGCCATAAACTGATAATGAGCTGCATCTCGATAGGACTTCAGCAGGCTATCAACATATTGAAATGTATTGTCATTATAATAGAATCCACCAGCTTCTTCCAAGATCGCGATATCGGCAGAATCTCGACTTAGCCTTATATTTCTAGTCGCATATATATATTTAATGCGTCGACCGGAGCCAAATGCCTGTTCGATTACCTTTCGATACCCGTCTGACCTGTACCTTAAGGACTCAAAATCTGTTTCCAAGGACGGAGATTTAAACGATATCTCGCTCGACTTGCACTCAAAGAGCAAAACACTATCATCATTCATAGCGATGATACTGATCTGCTTCTTATCAAACGGACTCGGTCCAAACGGAAGATCAAAATTTCCATCGACGCTGAGCGTCCGATACCCCAAACGGTAAAGCTGACACCAAACATCATCTTCAAACTGAACGTCGTGGCTTTTGGGTCTACGGAGCCTTGTCTTAGTTTTCAGAGGCTCGCCATAGATCTCCCACCCAGCATCGAGTAATCCCTGCGCTGCACTATGTTCGACATTAAGATTCTGAAACTTTGAGGATTTGGCGGCGTAGATTTTACCGAGCAGCGACTTTTCGCTGACTAGTTTGGCACGAAGAGCAGCAGCTTCAGCAGCATCAATAAAAGACAATATCCCCCCACGTTCGATCATACGAACCCTCCTAAAAGACAAATAGTGCCTCAGTCGTAGCTTGCCTTGAGCCCACGGAACCCGATATCACTGATGAACGAGATACAACTCTAGGCTCACCAAGTTCGCCATAGAGTTGATGAATACTCTCGTGATCAGCATTTGTGAGAACAACGCGGGCGCCGCGCTTTATTGCGTCACGCGTAGCCCCCATCAGCCTCTTTTGGTCATTCCAAGTAAATATCTTCTGGTTATACTTTACAAATCCATTTAGATTATGCGCAGTTGTGTAGGGTGGGTCCAAGAATAGAAGGTCGCCCTCAACCGCTTCCCCTACGACTGCTTCAAAGTCCCCAGTCCTCAGATCTGCGTCAGAAAGTATCTTGCTAGCCAATTCGAAATCGTCGTCTGATAAAATAACTTGGGTCTTGGAACCGATCGGAACGTTGAATTGCCCCTTAAGATTCTCGCGGTACAGCCCGTTAAAGCAAGTTCGATTTAAATAAAGGAATTGTGCGGCGCGGAGATGAGAGCTCGAATGCTGTCGGTCTCGCTCTTCGTAGTAAAAATCTCTAGAATGCTTATGTTGGAATTCCGTGAGACTAGCTTGGACCAAACGCCATTCGTCTCGAACGGATCTATAGGTGGAGATAAGCCGCTCATTCATATCGGACACGATTGCATTACGCGGGGACAGATGAAAAAAGACAGCTCCGCCTCCCAAGAAAGGTTCAATATATCGTCCAGTGTATTTGGGAAATCCAAAACTCTTGTCATTAACGAGCCATCTCTTACCGCCCGCCCATTTGATGAATGGCTTCAAATTTATGCTATCCTCTGCGTCGAACTGAGCACGATTATTATCGCGGGAATATTCTGATTACGCAACTCAAAGATTGGAAAACGACGTTATTTACACAAATTTTTAGTATAGCATCGGGATTTCCTTCGCGTTAACGTGGACAAGCTATCACCAAGACTTTCCAGATAGGTAGCGTGGTCAATTTTGTCAGAGCTTGCGAAGCTGACCGCTGTAAGGCATTTTTGTCTGATAGCGATTTAGTAAAACACCAGGGCATTCACATCACCTCAGAATCAACTAACCCGCTCCTTCGCCGTACTTATGCTCCGCCGTTCCCAGCCGACAAGCAAAAGGCTCGCCGCGACGATAAGGATCGCGCCGATGAAGACGTTGATCGTCGGCACTTCCGTCCAGATGGCGTAACCATAGATGAAAGCCCAGATCAGGCCGGTATATTCCACTGGCGCTAGCGATGAGGCGGGCGCGTGTCTAAAGCCTTCATAGAGAAGATATTGCCCTAACGTCGAAACTAGCCCGACCGCGATCATGAGAAGCCAGCCTTGCGCATCCGGGTTTTTCCAGAGCCAGGGCAAGGACAGTGCGCAGG
>NZ_JARVRE010000007.1:0-140062 GCF_030209855.1 Agrobacterium sp. lyk4-40-TYG-31
GCTCGTCAGGCTCATAACCTGAAGGCCGCAGGTTCAAATCCTGCCCCCGCAACCACTGATACCAACAAACCCGTCGCCCCTGCGGCGGGTTTTGTCGTTTTACCAGTTTTTCCAATAGCTTGCCGCTCTGTCCAGTTCAGGATCGTGCCCAGTTCGCCATGCAACGTCGCGTAAATCTCGCCCCGTTCCGGCCCCGGTGTGAGCGAAATCTTCTCGATCAGGCCGCGCAATGTCTCCGCCGCTTCCTGCTGCTCTTCCTTGCGATTGAGCGCCTTGGTCAGGGCAGAAACCTTCTTCGCATAGATCGCCGAGGCGCTTGGCAGAATGTCCGGCGTGTCCTCTGGCGCACCAGCCAGCAGGCTGTTCAGTTCGGTCTTGCGTGCCTCCAGCGCGTCCATCTCAGCCTTCATGCTCTCGTGGAACATCCCGGCTTTGATCGCCTCGATGATGCCGAGGATCTGCTTCTCGATCTTCACCAGCTCTGCTTTCCAGGCATCGCCGCTGGAGCGGCGTTCCCGGTTCAGCCGATTGGTCTCCTCCGCATAGGCGCGCATCGCCTCCTCAACGATCTCAGGCGCCATCATGCGGTCCTCCAGGCCGGAGAGCACGCGAGCTTCCAGCTCCTCTCGCGGGATCGTGCGGCTGTTCGAACACGCGCCCTTGCTGATGTGGGTAGAGCAGGCAAACCGATCAGCGCCGCGAAGCGAGTAGGGGCCTCCGCAGCAGCCACAGAACACCAAGCCAGATAGAAGGGACTTCGGCCGACGTGTGCCGTTCAGGCGGTTCTTTTTGTGGTGCTTGCGCACGGCTTCGGTGACGTTGGCAAACTTCTCGGCTATCTCGCCCTGCCGGACACGGACCGAATGCCAGAGTTTGTCATCGACGATGCGCAGCTCCGGGACGTCTTTGATGATCCATTCCGATTCCGGGTTCAGGCGTGAGACGCGCTTTCCGGTCGATGGATCTTTGATGTAGCGAAGCCGGTTCCAGATCAGACGACCGATATAGAGTTCATTATTCACCAGCCCCGTGCCGCGCTTCACATGGCCACGGATCGTGGTGTCGCTCCAGAGCTTGCCAGCCGGACCGGGGACACCTTCCTCGTTCAATGTGCGGGCGATTGTGCGTGGACCCACGCCGGCGGCGAACTCGCGGAAAATGCGCCGGACAACATTCGCCTCGGCTTCGTTGATCTCCCTGTCACCGCGAACGGGATCACCGCGTGCATCGAGCTGCTTGACGACGTTATAGCCAAAGCACAGTCCGCCACCCGATTTGCCGTCCTCGACGCGGCCTCGAATGCCGCGATGGGTTTTGGCAGCGAGGTCTTTCAGGAACAGTGCGTTCATCGTGCCCTTGAGGCCGACATGAAGCTCGCTGATCTCGCCCTCGGACAGTGTGACAATCGGAACACCAGCGAACTTGAGGTGCTTGTAAAAGGTGGCGACATCAGCCTGGTCGCGGCTGATGCGATCCAGTGCCTCTGCCATCACAATGTCAAACTGGCCAGCTTGCGCATCCTGAAGGAGCGACTGGATGCCGGGGCGCAGGATCATGCTCGCGCCGGAAATGCCCGCATCCTTGTAGGTTCCGACGATCTTCCACTGCTCGCGCTTCGCCTGCTCGCGGCAGATGCGCAACTGGTCCTCGATCGACGCCTCGCGCTGATTGTCGGAAGAATATCGGGCATAGAGCGCAACGCGAGTCATATTGGCAGTCCTTTCAAGCTCCGTGTTCGGGGAGGTGTCTTAATTCCGTTCGGGTTCGGAGGCGGCTTCGACTGTCTCGCCCCTGCGCTGCGCCGCTGACAGTAGCGCGTCATATTGGGCGGCTGACATCAGCACAAACTCGCGCCGGCCATGTCGCGTGATCTCTACCGGCTCACGGTGAGACTCGTTCAGATACTGTCCGAACTTGCGCTGGAATTCGAGGGAGGTTGTGGTTGGCATTGCAGACTCCAGGGGAATAGGTCTGCTTATAAAATACGTATTACACGTATAAGTGCAAGGGGATTTGCAGGTCAACGGATCTGACGCTGAGCTTTGCGTTCTGCTGTCAACTTGCGCTCGAACTGCTCGCGGGCAATCTGGCGACCAATCAGGCGAGCAAGCGACACCAAGGCTGCATCTTTACGTCCGGGATCATTCCGGTCCGTTTCCGGTCCGGTCGAGGCAGTAACCTCGATAATGATCCTGTTACGCTTGACCGCCATCGTCTCCAATATCCCATCCCCGGAAAGGGGCTAGGAGAATGGAAGCGCGGAATGACATCCGCATGGAAGGTCTTGAGCAGCCGTGTGCGGTGAATAGGATGCCGTGGCGTAAAAAAGGGATGGGTCGCTTGGTGGCGATGTACTCCACTATCGCTCTGTTAGTCGGTTCTGGGCATTATTTGTGCTAGTTCATCGGTGGGACTAGTCTTGTAAGCATCGCAAAGATGGAAAAGCTGCAGTCCGACCGACTTCCGTAGCGTCGCTAGCGCATCTCTAAACCGCAACCAACTGGGGTTTCCGCTGTCGCAACGTAGCGTCACCAAGTCGATTTCTTCAACTTGAACGAAGAACGTTAGGATCGTTTTCGTCAATGATTGGAGTACCAGATCCAATTCGCCACCTTGGGGTAGCCCCTTTCGTAAATCAAGTAACCTGAATCGCAGACGATCCAGCGATTGGCGAACCCGGTCGGGGAATTCTGCGTCAAACGACTCCCAGAGTGCGCGGTGGTCCTCAAATTCTGAGACTATGTCCTTCGCAAGCTGGGGTGCCTGTTGCCGTGTTTGCAGAAGCACGAGGCTTTGCGCGTAGCCTTTCGTGCGAACCTCCGCGATCAACGCCTCATGGTCATGTTTCCACTGGCGGAGAAGTTCGGGCTTGTGAGGCGAAGAATCCTTATCAACGATGTCACCGCATTCCCTGCAAAGCCACAAACCATTTGAGATGTGCTTGCGCTGTTCCGGAGTTTGGTTCTGATCGTAGCGCGGCCCGTTGCTTGCGGCGGCCCTAATGTGAGCGGCATGACCGGTTCTCAGGCTCTTCTCCTGATCCGAATGTGGCCCCGCAGTCAACTTAAGGCAGTCAGGATTCGAACAGAAGTGCGCAGCTCGTTCTGCAAGTGTTTGTTTGGTTCTGGGTGAGAACTCATCTCGCGCCCCCATAGACTTCTCCTTCGGCCGCTCGGTGGCAGCTAATTTCTTTGGGCTCTCTCCACTGCTCTCCGCAGCGCATCAATGGTGTATCGGGCCAAGTTACCTTGGAGCCGACTATCAACGTTCGTTGTTGTCGTCTTCGTAGTCGGACCAATCGTCAGCAGGAGCATAGTATTCTGCTGCATCGTAGGTCTGCGTCTTCTTGTATCGATCGCTGAGCCCAACGGCTGCGAGTCTGGAGAGGCCGGCAATCTTGAGGCCGCAGGCTACGCATTCAAAATGAGTCGGGAGGTACTCCTGCGTCTCGATGATTTCGTCGTCGTCGAGCTTCTGCGTGGGGGCTGAAACCGGTTCTCCCAGCACAAGTGCGGTCGACGCACATGACGGACAGTGGACTCTATGACCAGTTTGACGGGTGGCCCACACTGACGCCTGCGTTTGCAGCGTCGTACGCTCGTGTTCTGGCTTGGCGTTCCAGACCTTCTTGTGCGCCTCAACGTCCCCTCTCACGGCTTTCGCGCTCTCATCTGCGGCTGCATCGATCAGCTTCTTCGCAACCTCCGCTTCGTCTTCGCCAAGGAATTCATCGAGTGGGATGCTCATTGACGTTAGAAGGATTTGGCAAGTCTGATAGAATCTTGGTTGCCAGGTCGATCCCCTAATTCCCTCGAATGCGAGTTCGCCAGTATGAAGCTCGGCATTGCGCTTACCGGTATGCACGACACCGAAGCTCTCGTGCTCTTTGGTGAACTCCGGCAGTATCCCTGAGAGGCGCTTGAACACCTCGCTGATTGCGATGGATCTCGGCGAGAACCTCTCTTCGAACGGAGTGAAGCCAAGCGCAAAATAGAGGTTCGATCCATTTTTATCGGCTTCTGCAAGCAGCGCGGGGCTTACATTTGCAAGAGCGGCGCGGGCAAGAAATTCTAGAGCGAGGCTCGACCAGAGAGCGTATTCCCACTTATCGCTGTCATATTCATCCATGTTCTGGATGTAGCGCACAGCCTTCGCGTAGAGTGCCTCCGGATCGAAGGTTGCCGGCGTTGCGCCCGGCTTGATTGTCGTCTTCATTTTAGCCCTCCCAAATATACTCTCTCAATAGAACGATTCTCTCGTCCTAGCGGTATCGGCGAACGGGCATGCAGCATGCGCCAGTTGTCGATTATCAGGGTATCCCCCGGACGAATGAGGGCAATCGACAACGAGGCACGTTTCGCAAGCCAATCACGAATCTGGGCGTCGGCGGTGTCGCCAACTTTGCTCGCTGGCCGAAGAAATATTTCATCCCATCGTAGGAGATCGGCGCCATCCGACGTACGTTCGAGCAGGCGAAGAAGCGCAAGGGCTCCATCGCGGGGCCGGCGTGGCTTGAAAATTGCGCGTGCGAGAGTGTCTCGAGAAATGGTGTTGACGAGCGCGCGGCCATCGATCAGCAATGTGGGAACGTCATCATATCCAATTAGGCATCGTAGGAGTAAGTAGCGCGGTGGTCTGCGCCAATGGGCAAGATCGGTATGAAAGGGAAAACGGCCCAGTCCAAAGTTCCCGCTATATGTATTCGGAGCCGATTCTTCGCGAGGAATTAAAGTTTGGACAAGACCGCCTTCCCAAGGCGTGAGCGGATCGCCGAGTTCATTAGCGACTTCGACGATGTCGGCATTAGGACGATGCTGGGAGATTAGGGCGTAGCCGCTTTCGGTAATTTTCTGTCTCAGATCGAACCCCATCATTTCTCAGTCATTCTAGTTGGCTTCTGGGCTATCGGCAGGTCGCCGACTCGATATCGAGCGACGGCATGATGTAGATTGCCCCGAGAACCATGCTGTCGAGGAAATGCGTCTTGCATGAAATCGCGGGGCCTATCGTACGTTCGATCGTGTGAGACAACGGGCTCTGGTTTTGGACGATAGTCTCCGTGTGCTTCTTGAAGTGGGTTTAGAGCTGCTCTCATGCTGCGACCGGATCAGGAGGCAGAGCGACGAGATTGTTCTCACCAAACAGCTCTGTGAGCTTCGCCATCGCTGCGGGACTAACGAGTTGCGTGAACAGCAACGCTAGGCGAACCTGGGGTCTCGAACATGCAACATAGAACAAATTTCGATTGTTCTCGAAGAACTCCTGCTTATCAGCGGGAGGTGCTGCATCCATCCATTCTAGGGTTTGGACAAAGTTGTACTTGTTCCAGCCACGTCCCACGATCACCAAAACATTCTCGAACTCCGCGCCCTTCACGCCGTGCTTTGTGGCAAATGGCGTGTGCCCGTCAATGAAACGATCCAAAGCTATCAACTCCGTATAGCTAACCGCCCGCAGCCCTCTAAGCTGGGTGATCCGGCGCGACTCCCCTTCTACGGGTTCATCTCCTGCCTCAGCGAGCTTCGCTTCGCGTTGTTCCACAGCGGCCGGCAGCCGCATGTGCGGCTGGGCGGCGATGAAATCGATTACTTCACCAATCGTTCCGGTCTGCCGCAACGCGATGAGAGCGTTCATGCCATTGGTCCAGGCGATTTTGTCTTCGTGACGGCGGATGCGTGGCATACTGGACCCGAATGCCTCGAACATTTGCCCATAATGGTTGGCCTCAAATGCCGCGCAAGCGGGTTCAAGCTGGTCCGCAAGAAATTTGATGTGAGGATCTTCCTTCTTCAACCAGGGATCGTTGAACTGGCCATAGATGCTCCGAATGTTTTCGTAGCCCTGTTCCCGAGCAAGAATACTATGACTTAGCATTAGGATTTTGGTTTTCTCTACAGAAAGATCCCAGCCTTCGGCAGCCAGCCGATCCTTCACACACTGAAAGTAAGCACGAGCTGCCTCAGGACTGGTGTCATCTTTCCAGTGGCCTCCTCCTTGTCCGGTTCGCCGCTGCCCTGGCCAGTTGTTTGTATGAAATACACGGGCCTCACCCTGCGCAGCGGGATCGCTAACCATCTGCGGCAAGTCTGGGCGCATACGGTTCAGGACTTGCACAATCGGATCGACCGATCGGAAGTTCGCTTGCTTGTCGATAACCTCAAGTGTCTGGTGCTCCACCAGCCCGCATCCCTCGCCGTAAATCTTCTGCCAATGGTCGCCGAAAAGACCGATCAACGGGCCTTCACCTCTATCAAGAAACCATTCTTTCAACGCATCAACGAATCCGGCATCCGTGTCCTGATATTCGTCGATAAGCAGAATGGGATATCGCGAAGTCAGAACCCGGCGAAACTTGGGGCGGCTTATCGCCTGGATCATCAGTGACAGTACATCTTCATGGCGAAGTGAAACCTGATCGTCCGTAACGCCGGGGTAGCCGAGTTCATAGTGGATACGACGCTGACCGATGCCGCCGGTGTCCGCAAGTCGCTCTTCCCATGTCGGCAACCCGGGAACCAGTTCACGAAGCGTAGGCTGGAAATCTTGGAGGACTGACCAGCAAAAACCGTGAACGGTTTCGGGTCTCACCGCAGGATGCGCGTTCGTTCTGGCAATGATTTCGTCTTTGGCGACGTTGGTGTAGGTGATGCAGCCAATTTGTTGGCGCTGCCGCAGCAACGCGGAGCCTTGCTTTTCAATCAGTCTGCGAAGTGCTTTCTCAAGAGAGTAGGTCTTTCCGGCACCGGCACCCGCCTCTAGGCGAAAGCTGCGTCCTTCATCCAAGCAAGCGAACATGCGTTCCAGAGCAATGCGACCAGCGGCATCTGCTGGGCTTTCTTGTCCCTCAGCCATGTTCGTCTTCCTGGATCGCGTCGATCTCGAGCCCGGCAGCTTCGGCGAGGATTTCGACCGCTACTGCCTCTGGGGGGGCCACAGGAGCAGGATTACCCTGTGCCAACCACCTCAAACCTTCAGCGATGTATCGGGGAACACTCCATTCGGTGTTTGTGATCGCATACTGCAGAGCAAAGGCGGACTTTTTCTGTTCCGCGGCGAGTTCATACGCCGCCGCTGCAACATTTTCCTCTCCAAGCGCAAAAAGGCCAGGGTTCGCGATTATGAACGCATCTTCGAAGCTGCGCCCGCAGGCTCCACCATCCTGTTCGGGAATCTGGTATGCGATGCGCATGCCGTTGGTAATCTTCTCGTTTGGTGTTTTGATGAGCAAGGCAGCCGGGGAAATATCGGCACCGTACAATGCCTTCAGACAACCGTTGCTTGTGAATTGCCCTTGGGCGACAGGTACGGCCTCGCGCTTGTTGTTTGCATTGGGACGAACCGTATCTATGTCCGTAATAATCAATGTGCGGAGTTCGAGGAACGTCAGCAAATCGAAGAAGCGATGAGCATAGGCTCCGCCTACTTCCATGACTGTTAGGTATTGGCTCCCCAGTTGTGGTGCTCCAGGGGCCGCATTGTCCGTTTTTCGAATCATTGTCGGAAGGAGGAGGCGTTCCGACGTTCCCTCGATCAAGACGGCCTTATCTGCAAAGAACAGATCGCAACGTGTGAGGGTCAAATACTGATGTAGAAACTCCCGATCAGGCTCGGGCGCAGCTCCCATACCCCGGCGCAGGTCTTTAATGATGGTTCGCCGAACGCCATCTTCTTCCGCCTTCGATAGGAAATAACGCATGGATTCAAAGCGGGCCTCGTTAGCCATGTGCGGAGAATGCGTCGTAACGACAAACTGGACAGGCCAAGGGAGATTATCATTCAATTGAGCGACGAAAGCATTCGTGATCTGATCGAGTTGCCGAATGAATACCTCCTGCATCTGGGGATGAAGGTGCGCTTCCGGCTCCTCGATAAAGATTAGATGCACGCCAGCCGCCGTCGGTGTCGCCTGATACTCACGAAAGAAGCGCAAGATTTGCAGTAGCATGAAGACGAGATTACGCACGCCGAGACCATTATAGGTTTCTGGAAGTGTTATCCCGTTTTTCCCGACATAGCGGACCTTGGTGTGATCGCTTAGCAATCTCTCGACGTCAAAGCTTGTCTCAGTGATGAGCCCTGGATCAGCCAGCCCGGGGTAGCCGAACAGCTCGAACGTGGGCAGCAGCGATGTGAGCTTTACATTGAAGTCGCTGTGCAGATCGCTTTGAATATCTTCGACAGCGACTTTCAGCTGCTCGGCGGTAGTCCTTTTTTCAGGATCGATCGGATCGTTCAGCGCCGACTGAAAAAGTATTTCTACTACTTTACCAAGAACATCTCGTTCGCGTTTCGTGTCATCGTCCAATCCACGTTGTGCATTGATGAAACCGCCTTGTATTATAGTAGTGAGCATTCTCGTTTCGAGAGGCTTCCTATTCGTGGAGTCGTTAGGGTCAATCGCCTCTAATGCCGAGCTGTAGGCGACAGGAACCCGCGCTCCCAGAGCACGGAAAAGCGCGCTTTTGGCATTCTCCCCATCTTCTTCTGGTGCAGGGAGATCGGCGAAGAGCAATGTAGTTGCGTTGGGTCGAGGGCCAAAAGTCAGGACAAGACGCGCATATGTACAGTCTGGATTTAGGTCGATGATGCAATCGCCCAATGCTCCAAGGTCTTGCATTTCAACGTCGTACAAAACATCAATTATTATACGAATTACCGGAAGGGTATCCAGTACGTCCGATACGTCCGCTCCAGCACTGAACGCCTCAAATGCATTCCAGAATTTCTCGTGACAGCCGAGAGAAAAATCTTCGAGACGGAAGGTGAGAGCCTTTTCTGAGAGGAGTCGGCGGAAAAGCTCTGCAATCGATGTTTTGCCGCTATTGTTTCGTCCCACGATCAGCGTGGTTCTATCTTCGAATCCAATCTCGACGTCCTGCAGCAATCGGAAGTTTTCAATCTTCACATTGTGTAACTTCAACTTTCACGGCCCCAATATAATTCCAACGTCTAGTCGTTAGTTCTGTGATTATACATCATGAAATCTGCGATTCGGATCGGCGCAACGAGTATTTTTGCATGGCTCTAACTGATTCTGAAGCCATGAATTTTCATTGCTTCTCTATTTCTTTCAAATATTGCTCGAACCGCCTACAGGCTCATCACGAAACTAATCTCGTCAGCAGGATATCTACCCTAGGAGGAATGCCGTTTTCCATATAATGGATCATGGCGTCAGTGATGATCTCCCAATCCTTTCTTTGTTGGACCTGAGCCAAATCGACTTGCCAGATTTCCACTCTGCGGTCTGTGGCGGTATAGTGCCATGTCGTTGGTGGCGTGCGCTTCCGTCCAGGATAAAGAAGTATGACGCGGCTTGCGTTATAGACCGCCCCATAGGACGCGAGTTGGTAAAGATCGGCTTGCCTCACATTTGGCGCGGAGCCTGAATGTTCGCCGAGATCCTTCCATTTCGTATCAATGACCAATGGGCCATCAGGGGTGTCAATTACGATGTCGGGGATCAGAGGGTAGGCGCCATTCTGCAGCAGGGTGTACTGTCGGCGCTGAACTGACACCGATCCTGGCGGAAGGACCCGTTGCAGCCAGCGGGCAACGTAGCGTTCAAACAGCAGGTTCATCGGAAAGAGCAACGAAATGCCCGTGCCGTGTCCGGAACTCGTGTTTTGCCACTCTGCTTCCAGCAGCATACGCGCAAGCATATGCGCCTGACGAAAGCGCTCATTCATCCGGTTCCAGACGATACGCTCCCTCAGTGGGGCGGGGCTGCCGGGAATGTCGGCGAAGCGCCCTGTCAAGTTAGCGATTCGACGACGCAGAGGCTCGGAGCGCACAAAGGAGATGATGCGCAACAAGCTGGCCTTAAACAGCCGGTTGAGCGGTGTGTTCTCGGAAAATTCGTCAAACCGGCAATGCAGGCGGGAAGGATCAACCGAACGGCGAGCGATCTGCTGCCGCACATCGAGCGCTCCCCGCAGCTTAGGCAAAACATCCTCCTCTGGCACATAGTCGCGCGTCAGACCGGATTTCGCTTGCTCCGCGAGCCGTGTGACAAACAGGTTGATAAAGGCTTCGAGAAGGTCGCTCTCCTGTGCGGCCATCTGCGCGATCTGCCCCTCTGAAAGCGGGATGTCGAAGGCGACCGCAATCATCCGCACAAGGGTCGCTCGCAATGCACCGTCCTCGTCGGGGAGCTTGGGCAGGATTTCCAAACTTATCCCTGGAACGGAAATAATGCCGCAAACCTGCTTGGTTTCAAGCTTCCGAAAGCCGCGCGCCAGTACGCCGTTCTCTGCCACGCCAAGCCTGCGGGCTGCCGTGATTGCGGCAAGATGCAGTTGCTCGGCTTGTCCTTCGCTGATTCCGTCGGGTCCAATGGGCAGAGAGGACCATTCCGGCAGAGAGTAATGGCTTTTCTGTTTGGGCATTATTCGTGTCCCAGAAGAGCCATGTAAGCTGCTTCAGGGTATGCGCCTTCTTCCCGAAAAACATCGGAATAGCGATACCGATCCTCAGCAAATCCCTCAGCCCCCGTGGGAACCGGAATAAGGGTTCGATTCAGGAAGCCGTCGCCGCCACCCAGAACAATACGAACCCGTTCAATGTCGTCATGGAAATACTCTCGCAGCAGCGGGATGACCTTGAATGCCATTACGCGATCGAGTTCGGCTTTCGTCTTGACGCCCATAAACCAGGCGTGGCCGATCTGGGCATCCTCTCCCAGGAAATAGACAAGGCGCAGATTGAGGTTGTCCAGAATGGCTGCAAGATCGAGCGCACTATCGTCGAGTTCGATGCCTGCGAGTTCTGCGGAATCGGGTGGCAGTTCCTCAAACACGAAACGCCGACGCAGTGCTGTATCCAGCAGCGAAATGGATCTGTCTGCCGTGTTCATCGTGCCAAGGATGTACAGATTTGCCGGAAGGGAGAATGCGGTCTTGGAATAAGGAAGTGTGACGGTGATCGCCGCAGGCGCCCCCCGTCTCTTGTCTGCCTCCAGAAGCGTGATGAGTTCGCCCAGAACCTTCGAGATGTTGGCGCGATTAATCTCGTCAATAATGAGGACGTGGTTGCTGGCCTGCTTCGACGCCCGCTCTGCCATCACTTTCAGGACACCAGCTTCCGGTTCGAGCGTGAAGCCTGCCCCCGATGCCATCGGCTTGGGTCGCAGTCCCTCGACGAAATCTTCGTAGGTATAGCTTTGGTGGAAGGTGACGAAGTCGATGCGCCCGTCCTTGACCAGTTGCTCATAGGACGCGCGCACTGCACCCGGATCGGACGCCACCTGGCCTAGACATATCTCGACGGCGCGTTGTGCGGTGCTGAACGTCTTGCCCGTACCCGGAGGGCCATAGAGGATCGTATTCAGTTCAAAACCGGATGGAGCTGGCACGACGGCTTCTTCATCCAGTTTATCTCTCGAGTGCGCCTTCTTTTCTTTCGGCTTCTGCCAGACAGGCCTGAAGTCACCCTCGTAGAAATCGACGTGTGAACCATGCTTGGCTTCAAGGCTCTTGCGCAAAGTCAGAAGTGCGTCATCGAGCTTGGCTATGCCCATAGCACCGACATCGGCTGCGGTTGCGGCCCCGAAGCCAGCCAGAATATCCCGTTTATGCTGGCCGGCGCTGATGCGCTCGAAGCTGTCAGGAAAAAGCAGGAAGGGCAGGATATGACGCAATTGCCGATTTTCGCCGTTCACCTGTATCTCGAACCAACTTGCAAATGCGCCGCCGTCCCCAAGCAGGCGTCGACGTTCCTCAACAGGCCTGGATTTGAGATCCTGCATTGCGGTAATCAACAGAACGAGCTCGCGCCATTTATTGTTGTTATATCCTTGGCCAGCCCGGCCGACACCGTAAAGAACCTGTTCGGTCAGGGCCGCGACATCTTGCGGCAAATCCTGCCCTGACCAGGACCAAACCTCGCGGACTTTCCGATCCTTGGTCGGGGGAGAGACATCGCGGCGCTGGAAGGCATAAAGTAGCCAGATCAGCTCGGCCATCAGGCAGTGCGCTTCAGCGGTGGCGTCAGACAGTTGGACTTTCAGCTTTTCGAAGAACTTGCCTTCGCCCTCATCGAGGTTCTGCACGTAGGTACGCTGCAACTCTGCAAAGTGTTCAGCGGTCCAGAGTGAGCGTCCAGGTGAAAGCAGGGAACCATCGCCGATCAGGCAATCAGCGCGAAGACGATCCATCGTCTCGTAAAGGGGAGAAAGATCAACATCTGGGTTATAACGGGCCACGAAAATTCCTCGGAAATACTTAGATAATCATTGCGGCATGCAATATTCGTCTTCCGACCGGCGCGAGTCGGTCCAGCTTGCATAAGAAACCAGCAAAGCTCTTTTTGTCCAGTATACAGAGGCATTTGGGGGAAAGCCTTCCCCCTGGTCGGCACTGGCGTTGCCGACGCACCCCCATCAGCAGGGAGACCCCGCAACGCCCCTGAGAGAGAGAGTGCGGACGGATTTTCCGTGACGGGTTGAGGACTGGAAGAGAGGCTTCCGGCGCCCGTCGCGGAGATCATCCCGATGGCCAGACACGATCACAGCCCCGCTGACGGTGGCGCGCGCAGTAACCTTTACGACGACATCACCAACAAGATCATCGCTGAGCTGGAGCAAGGCCGGCTCCCCTGGGTCCAGCCCTGGGGCGCGTCGCCGGATACCGCCCCGCTGGGCCTGCCGAAAAATGCTTCAACCGGCCGGTCCTATTCAGGCATCAATATTCTAATCCTCTGGGGAGCTGTCATCCAGCATGGCTTCCCCGGTCAGGCGTGGCTGACTTTCCGCCAGGCGCTTTCGCTCGGTGGAAATGTCAGGAAGGGCGAGCGCGGCACGACCGTAGTTTATGCTGACCGTTTCACCCCCGAGGACGAAAAGCGCCGTGTCCGCGAAACGGGTGAGGATGCGCATTCCATCCCGTTCCTGAAGCGGTTCACGGTCTTTAACGCCGCGCAATGCGATGGCCTGCCCGATGACATCACGGCAGTCGCGCCGCCACCGCCGCCGGGCCTGATCGAACCTAGGGTCGAGGCGCTGATCCGGGCCACCGGCATCGAGTTCCGTATCGGCGATAACCGCGCCTTCTATATGCCGTCATTCGACTATGTGCAGGTGCCGCCTCCGCAAGCCTATTTCGAGGCGATCAACTGGCACCGGACGGCCCTGCACGAGTTGGGGCACGCCAGCGGCCATCACAGCCGTCTCAACCGCGATCTGACCGGCTCGTTCGGCTCGAAGAAATACGCCTTCGAGGAAATGATTGCGGAACAGACTGCGGCCTTCAGCTGCGCCGCGCTCGGAATCCTGCCGACCGTGCGCCATGCCGATTACATCGGGTCGTGGCTGGAGGTCATGCGCGAGGATTCCCGCGCCATCGTCCGCGCCGCCTCACAGGCCAGCAAGGCGGCGGACTGGCTGCTGTCGCATCTGCCTGCCGAAGACACCGGGGAGCCGGATGCAGCGGCCGAGCCGAGGGCTGCGGCATGTTCCTCCTGACCGGCACACAGCGCGACCGGCTGTTGGCCAATGGCCGCCAGCGCGATCAGGATCACATCCCTGTCGTGAAGTTCTTCAATCCTCTCGGTGAAGGCGTCTGGCTCGCCACCGAACTGGATGAGGATGGCGACATCATGTTCGGTCTGGCCGATCTCGGTTCTCCCGAACTGGGGTCGTGGAGCCTTGGCGAGATGCAGTCAGTCCGGCTGCCCTTCGGCATGGGGATCGAGCGCGATCTGCTGTTCACCGGCGATTTCCCGATCTCGGTCTGGGCACATGCCGCCCGTGAGACCGGCAGCATCGGCGCCGCCGAGCGCCTGCTCTACCGCGTCGGCGCGGCCTTTTCCCGTACATCCGCCGATACAGAAAACCGGAGTGCCTGATTTCCGGGTTTCAGGTTCTGCGGCTGGCGTCGCTCTCTTCAGAGGAAGAGGGCGGGGCTTCGCTTCGTGACGGGCTGATAGCCGGAGAGAGAGGCTCACCGGCGTCCGTCATGGAGTAACTGACATGGCCACTGCCGTTCAGAAGATCACCCTGTCGTCCTCGCGCGACATTCCCTTCAACAAGCTGGTTCTCAGCCAGTCCAACGTCCGGCGCGTCAAAGCCGGGATCTCGGTCGAGGAACTGGCCGAGTCCATCGCCCGCCGCGGCCTGATCCAGTCTCTGCATGTTCGCCCGGTGGTGGATGCCGAGGGCAAGGAAACCGGCATGTTCGAGGTGCCTGCTGGCGGTCGCCGTTTCCGGGCACTGGAACTGCTGGTCAAGCAGAAGCGCCTCGCCAAGGTCGCGCCGGTCCCCTGCGTCGTGTCGGAGGCCAGCGCCGATGTGCTGATCGACGAGGTATCGCTCGCCGAGAATATCGAGCGCGCACCGTTGCATCCGCTCGACCAGTTCCGCGCCTTCCACGCCATGCGCGAGAAGGGCATGACCGAGGAGGCCATCGCCGCCGCCTTCTTCGTGGATGCCAAGGTGGTGAAGCAGCGCTTGCGTCTGGTTTCCGTCTCACAGGCATTGCTCGAAATCTATGCCGAGGACGGCATGACGCTGGAACAGCTCATGGCCTTCAGCGTCAGTTCTGACCATGCCCGTCAGGAGCAGGTGTGGGAGGCGATCAAGGACGGCTGGCAGAAGGAACCCTACCACATCCGGCGCCTGCTGACCGAAACCACGGTCCGCGCCGCCGACAAGCGGGCAGTGTTTGTCGGCATTGCCGCCTATGAAGAGGCTGGGGGCTGCGTCTTGCGCGATCTCTTCCAGCAGGATGACGGCGGCTGGCTGCAAGATCCGGTGCTGCTCGACCGGCTGGTGGGCGAAAAGCTGAAGGCCGAGGCCGAAGCCATTGCCGCCGAGGGCTGGAAGTGGATCGAGGTCGCCATCACCTTTCCTTACGGTCACGATCATGGCCTTCGCCAGATTGTCGGCACGACGGTCGATCTGAGCGAAGAGGAATGCGCCACCCGCGAGGCTCTGCGCGACGAATATGACCGGCTTGAAGCCGAATATGGCGAGGCGGACGAACTGCCTGACGAGATCGACGCCCGCCTCGTGGAGATCGAACAGGCGCTGGAAACCTTCGAGCGCCGCCCGATGACCTTCGACCCGGATCAGATGGGCATTGCCGGTGTGTTCATCAGCATCGAGGCCGATGGCGCATTGCTGGTCGAGCGCGGCTATGTTCGCGCCGAGGATGAAACGCCTGCGGAACCGGAGCCTGTGATCGTTGACCCGGAAACCGGCGAGGTAATCCAGCGGGCAGAACCGGAGGTGAGCCGCATGCGTGCGGTGATCACGCTGGGCGGTCAGCCGGTCGAACAGGAGGATGACGACGAGACCGAGACCATCAAGCCTCTGCCTGATCGTCTGGTCAGTGAGCTGACGGCGCATCGGACCCTGGCATTGCGTGATGCCGTCGCGGTGAACCCGCATGTCGCCATGACGGCACTGCTCCACCGGCTGGTCATGGATTGCTTCATGCCGCATTCCAGTCGTGGTTGCCTGGAAGCACAAGTCCGGGAGGTTCATCTGCCCGCACAGGCCGAGGATCTGCGCGACAGCGCGTCGGCCAAGGCTATCGCTGACCGGCACGAGCGCTGGGGCGATCATGTCCCCGCAGACGATGCCGCCCTCTGGGATTGGCTGACCGATCTGGACGATGGTTCGCGCATGGATCTGCTCGCCCATTGCGTCAGCTTCGGTGTCAATGCGCTCTATGAGAAGCCGAACCCTTACAGCGGCACGAGCGTCAGCCAGCACGGGCTGGACATCCGCCTGTCGCAGGCTGACCGGCTCGCGCGTTCAACTGGCCTCGACATGGTGGCCGTGGGCTGGCGGCCGACGGTTGGCAATTATCTCGGCCGCGTGACCAAGCCGCGTATCCTTGAAGCTGTGCGCGAAGGGGCCGGAGACCGGGCTGCCGATCTGATCGGGCACCTCAAGAAGGGCGACATGGCCAAGGAAGCCGAACGCCTGCTGGCCGATTCCGGCTGGCTGCCTGAGCCGTTGCGCATGGTGGACGATGGTATCGAAGTCGATCCGGCATCGGGCGCTGCGGCGGAAGCCGACGATCTGCCTGATTTCCTCTCCGGTGATGGCGAGGACGACCCGGCTGAAGACGAGGAAGAACAGCATATGGTCGCTGCTGAATAGCACTCATGCGGGGCGGCTTCGGTCGCCCCGTTTATCACCCGCCATTTCCGCAACTCGCCCGGTCCTCGTGATCGGGCTTTTTCTTTGGAGAGCCGCCATGGCTGCCAGCATCAGCATTGACGAAATCTTTGCCCAGGATCGGGAGAACCATCCGAACGAACGCACGCTGCCCTGGGAGGAAACCCCCGACGGCATCACCGTAGTCGTCGAGCCAAAGCCCCATTGGGCCGAAGACATGCGAGTGTTCCGGCTCGATGCCCGTGAATATTGCCGCTACGCCGAATGGACTGCCCATGGCGGCCGCGCGCGCTTCTATGGTCATATCGACACATCGGGCGACGATCTGATGATGAAAGCACGCGCGATGATCGCCCGCGAAATCGCCGATGAGCTTTGGAGCTGAAGACCCGATCGCAGGGCGTCGGGCAGAGAGGATGGGAGGTCTGCACCGGACGGGTCCAATCCGGCTTCACCATGCAATCCGCCGTCTCCATCAGGACAAGCGGCATCCATCTCTGGCCTGAAGGGAACACGATCCTGTTGCCAGCATGGTTGCAAGGCTGGCGCGGCAGAGCATCTGCGACGGGTATTCGGCATCCTGTCAGATGCGAAAAACCACCCCCGCTTCCATTCGCAAACCTTGGTCCGATCCGACTCTTTGACATTCAACCTCAAAGGGGTCGGCTTACGCGCGCGTGCCGCCCTCGGGGATTCGGAAAAAGTCCGAACGCCCTCGGGTGATTGCAGATCCGGTCAGACACTTCGGGCGCCTGTTGCGCGGGGGATGGTCCCCCGCCTCCAAAGACAGGAGCCGGAACCCATGTCCTATGCAGACGCCACTGCCTTCGCCGCCAGCCTCGCCACCACGCTGATGGTTTCGATCGTCGTGTTCCAGGCCGGAGACGGCACCCACGCCGCTTGCCCTGCCGCCGAGTTCGACGGCGACGACGACATGGTAAAGCTGGAGTTGGACCCGTGGGAATAAGGCGCGAAAGCGCCTCATCCCCGACGGCCCGAGTGCGGCAGCCCGCGCTTCGGGCCTTCAGCTTTGCGATGGTTGCCCATCGCCAGCAACGGAACCGGGGCGCACCCGGTCAGAGAGGAAGAGTGCGGGCCGTTCGGCCGTGACGGGTTGAGGGTCGGAGAGAGAGGCTCACCGGCGCCCGTCATGGAGTGATCCTGATGACCTTTGCCCGTTCTGACACTTTCCGCTCCATCGGTCAGATTCTGGCCGCCGATGTTCTGCCCGCGCTTTATCGGGCGCAAAAGCTGCCGCTGCGCATCTCGTGCCTTGGTGTGGCCAGCTATGACGCCAGTGACACGGCGAACAGCTTTGACCGCGTAATCTCGCTTGGGGAATGCCCGTCACCGGAAGAGGCCATTCAGACGGCGGCCTTGCGCCTGTCGCGCGGCGATATTTGCACGGGGCCGGACAGCTTCCCGTATTTTCAGCCGCGCATCATGCTCATTCAGGACCATGATCAGCGTCTGGTCCTCGCCGGCGAAATCCGCGCCGGCATTATCCTCTGGCAACAGCCGGTCGCATGCGATGCCGAGGCACGCAGGATCGTGACCGAGGCCAGCCGACTGCGTGGCATGGCGTTTCGGACATCAGACCCCGTTGATGCGAGACGGCTGCGTTACCGCGCCGCTGCGCTGGAGGCACGGTTGGTCGATCCCTTTTGGCGCGATGCCGCGGCTGATCTGCTCCGCCTGCCACAGGCCGCGTGACCGCTACCCATCCCCGTCATTTTGCCCGGTGCCATGCCGGGCTTTCTTGTTTCAGGAGGCTGACATGGCCGATTACCACACCCATTTTTCCTGCCTGCTCGATGTTGGGACGCATGAGAATGCCATCCGTGCCGTCGATCTCTATAATGCCTTGCCGGATGGAAGCAGTGCCGAACATGAACCCGCCAACAGCTTCCTGCTCTCGATCCAGCCGGAACATGACGGCACGCAGCTCTGGATCCGCGACGATGACACCGGCGACCCCGAGCATGTCATCCGGTTCGTCATGCACTGCGCGACTACCTTCGGCCTGACCGGATTATGGGGATTGCAATGGGCAAACAGTTGCTCTCGACCCCGCCTGGATGGGTTCGGTGGCGGCGCGCATGTTCTCGATCTCGCCGCCGGCGAGACCGTGGACTGGATCGACACCGATGGCTGGCTTTCCACCGTGCTGGAGGGAGGCTATCCCTATGCCTGAGATCATCGAAACCACCGTCTACCGCCTCGACGAATTGTCCGATGCGGCGAAGGACAAGGCCCGTGCCTGGTATCGTGAGGGCGGCTTCGACTATGACTGGTACGATGCCGTCTACGAGGATTTCCAGCGCATCGCGGAAATCCTCGGGCTGAACCTCAAGACCCGATCCGTCCGGTCGATGGGCGGCGGCACACGGCAAGACCCCTGCATCTGGTTCCGGGGCTTTTCCTCGCAGGGGGACGGCGCGTGCTTTGAATCCTGGTATTCCTACCGGAAACACGCGCCACGCCTGATCCGGGAATACGACCCGCAAGACACCGAACTGCACCGCATCGCCGATGCCCTTCAGGCGATCCAGCGCCGAAACTTTTATCAGCTTCGCGCCGATGCCAGCCATCGCGGCCATTATTATCCCGAATACTGCATGGCGATCTCGGTCGAGCGCGACAGCCCGACCTGGCAGGGCATGACCGCCGATGCCGAGCAGACGATCATCGAGGCGCTGCGCGATCTGGCTCGCTGGCTCTACCGCCAGCTTGAACGCGAATATGATTATCAGTCCTTGGACGAGACGGTCGATGAAACCATCGCCGCCAATGAATACACCTTTACCGAAGCCGGTCGCCGCTTCGGATGATCCCGGGAAGACACTGACAAGCGCCCCGCCGTCCGGTCGGGGCGCTTTTTTTATGCTGCGCTCTGAGAGTGAGAGGCGGGCCGGAAAGGGTCAGGTCCGGGTGGTAGAGAGAGAGCGCTGTCCGGGCTTGTCCTTCCCGCTCTCCTGAGGTTCCCGACATGAACATGGTTTTCCCCGTGGCCGATCCGGTCACGCCACTGGCGGCTGCGCCCGCGATCCTGGCTGCGGCCAATCTTCTGCTCCCCCATCTCGAACGCGGCCAGCGGATCGATGCCGTGACATCGCGCGGTGCGATGGAAGCGGCCTTCGGCGCGTCGGACGCTACCGGCGTCTGGGACTGGAAGCTGGCCTATGAGGCGTGTGAAGTCTCTACCGTTCTCTTCCTGCGCAAATACGGAAAGGCGCTTTTCCGTAAAGCCGCGTCTCCGGCTGCACGCATTACCGTGCTGGCAAAGATCGCGGGGCTGTTGCCCACGCAGACCCGGCGTTCTGAGGAAAGCCAGACCTTCCAGCAATTCTCGACACCGACCCCGCTCGGCCTTGCCGCTCTGACAGCCGCTGCGATCACACCTGATGACAGGGTGCTGGAGCCATCGGCGGGCACCGGCCTTCTCGCGATCCTGGCGCAGACCATAGGTGGCTCGCTGATCCTCAATGAACTCGCCGAGACCCGCGCTCATCTTCTTTCCCAACTCTTTCCGGCCTTCGCCGTCACCCGGTTCGACGCCGCCCAGATCGACGATCATCTCGCCCCGGATGCCATCCCGTCCGTGGTGCTGATGAACCCGCCATTCTCGGTCATGGCCAATGTCAGCGGGCGGTCGTCCGATGCGGCCTACCGCCATGTTGCCTCGGCACTGGCCCGTCTTGCTCCTGGCGGTCGGCTGGTGACGATCACCGGTGCAGGCTTTGGCCCCGAAACTCCGGCATGGCGGGAGGCTTTCATCCTCTTGCAGGCGCGTGGCCGTGTGGTGTTCACCGCCGCCGTCGATGGTGCGGTCTATGCAAAGCACGGCACCACAATCGACACGCGGTTGACCGTGATCGACAAGCTGCCCGCCGACGATCCGGCGAGTTTTCCGGCCTCGCCGGGGATCGCGCCTGATGTTGCCACGATGATCGGATGGATCGAGGCGCATGTCCCACAGCGTTCGCCGATATTATTGCCGAAGATCGTCGCGCCCGCTTCCACCGCCGCGCCGAAAACCGTGCGAGGCTATCTGGCCCGCGCGACAGCACCGCGGCCTGCCGCTGCTCCCGCCAATGATCACGAGGGTGTCGAACTTGCCTATGAGACCGTGGACTGGACGCCACTGGAAGGCGCTCGCCTGTCTGACGCCATCTACGAGGAATATGCGCTGCAATCGCTGTGTATTGCTGGCGCACAACCGCATCCGACCAAGCTGGTGCAATCCGCCGCCATGGCCTCGGTCGCACCGCCCAAGCCTTCCTACCGGCCCATACTGCCCGCTGACATCTGCACGCGTCTGTCGGACGCCCAGCTTGAGACGGTGATCTATGCCGGGGAAGCCCATGCCGATCATCTCGCTGGCGCATGGACTGTGGACGAGCATTTCGACACTGTGAGCGCCGCGCCCGAGGATGCTGCCGGATCAATCCGCTTCCGCCGGGGCTTCATGCTCGGTGATGGAACCGGCGCCGGCAAGGGTCGCCAGTCCGCCGCCATCATTCTCGACAACTGGCTGCGCGGTCGTCGCAAGGCGGTCTGGATCTCCAAATCCGACAAGCTGATCGAGGACGCGCAGCGCGATTGGTCGGCGCTCGGAATGGAACGGCTGCTTGTCACCCCTCTGTCACGCTTCCCTCAAGGCGCAAAGATCACCCTGAGTGAGGGCATCCTTTTTACCACCTATGCCACGCTGCGCTTCGACGACCGGGGCGAGAAGGTTTCCCGCCTCAAGCAGATCGTCGAATGGTTGGGGTCCGATTTCGATGGAGCCATTATCTTCGACGAAAGCCATTCCATGCAGAATGCCGGTGGCGGAAAAGGTGAACGCAGTGATGTCGCCGCCTCACAGCAGGGACGCGCGGGCCTGCGACTTCAACACGCGCTGCCGGATGCCCGCGTGGTCTATGTCTCGGCGACCGGCGCCACCACCGTCCACAATCTCGCCTATGCGCAGCGCCTCGGCCTCTGGGGTGGCGAGGATTTTCCGTTCCATACCCGCGCCGAGTTCGTCGAGGCGATCGAAGCCGGTGGCGTCGCGGCCATGGAAGTGCTTGCCCGCGATCTGCGATCTCTCGGCCTCTATACCGCCCGCTCGCTCTCCTATGATGGCGTCGAATATGAACTGATCGAGCATCAGCTCACGGATGAACAGCGGCGCATCTATGATGCCTATGCCGGGGCTTTTGCCGTCATTCACAACAATCTCGATGCAGCGATGGAAGCCGCCAATATCACCGGCAATGAGGGCACTCTGAACCGGCAGGCGAAGTCTGCGGCACGTTCGGCCTTCGAAAGCACCAAGCAGCGCTTTTTCGGCCATCTGCTGACTTCCATGAAAACCCCGAGCCTGATCCGGTCCATCGATGCCGATCTGGAAGCGGGCCATGCCGCCGTCATCCAGATCGTCTCGACCGGCGAAGCGCTGATGGAACGGCGGCTTTCCGAAATCCCGACCGAGGAATGGAACGATATTTCCGTCGATGTCACGCCCAGGGAGTACGTAGGCTCGTATTTGCAGCATTCCTTCCCGGTTCAGCTCTATGAGCCGTTTACCGATGGCGAGGGGAACCTCTCGTCACGCCCCGTCTTTCGCGATGGTCAGCCGGTGGAATGCCGCGAAGCCGTTGCCCGGCGCGACGAGATGCTGGAGCAGCTTGGTTCGCTTCCACCAGTCCCCGGTGCGCTCGACCAGATCGTGCAGCGTTTCGGCACGGACACGGTGGCAGAGGTCACAGGCCGTTCGCGCCGCATCGTGCGCAAGGGCGAAGGGGCATCGGCCCGTCTTGCAGTCGAGAACCGGGCGCCTTCCGCCAACCTTGCCGAGACCTCGGCCTTCATGGATGACCAGAAGCGCATTCTGATCTTCTCGGACGCCGGTGGCACGGGCCGCAGCTATCACGCCGAACTCTCGGCGAAAAACCAGCGGCTGCGCGTGCATTACATGCTGGAGCCGGGCTGGAAGGCCGATGCCGCCATTCAGGGGCTGGGCCGCACCAACCGGACCAATCAGGCGCAGCCGCCGCTGTTTCGACCCATCGCCACGGATGTCAAAGCCGAAAAGCGCTTCCTCTCGACCATCGCCCGTCGCCTCGACACGCTGGGCGCGATCACGCGCGGCCAGCGCCAGACCGGCGGTCAGGGGTTGTTCCGTCCCGAAGACAATCTCGAATCCGCCTATGCCCGCGATGCGTTGCGCCAGCTCTATCTGCTGATTGTGCGCGGCAAGATCGAGGGATGCTCGCTCGAACGGTTTGAATCCGCCACCGGGCTGAAGCTGATGGACAGTAATGGTGTGAAGGACGAACTCCCACCGATCACCACCTTCCTCAACCGCCTGCTGTCGCTGACCATCGAATTGCAGGGCATCCTGTTCTCGGCCTTCGAGCAGCTTCTGCAGGCGCGGATCGATGGGGCGATTGCATCCGGCGCCTATGACATGGGGCTGGAGACGCTGAAGGCCGAAAGCTTCATCGTCACAGAACGGCAGGTGATCCACACCCATCCGGGCACCGGCGCGGAAACCCGGCTCCTGACGCTCACCGAGCGCAAACGCAATCGGCCGGTCACGCTCGAAGCAGCCCTGGCGGAACTGGATGATCCCCGCGCAAGATTGCTCATCAACGAGCGATCCGGTCGTGCTGCCGTGCAGATTCCGACCACCAGCGTCATGCTGGATGATGGCGAGATCGAACGGCGCGTGCGGCTGATCCGGCCGATGGAGGCGATGAACATTCCGGTGCGAGCCATGGGTGAAAACCACTGGATCGAGGCCGACGGTGCCGCCTTCACAGTGGCCTGGAAGGCGGAACTGGCAGAGGTGCCGGAGTTCACCGACAGCAACCTGCATATGGTGACGGGGCTACTTCTGCCGATATGGAAACGCCTGCCGCATGACTCGTCCCGCGTCTATCGGCTCCAGACCGACGAGGGCGAACGCATCATCGGTCGCCGCGTATCGCCTGCCTGGGCTGCCAATGCCTCGACCAGTGGCGTTGCCAGCAGCCTGACACCGGATGCCGCCTATGCCGCGATGATCGAAGGTCGAACGATCCTTGATCTCGCGGAGGGGCTGCAACTGCGCCGTGTCCGCGTCATGGGCGCCAACCGGATCGAACTGACCGGCTTCACTGACGCGATGCGCGACCGGCTGCGGGCCTGGGGCCTCTTCAGCGAGATCATCTCGTGGAAACTGCGCTTCTTCGTGCCCGTCGACGCGATGGGACCGGAGATCACAGGCAAACTGCTTGACCGCTTTCCGGTTGAGCGCATCGGTGAGCGGGAGGCCGCATAATGGCGCGTCTCAACGCTTCCGAACTGGCGCAGCGTCTCGGCCGACAGGCCGAGGCGGTGTGCCGTCACTATCTGTCGAATGGTCGCAAACAGGGCAATTACTGGCAGGTCGGCGATGTCCGAAACACGGCTGGCCGCTCCATGTTCGTCCGGCTGCACGACAGCGTGAAAGGCATTGCCGGTAAATGGCAGGACTCGGCCACGGGGGAATATGGCGATCTGCTGGACGTGATCCGGGACTCGCTCGGTCTGATCGATTTCGCAGACGTTGCCGAAGAGGCACGGCGCTTCCTCAGCCTGCCGCATCCTGAACCGCAGCCGCCATCCCGTCACTCCCGAACGCCAGTACCATCGGGATCATCCGAGGCCGCACGCCGCCTCTGGCGCATGACGCAGCCTCTGCTCGGCAGTACAGCAGAAGCGTATTTGCGCGGACGCGGCATTACGGATTTACGCCAGACCGCAAATCTGCGCTTCCATCCCAACTGCTACTGGCGGCCCGAGGACGATGGCCCGACGCAAACATGGCCCGCCATGATCGCCGTTGTCACCGACCTCGATGGCAGGATCACCGGCGCACACCGCACATGGCTGGCCCCGGACGGTTCCGGCAAGGCACCCGTCGATCTGCCGAGGAAGGCAATGGGCGACCTGCTCGGACATGCCGCCCGGTTTGGCAATGCGCAGGATGTCATGGCGGCAGGGGAAGGTGTCGAAACCATCCTGTCGCTGCGTCAGGCTCTGCCCACCATGCCGATGGTTTCAGCACTCTCGGCCGGACACCTCGCTGCCATCCTGTTCCCGCCGCAACTGCGCCGGCTCTATATCGTCCGCGACAACGATCCGGCAGGTGACAGTGCCCGCGATAGCCTGGTGGACCGGGCGCACGAGGTCGGGATCGAGGCCTTCACGCTCTCGCCCATGATGGGGGACTTTAACGAAGATCTCGCAACTCGCGGGGTGGATGCCGTTCGGGCAGAGATCCGGGTGCAAATCGCTCCCCAGGACGTCAGCCGCTTCATGACTTCAAGTACATAGCCGTTACGGATCCGTGATCCGGGCGCTCCGATCCTGTCATGCGCATAGGCTACATCCTGTCATCAGCAGAGGACCGCGCCTTGGCCTTCCGAGAGGGCGATCGGCCCACAAACGCTCCGGTCAGGCAATGGCGGCGCCCGACTGATTTCCGTCGGCGGGCAAGCCCGCCTTTACAGCGCGAAACAAATCAGCCGGGCTTTGCCATCAAGGCACTCGCCAGAGGCTCGCGCTGCCAGACCGGAGCGCCCGTGGGCTTTCGTCGCCATGAAGGCCGCGACGGTCGCGGTCCAACTGACGGAAGCATCCCATGTACGCGCACGACGATTTCGAACCCGATCACAGCACTTCCCCGACCGGCCACGCCATCGAAGAACTCGAACTTTACGGCTACCGCCCCTCCGAAGCCGAAGCCGATCCCCGGATCACACCCGAAGATCACTTCATCCGGGGCGCAGTCTCCGACATCTTTGACGCCCTGATTTCCACCATGGCCGACACCAGCCTCGATTTCGACCTCGACGAGATCCTCTGGTCCACCGTCAACACCTTCCACCGCGCTGTCGAGCGGATCGAGACCAAACTCGACGATAACGAGCAGGCACAGAAGCGACTTCAGCGCGAACAGGATGGCAGCGAGGTCAAATCCGTCCAGCTTGAAACCCTGATCGGCGCGGGCCAAAGCCTGATCGAGCGTCGCGACAGCATGGAAACCTTCCGCGATACCGCCGCCGACATCTATTTACGCACCACCGGCACGCCCTGGTCGCAACGCTCCGGCTCACGGGTCAACCATCGCCAGATGACCTCGGCCATGATCGACAGCCGCGACTTCATCGCCGCAAAACGCCGGGCCGACAACGAGGTACTGATGCCCGCCGGACCCAAGATCGCCTTCTCGGGCGGCGACACCACCGATCACCGGACGATCTGGGCCAAGCTCGATCAGGTCCACGCCAAGCACCCGGACATGGTGCTGATGCACGGCGGATCACCCAAGGGCGCGGAACGCATCGCGGCCACCTGGGCCAATAACCGCAAGGTCGCACAGGTCGCTTTCAAACCCGACTGGGCGAAACATGGCAAGGCAGCGCCGTTCAAGCGCAACGACCAGATGCTCGGCATCATGCCGATCGGGGTCATCATCTTCCCCGGCACAGGCATTCAGGACAACCTGGCCGACAAGGCCCGCAAGATGGGCATCCCGGTCTATCGCTTCGGGACCGGCAGCGCGTGAGTGCTGTCTTCCCACCTCATCATGAGCACGACGATAGCGCCCGCCGATCATTCCATATCGCCGAGACAGGCATATTCATGGTATATGTCGCAGTGCGCCATGGTGGTGGTGGAAGGCGCAACCGTCCAACCTTTTGCACGGAGACACCACCATGATCGTTCTCGGAATCCTCATTTCCATCGCAGCCATCGGCACCATGTGCTGGCTGCTGTTTAATCTCGCCGTATTCGCCCTGCCGTTCTTCATCGGTCTGAACTCAGGCATCTGGGCCTTTGGCACAGGGGCTGGCTGGCTCGGCGGCATCGTCGTCGGTCTTCTCGCCGCCGGTCTGACACTGGCCGTCGGTCAGGGCCTGCTCATGCTGGTCCGCCCGCTCTGGGCGCGGCTGCTGATCGCTCTGGCCTTCGTCGCTCCGGCGGGCATGGCCGGGTTCTATGCCACGCTTGGTATCGTCAAGCACATGATGCCGTCTGAGACATGGCAGCTCATCTTCTCGGTAATCGGCGCGGTTGCAGTGGGCGTGACGGCGTTCCTGCGTGTTGCGGGCATGGCGGCGACCGGAACAGCAGACGAGACCGTCGCGCGCGTGTAAAATGCCTTGCGTGGTTACTTTGAGCCCAATGTGACACATCCGTGCCAGTGCGTTGTCCGTTTCCCTTTGGTGAGAGTAACAATACGTATTAGTTTGATCGGATGATTGATGTCGACGAAATACGTAATCCACAAATTCAGATGTTCGGGCTGACAGGGGCAGACACAGTCTACACGTTTTACCATGACGAGACGAACAACATCCGCAAGCTTCATGTCGACGAGCAGGGGCTAAACGTCCCCGAGCTGAAAACATTTGTTCTCGGCGGCGTTGTTCATGAAGGACCGCAGCGCTCACTGGACCTTTCATCGCTTCGCCAGGCTATGCGCATTCAGCCTTCAGCGCATGAGATCAAACTTAAACATGTCGCGAAGGGTGAATTCCTTGACATCCTCAAATCGAGCAAGTTAACTTCGTTTTTGCAGTGGATCGCCGACAACGATCTGATGCTGCACTATCACGAGCTTGATCCCTTGTACTGGTCGGTCGTCGATGTGATCGACTCCATTTTGCCCGAACTCGGGAACCCAACGCTGATTCAGTATCATGCACTCTTGAAAAGCGATTTCGCAGAAATCGTCAGGCATGAGCTGCCGTTTGTGGTCGATCTGTTCCGCCGGTATGATTATCCGGATATCGCTCCTCAGAACCGAGAGCCGTTTCTGAACGAGCTGATCGATCTTGTTGAAAGAAATGCGGGCCTTCTTGATGAAGGGATGAATGCAATGATGCTCAAGGGCGTCCTGCAGGCAGGTCGTTCTCTGGATGAGCTTGCGTTTATCGAAGGGTTTTCCGCGCGTAAACTGATCGAAGATTTCAGCGCCTTTTATCGCAACCGTGTAGCCGTTTTCAAAAATTCTAAGCACATTATGGATATGGAAACAGAAATCCGTGATGCTTTCGAGGACGTTCAGCTTTCCTGTAATGGCGAGCCTTTCACTAATTACCTCTTTTCAGATTCGCACTCGGAAGCCGGAATTCAGCTCTCGGACATTGCAGTCGGCGTGATTGGCAAGATGCATACTTATCTGTCCCAAACATCGGCGGAAGAGGTCGACAGAGAACGTGCGGCCCTGATTGGAACTGCTCTGGAGAATGCCGAATTGCTCCGCGACCTGATCGATAATTCCAATGCCGCCAATCGGGCGTTTCTACATCACGTTGCTAGCCTACATGACATTGATAAACTGGATCGGTTTCTTCGCTTTGCCGATGGTCGATATGCATAGAACCGCAGACTGAGTACACACGGTGTGTAGAGCTCAGTTTCTTCACTAGAACAAGGGAAAGAAAGGTAGCTTTGTCCCGCAGAACAGTCATGGCCGCCATCGTAGCATAGCTGCTTTTCGACCCGAAGTGGGCATGGCGGCAACCGGGTCTGCGGACGGAAACCTTGCATCCACTTGAATCCAGTAATCCGTTGATGGCGACCAGACGCGGATGCGGATCATCTTCCAACTTCGTCAGGAAAATGGTGGCAGAGAGCGATCGGGCATCGGATCAGCTTGAGGCGCATACGAGGCCCATAGGAGCGCAGAACGGTCAGCGCTAGCGTTTGTGGTCTGACCAGAGCCCGGTTGGGGGCAATGCCAGTAGAGCAGGTCGGGCAGGGAGATGCGCATGGCCTTAGACGCAGGGCGACAGGCAAGGCCGGTGTTACCCGTCTGGTCATCCTGATGGAGCCTCAAGGTTGCCATCATCTCCGTTCAGCCCCGTGTCTCGACCGCTCCAAACGGCCTCTTGAATGGCCTGATCTGGCCGAAGAACAGCGCGATGCGCTTCGACCGCTTTAGCGCAACAGCGTCGTCACAACTTTCTTCCCCTGACGGCCCACCCCATGCGGCAAGCCGCATGGGGACCCCGGTATTGCCACCATTCCGCGCGGAACAAGAAAGTTTCTCCTGTGCTGTCCAGCCCCCAAAGGGGGTGCGCCAGCGTTCGTCTCCGGCCGGTCGATCGCCATAGAGGCCGCAATGGTGCGGGCTCGGGAACGGAAAACGGAGACTTAAAATGGCAACCATCGGCACCTTCAAGAAGACCGGCTCGAACGACTTCACCGGCGAAATCGTCACCCTCAGCGTCCAGGCCAAGGGCGTGCGCATCGTTCCCGACCTGCGCGCCACCGGCGAGAACGCCCCCAGCCACCGGGTCCTGGTCGGCCGCGCCGAGATCGGCGCCGCCTGGTCCAAGCGCTCCAACGAGGGCCGCGACTATCTGGGCCTCAAGCTGGACGATCCGAGCTTCAACGCCCCGATCTATGCCAACCTCTTTGATGACGAAGAAGGTGAAACCTTCTCCCTCATCTGGTCCCGCCCCAACGGTCGCCGCGGCGACTGAGGCGCGGCACAAAGGCTCCGACCGCAAGGTCGGGGCCTTTCTCATGCCCGCGGGAAAGCGGTCGCGCCTACCGCAACCGCTACACCCAGTTCTCCACCCGCACGCCGGGCATGCGGACGAACTCCTTCATATTATTCGTCACCACGATCAGCCCTTCGCTGCGGGCATGCGCGCCGATCTGCATGTCGTGCGGCCCGCAAGGTGTGCCCGCAAGCTCCAACTCGGCGCGGACCTGCGCAAAATGGGCGGCCGCCTTGTCGCCCTGCGGGCCGCGCTCTCGTCTGCGCCGGAACCGCGCAATCGCGCGTTTCCGCCATTCGGCTTCGATCACTGACACGGGAATGTCGTCAGGGTGTCTCCCATGTGATGCGCAACAGTGCTAACGAGAGATTCTTTAGTGGATTGATCGGGTTAGGCGATCCACTTATCGCGTTAGATGCGCTACCGCAAAACCATTCAATACCGCAGCCTTTTCAAGTCGGACGTAGCCTTGTGCCGTCCGGCTTTGGGAGGACGCGCCATGCAGAGCATAGATTGGCGTACTCCGGCGGCCTATAGACGCATTAAAGACCTTCCGCCCGCCGGTTTCGCTTGGGAATATCTTCGTCGCAACGAAGACTATCGCCATGACGTCGAGAGACTCACGCAGAGGAGAGAACCCGCGGGAGAAGAGGTTGATGCCTTTGCTTCCCGCTGGGGGGTGCGATTTCGCACACGACCCCGATGCGCAGCCTGACGGCGCACCGCCTTTCTGGTCGCCGCATTTCAATCCGCAGGCCATTATTCTGTCTCCGGTCGAGCAGAACGATCCGGATGGCGGGCGGCTTGTCGCTCTCGCACATCTCGATGGCCTGATCCTGCGCCGCGCGCCGGATGGCTGGCACGCAATCTGGCGTGTCGGTGGGATGGAGCATCAATTCTGGCTGCCACAGGGCGCAATCGATGCGGCAGCTTTCTATGCTGCAATCCTGCCCATGGACGAGTTCATGGAATTACGCGCCCATGCGGCCCGCCGACTCTGGCGGTGCCTGACAGGCCGCTCTCCGGGGCCGGATATTCGCGCCATGCCAGCGCAGCTTCGGCAATGGCACCTTCTGTCGCTGCGGGCGCTGGACGCACGGCTGCATGGCGAAAGCTATCGCGCCGTTGCCGAAGTCCTGCTCGGCTTCCGTGGCGACAAGGAAGATTTCGAGACTGATCCGCGCAAGAACAAGGCACGTCGTCTTGTTGCTCACGGCATCAGGATGATGCGCGGCGGCTATCGGCTGCTTTTGCATTATCCGGTCAAGCCGGATCCACGATCAAAAGGCGACTGAGGCAATCTCACCGATTCCTGTTTGCCGCAGCCTGTTCCAGTATTTGCCTGTAACCTTCCCGCGAAAGCCATTCAGCGCGTTCCAGATGGCTTTGCCAGCATCGCCGGGTTCGCAGTTCGTCTGATGCCGGATCGCGGTGCAGAACAATCTGCGCCACTTCCGTCCAGTCCGCATCCTCGGCCTTGGCGTCGAGAAGGCGCAGATAAGTCACGAAATGCTGCTCGTCATAGGTCGTGATCTCGTCGCCAGTCGGCGCGATGTCATCCACATCGGGATCAAGTTCGACGGGAGCTTTCACGGTCATTCCCCTTCTTTCAGAAGAGTTTCTGCGGTTCGCCCCCGCAATAAAACTCTCTGACTCCTGGTGATCGGGGAGTTAGTAACCGTGTTGGACGGCCCCATGGCCTTTAGGCGAGAAGCCCTGAACATACGCCAAGGGCTCCCCGACCATAGGGTCAAGGAGTGTGGCATCGTCACGGCCGACACCAACCGCCAACAGGGGTTACTAAGCCCCGGAGCAGTGCGTCTGCTCCATCTGCATTTATAGCCGAACTGCGTGCGGATGTCTTGAGCGAATCCGCATCGGACTCCCTGAGTCGCTGAAATCTCACGTCTTTTCGCGCTGACCCAGCCCCTATGAAGGGTGCCGTCTGCGCAGGGGCACAAATGCGGCACGCTACACGCCGCCGATCACTTCCCATGGTTCGCCATAGCGCGCCGCCGTCTCCGGCAGCCGCATCAACCTGACGAACCGGAGGTGATCTCATGGCCGAGCGCCGCAATACGGAAATGCCACCGCGCATGCTGCGCACTCAGGAAGCTGCACGTTTCCTCGGTATTTCTCTTCGCACGCTGGAAAAACACCGGACCTACGGGACCGGCCCGACCTATCGTAAAATCGGCGGCCGCGTCCTCTACACGGTCGAGGATCTCCAGTCCTGGGCCGACATCGGCGCGCGCAAATCCACCAGCGACGAGGGTGCTGGCACGGTCTTTCCGGCGCGCCCCCTGACGTCTGAAGAGCGGAGCAAACTCTGAATGCGGCGCGTCGATCACTATGACGCCCTGCGGCGAGAAGGCGGCAGCGAGCGCAGCCACCTCGATCCCTTCGTCGTCGCAACCGGCGATGCCAGTCCGCGCGACCAGCGCGATCTGATGGAACGGCCTTTCTTCTCGCTGGCGAAGACGCCGCGCACGAAGCCGATTCTCTACAAGACTGCCGATGTCGAGGTGCAGGTATTCGGGATGCCTGAACATGGAATGGCGACGATCTGGGATGCTGATGTGCTGATCTGGGCTGCAAGCCAGATCGTTGCCGCCGAAAACAACGGCATCAAGACATCCCGCTTCTTCCGCTTCACGCCCTATCATCTGCTGCGCGCCATCGGCCGCGACACCGGAAACCGGCAATATCTGCTGCTGAAGGCAGCGCTTGCCCGGCTGCAATCCACGGTCGTCGCCACGACGATCCGTAACGGCACGCATTGGCGCCGCCGCCAGTTCTCCTGGATCAACGAATGGGAGGAGATGACCACGCGCGACGGTCGCGTCGAGGGCATGGAGTTTGTCCTGCCCGAGTGGTTCTACAACAGTGTCCTTGACCGTTCGCTGGTCCTGACCATCGACCCGGACTATTTTCGGCTGACCGGCGGTATCGAGCGCTGGCTCTACCGTGTTGCCCGTAAACATGCCGGACATCAGCCGCATGGCTGGTTGTTCGAGGTTGCGCACCTCTACCAGAAATCTGGCAGCATGGCCCGGCCATCGGACTTTGCGCTGGACCTGCGCCGCATTGCTGCCCGCCAGCCGCTGCCCGGCTACAGGCTCAAGATCCTGCGCCAAGATCGCCGCGAACTGCTGCGAATCCGCCCTGAAAATCTATCCACAGTGCCTGTGGATAACATTGTGGATGCCGTCGGTACATCAGGCGCAAAGGGTATTGGTACATCAGGCGCAGCACTGTCGGCACATCAGGCGCACGAACCCCAGTTAAGTATCTGGAATGAAAAGCAGAATCCGGCTGCTAACTTAGAATCTAACATAGAATCTAACTTTTCTTCTTTGACGCGCGCGCATGAAAGGCACGGTGCCAGTGCCACTTCCCGCCGACCTGCGCGGGGTACGCCATGATCGTCGCGCTCCTCAATCAGAAAAGCGGCGTGGGCAAGACCACGCTGGCGCTGCATCTTGCCGGAGCCTGGGCTCCGGCAGGTAGGCGCGTCATCCTGATCGACGCCGACCCGCAAGGCTCCGCACTCGACTGGTCGGAGCGGCGCAGCCATGAAGGGCTGCCAAGGCTGTTCACTGTCATCGGCCTAGCCCGCGATACGCTGCACAGGGAAGCGCCGGAACTGGCGCGTGACGCTGATCATGTCGTCATTGATGGTCCGCCCCGTGTCGCCGGTCTGATGCGATCAGCGCTGCTTGCAGCCGATCTGGTGCTGGTCCCGGTGCAGCCATCTCCTTTCGACGGCTGGGCCTCTGCCGAGATGCTGTCGCTTCCGAACGAAGCACGCATCTATCGCCCTGAACTGGCCGCCCGTTTTCTGCTGAACCGATCCGGTGCGCGCACCGTCATCGCCCGCGAAACGGCCGAAACGCTGGCAGACCATGATCCGCCCTTGCGGGCCACGACGATCGGCCAGCGTGTCGTCTTCGCCGAAGTCGCGCAGACCGGACGGCTGGTCGCCGAGACCGATGGCGGAGAACGCGCCGCACAGGAGGTCATAGCACTTGCAGCCGAGATCGATGCGCTCGGCACCGGGAGGATCGTGCCATGACACGTCCCCCGCCAAATCCGGCTTCGCATCGCGTCCGGGCAATCTCGATAGCTGGGTCAGAGCCGCCGATGCGCCGACAACCGGCAAGACGGCTACGGAGGCGTACACCGCCCGTCTGACCATCGACATTACGCCCGAACTGCGCGGGCGCATCAAGGTTGCCGCTTTCCGGCGTGGCATCACCGTCGCCGTGATGCTGCGCGAGCTGCTGGTCCGCGAGTTTCCACCCACCGAAGGAGATCAGCCATGACCGGCAAAATTGCGCGTGCAGCGCATGAACATCCGCAGGCGGACGGGCCAGCACCGTTCACCACATTGGTCGAACTGACCTTCCAGAAGAAGAAGGTCGAGCGCTGGATCAGGTTCGGTCACAAGTGCTTTGAGCAGATCATCGACCGTCGCCGCAGTCTGATCGGTTTTGCGCCCGACAGCATCTTCGCCTTCGTTCGCTGGGCCTCCAACGATTACGGCACCATCGTCTCGCGGCTCGACATCCTGCGCGCCGTTGGTCGCGGTGAACCGTACCAGACCGTGCCCTTCGTTCGTCCTGGCGGCGAGATCCGGCTGCGTATTGATGGCTGGCGACACGTCCAGCGGGTGCTGGCCCTGATTGATGCCGTGGACGCGCTTGGCGTCGACCCGGTGGATGTTGCGCCGGACCATTGGCGGCACGTCCATAACCGTTTGAGTGCCGGTCAGGAACCCAATCCCTACACCCCGGAGCGCCATGCCGCGTGGGTCAACCGCCGGAGGATCGCACCATGAGCCGCCGTCATACCCTCGCGGTGTCCATGCTGGCGGTCGTAACACTTGTCGCCACGGGGGTTGCCGATCTGCCAACCCGGCTGATCTGGAATGCGACTGCCAGCGCGCCCATCGGCTTCTACACAGTTGCTCCCGCCAATGCGCTCGAAGTTCCCGAACTGGTCGCCATCATGCCGTCTGAGCCGTTGGAGCGCTTCATGGTCGAGCGCGGCTATATCGGACGCGGCGTACCGCTGCTGAAGCGAGTCCTCGGCCTGCCGGGACAGCGCGTCTGCCGCAACGGTGCGACCATTACCGTTGATAATGTCGAGATGGGGGACGCGCTGGAGCACGACCGCATGGGCCGCGATCTGCCGGTCTGGCAGGGCTGCCGTATCATCGGCGAGGGTGAATTCTTCCTCATGAATTGGGACATCCGGGACAGCCTCGACGGCCGTTACTTCGGACCTGTTCCCGCCAGTTCCGTTATCGGTCGGGCGCTCCCGCTCTGGACCGATGAGGAAGGCGATGGCCACTACGAATGGCGGGCGGCCACGCATTGAACCCACGCCAAATCCACCAACACAGGAGATATACCATGCCACAGATCGGTCAATTCGTGCGTGACGCATCCGGCTTCGCCGGTCAGCTCGTCACGCTTACCATGAAGCGCGATCTTGTTATCGTGCCCAATGAGCATTCCGATGCGGAGAATGCGCCGGACTATCGCGTCCATTACATTGAACATGACGGGCCGGAGGTCGGTGCAGCATGGAAACGCACCGGAGAAAAGGCTGGCGAATATCTCTCGGTGCTGCTCGACGATCCCGCCTTGCCGCAGCCGATCCGCGCCAATCTGTTCCGCGACGACGATGCAGGCTCGTCATGGTCGCTGCACTGGAGCCGCCCGCGGCCCCGCGAAGATCGGGACTGAGATCATGCGATCCCGCGCCCTTCTTCTCTTCACGGCCCTTCTGTCGGCTGGCAGCGGATTGACGCCTGCATTTGCGCAGGTCACGCCGCAACCCGCGCCTGTCGCAGCGCATCTCCATGCTGCTTTCATTGCCGACGCGTCACAGCGCTTCGGCATTCCAGAGCACTGGATTCGGGCTGTGTTGCGTGTGGAAAGCGCGGGCGATGTGCGTGCTATCTCGTCGGCGGGTGCAATGGGACTGATGCAGGTCATGCCCGATACCTGGGCGGGCCTGCGCAGCCGCCACGGCCTCGGGCGCGATCCTTACGATCCGCGCGACAACATCCTCGCAGGTACAGCGTATCTGCGAGAGATGTGGGATCGCTATGGCAATGTCGCGGCCATGCTTGCCGCCTACAATGCCGGTCCCAGCCGCTATGACGAGCATCTGGCGACTGGCCGCACTTTGCCCACAGAAACACGCGCCTATGTCGCCATGCTCGCACCTGTTCTCGGGCATGCGGCTGCGCCTGATGTGCCGATGATCGTGCCGCTGCCACCGCCGGATTGGCGCGAAGCTCCGCTCTTCGTTGCGCAATCCAGCGGCAATTCTGCAGCGGCCAATCAGCCGTCGAGCGACGTCCGCGCAACCGTTCCGACGCGCGTTTCCGTCGATCAGGAGCCGCAGGACGGCGGCATATTCGTGGCCCGTGCGAGCAATGGAGATGCGCCATGAGCATAGCGTCTCCACGCTACTTCGGTCCGCTTCCGGTGTGCAGTCAGGCAAGGGGTCGCCTGGCTGCATTCCCGGCAGGAAGGGCAAAAAGGGAAAGAAAGGCGGAGGGCAAGATAAAGGAAACCGGCACCCTGTCGGGTCGGTTTCTGGGCAAGCCCTTGGCCGCACACTGTTTTGGGGCGCGGCGCACGGCACCCTGCTTTTGGGCCTCGCGTGCCGCGATCTGGCGCAAAGCCTTGGCTTTACTGGGTTTTGCCTGGCACTCTAGCCGAATATCTGCCGTTTGCGCGCCTAAACAGCATGGGATGCGCTCATGAGCGCCGACGACGAGAACCGCTTTCGCCCCAGGCCAGGTCGGATCAGGTCGGACGTGCCGAAGGCGGGCAAGGCGAAGAGTTTTCTGACGCAGGCGAAGAAGCTGGCGCGTCAGCATAGCAACAGCCCCGGCAGATCAACATCATTCGCATCACGGACGTCCTCGACGCCTTTATCTGGTTCGGCCGGAAAGAGCGGGAAGGCGTCGCGGGCTGGCAAAGGTGCGGGCGTCAAGCGTGGCCGCGGCGCGGCCTTTGTCCGCGCCCGAGCCCTGTCGGGCGGTTGGCGCCACAGTGCGGCCGGCGTGCGCCGCGTCGTCGTCAAAACCCGGTACGTCCAGAGCGCGGGGAAGAACGGCAAGGGGACTGCCCATCTGCGCTATATCCAGCGAGACGGAACCTCGCGTGATGGCGAACGTGGCCAGCTTTATTCCGCCACCGAGGACCGCGCAGATGGAGATGCCTTCCTTGATCGCGGCAAGGATGATCGCCACCAGTTCCGCTTCATCGTTTCGCCCGAAGATGCCGCCGATCTTTCCGATCTCACCGAGCACACCCGCGATCTGATGAGCCGCATCGAAGGCGACCTTGGCACGAAACTCGATTGGGTCGCGGTCAATCACCACAATACCGGCCATCCCCATGTCCATGTCATCGTTCGAGGCAAGGACGATCTGGGCGAGAATCTTGTCATCAACGGCGAATATCTCGCCAATGGGATTCGCGAGCGGGCCAGCGAGTTGACCACGCTGGAGCTTGGCCCCGTCACCGAGATCGAGCAGACCCGCAAGCTGTCCGCCGAGGTAGATCAGGACCGCTTCACTCGCATCGACAGGGCGATGACCGAGGAAGCCGACGAACGCTTCATCGACCTGCGCCATGAACCGGCAGATGCACGCCGCCAGTTCAACCGCACGCTTCGCTTGCACCGTCTCGCCAAGCTGGAAAAGATGGGGCTGGCCACCGAACACGCGCAGGGCGTCTGGGAGCTTGGCGCGAAGATGGAACCGGCGTTGCGTGAACTGGGTGAACGCGGCGACATCATCCGCAACATGCACAAGGCGTTGAAGGCTGATGGGCAGGAACGTGATCCGATAACCTTCCAGCTTCACGATGCAGCACCTGCGGCACCCATCACCGGCCGCGTTGTGGACAAATATCTCACCGACGAGATGGGCGAGAACCTGACGCTCGTGGTGGACGGCATCGACGGGCGAACACACCATCTTCCCGGCATTGATCCGGCCCGCGTCGAAGATGCCCGGATCGGTAGCATCGTGGAAGTCGGTCCCGCCGATACGGCGCAACGTCCCTCAGATCGTACCATCGCTGCGATCTCGGAGAATGGTATCTACCGACCGAGCCGCCATCTGGAAAAGGCGAAGTTCGAGGGAGGTGTGCCAGGCGGTGATTACGAGGGCTATGTCGATGCCCATGTCCGGCGACTGGAGGCGTTGCGCCGCGCCGGCATCGCTGAACGGATCGACGCTGACCAGTGGCGCATCCCCGATGACTTCGAGAGCCGCGCCACGGCCTATGATGCAGGTCGTAACCGGCAGGCCAGCATCCGTGTTGTCTCGACCTTCGATCTGGAAAAGCAGATCGGCGCCGATGGTGCGACCTGGCTGGACCGGAGATTGGTGACGCCGGAAGCTTCGGATCTTACACCGGCAGGGTTCGGTCAGCAGGTGCGCGAGGCTATGGACCAGCGGCGCGAGCATCATATCGCACAGGGCGATGCCGCGCGGCAGCAGAATGGACGCATCCTCTATCGTCGTAACTTGCTTGCCAATCTGCGGGAACGGGAAGTGGCCCGCGTCGGTGCGGAAATGGCGGGGAGCAAGGGGTTGCCGTTCCGCTCGGCTGCCGATGGAGAAACTGTCAGTGGTAAGTTCACCGGGACAGTGCAGCTATCCAGCGGCAAGTTCGCCGTGGTCGAAAAATCCCATGAGTTCACCCTTGTCCCATGGCGGCCGGTTATCGACCGCCAACTTGGCCGACAGGTTGCCGGAATTGTGCAGGGCGGATCAGTGTCGTGGCAGCTTGGGCGGCACCGGGGCTTGGGATTGTAGGAGCTTCTGTTCAATCGCTTGCAAAACGTTTGCGTCACTTTTTCTTGTGCCGCACCAGCCGGTGACAAGCGCATGACTTAAGCAGATTTAGCAGTCGGTGGATTTCGGGTAGCAAAATACTGCGCCGGCGTGCTGCCGAGAGCCTTCTTGAACATCGTGATGAACGAATTCACGGAATCGTATCCCAGTGTCGCCGCAACATTCTGAACGCTTTCACCACTTGCGAGTTCACGAAGTGCGACAACCAGATGGAGTTGCTGTCTCCAACGTCCAAACGTCAGTCCTGTCTCCCGTATCAGCAGCCGAGCTAATGATCTGTCGCTCATCGCGACCCGGTTCGCCCAATCGCTCAGCGTGCTGCGATCGGAAGGCTCGATTGTTAGAGCGTCTGCCATCGCTCGGATTTTCGGATGGCTGGAAATTGGCAGATTGAACCGCTCATGCGGCATCTGCGCGAGTTCGTCGAGGATCACCCGCGCGATGCGGGCGGCATGGCTGTCGGCGTGATAGTCCGCACCCTCGCGAGCAAGCCGATCGACCATTTCGCGGATCATTGGGGAAACTGCCAGCGTGCAACTGTTTTCAGGCAGTTTGGCAGACCCCGGTTCGACGAACAGATAGTTAAGCCGGGCATTGGCGGTTGCGCGTGCACTATGGGGCACGCCGCCCGGAATCCACACACCGCAATTGGGCGGCACGATCCAGATTTCGTTGCCCGCAGTGCAGGTAACAGCTCCGTGCAGAGCGAGAATCAACTGACCCTTGCGATGAACGTGCAGAGGCACTTCCGCCTCGTAATCGGCGAAATCTAGCTTGTGGGCGACCGCAGGCAGAGAGGTGAGGTCAGGATCGAAAACGGAAACGACAGATCGTACCACAGACATGAGAATGGCCAGTTTTAGGTATTTTATGTCATAATAGCCAATTTATGTGATGTTGCAAATCGATCATAACTAGCGGCATGAACACCGTGCCATCCGTAAACACCCCCTCAAGCAAGACTGTTGCAGCCATTTTTGAAGCTGGAACGAGCTTCCTGCGCGCATCCTCCCTGAAGGCGGATGCGGACGCGATCCTGTTTTCGGCGAAGAGTTTCGCCGCGGCTATGCTGGCCTATTACATTTCGCTGCGGATCGGGCTTCCCAAGCCGTTCTGGGCCATCGTAACTGTCTACATCGTCTCACAGACGTCTGCCGGGGCGTCCTTTAGCCGTGGTGTCTATCGCTTTGCCGGGACGCTGGTCGGCGCCATAGCAACGGTCGCGATCGTTCCGAACTTCGTGAACGATCCGATGGTGTGCAGCGTCGTGCTTGCGGCCTGGATCGGACTGTGCCTGTTTTTCTCGCTGCTTGATCGCACACCGCGCGCTTATGCCTTTGTTCTTGCCGGCTATACCGCAAGCCTGATCGGGTTCCCGAGTGTGCTTGATCCAGGCGCGATTTTCGAGACGGCGTCGGTGCGCGTTCAGGAAATCTTGATTGGAATTTTGTGTGCCGTCCTGATCCATCGCTACATTGTCCCGAAACGCATGACCGGCCAGTTCACCGGCAAGCTGTCGGCCACGTTGCGGGACGCTCGTCGGCTGGCAGGCGATGCACTGCGTGGAACGCCGGGAGAAAACCGCCGCGACCGCCATCAACTCGCAGGGGACCTATTGGCAATCCAGGGGCTTGCCACGCATCTGCCCTATGATCCGGCGCCCACACCGTCACGCCAGATACTGCAACTTATCCATGACCGGCTTGCCCGCTTGCTGTGGCTCGCAGCCGAGATCGAAGACCGGATTGAGGTCCTTCGCTTAGGCGACAGCGATGCGCCCGGTGAGCTGATCGCCTTGGTCGGTGACGTCGGTGTCTGGGCCGCAAGCGCCGAAACGGAAGACCGGGAGGCTGCCGCAGCCCAACTCATCGCGCACGCACGATCAGTCCAGAAGCGTTTTGGCGCCGAGGCTGCGATACCCGGCGACAGGCTTGCAGCCAACCTCGCAGGTCACCTCGCCGAGATGGTCGGTCTGCTACAGGACTGCGACAGGCTCGGGCGGACCATTGCGGCGACCGGGCGATTACGCGACGCTAGGTCGCTTCATGGACCGAAGCGAGCGAAAGGCTATGTCTATCATCGCGATCCCTGGATGGCGGGGCGAACCGCGCTCGGCGCGATCGTCGGCATCGTCATCGGCTGCGCCTTCTGGATCTGGTCGGCCTGGTCGGAGGGAGGAATGGCCGTCTCCATTCTAGGCGTTTGCTGCACGCTGTTCGCCAATTTTGATGCGCCTGTACCTTTTGTCATCAAATACTTCGTCGGCTCCATCTACGGGGTGGTAATCAGCCTTATCTACAGCTTCTTCATCTTGCCCCAGGTCACGGACTTTCGGGTTCTGGTCGCGGTGCTTGCGCCAGCGTTCCTGTTCGCGGGCTCTCTCCAAGCACGCCTGCCGACGACCTTCATGGCGCTTGGCATCACGCTGACCATTCCGATCCTCTCGGCCCTAGGTCCCTATTACACCGGAGACTTCGCCACCTCACTCAACAGTGTGATCGCGCTGTTCGCGGCGGTAGGCTTCGGCGCCGTAAGTATGTCCCTGTTTCAGACCTTGCCGGTCGATGGAGCGATCAACCGCTTGCTTCGATTGAGTCGCCGGGACGTTGGCCGACGCGCGCTCGGCGCTGCACCCGACGAAGCGCGCTGGGCAAGCCTGATGATTGATCGGACAGCCTTGCTGCTGCCAAGGTTGCGGCTGACCGGCAAAGCCTATCCAGATGTGCTCGACGATACGCTGAACCATCTTCGCATCGGGCATGCCGCCGGACAGCTTCGCAAGACAATCCCGCAGATCAAGGGCGAGGCCGGCGTTGAACTGAACGAGCTTCTATTCGTCATCGCCGCACGCTTCAGTGGCCGGAGGCCGTCAACGCCTGCCGACCTCCTCGACCTCGATAAGCGGATAGAGACCCTGATCGAGAAGACGGCCGGCGGCGTGCTCAAGAACCGCCTGCAGATTGTCGATCTGCTCATCGACATGCGGTTCGCGCTTGGCTCTCAGGCAGACAGGAGGATCACGACCGATGATCGTTGATCTCAATATCGGAGGCGTCCTGATCCCCGGCCTTGTAGTTATCGCGTTCGTCTCTCTGGTCGCCACCATGTCAGTGCTCCGCCTGTTTACCGCCTCGGGTCTCAATCGCCGGTTCGCTTATCGGCCGCTGGTCGAACTCGCCACCTTTGTCATCATCTACGGTCTGCTCGTGCAGTACCTGCCATCGATCGGACTCCTGCCTTGAAACCTGTCCTATCCCTGCTTGGGCGCTATGCCCTGACCCTTTGCCTCGTCGCCGTCTCCGCCTTTATCGCGCTGAAGGCGTGGAACCACTACGAGCGGACACCCTGGACCCGCGACGCACGCGTTGGCGTCGATGTCGTACAGATCGCGCCGGAAGTCTCCGGCACGGTCAACGCTGTTTCCGTGGTTGATAACCAATATGTTCGTCGAGGTGACATCCTTTACGAGATCGACCCCGAGCGGCTCAGGTTGGCAGTGGCGTTGGCTGAGGCTGAGGTCGAAGCCAAGCGCCAGGATATGATCGTTCGTCAGGCAACGGCGCGGCGGCACAGCCAACTCAAGGACGTCGTCTCCCAGGAGGTGGCTCAGCAATCGAGCGGTGCTGCTGCGGTTGCAGGCGCCGCCTATCAGTCAGCGGTGGCGGCGCTCGATCTGGCCAAGCTTAACCTTGCCCGCTCGACGGTCCGCGTGCCGGTCGACGGTTATGTAACCAATTTGAGGCTTCGGCCGGGCGACTATGCGACGGCTGGTGTGACGAAGGTCGCCGTCCTCGACGCCGCCAGCTTCTGGATCACCGGTTATTTCGAGGAGACGAAGATCCGACAGATCCGCGTTGGCGACCAGGCTCACATCATGCTGATGGGTTTTGATCAGCCAGTCACTGGTCATGTCGAAAGCCTCGGTCGGGGAATCGAGAACAGCAACGATGCGCCCGGCCATCTCGGGCTGCCCAATGTGGCTGCAACATTTTCCTGGGTGCGGCTTGCCCAGCGCATCCCGGTACGCATCAAAATTGATCGGGCGCCGTCCGGTGTGGAACTAGCGGCGGGTATGACGGCAACGGTTGAGATATTAGCCTCAGATGCTGAGGCAGGAACGAGAGAGCGGCCATGATGGCCATATCACTCGGCCGTTCCCTGTAAATTGTCTAACTTCATGGGAGCGATAAACGACGTTCACGCTATATTCCGATACGGCGTTTCACAGCTCCGAAGCGCCCCAGCCGAACGTTCCAGCAGTTAGTATTCTTTCGAGCTTCGGAGAACTAGGGGCAAGAAGACCTCGTCTATGATTTCTTCGATGCTTTTGTCAGAGAGAGGTTTGAGAGTCATTAGCATGTCGTGACGCGCTAGCTCGATTGGTAACGAGGCAATTCGTGGGGTAATGCGTGCGAGGTCAATTTCACCACGATTTGCTCCACGCTCCAGGATCTCGGCAACCAGTCCATGTTCACCGATCCTGCTAGGAACATCGACGAAACTCAGGTTGTCTTTCAAAAGATCCTCACGCATATCGACGAGGATCCGCATCAAATGAGGTTGAGCTCGGTCTGAAAGCCGCTTCAGTAGGAGCACCATTTCGCTGCGGACGCTGCCCTGATCTGTAATCGAAATAGGGTTGAGGGCTACGTAGCGAGCTAAGGCCGCCATTACCAAGTCGTTTAAGCTTTTCCACCGACGGTGGATCACTGGTCTGCTAGTGCCGGCTCGGCTTGCAACCGAATCTAACGTCAATCCACCATAGCCTTTCGCCGATAGCTCATCCCAGACAGCCTGAAGAATGGCTTCGTCCAACTCAGGGCCACGTCGTCTTTGCGCCTTTGTATCCATTACGACCTCAAAAATAAGATGCGAGCCGCATCTTGACTCTTGCGAGATAGGATGCGACGTGTATCTTATATGCAGGAGCATGAGATATGTCAAAAGCAGATAGTTTTGCCGGCAACCGGCCCAAAGTTCTGATCGTCGGCGCCAGTATTGCTGGACCGACAGCCGCCTTCTGGCTTGTCCGCGCCGGCTTCGATGTGACTATCGTGGAGCAGGCGCCAGAGTTGCGCCGCGGCGGAAACGGTGTGGATATAAGGTCCGAAGCTCTCGCCGTTGTCGAGAGAATGGGCCTCACATCTGCCGTTCGCGCCAAGGTGCTGAGAATCAAGGGCATGCGCTTCGTTGATCACCGCGATCGGGAACGCGCGAGAATGCCACTTGAGGCGATGGAACGGATGGTGGGTTCCGAAGATTTGGAGATCAAGCGCGGGGATCTGGCGGAACTGCTCTTCGATGCGACCAAGAATGACGTAAATTACGTATTTGGCGAAACGATCAAAACGCTCCAGGACGATGAAGGCGGGGTAGATGTCACCTTCGCAAAAGGGCCCCCTAGACGATTCGATCTCGTTATCGGCGCGGATGGGCTACATTCGAGCGTTCGTCGCTCCGTGTTCGGAGCAGAAGAAGAGTTTTTAAAATTCAAGCAACACTACTTTGCGTTTCTAAACGTCGATCTTCCCATGGGTGAACACGGCTGGGTGACGTTTTACAACGAGCCTGGAAAATCCGCGGCAATCTTCCGTGCCGAGCCCGGACTTGGACAGATCAACTTCATGTTCCGTAGCGAGACTCCGCTCAGCTACGATTACCGCGATGTCGATAAACAGCGCGATTTGCTTCGCCAAGCCTTTACGGGTCTCGGCTGGCATGTACCTGCATTGCTTGAGAAGACCGACAGCGCTCCCAATTTCTACTTTGATGCGCTCGCTCAAGTGCAGATGCCATCATGGTCGTCGGGGCGGGTGGTTCTCGTCGGCGATGCCGCATATTGCGCGTCACCTGCGTCAGGTGCAGGTGCGCTTCTTGCATTAACCGGCGGTTACCGGCTCGCGGGAGAACTGGCCACTCATGGTATTTCGTCCGCCGCCTTGTCAGGCTACGAAGCCGCCCAGCGCCCGTTGGTCGCGCAAAAGCAAAAGCAGTTATTTACGGGGCTATCTACGCCCCGCACCCGCTTGGGTATTATCACTCGCAACTGGCTACTGTCTCCACCGCTCAATGCGCTAGTCTCAAGGATGCAGGGCAAGGACACGCCAGCCGATATCCACGAATACCGTTTTCCAACCGCCGTCTCGCGGCAACCGGAGGGTGCAACTGGACTTGCGACAGAGAGGTTGCCTTCTGGCCCGACTGAGCCCGCGGGCAGGGGTGCCGAACGTTGATAGGACTATATACTGCGAGGCGCGAAACCGCGCATACAATTGCGATAGGTTCCGGATCGGGCAGGCAGCGTTTCACCAAGGATCACGCGTCGCGTCTTGGTGGAGCATCGGTATCGCCGTGCCGTACTCGGCTTTTTTTTCTCTTGGCTATGCCGTTGCTTGCAGCATGTACTTCCGTGCCTCTGAAAGAGGGCGGCACGCTAAGCTCGTACAGTCGTCTCAGTCCTGAGAAAGGCACCCTATCGAAGCGGCGCACATATGTTGACAGCGTAGCTCTGTCACGATTGAGGACAGCTACGATCATTCCTGCGAGCTTCACCCATGATGCCGCCTCGCAGGTAGGATCCCTAGATGATCGAAGGATGGTTGCGAACATCCTCGATCGCGCGCTCTGTATATCACTCAGCGATAGGTTTGAGATGGTGCCCTACGGGCAGGTCGCCGACATGACCGTTCGTGCTGTCGTCACAGGTCTCGTGCCAACGGACAAGGTCGCAGCGGGAGCTTCGGCGGCATTAACCCTCGGGACCGGATTTGCACTTCCGATAGCAGCTCCACGCCTGCCAATCGGGCTCGGCGGCATTGCCGTTGAAGCAGAAGCGGTTGACCACTCAGGCAATCAGCTTGCAGCGACAGTCTGGGCACGCGGAGCCAACTCGATTTCAAACACGCCGCGAGTATCCCAGGTCGGGGATGCTTACACGTTAGCAGCCACCTTTGGGAACGAGTTCTCGAAACTCATAGTCGACGGTCAGGATCGAAATGGCTCCGGTCTCTCGCTGCCTTCAGCACATCGCGTCCAGTCTTGGTTCGGCGGCACACCCAAGCACGCCGCGTGCGAGACCTTTGGGCGTTCTCCAGGTCTGGTTGGCTTGATCGCCAGTCGGTTTGGAGCGCCACCAAAATGGACGGAGAACCAACCCCAACCAAGTGCATCAAAGTAATGGATGTGCTGAAGGAGTTTAATGAATACGCCATGCCGCCGTCACGAAACAACAGAGATCGAGCACATGTTGACGCATAAGACTTTAAAGTGGCGATTAGACTGCGGATACAACTCAATGCATCGCCTTCTCATCCGGTTCGTAGTGAGCGGTTTGGTGGGCATGTGCTCGCAAGTAGCGCTGGCAAACTCGCCGTCACCTGCCGTCAAAGAGGCGTGCGGCGCGGAGATACGCTCGCTTTGCGTTCGACCATGGCGGCTATCGCCTGACAGCATCAACCAATGTGCCCGTCAAAATCGAGAGAAACTTTCTCCAGCATGCCAGATTTTTTGGGATACGGCCCAGATGTGCCAAGCGGAGATGAAGAATATCTGTGGCGGGCTAAATCCGCTCACAATCAAAAGCTGCCTACGGGATTCCATCCAGGAGTTCTCCAAAACGTGTCAGGACACGTTGGATTTGTGAGGTCTGAACAGCGGCATATTCCCAAATTTACTTACCTTGAATTCTTCATCTAATCAAAGAGAGGACACTAGATATGTCGGAACACAAAAGCTTCCTAGACTCCAGCCATTGCAGTTCATTTGAACAATACAAATCGTCGTACGAGAAGTTTATCGCTCTAACCAGGGAGAATGGCGTCATTGAGTGCCGGTTTCATCACGAGGGAGGACCCGCGGTTCATAGCTGGGAAGCTCATCATGCTTGGCGCGAAGCCTGGATCGATATCGGTCGAGATCGCAAAAATGAAGTTCTTATCGTGACGGGGACCGGGGATCGCTGGCAAATCGGTAATCCCGAGGTGTGGACGACGCCATTTCGCGAATGGGATCGCGAAGAGCAACTGGCACTATTTCACGACTCAAGGCGTCTGATCGAAAACATGGTATTCAACATCGATATACCTACGATCGGTATAATCAACGGTCCTGGTACCCATTGCGAACTCGCGACGCTTTGCGACATTACGCTTTGTGCAGAAGACGCTGACTTCTTTGATCCACATTTCCTTGGCGGTACGCCTCCGGGTGATGGAATGGCGCTGATCCTTCAGCGGACTATAGGCGTTAAGCGAGCGGCCTACTACGCCTACACTGGCCAGTGCATCGACGGGCGCACCGCTGTGGAACTTGGGTTGGCAAATGAGTGCTTGCCACGTGAAGAGTTGCTGCCCCGGGCTCGGGAGATCGCCGGAATGATGATGGAACGGTCTAAGATGACCCGTCATCTAACGCACGCAATCCTATCCAGGCCCTGGAAGCAAGCAGTGGTACAGGACATGGGCTTTCACCTGATGCATCAATCGTATGAGATGACGACCGATCGTGAAGGCGCATTCGCACGCCTCATGAAGAACGCCCACCGTTTCCGAGATCGTTGATCGTTCGACATCGCTCATATTGAGGCCGAAAGCTGTCATCGATCTCGTTCAGTGGGTAGATCCTCGTGTAAAAAGCGCCTGCTCGTTGCTGTGAATCTTATCGAAGAGGTAGTTTTGCGTCGTAGTAAAGGTCGGGCTGCAAGAGCGTCACGGGTTTACGCACTTATAGACGGGCGGGTTTCACTGAAATCGCTCGTCCAAACGCTTGCTGTTGCCGAGTATTTGAGTTTCCAACGGGCCGCTGCGGCGCTGGGCACCAGTCAATCAAGTGTCAGCGCCCGGATCAAGCAGTTGGAGGAGGACCTCGGCGTCATCCTCTTCCAGCGCAACACGCGCGGCGTTCGACTCACCGATGCTGGACGCGAGTTCGTCGATCAGGTTCAGGAAGCTATCAGCATTCTTGATGCTGCGATCAACACCGCGGGAATCAACGCGCGCGGGGGTAAGGGCGAACTGCGGATTGGCGTTTATGCTCTTACAGCAGGCTGGCTCCTCGACCAATTATTAAATCAATTCCAAGACGCGTATCCAGATGTTCAATTGCAAATCACAGAAGCAACGGCACGTGACGCTGAGATCATGCTTCGTGAAAGCAAAATTGATATCGCTTTCATGGCTCAGAATCATAAAATTTCTGACCTCAATTCGCGCGTCATATGGCGCGATCGTCTGGTGGTCGCGTTACCATTTGGGCATCCCTTGGCCCTGCAGACAAACATCGAGTGGCGTCAACTCGCCGGGGAAGCATTTCTCGTTCGGCATGGCGGAAGCGGCCCACAGATTCATGACCTGATCGTCACGCGGGCGACTGGAAACTGGTTGACGCCCACCATTCACCGTTGCGATGTTGGACGCAGCACGTTGCTGTCGATGATTGCGGCCGGACACGGTATTTCTCTTTTCGTGGAGGAAGTGGTCCAAGCCAATACTGCGAACGTTTGCTTTCTGCCGATCAGCGACGAACCGGAAACGATCGCCTTTTCTGCTGTGTGGTCGCCCCAAAACCGCGATCCTGCGCTTTTGAAACTCCTCAGCGTCACGAAGACAGTGGACTGCCCACACCTTTCTTCTGACACACGATAACGCACCCTCATGGTGCCGCTGCAGCCCATCCTATTTGCCCCCGATGGTATCCGGCGTCCCTCCGGCAAGCCCTTTTCTGTTGCCACTCGCGTAAACCGCTATTCTTTGATCGGCGCCGTCTCTCTTGCCGATTGGAGCCTGTATGCGTGGAGGCCGAATACTCTGGGGCCAGATCATTGTGGTGTTCACCATCGTCGTGGTGATGGTCTGGGCTGCAACGCAATGGGTGGCTTTCCGGCTCGGCTTCCAGCCCCAGCTCGGCGCCCCCTGGTTCGATATTGCCGGATGGCCATTTTATTATCCACCTGCCTTCTTCTGGTGGTGGTTTTCTTATGACGCCTATGCGCCCGGCATCTTTACCGAAGGTGCGTTCGTCGCCACGTCCGGGGCGGTTCTTGCAATAGCCGCCGCCCTCTTCATGTCGATCATCCGGGGACGGGAAGCCCGCAATGTCGCCACCTACGGTTCGGCGCGATGGGCCGAGGATAAGGAAATCCATGCGGCTAGATTACTCGGCCCGGATGGCGTCGTGTTGGGGCGGCACAGTAAGGATTATCTGCGCCATGACGGCCCCGAGCATGTGCTGTGCTTTGCCCCAACCCGATCCGGCAAGGGCGTTGGCCTCGTCGTGCCGACGCTGCTGACCTGGCCGGGAAGCTGCATTGTCCATGACATTAAGGGCGAGAACTGGAACCTGACCGCAGGCTTCAGGGCCTGTCATGGCCGCGCCCTTCTGTTCGATCCGACCAATGTGCATTCGGCAGCTTACAACCCGCTTCTGGAAGTGCGGCAAGGTGAATGGGAAGTCCGTGATGTTCAGAACATCGCAGACATTCTCGTTGATCCCGAAGGCAGTCTCGACAAACGTAACCATTGGGAAAAGACCTCGCACAGCCTGCTCGTCGGCGCGATCCTGCATGTTCTCTATGCCGAGAAGGAAAAGACACTGGCTGGTGTCGCCAATTTCCTGTCAGATCCTCGCCGTCCTGTAGAGGCGACCTTACGCGCGATGATGGACACTCCGCATCTTGAAGAAGCCGGGGTGCATCCCGTCATTGCCTCGTCTGCGCGGGAGCTTTTGAACAAATCAGAGAACGAACGCTCCGGCGTGCTTTCGACCGCCATGTCGTTTCTCGGTCTTTACCGAGACCCGATTGTGGCCCGCGTGACTGAACGCTGCGACTGGCGCATTGCCGATCTGGTCGGTGCAAGAGAACCCGTAAGCCTCTATCTCGTCGTTCCGCCTTCGGACATCAACCGCACCAAACCGCTCATCCGCCTCATCCTCAATCAGGTGGGGCGGCGTCTGACTGAGGAACTGGAAACGTCCGGCAAGCGGCATCGGCTGCTGTTGATGCTGGACGAGTTCCCCGCACTCGGACGACTGGATTTCTTTGAATCGGCGCTCGCCTTCATGGCTGGCTACGGTCTGAAAGCGTTCCTGATCGCCCAATCCTTGAACCAGATCGAGCGCGCCTATGGCCAGAACAATGCCATCCTCGACAACTGTCATGTGCGCATTGCCTTTGCGGCCAATGACGAACGTACTGCCAAGCGGATCAGCGATGCGCTCGGCACGGCAACCGAAATGCGCGATTCCACCAACTATGCCGGCCATCGCCTCGCGCCATGGCTGGGGCACCTCATGGTGTCTCGTCAGGAAACGGCGCGTCCACTGCTGACGCCCGGTGAAATCATGCAGCTTCCACCCACCGACGAGATCGTCATGGTGGCGGGGGTGCCGCCGATCCGTGCTGCCAAGGCACGCTACTATGCTGATGCGCGGTTTCAGGAGCGGGTGATGTCACCGCCCGATCTGCGCAAGCAGCCGGTGAAAATTACCACATCGGCGCAGGACGACTGGACAAGCCGCGTTGTTGCGGCTGCGACCGGCAATGTCTCCGCCTCAGATACATCCGATGACGATCCGGCCAATGCAGGTATCCGGCGTGAACCGGAACTGCCCGAGCATGAGGAAATCATCCCGCCACCTCCACCACCATCGCAGGAGTTTGATTTTCTCGATGATGAGCCGGACGTCGATGCCGCCAAGGCCCGTGCTATGCGCCAGCGTATGCGCATGGTCGCGCGGCAGGCGTCGCTTGACCCAAATGACGGCATCGAGCTTTGAGAGCGGAGACAGGCATGACGACGCGCACCCGCATGAATGTCTACTTCGATCCCGCTCTGCTGAAACAGGTGGAAGCGCTCGCCTTGCGCCGCAATGTCTCGAAATCCGCAGTGATCGAGGCGGCGGTAGCATCCTTCATGTCAGGCGATACGACTGAGCGACTGGAAGCCGCCATGTCGCGCCGCCTGGACAAACTTGGCCGTCAGTTCGACATACTGGACGAGGATATCGCCGTGCTGGGTGAAACCCTTTCGCTATTCGTACAATTCTGGCTGACCCTCACGCCGCCGCTGCCCGACAGTGCAAAACAATCTGCGCGCATCAAGGGAAACGAGCGCTTTGAGGGCTTCATGCAGTCGCTTGGTAAGCGTCTCGCTACCGGTGATAGGTTTCTCAAAGAAATATCGCACGATATGGCTGCGCTACACGGCACCCCACTGGGCGATAAAATCGAAGGTGACGGCGATGGGGTCTAGGATTGCAACCCGTCCTATTCACCGCCAGGCTCCGCCGATGGCCGCACGCGCGTAAACATCTGTTGAAACAGCCCAAAATCAGGTTCTTTTAATCGACCCCGATCCGGGGCCCGTCTTTTGCGCGCCCGTCATGAACGGGGCCGCTATGACTGCATCACATCAAAAGCCGGAAACGATTGCCCGTGGCGCGCGGATGCTACGCACCGCTCTTGGGGCTTCCATCGCCCGGTTTTTGGAAGATCCCGGTGTGGTTGAGGTGATGCTGAACCCGGATGGCCGTGTCTGGGTGGACCGTCTGTCCGAAGGGTTGGCCGATACGGGGGAAAAGCTGTCTGCCGCCGATGGTGAGCGCATCGTGCGTCTCGTCGCCCATCATGTTGGTGCGGAGGTTCACTCCCGCGCACCCCGCGTCTCGGCTGAGCTTCCCGAAACCGGCGAACGGTTCGAGGGGCTATTGCCGCCTGTCGTCGCCGCACCTGCCTTCGCCATCCGCAAGCCTGCCGTCGCGGTGTTCACGCTTGATGACTATGTGACCGCCGGGATCATGACTAGCCTTCAGGCGGAGGTGCTGCGCCTGAACGTCGCCACGCGCGCAAACATCCTCGTCGCCGGCGGCACCTCCACCGGCAAAACGACACTGACCAACGCGCTGCTGGCCGAGGTGGCGAAGACCTCGGATCGCGTCGTCATCATTGAAGACACGCGCGAGCTGCAATGTGCCGCGCCCAATCTCGTGGCCATGCGGACCAAGGATGGCGTTGCCACGCTCTCCGATCTGGTGCGCTCATCGCTGCGCTTACGGCCTGATCGCATCCCGGTCGGGGAGGTTCGCGGTTCCGAAGCTCTCGATCTGCTCAAAGCCTGGGGAACAGGCCATCCGGGCGGCATCGGCACCATCCATGCAGGTTCCGGCATCGGTGCCCTGCGCCGCCTCGAACAGCTCATCCAGGAAGCTGTCATCACTGTCCCGCGCGCGCTAATCGCCGAGACGATCGACCTTGTTGCTGTCCTTGCCGGACGCGGATCTTCCCGCCGGCTGGTTGAACTCGCCCGCGTCGATGGGCTGGGGCCGGACGGCGACTACGCAGTCACCCCCGCAACCATCTCGAAAGGAGATCACTCATGATCCGCACGATTTCGCGCGGCTGCCGCATCATGGCAACCGCCACTGCCGCTGTTTCCATCAGCCTGATGCTGGCGCCTGCTGCACACGCTTCCGGCTCTTCCATGCCTTGGGAGGCACCGCTTCAGAGTATCCTTCAGTCGATCGAGGGGCCGGTCGCCAAGATCATCGCAGTGATCGTCATCATTTCTACCGGCCTTGCTCTGGCCTTTGGCGACACCGGTGGCGGCTTCAGGAAGCTGATCCAGATTGTGTTCGGCCTCAGCATCGCGTTCGCGGCTTCTAGCTTCTTCCTGTCGTTCTTCTCCTTCGGCGGCGGAGCGCTCATCTGATGGCGGGCGGCTTCGAACAGCTCGATGCGGTGCCGGGGTTTTCGATCCCGGTTCATCGGGCGCTGACCGAGCATATACTGCTCGGCGGCGCACCGCGCTCCATCGCTATTGTGAACGGCACGCTGGCCGGGGCCGTCGGTCTCGGCCTTCGTCTCTGGCTGGTTGGCATCGCCATCTGGGCGGTCGGTCATTTCCTCGCAGTATGGGCAGCCAAACGCGATCCGCTCTTCGTCGAGGTCGGGCGCAGGCATCTGCGCATTCCGGGTCATCTGTCGGTGTGAGGCGCGGGCATGATGAACATCACCGAATATCGCCGCACCTCCGCTCGCCTTTCCGACTACCTGCCATGGGCAGCCCTGATCGGCGCCGGCATTGTGCTGAACAAGGACGGCAGCTTCCAGAGGACCGCGAAGTTTCGCGGGCCGGATCTGGATTCTGCTGTCGCCGCCGAACTGGTTGCGGTTGCCGGTCGCATCAACAACGCCGTGCGCCGTCTTGGCTCCGGCTGGTCTATCTTCGTCGAGGCGCAGCGTTCCGAGGCCGCAATTTATCCCGACAGCCGTTTTCCAGATGCGGCTTCCGCACTGGTCGATGCCGAGCGCAAGGCCGGGTTCGAGGAAGCGGGTACGCATTTCGTGTCCGGCTATTTCCTGACCTTCCTCTGGCTTCCGCCCGCCGAAGATGCCGCACGCGCCGAAGCCTGGCTCTATGAGGGCCGCGAGCAATCCGGCGTCAATCCATGGGAGCTAATGAGCGGCTTCATCGACCGCACTGACCGCGTGCTGGCGCTGCTCGACGGCTTCATGCCGGAATGCCGCTGGCTCGATGACGCCGGTACGCTGACCTATCTGCATGCCACCATCTCGACCAACCGTCATCGCGTCCGCGTACCCGAAGTGCCAATGCACCTCGATGCGCTGCTGGCCGACCAGCCCCTGACCGGGGGGCTGGAACCGCGTCTTGGCGACCAGAATCTGCGCGTCCTGACCATCATCGGCTTCCCGACAGCGACCACACCCGGCCTGCTCGACGAGATGAACCGACTCGCGTTCCCGTATCGCTGGTCCACCCGCGCCATCCTGATGGACAAGACGGACGCGACGAAGCTGCTGACCAAAATCCGCCGCCAGTGGTTTGCCAAGCGCAAATCCATCGCGGCGATCCTCAAGGAGGTGATGACCAACGAACAATCGGCGCTGGTGGACACCGATGCGTCCAACAAGGCGCTTGATGCCGATATGGCCTTGCAGGAACTCGGCGCTGACGTCGCCGGTATGGCCTATGTCACAGCGACCGTCACCGTATGGGATGCTGATCCGCGGGTCGCCGACGAGAAGCTGCGTCTGGTCGAGAAGATCATTCAGGGCCGCGATTTCACGGCCATGCCGGAAACCGTCAATGCCGTCGATGCCTGGCTCGGCTCGATCCCCGGACATGCCTACGCCAATGTCCGTCAGCCACCGATCTCGACGCTCAACCTTGCCCACATGATCCCGCTATCGGCCGTGTGGGCGGGGCCGGAACGGAACGAACACCTCGGAGCGCCCCCCTTGCTGTATGGCAAGACCGAAGGTTCGACGCCGTTCCGGCTTTCCCTTCATGTCGGCGATGTCGGTCATACCCTTGTCGTCGGCCCGACCGGCGCGGGCAAGTCAGTGCTGCTGGCGCTGATGGCGCTGCAATTTCGCCGCTATGAACGCAGCCAGATCTTCGCCTTCGATTTCGGAGGATCGATCCGCGCATCCGCGCTCGCAATGGGCGGCGACTGGCATGACCTCGGCGGCGGGTTGACCGAGGGATCGGAGGTTTCCGTCTCTCTACAACCGCTCGCGCGAATTGATGACGCTTATGAGCGGTCATGGGCCGCTGACTGGATCGACGCCATCCTGATGCGAGAAGGCATGACCATCACGCCGGAGGTGAAGGAGCATATCTGGACGGCTCTGACCTCGCTCGCATCCGCACCCGTCAATGAGCGCACCATCACGGGCCTTGCGGTTCTCCTGCAAGCCAACGACCTCAAGCAGGCGCTGCGACCCTATTGCATTGGCGGTGCCTATGGCCGGTTGCTCGATGCCGAGGCCGAACATCTCGGCCATGCCGATGTGCAAGCCTTCGAGATCGAGGGACTGGTGGGCACGGGCGCTGCGCCGGCAGTGCTGGCCTATCTGTTTCATCGGATCGGCGACCGGCTCGATGGTCGGCCAACCCTGCTCATCATCGACGAAGGCTGGCTGGCGCTGGATGACGAGGGTTTCGCCAATCAGCTCCGCGAATGGCTGAAGACGCTCCGCAAAAAAAACGCTTCCGTCATCTTCGCAACGCAGTCGCTCTCGGACATTGACGGGAGCAATATCGCGCCCGCCATCATCGAAAGCTGCCCGACACGGCTGCTCCTGCCGAACGAACGGGCCATCGAGCCTCAGATCACCTCGATCTATCGGCGGTTCGGGCTGAATGACCGGCAGATCGAGATCCTCGCGCGGGCGACACCCAAGCGGGACTATTACTGCCAGTCGCGCCGCGGCAACCGCCTGTTTGAGCTGGGTCTTTCCGAAGTCGGCCTCGCGCTCTGCGCCGCATCATCCAAAACCGATCAGACCCGCATCGCCGATCTCGTTGCCGAGCATGGGCAGGACGGTTTCCTCGCCGCCTGGCTGCGCGATCGCGGCGTCGAATGGGCGGCGGAGCTGATCCCCGATCTCACCAATCTCATCCCCCAGACCGAAAAGGAGTCCTGACCATGACGATCCGTCTTTCCCGTTTGCGGGCCATGCTCATGGCGGCAACACTGCTTGCCGCGCCGCTTGCGCTCTCACCCATGCTGACCAGCCCGGCCCACGCACAGTTCGGTTTCGGCCGCATCGTCTATGACCCGACCAACTATGCGCAGAACCTGCTCACGGCGGCGCGCACGCTGGAGCAGATCAACAACCAGATCACCTCGCTTCAGAACGAAGCGCAGATGCTCATCAATCAGGCGCGCAATCTCACCAGCCTGCCATATTCTTCGCTCCAGACCTTGCAGCAGAATGTGCAGCGCACGCAGCAGCTTCTCGCCCAGGCGCAGAACATCGCCTTCGACGTGCAGAACGTCGATCAGATGTTCAGTCAAAAATACGGCAATGTCTCGCTGTCGGCCACCGACACCCAGCTTGTCGCGGATGCCCGTTCGCGCTGGCAGAACACAGTTGGCGGTTTGCAGGATGCCATGCGCGTGCAGGCTGGTGTGGTCGGCAATATCGACACCAACCGCGCCGAGATGTCGGCTCTGGTCGGCCAGAGCCAGAACGCCACCGGCGCCTTGCAGGCAACGCAAGCGGGCAACCAGCTTCTCGCCCTCCAGTCGCAGCAGTTTTCCGACCTGATCGCGCTGATGTCGGCCAATGGCCGCTCGGAAGCGCTGATCGAGGCCGAACGCGCCACCGCCGCCGAACAGGGGCGCGTCCAGCGTGAACGCTTCCTGACGCCGGGATCGGGCTATCAGCCCGGCAACGCGCAGATGTTCGGCAACGGCAACAACTGACCGGACAGGAGGGGCGCGACATGGACGGCAAGATGCTGGCCCGACTGGGCGCGATCATTTTCGTGGCTATCGCCATCACCGCCACGGTGATCGAAATGGCCCGTGAGGATGAACCGGCGCAGAACCGTCCGGCTCCTTCGCTTCAGCCCTCTGCCGATCCGCTGCGCCAGAGCCTGCGCGATTGTCAGCGTCTTGGCAAGGCCGCCGCGAGCGATCACGATTGCCTCGCCACCTGGGCCGAGAACCGCGACCGCTTTCTCGGCCGGACGCCGGTGCCCACCGCCCCGCATCAGAACGGGGGAGAGTGAACCATGGGTGGCACCGGCGTCATCGACTCGTTTCTAGGCGTATTCACCAGCTATATCGACAGTGGCTTTGGTCTGCTTGGCGGGGAAGTCGCCTTCATCGCCACCACGCTGATCGTCATCGACGTGACGCTGGCGGCACTGTTCTGGTCTTGGGGTGCCGACGACGACATCATCGCGCGATTGGTCAAGAAGACGCTCTTCGTGGGCGTCTTCGCCTATCTGATCGGCAACTGGAACAATCTCGCCCAGATCATCTTCGACAGCTTTGCCGGTCTGGGCCTCAAGGGATCAGGCACCAGCTTCTCCGCCGCCGATCTGCTGCGTCCCGGCAAGGTGGCGCAGACCGGCCTTGATGCTGGTCGCCCGCTGCTCGAATCCATCTCCGATATGATGGGCTACTGGTCGTTCTTCGAGAATTTCATCCAGATCGCCTGCCTGATGTTCGCCTGGGCGCTGGTGCTGCTAGCCTTCTTCATTCTCGCCGTGCAGCTCTTTGTCACGCTGATCGAGTTCAAGCTGACCACGCTAGCCGGGTTTGTGCTGATTCCCTTCGGCCTCTTCGGCAAGACCGCCTTCATGGCCGAGCGCGTTCTCGGCAATGTAGTCTCGTCCGGCATCAAAGTACTCGTCCTGGCCGTCATCATCGGCATTGGATCGACGCTGTTTTCACAGTTCACGGCAGGCTTCGGCGGCGTGACGCCGACCATCGACGACGCCATGGCGATCGTGCTGGCTGCACTTTCCCTTCTCGGCCTTGGCATATTCGGTCCCGGCATCGCTTCCGGGCTGGTTTCCGGCGGCCCGCAGCTTGGCGCAGGTGCTGCCGTTGGAACCGGCCTTGCCGCAGGCGGCATGATGCTTGCCGGGGGTGCGGCCGCTGGCATGGCCGCGAAGGGAGGAGCCGCAGCGCTCTCTGGTGAAGCGGCTGCCGTCCGGGGTGGTGCCACCGCCGCAGGTGCAGCGAGCGCCGCCTACAGTGTCGGTTCGCTTGGCCAGTCCGGCGCAGCCAGTGTCGCCTCCGGTCTGGGTGGTGTTGCCCGTGCCGCAGGCTCCGCCGCCGCATCGCCCCTGAAACGTGCCGCCTCGAAGGCATCGGAAAGCGTCCAGTCCAGCTTTTCCGATGGAGCGCGTGCCGGTTTCGGCGTCAGCGGCGGGTCTTCGACGGCTGGAACAGTCGGAGGCGCGAGCGAGGCCGCGAACGCTGCCCCATCACCCGCAGCTCAGGCTGGCGGTTTTCCGGCATGGGCAAAGCAGATGCAGCGCAAACAGACACTCAGCCACGGCACGTCGATGGCCGCCCATGCCGTGCGCTCCGGCGACAGCCATGGCGGCGGCTCCTCCATCAATCTTTCTGAAAGTGACCGCTCATGAACATCTTCAAACGTCCATCGGCCCATTACGGCAAATCGCCCGAACCCGAGACGCCCTATCAAAAAGCTGCCCAGGCTTGGGACGAGCGTATCGGTTCGGCTCGCGTGCAGGCAAAGAACTGGCGCATCATGGCCTTCGGCTCGCTGATCCTCTCGGCCGGTTTCGCCTCTGCCCTGATCTGGCAATCGGCGCGGGGGACGGTCGTTCCCTGGGTGGTACAGGTCGATAATCTCGGCCAGTCACAAGCCGTCGCGCCTGCCGTGGCTGACTATCGCCCGACCGATCCGCAGATAGCATTCCATCTCGGCCGCTTCATAGAGCAGACGCGCTCGATCCCGTCCGACGCCATCATCGTGCGGCAGAACTGGCTGCGTGCCTATGAGTTCACCACGGACCGGGGTGCTGCAACCCTCAATGATTATGCCCGCGCCAATGACCCGTTCACCAAGGTCGGCAGGCAGCAGATTGCTGTCGAGGTGTCGTCGGTGATCCGCGCCTCGAACGACAGCTTCCGTGTCGCCTGGACGGAGCGCCATTACGAAAACGGCCAGCTCTCGTCCACCGAACGCTGGACCGCGATCCTGACCATCGTAATCCAGACGCCGCGCGATGCTGAACGCCTGCGCGCCAATCCGCTCGGCATCTACGTCAATGCAATTTCATGGTCGCGGGAGATGAGCCAATGACCCGCACAATGGTCCGTAACTCCGGCTTGCCGGTTCTTCGTAAACCCGCTTTGGCGGCTTTGTTGCTGTCCGCCACCATGCTGGCCGGCTGCGCAACCAACCGTACCCCGCAGTTCAGCTATGATGCCGATGTACCAGCGCTTCCTGTCGTGCCGGCAGCCGTTACCGATGAACGGCCTCGGCCTTTGCACACGCCGCCGGCATGGACTGTGGCGCGCGGCGGAACCGCTGCCGGAACACCGACTGGCCGCGTCGAGAATGCCAATGCCGCCGCCCGTGTCGAACCGCGCCGGGAAGGCTATTACAACGCCATCCAGATCTACCCCTGGTCGGAAGGGGCGCTGTTTCAGGTCTATGCCGCACCGGGGCAGATCACGACAATCGCGCTTGAACCCGGCGAAAGCCTGACTGGCGCGGGACCGGTTGCAGCAGGTGACACCGCCCGATGGATCATCGGTGATACCGAAAGCGGATCGGGTACAAGCCGCCGCGCCCATATCCTCGTCAAACCGACCCGTGAGGATATTTCTACCAATCTTGTCATCAGCACGGATCGCCGAGTCTATCTCATTGAGCTTCGCGCCCGCGCGGCGCTCTATATGCCCGCTGTGGCCTGGGCCTATCCCGCGCTACCTGCCGGTCAACGCGTGACTGTTCCGGCAGCCCCCATCATCCCTGTCGAGACGGCCCGAAACTATCGTTACGGACTGACCGGTGACACGCCACCTTGGCGGCCTATTTCTGTCTTCGACGACGGCCGCCGCGTCTATGTCGTCTTCCCGCGCGGCATCGTGCAGGGCGAGATGCCGCCGATCTTCGTCATCGGCCCCGAGGGCGAAACGCAGATCGTTAACAGCCGCATTCACCAGAACATCCTGATCGTGGATCGCCTGTTCGGGGCAGCTGAGTTGCGCCTTGGCAGCGGAGATCGCCAGCAGACCGTCAGGATTGTCCGCATCGAACAAAGGCAGGCGGCCCAGCCCGCAAAGACCGGGGAGAACCCGTCATGAGCGAAGAGACGACCACCAATGCGCCTCCTATGCGTCTGCGCGCCGAGCCGCCGCGCGTGACCCGCCTATCACGCAAGATGCTGGCCGGCGTGGGTGCCGTCGCGCTCCTCGGCATTGGCGGTGCATTGATCTATGCCCTCCAGACCCGCGACATGAGTGGAAATGGCGAGGAACTCTATTCGACCGAGAACCGCCCCACAGCGGATGGACTGTCCGGCCTGCCGCGTGACTATACCGGCCCCGTCCTAGGACCAGCTTTACCGGGAGACCTCGGCGGCCCGATACTCGATGCGCAGAACAGGGGGCAACCCGTTACGCCGCCCGTAATGGTGACGCCAACTCGTGATCCTGCCGAGGAGCGACGTCTCGCGGAGGAAGAAGCCGCACGTCTCAGCACGGTGTTTTTCCAGTCGGGGCAGCGATCAGCGACGACATCTGGCTCCAGTATGCCGGGCCTCGCTGGCCTTAACCTTGGCGGTCAGCCCGCCACGCAGGACCGGCATGCGGCATTTCTGAATGGGCCGGTGGACCGTCAGACCGTTGCCGCAGACCGGATCATGGCGCCCGCGTCGCCCTATATCCTTCAGGCAGGGGCCGTGATCCCGGCAGCCATGATTACCGGCATCCGTTCCGATCTGCCTGGACAGATCACGGCGCAGGTGACCGAAAATGTCTATGACAGCCCGACGGGCAGCCTGCTCCTGATCCCGCAAGGAACGCGGATCATCGGTCAATATGACGCCGGTGTGACCTTCGGCCAGCGCCGTGTGCTTCTGGTCTGGAACCGCCTGATCCTCCCCAATGGCCGCTCCATCGTGCTGGAGCGCCAGCCCGGTGCTGACGCTTCCGGATATGCCGGTCTGGAAGATGGCGTCGATTACCACTGGTGGGATCTGATGAAAGCGGCGGGCCTGTCCACGCTGCTCGGCATCGGTACGGAGCTGGCGACCGACGACGAAGACCGCCTGATCCGCGCCATCCGCGACGGGGCGCAGGACACCATCAATCAGGCTGGACAGCAGATCGTCCAGCGTCAGTTGCAGGTTGCCCCAACGCTGACCATTCGACCGGGATACCCGGTCAGGGTCATCGTGATGCGGGATTTAGTCCTCGAACCTTACCGGAATTGACCGTGACAAAGCTGAAACTTGGGCCACTCGTTGAAGACAAAGCTGTAAAGGTCACGGTGGAATTGCCGGGAACGCTCCACCGTAATCTCATCGCTTATGCAGAAGTGCTCGGCCGCGAAAGCGGCCAACCCGCCGCCGATCCCGTCAGGCTGATCGTGCCGATGCTGGAGCGATTCATCGCCACCGATCGCGGGTTCGCAAAGGCGCGCCGCGAGAGCGGCAGGGAACAGTGATTGAAAAAGATCTCAGATATCGGCGGATCGTTTCGGCGGATCGTCCTCTTCTTACGTTGGATGTCAGCACTTGCTGGAGTAGCCACCTTTGCTGATGCGGTGTGAGCAGCCGAAGCGAGTATTTTGACGAGCTGCATGTTCAAGCCAATTCGCTAGCACGTAGATAGAGCGTGAAACGGACCAGACTTATTGGTCTTCTTCCTGTTCGGGCGGAGGCAGCACCCAGCCATCGGCCTGAAAAAACGTCAGAACCTCATCGTATTTGTCGGTACGGCGCACGCCGCGGACATGCTGATAAAAGCGATCGCGCGCATCCGGGGTTGGCTGCTCGGCCGCTTCCGCGTTGCGGAGAATTTCAAGTAGCAGTGTGTCGGTTTCGGCAGCGTCCCAGTTTTGACCGTTCTCGATGATAGCATCGAGAAGCTGATCGATCTGGTAACTGGCCAGACGACCGGCGAATGGGGAGATCAGGTCGCGAAAATTGGCTTCTGAACCACGCCAACTTCCGGACTCCTGATATAGCGTGACCGCGCGAGGCCATAGGTCGACGAGCGGCTGCATGGCGATTGCATTGGCCAGGTGCTCCCCATTCAAGGCCGCGATCAGGGCGAGGAGTGGCGCGCGGAAATGCGGCAGGGTTACGCCTGGGAGGATGCTGTAATCTGTGATGGTGGTGGCATCGGCATTATCGATTGTCGCTTGCAGGGCCATCCGCGTCGGTTCCAGCAGAAGCGCCCAGAAGTCTGGGAAGGAGGCGATAAACGCGATTGCGCGAGGTCTGTGTTGGGGGGCGAGGCCGTCGATCAGCCTGACGATGATGGCGGAGATGTCTGGCCATGACGGGGCGGCGCGTTCGCGCACCGCAACGAGGGAAGAGGTGATCTTACGCTGTTGGGTTTCCCATTGAGCCGGCACGCCCTTGAGCAGGGATTTCGCTAGCACCGTACCGAAATTGCGGATGTTCTGGGTGCGGACGCGGGCGAGATAGCGCTGTTCGACATAGTCAAGAATGCGCGCATGAGCGGTAGGGAAACCGGACGATTGCACATCGATGTCGAAGAGGTCGAAGATCGCCTTGCCTTGCAAGGGTTCCTGCGAGAGGACGAGATCGACCGCATTGACCAGATGAAGGCGCGCCAGTTCCGGCGACGGCTCGAACAGTTCAGCTTCTGCCGAGAACGCCGGATGGGCGCAGAGATGCCTGTCTTCGCGAAGGCGTGCCAACTGATTTTGGGCGATGCGGTTGACGACCTGGGTGTTGGCAGTCGCATCTTCGAGAATATCCGCCTCAAGTTGAAGCAGCTTCCTGATGTCGGCTGCGGCGGTGGCGTTATCCCAAGCGGTGATGAAGGTCGTCGCGGCCGCATCGCCCATGGCGCTCAACTCCCGATACTTGGCGATAAGGTCATAGACTAGGGCAACCCAAACAGACGTCAACGAAGCGCGCAGCGCACCCGCCTTGTAGGCCTTCACCGCGTCGAGAAAGTAGATTTTCGATTGGGGGTTACGAATTTTGGTCATTAAAATATCGAGATCAATAAATCCGGAATCCACGGCGCTCTACCTCAGAAATGCGATGTCGAATGAGACTAAATTATCTACGGATTTGCGTATCATCTATCTTTAATCGCGCTGGATAAAATGATTTCTATTGGTCTTTCGAATTACTGATAAAGCGCCTTTGCCTCAATGCCGATTTGAACAATCTCAGTATCCAGAAAGGCGTAAACAGGCAGCTCCGGAAAAGCGGCGCACACCTCCTTGAGAGTGATTTGCTGTGGCATCACGATTTCGGCGGGCATGATGGTGGCGTTGTAGTCGGTCAATTGCGTGAGATCGACGATCTTGGCGACTTCGAGAGGCGGGTCCTGGAGGTTGATAAAGACGCCGATGGTGTCCGCGTCCATCACGGTCCATTCGTTATAGTCTGTCGAATTGGCGAAGGTGTCCGTGACAGCCTGCCGGGAGTAGGGTGTGCCAAGGCCCGTTCGGCGGCCGTTCTTGTCCCGGACGGTGCCGGCATCAGTCGAGTGGGCCGACGTAATTGAAGCGATGGATCGTGGCTTGAGCACAATGCCGATAGAGCCGAAGGTCTTGCAGTGGCCAGGCCAAATCACAGAACAACTCACGTCACCGACGCCGGTGTCGCAAACCTTGATGGCATCGCGCAGGTCGTCGGGAAACAGGCGACCGTTCAGCCCTTCGTCGCCTTTCCCTGGCCGGGAGCAATGCACGATGAGCGCGTTGCGTGAGCTCAATAGGTCGATGAGTTCCTCATAGGGCATAGCAAATCCTAAATATCGTTAGATGCCGAATGGCTGTCGCGGGCCGGGCCACTCGTCGCCTTCCATCTGGAGGGCGAGATCAGCCCCAGTCAGCCGCCGAAGGCTTGAGGCGGCGACGAACTGCACGCCGAGGGCGAGTTTCACGACCTGAAGCCGCTTTAATCCGGCAGGCTTGTACCGGCTTTCGACATAGGGCGGCAGTGCGCCGACAATGGCCTGAACCCGCGCATCATCGCGGTGGGGGTGTCCTTCCGCCATACGAAGAGCTATTGACGATAGATTGTGGCCATTCTTGCCTTTCCGGAAGGAATCCGGGTCGGCGCCGTCGTGGACGAGGGATGCCTTCATCGAGAGTTCGGCAACCATGCAAATCGGCTGAATGACCGAGTCGTGGCTGAAGGAGGTCGGTAGCGTGTTGGCAATGTCCTCGATGTTGGACCGCGCCATGTGCCATAATGTAGTTGCCGCCGGTACTGCGTGTTCGATTTCGCTCAGGCCATTGGTGAAATCGTGGAGGTCGGCGACCGAGAAAGCGACGTTCCCTGCAATTGTTCTATCCTGTCTGCACCAGATCCACCATTCCTCAACGCTGGCGAAGCCCGCGACCTGCCAGGGCTGGAGCGAGACTTGGCCAAACACGACCGGGAAGGTCAGCTTGCGGACCTGATCGACGGAGGCGGCGAAACCTATCCCGGCTCCTGGCCAGTTGGTATCGACCTCGGGCATCATGGCGGCATAGGCGTCCATGATCCGTTTGACTTCGGGGTTCCCGCCGACGCCGATGACGAAGCTGGAGCCGAGGATTTCTGTCGCGGCCCGGAATGGCCGCTGATGGATATGGATACCTTCCTCTGCATATCTTAGATCGAGGCGGCGCAGATCATCCAACGTCCATGAACTCATGCTCGATCTGCCTTTGCTGCTAAGCTCCGTTTCCGTTCTTGCTCGATGGGAGTGGGAATAAGGTCGAGTGGCCCAAAACCGCGTAGGCGCAACTGCGAGAATTTTTGACTAGAAAGGTCAATGTCGAGTTCTGACGTGAAGGGAATGAGATAGGTACTGGCGTCGAAACCGTTGAAATTTATGCCCCCAGCCTTCAGCGCCTTGAAGACCTTGCATGTAGCCGAAACAAAAATCGGCATAAGATCGAGATATACTTGATCTTCGGGGAATCTGTGCTGCGAATGGAGAGCGCGGATTTCTGGCAGCCCCAGTTGAGAATCGATCACCGTGAAACGGTTGGTCGCTTTCGCGCCTTTCACGGAGAGGTCCAGATATGGTGATGCGCGAGAAGGATCGAGGCGCGCGTCCAGATCGTCCAATCTTACATGATGGGACATTAGGATCGGAGCGCCGTGGGTCGTTGGGTGGCTGGCCAGCAAAAAGGATGCGCCGAGCCAGGGTTCCAGTCCACCGCGCTCTAGGTGCAAGCGTCGATTCAGACTTATGAAGAGTGGGTGATCGCGGTGATGGATTGCATTTCGTATGGCGATCATCAGGGCGGTGTCCCCATGATCGAAATAGGGAAAGAGATTCTTGGAGACATCATAGAGCGTATGGAACGCCTCAAGCTTCATCTCGAAGCCACGATCGACGTTATCAATCGCTTCTTCGGCGTCGATCTTTAACAGATCGCCAAAACGGCTTTGCGCTTCGACATAAATTCTCATGGTGTTTGCGAGCTTGCTGACCGCATTCTCGACGATTTTGCTGCTATCCAAAGGCTTATCCTCGCCGATACTCGGCTTGTCAGCCGTTTGGTTCCATCACGGCTAATTTCGTAAATAGGGCGTGCCGCAATTCAATCTGCGAGCCGGCTGGACGAGTATGCCGCGTTCGGAAGCGCTCGATGGTGTCGATCGACGCAAGTGGCGTGGGGCCATCAATGAGTATGAGGGGCGAGTGGCTGGCGATGGCGGCGGCAAGCCGCTCCTGCGCAAAGCTCACATCTCCGTCGAGCACATAACCAAGCATACAGCCCACAGGTAGCTGCTCAGCATATTGTTCCTTAAGAAAACGCATCATGCCCTGGGTCACGTAGACCGTAGCCAGGGAACTGCGACTTCCGGCGTTTATCACGTTGAGCCGCTTGCACTCATAGGCCAGATAGCGCTCCCGTTCCCAATCGAAGAGAACGGCGATGTCGATGATGCCCTTGCTGTATTTCGAACCATCCGCCGCAAGCCCGAATGGTTCGAACTGATACTCGACCCAGTGGCATAGCCGACGTACCACCGCATCTTTCGCTAGACGGTCGACGAGGTTGATGGTGATGTCATCTTCCCCAGGCTGTGCGGGAAGAATGGCCATACAAGCTGGCCAAGCTGCGGCGATCCTCTCCAAAAAACGATCATCGAATGAAATAAAGTTGTCAGCCCATCCCTGCACATCGCCGATCAGCATCAACCGGCACCCCGCTGGTTCGGCACGGCGATTGCCTGCTGGAGATCCAGTGCTATTCCATCGGCATCGGCAAGTGCCGTGGAGCGTAGCCAGAAGCGCATCTGCATCGGTTTGATCAGGTAGAGACAATCACCGACGAAAACCCGCAGGTCCGGGATTAACTGGAAGTTGCCATCAAGTGGCCGCTGGATATGCGCTGCCAGTTGCTCAAGAACGGCGCTCAGTTCTCCGTCTGCATCTTCGGCATAGTCTTCCTGACCTCCCAAGCGCAGCCGAAGGATCGCCAGATCTGCCCCGCGCGCCATAAGGCGAGCATCGATTTTCTTGCCGTTGAACCAGTCGGCCAGGCTGGCTGACAGGGTACGCGCATATTGCGCCCGTTGCGGTTCGTCCGGCGCGCCCCACAGCTTCGGGAAGTGACCTTCATGGGGCTGAAGCGCGGGTAGGATCGCCTCGACGGTGTCGTCGATCAGAGCAATTTCGTCAGGTGACAGACAAAAATACTGGTACGCTAGACGATCAATTGATCGAAGAATCTCACCCTCATCGACCTGTATCGAGAAATGTTGGCGGGAGCGCTCGCGTGCGTCATCCACGATGGCAATCAGCTCAAGAGCAGCTTGCTCGGCGGCACCCTGATCGGGAACATCAGCGGGTGACGGAAAAGGCAACCGCAGTAAGTCGGCTTGCTTGACCTCCGGGCGATCGGATCCGAACGACGCGGTGCCATGGAAGGCATACCAGACCGCGATACGACTATTGAGTATCGCGGTTAGAACTTTTGCGCGGAGACTTTCCCCAGCGGGCACAACGATCGCCTGCAATATATCCTGAAAGGTTAGAGATTCATCGCAATAGGCAGCCCGGAGACGGTTTTGCGACGTCTCGACCCCTCGCGGGATGAGGATGCGCGTGCCCTTGAACCCAGCCTCGAATCCCCGGCGACGAACCGTTGAGGAGGGGGCTGGCTGCAAGCCTTCGGTAGCCTGAGCTAGGCGCGAGTAAGCAGCGATTGGCAAGTCCGGCAATTTGCCGACGTAATCGCTCGCGAGAGGAGGCGCGTCGCTTTCGCTGTCCTCATTGTAGGGCTGATAGCCTTGCCCGATCACCCAACGGTCGCCCGGCTCTTCGCGGCGACGGCTAAGGCTGCCAAAATCGCTGACCAAAGCTCCCAGTTTGGGGAGCCGCGCGAGGTAGCCGAAGAGCTTGGCCTCTGGTTCGCGCATCCATAACCGCTGCTTGAAAATGAGCGGATTATCCAGAACCGTGCCGACGCTAAGCATGGCCTTGTCGGTGCTGCTTAGGGTGATGACGCGTTTGATCCGAAGATTGAGGTCGGCCTTCGGCGCCCAGTAGTCGAAACGATATGGGAAACCGTCCGTCTTGGCGCTGCCGTAGATGATCAGAGCGGTGGGGCGGTGGGCTTTCTCAAAAAGCTGAAAGCGAAGGTCCGCGAAGTTGATGACGCGGCGAACCTGAGATTTCCGAAAGAACGCGTCGCGTGCATCGACCGAGTTCTGGGCATGGTTGTGCAAAAATCCCATTGCCGGCAACAGGAACGCGATCAGTCCCCCATCGGTCAGGTGAGAAAGAGCTTTCCAACTGAAGGCCCAGGCGTCCTCGCCGCCGGGCATGGGGTAGCCCGTCTTTTTGCTCCACTTCACGGAAGAGCGCGCCAGGCCGCGGCGGCTGGTCCATGGCGGATTGCCGATAATCACCTCGCACTTAAAGCTGTCCGGCGACACCTCGAAGAAGTCGCGGCAGACAAGCGTCTTGCCCCAGAGTTCGGGCAGGAGCTTTCCTCGCGTGATGAGCTTGCGGATATCGCGGGGGGACACTTCTTCGAGCAGTGCAACGTAGAGCGAGAATACCGCGACGCGAACCGCCCCGCCATTCAGATCCCAGCCGTGAATCTGGCTCAGTAAAGATAGCAGAGTCTTCCATGAGATCGTCTGCGTCTTGTGTTTGGCGCGCCAATGCTCACACAGCCGCTGGAACGAGCGGACGAGGAAGACCCCCGAACCGCAGGCAGGGTCTAGAAAATTTCCGGTTGTCCGAGTTGCGCCCGGCAGCATCTCCCAGACTTGGGAAACGACCGTGTCGGCGAGAAACATGGGCGTGTAATAGGCGCCATTGGCGCGGCGCTCGGCCTCACGTTCACCGAGAAAACGGTCATAGACGGCGCTGACGAGCTCGATCGGGATATAGCGGAAGTCATAACCCCAGAAACGCTGCTGGCCCGAGTTCGCCATTTCTTCACGCCCCGACCGAAACCGGGCCAGAATTGTCAGGTGGGCGGACGTGACCTCCGGGGCCTCGCCCATCGGCTCGAATGAGCAGGGGGCGACAAACAGATCGCCATTGAAATCTGCATGGAGCGTTCGGAAGAACGACCTGAAGAGGTCAACGTCGCCTGTTTCCAGTAGCGCCGAGAAGCTGTCGGAGCTTTTTTCGGATACCGCCGCAAAATATGCGGGTGTGACGATCTCACGGTCCTCAAGATAGGCGATAAACATCGCCTGTATAAGCAAGGCTTGCGCGGCATCGGGGGCGAGCGCGGCAGCTTGCAGGAGGCTGTGGGACGCATTGAGATTATCGAGCAGAACCTGATCGATACGTTCCTTTGGCGGGAAATACTCGCCGTAGTCCTTCCACAGGCGCCCAGATTCTGCACCATAAATGAGATTTTGAAATCTTAGGGCTTCGGTCGTCAGGCTGAGGCTATCAATGAGGCAGCGTGTCTCGAAGGCATCGCCCGGATCGCTAAGCGGAGTACGCGCGAGCGAAAACGCTCTGAGCGTATCTTCCGCGATGACCAGCAAGAGGCTTGCCAGGCCCTGGTTCCACAGCGCACCGTGAAGATCGATAACCGCGGCGCGATCATAGCTGTCGGCCTCCAAGATAGCGACCGTGGGAACGCCTTGGACGCAGAACATCGCGGACACGCCCATTTCATTGAGGGCGGCCCGGATGGCCGGAGCATGTGGAACGTCGCTTACTGCGTCGGCTGACTCGTAGAGTTCAGGCGAGCGCCGATGTGTTAGCCCCAGGCGGTCTTTCCACTCCGGCGCCAATGCGGATGCCAGAGAGGAGGTCATGCTCGTTTACCGCGCCGTTCCGGTTGCATGGCCACGGAAGTAGGGGGGAACTGAAGATAACCTTGTACTTGATCGACTTCCGTCGCGGTAAGCGCCGAGCGCAATCGGGCTATTATGGGCGCACACGGTACGCATAGAGTGGTTGCGTCCGGCGAGCGACGTTGGGCGACATTTGCATCGACCAGGCGAAAGCTGCCGGCCTCGATCAAGGCGACACAATGCTCAAGCGAAAGCCACGACCGCCCCCGGCACTCCTTGAACAATTGATCGAAACGATCGCCGACCGTGCCCACGCGCACACCGAAATCTCTGACGAGTTCGGCAACAATCGCCATAGCGACAACATCCCCCGGCGTGAAGCTGGGAGCGTGCCCTTTGTGCGAAGCCAGCGCGGGGATGGCATCCCGCCACGTGCGGAATGCATCCACCGAAATGGACAGAAGTTCACGAATCTGACTTTGAGTGTAACGCATTTGGCCATTCTAGTACGGAGTGGCGCCCATATCAACACGGGGTAGACCCCATATTTGTTCCTTTTTCGTTTCTGAAAGTGTCGAAGGTGAAGGTGGCGGCTATGGTGTTGCTGGACTTGTCAGCATCGATCTTGATTTCCCGCTCTTGAGTTTGGTCAATCCCTTCGGTGCGGTTAGTCGATACGATGCTCACGCGGCACCAATTCTCGACGCATTTTTGCAAAGCATGTGGGTGATGGCAGGAAGGAGAGGGTATTTCCGGCTACTTTGCTCATTCCTCACCTCTGCCGGTACCAAACGGCCTAGATGCCCACTCTTAGCGAGTGTCGGTATCGGTAGTTGCGCGCCCCCGCAACCAAAAATGGTGACAACTTCCAGTCAATCTAAACCGCTCGAACGCGCCCAAGTGCAAGCTTCTCACTGAGATCCCTGAACCCATCCGCCATAACAAGGTGGCCTAAGCCGCTTGTGGGCGTCTCGCGCGCATATGAAAATTATCAGCAGTACCAATGATTTGTTGAACGAGCTTTGCCGTCGATCCAAGCTGCGCGATGTTTCGTCCGAGCTGCTAGCTTGATCAGTTTTTCAAATTGTTCAGCCGCAAACTTCCGAGAAAACCATCCTACATGGCGGCGATTGATGATGACGAAACTTGGTACTCAACGCTCGCAGGAAGTATGGTCGCTTCTCTGCTAAACATTGTCCGGTCTAGCAACGTTTGGCCCAACGAGATCGGCTGACTCTATGCTGGTTAGATGCACTAACCCAATCGCGAAACAACGGAATCAAAAAAGGCCCCGAACTGAGTTCGGAGCCCTTTTTATGATCGAGGCCATTATGCCCGATCAATCACGTCTTTGACTTTTTCCTTCGCGTCGCCCTTGGCCTGCTGTGCATGACCCTTGGCTTCCTGGGCCGCGCCCTTAGCTTCCATCTCGTGGTTGTCGGTTGCGTCGCCTACTGTCTGGCGAGCTTCGCCAGCGATTTCGTTGGCCTTGCCTTTAACCTTGTCCATGGTGCTTCCCATTGTCGTTCTCCTTATATGAGCTGTATTGCTCGATTGGTAAAACAACGGGTTAGGGCGTGTTATGGTTCCTTGGAAAATTTGTTGGCCGCTTCCATTTTGCCAATCCCGATCTGGTTGAAGGTGGCACAGTCGAACGCCATCGCCCCATTGGCAAGCGCTTGATCGAAGCTTCAGGACGTTCTTGGCTTGGCCTTTCGTTTACCTGTAGATAATGGCGCTGCTTCCTCAAACGGCATATCGCGCTGCATTGCCTCGACCCGCCGTATTTTGGCGCTGCCGATGTGGCGGCGCATCATGATTTCGGCGAGGTCGGCGTCGCGGTCGGTGATGGCGTCGTAGATGCGCTTGTGTTCGACCACGGCGCGTTGGCGCAGAACGAGACTGTCGTTGCGGCTGCGATAGAGACGGAGCAGCGGATAAAGTTCTTCGCAGAGCAGTTTTATCAGCAGGTCGTTCTGGCTGGATTGCGCGATCTGAAAATGAAAGTCCCTGTCGACAGTGCCCAGTGCATTATGCTGACCGGGCTCGAGTCCTGCCAGCCCGGCTTCGTGATGCTCGATGGTTTCGCGCAGCTTGAGGAAATCGGCTGACGTCATCTTGACGGCAGCTTCGCGAGCAGCGAGGCCTTCCAGCATTTCGCGCACGGAAAACAGCGAAGATAGTCGTTCCGGTGTCGCTTCGGTCACGCGTGCGCCCTGGTTGGCGGTGCGGGTAATCAGGCGGCGCTCCTGCAGGCGGTGCATGGCTTCGCGAAGGGGGCCGCGGCTGACACCGAAACGTTGAGCCAGTGCGGGCTCGCTGATTTTCGAGCCGAGCGGAATTTCGCCCAGAAGAATGGCCTCGGTCAATTGGTGGAAAAGTCGTTCCGCCAGTGTTCCTTCCACTTCCATAGCGCGGTCCTGAATGCCTGCGCCCAGCGTGTCGATGCGATCCATGCTCAATGCCAACCTTGTTTATCTCGCGCGATACTAGCGCATCGGCCCGAAGACCGGAATGGATTTTCGAAGGCGGATGCGTCGATTCAATGACTTAGAGTGTCATGACCGATCATCTTTCCCTGCAAGAAGACGGTGAATGGAGGGCCCCGCTAAAACAACGTAAATGGTGCGGAAGACGTGGCAGGTCACGACGAAGGCCACCTCGATGTTCGCTGCAAAGGCGATGATGCTCATCTCGGCAAAGCCGCCGGGCGCAAAGGCCAGGAACAGCGCGGCAAAGGGTTGGTCAACGAGGACGCTGGTGATCTCTGCCGCTCCAAGTGCCAGAGCGATGAGGATCGATGTCCAGAAAACGCCCTGCATCAGCGCAAGTCGTGCCTCGTGAAACTTGATGCCGGCAAATCGAGCGCCGGTGATGCAGCCGATGACGACCTGCATGCCCGCCACTAACCACGCGGGCGGTGCAATGGCGGTCAGGCCGGTGCCATGGGCGATGGCACTGAATAGCAACGGCATGATCATGATGCCGCCGAATGACCGCAGCGGTCGCCCGACCAGATATCCGAGGCACGCGCACAGGAGTAAAATCAGCCAGTCGACTGCGCTGGCAATGGCGTGATCACCGAGAGGTGCAGCACCTTTTACCAGATTGACATCGGTCATCAGCGTCAAAAGAAACGGCACGGCAGAGACGACGATGATGATGCGCACGGAATGCACAAGCACCAGCTTGCGAATGTCGGCGCCGAACTGCGCACCCAGCAACGTCATCTCTCCCAGCCCACCGGGCATCGAGGCGAAAATGGCCGTCGAGCGGTCGTAGCCGAGCAAGCGAAAGAAGTAGAAGCCGCAGGTCGTCACCAGCAGAAAGAACAGGATCAGTATCGGCACCAGCATCCACCAGCCGGTGATAGTCTGGACGACCAGCGGCGTAAACGCGCTTCCGGCCATAACGCCGATCACCGGGCGCGCACCATCGCGAAAGATTGTGGGTAGAACTCGGCTACGGTCGTAAAACGAAAGAAGGGCCGCACCGAACATCGCCCCCAGCGTCCAGGGCAGGGGAAGATGGAGCAGGCGGAACAGAATTCCGCCTGCCACCCCAGCTGCCAGCACCAGCCCGACAGTGAGGATTTTTGCCCTGGGAGGCATCAGTTCGCAGCAAGACCTAATTCGCCGAGGATTTCCTTGGCGCTGTCGGTCTCTTTCTTGATGAAGGCCTGATAGTCGGCCTCGTTCATATACATATCCAGCCAGCCGCGATCCTGAAGGATTTGCTTCCAGCGTGGCGTGTCCTTCATTTTCTCCACGAAGGCGGCAATCGTCTTGGCCTGGGTAACATCGAGGCTCTTGTGCACCGAAATGCCACGCCAGTTGGCGAACACGACGTCAACGCCGAGTTCACGCAGAGTAGGGGCATCTACGCCCGGCAGGCGCTCCGGTGCGGCAACGGCCAGAATTTTCATCTTTCCGGCTTGCACCTGTGTGAGGAAGTCCTGCAAACCGCCGCCGACAACAGTCGCCTGTCCGTTCAGCGCCGAGACGACGACTTCACCGGTGTTCGGGTGCGGAATGAAGTTCACCTGTTTCGGCTGAAGACCGGCCTGCTTTGCCAGGCGTGCGAAGAAGATGTTTTCGGTCGATCCCGGCGATCCGCCGCCCCAGGCCACGCTGCCCGGATTGGCCTTGAACTTGTCCATCAGGTCCTTGAACGAGGTGAGCTCGGAGTCGGCGCGGGTTGCGATGACCTCATATTCACCCGCCAATCGCGCCAGCGGACGCACATCTGCCAATGTCACCGGGGTCTTGTTGGTCAGCGGGAAGAACACCGTTCCGGCACCCTGCACGACAACGGCGTTGCCATTGCCTTCCTTGCTGGTCACGAATTGCGAGATGGCGACAAAGCCGCCACCACCTGGGATGTTGGTGACCTTGACAGATGGCGCCAGCTTTTCATGGCGCACCGTATCTTCGATGGCGCGTGCCACCTGGTCCAGCCCGCTGCCCGGTCCGCCAGGCACGGTTACGTCTAGGGTTCGGATGTTTTGTGCCGCGACGGGTAGTGCCGGCAAGGCAAGCGTGGTGGCAAAAGCTGCCAGTAACAGTCTGCGTGATATCATCGAAGGTTTCCTCCCATGTCGATGGTTTCTGAAGAGTGTGTGGTGGAGCGCCCATTATGGCGCTGGACGAGGCGTGTTGCCTCCTCCCGAAACTCGATTTCACTGGCCATCATGCCATTGAGATTGACGAGTTCATTGTAGTCATCCAGCCGCATAAGCCCCGTCTCCACTGAAGACAGCGAGCCTGCCGTGGCAAGCGAACGCAAGGTCGTATCGACCGCGTGGGCAGCGGCAAACAGCGCGATGGATGGCATGCTGATGGTGGCCACGCCCTGCGCCTTCAACTCGGCAATGTCGGTAAAACGCTGCTTGGCTGCCTGAGACAGGGTTGCGGCGAATTCGCAGGGGATTTCCTGCAGGCAGCGGGCAATTTCCTCCGGCCTGTCGACGCCTTGTGGTTTGGCGAGGTCTGCACCCGCTTCGAGATAGAGCTTGCAGCGCATGATCGCTTCATCCAACCCGAAATCGCTGCGGCTGTCGGTGCGCGCAATGATGACCAGATCGGGATCGCGGCGGGCGGCGACGGCGGCGCGTATCTTGGCGATCATTTCCTCGACGGAGATCACGTCCTTGCCCGGCAGATATCCGCAGCGGTTGGGAAAGCTCTGGTCGCCGATCATGATGCCGGAAACGCCTGCCGTTTCAAAACTGCGCACCATCTGGGTCACATTGTGCACATCGCCGAAGCCGGTATCGGCATCCACGGACACGGGCACGTTGACCGCCGCGCAGATGCGACCGTAATGGTCAGCATAATCGCGCATGTTGGACTGCCCCATATCAGCGCCGCCCAGCATGGTGCCGATGGCGGCAAAGCCTCCGCCACCGATCAGCTTGAAGCCTGCGCGTTCGGCAATTCTGGCAGACAGGGCATCGTAAACGCCGGGCATGATGTGGCCTGCGCGCTCACGGATGAGTTTTCGATATTCGGCTCTCAGCGACATGATGGTTTCCGTTCTTTCAGGGCGCTTCGGCATTGCCGGGAGCCGGGTCGTTGGACCGGCGAAGGCGCATAAGGGCTGGAATAAAGATGATGGAGGCCGCCAGCGCCAGCATGAGTGCCGAGGCCGGGTGGGTCAGAAACACGGTCCAGTCACCCTGGCTGATGGCCAGCGAACGGCGCATCTGCTGTTCGATCATCGGGCCCAGAATGAGACCGAGAATACACGGCACGATGGGCACATCCAAAACCCGGCAGAAGAAGCCGATGATACCGATGATCCAAAGCAGGAAGATATCGATTGCATTGCCGTTGATGCTGTAGGTACCAAGCGATGCCAGGACCAGAATGCCGCCATAGAGCCAGGGCTTGGGGATCGATAGCAGCTTGACCCAGATGCCGACCATGGGCAGGTTGAGGATGAGCAGCAGCACGTTGCCGATGTAGAGGCTGGCAATCAGGCCCCAGACCAGATCGCTGTTGCTTTCAAACAGCAGCGGGCCGGGGCGCAGGCCATATTGCTGAAAGGCGGCGAGCAGAACAGCGGCTGTCGTGGAGGTCGGCAGCCCGAGCGCCAGCAGCGGGGACAAGGCACCAGCCGCCGAGGCATTGTTCGCAGCTTCCGGCCCGGCAACACCTTCGATGGCACCCTTGCCGAACTCTTCGGGGTTGCGGGACAGCTTCTTTTCCAGCGTGTAGGAGAGAATTGTCGGCAATTCGCTTCCGCCTGCGGGAATGGCACCGATGGGAAAGCCGATAAGCGTGCCGCGCAGCCAGGGCTTCCAGGACCGAGACCAGTCCTCGCGGCTCATCCAGATCGAGCCTTTCAGCGCATGAATCTTATCGGCAACACCGCCTTCACGCGCCGCCACGAACAGCGTCTCGCCGACAGCGAACAGACCGACCGCAACCACCACGGTGTCGATGCCATCCAGAAGCTCGATGATGCCGAAGGTAAAGCGCTCCTGTCCGGTCTGCGGATCGAGGCCGATGCAGCCGAGGAACAGGCCGAAGCAGAGTGCGGCGATACCTTTGCCGATGGACCGCCCGATGACGGTCGTCACCGTCGCCAGCGACAGGATCATCAGCGCGAAATAATCAGGTGCGGTCAAAAGCAGGGCGACATTGACCAGCAGTGGCGCTGCAAATGTCAGGCCGATGGTGGCGATCGTTCCGGCAATGAAGGAGCCGATGGCAGCGGTGGCCAGCGCTTGCGCACCGCGGCCCTTTCGGGCCATGGCGTTGCCGTCGAGTGCTGTCATCATCGCGCCCGCTTCACCGGGCGTGTTGAGCAGAATGGACGCTGTCGAGCCGCCATACTGCGCACCGTAATAGATGCCCGCAAACATGATGAACGCCGAGATGGGATCAAGCCCCAGTGTCAGCGGCATCAGAAGTGCCACTGTTGTCGCAGGGCCGATGCCGGGCAGCACGCCGATGGCGGTTCCCAGTGTGACGCCCAGAAGCGACCAGCCGATATTGGCGGGCGTGAGGGCAACGGCAAAGCCGTTCATGAGATCGAAGAAAGTATCCATTTGAGCCGGGCCTACTGGTTGGCAGGAAGGATCGGCGCGAGAATGCCGAGCGGAAGATCGAGGCCGAGCCCCCAGTTGAATGCGAAGAGAATGATGCCGGACAGCACGAGGCCGAACACAGCATTCAGCAGCAGCCTGCGATCACCGAAGGCCCAGGCGCCAGCCACGAAGACAAGCGTCGCCATGGGCACCCAACCGGCCTTCTTGATCAGCAGTGCCTCGATCAGCACGGCTGCCGAAATGACGATGACCGGCCAGATGTTTGTTTTTTCATCGCTATTAGTCGCCTCGGCATCGACGCTGAGGCTTTCCAGGCACATCAAAATGGCAGAGACCATGAAGCCTCCACCGATGATCATCGGGAAGACAGCGGGGCCGACGGCGTCATAGCCAAACCCGCCCTGAATGCCGCGGGCATTGAGAAACACCGCAATCCCGATTGCGAATATGGTGATGCCGAATGTGGCCAGTGGCCAGTTTCTGACAGTCATAGCTCCTCCCATGCCGTCATATTAATGTCATCTCACTTAAGCCCAAGACTTGTAAATCTGTCAACACTATTTGCAATAAAATCCGATTAACGATGAATAAATGCGCTAATACAGATAGAATGTTGACATAAAATCCATGCTATGGAAAACATGCGGCAGTGTTTCAGGGAGGTTTCACATGCATCTTCGCCCAACCGTCATATCCGGTCGTATGAGTTCGGAGCTGCGACGTCAGCTGCGGGAAGACCGCAAGCCGCTGGTCGGCATCTCAGGCGCAACGCCGCATCATGCGCAACTGACGGAAGCGGCAGGCTTTCGCCTATTCTTCCAGTCCGGCTCACAGGCAGCGGCCCATATCATGGGCATGCCGGATGCGGGCCTGATGACGTTGACAGAAGCGGTCGATAATATACGCCGTATCTGCCAGTCCATTACCATTCCTGTCATCGCCGATTGCGAGACGGGCTTTGGTAATGCGGTCAACACTACACGCGCCGTGCACGAATTCATCACTGCCGGTGTCGCTGGGTTCTTCCTTGAGGATCAGACTTTTCCCAAGCGCTGCGGCTTTACCAAGGGTGTCGAGGTGGTGCCGATCTCGGAAGCCAGCGCCAAATACCGCGCCGCCTGCGCCAAGCGCGATGAGCTGGACCCGGATGTCGTCGTCATCGCCAGAACGGATTCGCGTGCAGCCGTGGGCGGTAGCGTGGACGAGGTGTTGCGCCGCTGCGAGGCCTATCTGACTTGTGGCGTCGATATGCTGATGGTGATGGCGCTTCAGAGCCGCGAAGAAATGCAGCGCGTGCTGGAAACCTTCCCAGAGGCGGATATTTACATCAACGCAAGCTCGATCAAGCCTGCTCTGTCGGCAGCCGAGTACGAGGCAAGCGGTGCCGCTGTCTACAATATTTCCATCTCGAAAGTTTCCCAATTGATGATGGAAGCATTTTTGCGCGATTGCAAAGAGCGAAACGCCGACGCTTTCAACGACTTCATGGAAACCCAGAAATCCTCGAAACTCGGCACCTTCTCCTATCTCGATCTCACCGGCTTCCCGGCGGTTCTAGACATCGAAAAGCGCTTCCTGCCGGAAGAAAGCCTAGCCAAATATGCGGGGTCACTGGGGGAGTATGACCCGAGGGGATAAGCTGGTCGCTCTTGTGCCGCGCCGGTCGCCGTTCGCCTAGAACGGCCCGACCAGACGTCGGTATTCTGCTTCGGCAGGGCCATAGGTGCCGCTTGCAAAGCTCTCCAGACCCTGTCGATCCAGTATCTTGATCTGATTTCGTTCCGCCGAAATCAGATGTTGACCCTCCAGTACATGGAGTGCGGTGGTGACGCTTTGACGACGCACGGCCAGCACTTCTGAAATGAACGCGTGTGTGAGGCCGATGGCCTCGCCATTCGATCTGTCATGGCACATCAGCAGCCAGCGAGCGAGGCGCTGCTCGATGTTATCTGTGGCGTTGGACAGCGCCGTAAACGCCGTCTGAACAGACATCGCCTGAGCAAATCTCAACAGCAGGGATCGAAGATTAAAACTCTGCTCCATGGCATGGGACACATGGATGCTCTGGATTCTGTAGCCGTGTCCGGCAACCTGCATGAATGTCGAATAGGGCGCGGTCGGATCGTGCATGATGAGCGAGGTCGGGAACATGCCTTCCGAACCAAATATGCCGATCTCCGCCTTCCGGCCTCCGCTGACTTGCGCAACGACGGACGCTATTCCTCGGTCGAGGAAATAACAGTAGTTAGCAATCTTGCCGGATGACGAGAGCTCATACAGCCTCGGCAGTTCCAGCGCTTCCAGATGGGGGGCAAGACGGGAGAAATCGACCGGATCCAACGCCGAGAGGAGTTTATTATGAACCGTCGATTGTTGAAGATTGCTCATATTCTTAACCTCAGTGAGGGCAAGAGCAATGATCATCTCCTAGCCGTTCGCGCCATGAAGTTGCGAACGATGAGTCGCTTTAAGCCATTGGCGTGGCGGATGTATGGCGGCCTTGGAGATCACTATGCAAGGCCTCCAGACTCCATGTCCGAAATGGGACAATTCGGCATGACTTTTAATAGAAATCGCTTGATATCACAGATTACAACTTCGATCTGTGAAGTTATAGACACAGCAATTTTTAGTAACCTTAAGTCTCAAAAACTGTGTTGTGGATATACTGTTTCCGGCTCGTTCTCGTTGTATTCTCTTATCGATCGCAAAACATTAGAGATTTCTAATTAAATCCTTGTGCCTGCTATGTTGCAATGAAAACCACACCTTACCCTACGGAAGACGCTGATACTCAGTCCGAAATCGGACGAACGCAAAAGGCCGTGTGTTTGAAACCCATGCGAGCATTACTTAACTGTGGTACGTGAACACCGTTACGTCAGGCAGACGACTCAGTTGCCAACGGATGCTTCGGTATTCCGAAAATATCATAGAGCGTCGCGAGGAGATGAATAGCTGCCGAGGAATTGCAGGAGTAATAAATCGTCTGCGCATCCCGCCGTGTACTGACGAGATTGGCATCTCGAAGTTTTCCCAGATGCTGTGACAGGGCAGACTGGCTGAGGTTTACCATCTCGGCCAACTGACCGACGGGCACCTCCCGCTGGCTTATGATGTCGAGAATATGCAGGCGCTTTGCATTGGCCATCGCTGCCAAAATGCCCGCAGAATCCATTACCGCACGGTCATCGGAGAACGTAGTTTTCATAGGCAATTCCCGTCACGGGAGGACGTCGTTCAGATTGAAAAGAAGCGATACGAGAACCAGTGCGCATGCGAATCACTCCGCTTTCGCATGTGACCGCTTATCCAGCGGTGAAACGAAGAGTGTCACCTTCCGAGTGTTCATGCAATACAAGTAATCACATTTATGTCCGATATCGGACATTGTGCGGGTCAGAAGCGACATGCCCTTGGCGCGGTAGTCAGTTTAGCGATACGAGCTTACGCAGCGAAGCAATGACATGGTCTGGCTGATACGGTTTCGGGATGAAATGTTCTCCGATACCGAGCGTCTTGTCGCGCAGATGGTGATGACGGGATGTCATGATGATCTTGATCGGTGGCCATCGATCTCTCACAAACGCCGCGAGTTTCAGGCCGTCCACATCACCGGGAATATCGATGTCGGTAAACAGGGCGCGAATGGCAGGGTTGATTGCCAACACGACGATCGCTTCCGTTGCGTTTGCAGCCTCAAAGACCTCAAAGCCCTCTGCTTCCAAATCCGCAACGATAGCAGATCGAATGAGTGCCTCGTTCTCAACGACGAGTACGGCAATTCGGTCCTGGGGCACGAAGGTCTCGCTTCGGTAGGAGGCAATTCACGAACGGTGGTGTACACCACTTTAATGTCCTTTATCGGACATTAAAGATCCGACCTCGAATAGGTTCCACCTTATCTTTCCGCCAGGCCTATGGTTTTCGCCAACGAGACGCAATCCGTGCGCTGGCGATACACCATCGGCATGGGGCTGAATGGTGCGCGATTCAGGTATTTGGAGGGGCATTTGTGAGAAGGTGTGTGCGCTAGAGACGACCAACGTCTGCCGCGCTAGGGCACTTGAGCGCAATAGCGCAATCGATCACCAGCCCTATATGGCGATCATCAGAACCCCGTGACTCGTCTCTGGCGGACGCGATTCTGCAACGAGACCAGAGCTGGCCCGTTCACCTAGTCTGTCACCGTAGGATGAGTCGCGCTGACGTTGATGAAACAACACGCGGCGCGGGTTCTGACGGAGTTGGTATCTCCAACACCACAACGCAAACGCCATCGGCTCGGCACTCATTACGAGGCCAAGGCCGACGGAACCAATGACACACGCCTAAAGGCAGGATTCAAAGCTGAACCCCACTTTTGACTAGACGGTCTTCTCGCACTTGCCAAAAAGCAAGTGCGGTCACGACGAAGTGCTGATCGAGTAATTAGGTCGTAGAAGCAGGCTTGGCCTGCGGAGCAGGCCGCTGCTTCTTCGGTGCTACGATGCCCAGCTCGCGGTTCAGCTTCTTCTGAGCGAGTTTACGGACTCTGCGGATGCCTTCAGCCTTTTCGCGGGCGCGCTTGACTGATGGCTTCTCATAGCTTTCACGGAGACGCATTTCACGGAACACGCCTTCCTGTTGAAGGCGCTTCTTCAGTACGCGTAGCGCCTGATCGACATTGTTATCACGGACGAGGACTTGCAAGCTTTAGCTCCTGGGTAACATTCTGGCAATTATGCACAGTCCATACCCTGCGATTGGGGCTTTTGGCAAGTGTATCGTCACATACTGAGCATAACATTGCGTAATGAACGTGCGATTGGAGGGTAAATAGGGTGAGAGCGGAGGCCACACTAGGGTGTCGGTGGCTTCGGAGGCTCCGGAATCAGCTTGAAAACCAGGGGCGCACTGATACGCCTCGGCGTTTGCGGCATGTCCTTGGTGAAGGGAAGAAAGGGTACGGCCTTGACGGGAACCTCCAATGCGGCCGCGTCAAGGGCGTCATCCCCGGACCCCTCCATAAGGCGCACATCGGAGACCGACCCGTCGGGCTTGATGGTAAAGTCAATTTTTAACGCGTAGTCCCCCACAATTCCGCGCTTGCGAGCTGCATTCGCGATTGGAATCGAAGCGCGTCTCAATCGCGCACTCACATATCTGTTCCACTCAGTCGCATTTTGCGGCAGCGGTGCGGACGGCGCTTCCGCAGAAGTCGCTGAAATATCTGCAGTAAATGGTAAGGCGAGCGCCAGCATTATAACCAGACCGACTCTAGACAGCTTCATCTCGATCCTATCAGCAGTTGTATGCGATCCCACCACACTACATCGCATAGCCCGCTCGGCACAACATTTGTCGAGCCCTGATTGCGGTTCAAAGATCAGCCGGCTGCCATGGTCTTTGCCTCCACACTAATCGTAATGGCCAGCATCAGTGCGACGACACTCGCAGTGACGAACGCCAGAATGAAAGCGCCCGTCGCCCTGACCGCGCCCATGTGCATATCCCTGATAAACCATCGTATCTGCGCCTGCGCATACCATACTATGGCAATCGTCAGCGTCATCGCACCAATCATCATCCCCTGTGCGTGGGGCATGAACATGAAGTCAAATCCCAGGCCGACGACGAATGCAAAGGGTGCCGCGACATAACACTGACTGAAAAAGGGTGGCCGTAGAGAATTCCGGGTGATTCTCGCCGACCGCTGTCGCAGCGCTGTAACCGACATGCACAGCGGAAAAATCCCGAAGACCACGCCACGCGCAATGAGCAGGTTGGAGCCAGATCCCAGTTCCTTGGCGGCAGCGGCGGTATCATAGGCAGAGGGAAAAGCGGATGAGATGCCCTGTGACAGGAGCAGTGTGATCAGCAGAAACAGGGGAGGGCTCAAGGTATCGTCGTACTGATCTTCAAGCCGGTCGGCGAGCTCCGTATCGGCATAGCGCATCATGCTCAGCGGCCTGACGACAGATCGCCACATGGTGAGCGGGTAAAACAGCAGCCATGTGACCAGCTCGTAAAGCAGCTCTTCAAGCGACTTCAGAAGTTTCATAAAATCCAAATCCGCCTCCTGTCACCGCTGCCAGTCTTTACGTAGCCTGTCTGTTAGAGATTGCGAATACGGAAATGCGGTCCTTCATTCGAATATCCATCGGAACATGCCGTAGTGCATCTACTCGATGCTCGTCATTGTAACGGACGGCATACGCTGCCTGTGCCGTCCGCCGATTTCTCCAACACAGTTTGAATCTCGTCTTAACATCCAGACCTGACGGGATATCGATGAAGCATGCAAGGCTGTAATATTTTTTGCTGCTAATTTTCTGATGTGTCACTTGACGCGAGCACCCTCACTGGTTACAGAAAATAAAACAACAACCTTTGAGGGTATTGATATGGATCCCATGCTCGGAATGATTTACTTGCTCCCGTTTTCATGGGCCCCGAACGGTTATAGCGTCTGCCAGGGGCAGACTGTCCAGGTCATGCAGTATCAGGGGCTCTATTCGCTTATTGGGGAAACTTATGGTGGTAGTCTTGTCAACAGTAATTTCATGCTGCCGGATTTGCGCGGCAGAGTGCCGCTGGGGGCGGGCGTGAGCCCTACTCTTGGAACTTTCCCCTTCGCAAGTTCCCAGGGCGAAACCGCGCATACGCTTACTCAGGACCAAATGCCTGTTCACAGCCATCAAGCCAGCTTCGCTCCGGTCTTAACAGAGCAGAATGTAACAATTCCAGGCGTTCCAAGTACTCTCAATGTTGCCGTTGATGTGGATGTTTACGGTGCTGTCGGCGATGCAAATTTACCAAGCAGCACGAACAATATGTTGTCCGGCGTTGCCAGTACAAACAACAGAATGTACGCCTCTCCCAAGACTGCCGATCTCGTGAAGTTGAGCAACGTCAACACGAAGGTCACCGGCGATGCAGGTTCACCCGGCGCAACGGTAAAAATCAACGCTCTCACAGGCGGTGCCGTGACCATAGCTGCCGCGGGCAAGAGCGAGTCGGTGTCCCTGATGCAACCGTATCTCGCCATGAACTTCGTCATCGCCATGGTCGGCATTTATCCGGATCGACCATGACGCTGGACATGGCAACGATAAGGGCTTCATTGCTTCAACCCTATGTCGGCGAACTGTTCCAGATGGTGCATTCCCCCGATCTCGCCATCCCCGTGCAATTGAAACGATGTAGTGAATTTCCCGAAGGAAGGATGCAAGGTACACCTCGAACGCCATTTTCACTGGAATTCGAGGCTGAAGATGAAACTGTGCCGCCTTTTCAATGGGGGGACTTCTCGTTTTTTCATCCCGATGTTCCCGCCATTGGACCGGTTCACGTTTCGCGTATCCTGAACCCTACAGCCCCGACCAGGGCTCTGTTTCAAGTTGTATTCGGCTAAAACAATGGAGCAGCCAACATGGCAGCGCTGAACGGCTCATTTCCATTGCCCGGCAATCTGGCTTTGCGGTTTGTCCGGGCTCAGGATGAGCCATTTCTGTTGCAATTGCTTATCGAGGCCAGGCCGTGGCTGTCCTGGGTTGATGGCAAGCCGGATTTTTTACGCATGTTGCACAAGCAACAATTCGATACTCTGCGCGAAGGGCTGGGCAACGCCTACCCTGAGCATATGGACATGGTTATTGAAGATAATTGCAACCGCGTTGGAAGACTTGTCGTTTCGCTGGGCTACAGCAACTGGCGCCTGTCGGAGTTGCAACTCATGACCGCAGCCCGAGGTAAAGGCATTGGGACCAATGTGGTGCGGGGGCTTCAGGCCGCCGCTGAAAATATGGACATTCCGATCACTCTTTCCACGCCCATGTTTGGCACAAGCGCCAGACACATCTACGAACGCCTTGGCTTTCAGCTAACAGGCACTGAACCTCCACACTACCACATGCGATGGTTACCCCGCCCACAGGTTGTATCGAAGATGCAACAGTAGAAAAAACTAATACACTTTTCTTGAAACCAAAATACCACCTGTACTAGAAATCGATAAATTACGTGATAGTAATTTTTGAGATACGGGGCAGTGGGATAACGACTCGTGGTTGCGGTTCCGCGTGTATTTTGGGGAAGTTTCGTGCAGAAGAAAACGTCTAACGATGCGTTTCATAAGGTCGCGTCTGCTCTTTCGTTTCCGACGCGAAAATCGGCTAAATTTCTTCTGTCTTTGGCCGTTTTCTTTGGTGTCGCGGGCCAGGCGCAAGCTCTGAGTTGTCAGGATGTGAACTCGGACTGGAGCAGTGGCGTAACAGTAGCGAATGGCTCTACTAGTATATATACAGAATATGAATTTAACGCTGGTGACAAATTAAGCTGGACGGTCACGTTTACAGGGACTGGTTCGGAAAATAAATATGCAGCCGCTGTAATTGATGTGTATGATTACGGAATCGTTCTAAATTCTAGTAATGCATCTGGAAATGATACTGTCTCTTCAAGCTTCGTATTACCATCTGATTCGGGGGCCGAAGTCAGTCTGACTGGACCGGTCAATACTGGCGCTACCCTCATACTGACGTGTGCAACGGCTTCATCCGACGCAACACTGTCAGCACTTGCGCTCGACAACGGCAGCTTAGATCCTGGCTTTTCGTCTGCGACAACCAGCTACACGGTCTCAGTCGCCAATTCAGTAAGCTCTATAGCCATCACCCCAACGGCCAATGATGGGAACTCAACCATAACAGTAAAGGGCGTAGCGGTCACATCCGGTGCCGCATCATCCTCCATCCCCCTCAACGTGGGTACCAACGCAATCCCTGTTGTGGTGACGCCGGAATATGGCAGTTCAAAAACCTACACAGTCACGGTTACGCGCGAAGCGGGCCCCGTTATTTCATCCATATCTCCCGAAAGCGGTTCCACCAATGGTGGAACATCCGTCTCGATCACTGGCACCAATCTCGCCTCCATCAATAGCGTCAAATTCGGAACGGAAGCTGCCACAAATTTCACCGTCAACAGCGCAACATCCATCAGCGCAACCACGCCAGCTCATGTGGCTGGTGCTGTCGATGTCGTGCTGTCGGATGGAACGAATACGGCGACGCTCCTAAGTGGATTCACATATAATGCCGCAACCTTCACCTTCTCGCCACCCCGGGGCGCCCTGACAGCAGGCACTGTGGGCACGGCCTATAACGTGACCATCGCGGCATCTGGCGGTACAGCGTCCTACACATACGAGGTCACATCAGGTGAACTTCCCGCAGGCCTCGACCTCAACTCCTCGACCGGCGTCATTTCCGGCACCCCGAAAGCAGCTGAAAGCGCGACCTTCACCATTACCGCAAAGGATGCAAACGCCGCGACAAGCCCGGCGGTCTACACGCTGGTGATTGGGGTTCAAGCTCCTGTGGCTAACGCCGTTTCAGAGACGGTGGCTGCCAACTCGTCAGCCAACGCCATCACCCTCAACATAACAGGTGGCGCTGCCGCATCGGTCGCCGTGGATACGCAAGCCAGCCATGGCACGGCAACGGCATCCGGCACCACCATCACCTACACCCCGACGGCAGGCTATTCCGGCGTGGACAGCTTCACCTACACGGCGACGAATGCGACGAGCACGTCGTCACCGGCGACCGTCTCCATCACCGTGTCGGCCCCGACCTCGTTCACCTTCTCTCCACCCCGGGGCGCCCTGACAGCAGGCACTGTGGGCACGGCCTATAATGTCACCATCGCGGCCTCGGGCGGTACAGCGTCCTATACATACGAGGTCACATCAGGTGAGCTACCAGCAGGCCTCGACCTCAATTCCTCAACCGGCGTCATTTTCGGTACGCCGACAGCTGCTGTAAGCGCGACCTTCACCATTACCGCAAAGGATGCAAACACTGCACAAGACTCGGCGGCCTATACGCTGGTGATTGGGGTTGAAGCTCCTGTGGCGAACGCCGTCTCGAAAACAGTTGCTGCTAACTCGTCGGCCAATGCCATCACCCTCAACATAACAGGTGGTGCTGCCGCTTCGGTCGCCGTTGATACGCAAGCCAGCCATGGCACGGCAACGGCATCCGGCACTAACATCACCTACACGCCGACGGCAGGCTATTCCGGCGTCGACAGCTTCACCTACACGGCGACGAATGCGAGCGGGACATCGCCAGCTGCAACGGTCTCCATCACCGTGTCGGCCCCGACCTCCTTCACCTTCTCGCCACCCGCAGGAGCTCTGACCGCAGGCACGGTAGGCACGGCCTATAACGTGACCATCGCGGCCTCGGGCGGTACGGCGTCCTACACATACGAGGTCACATTAGGTGAGCTACCAGCAGGTCTCGACCTCAACTCCTCAACCGGCGTCATTTCCGGCACCCCGATAGCGGCTGAAAACGCGAGCTTCACCATCACCGCAAAGGATGCAAACACTGCACAAGACTCGGCGGCCTATACGCTGAGCGTCATCGCTGCGATAGAAGATCTCGTTCTGTCTCCCTCTGAAGGTAATCTGACGGATGCGATGGCTGGAGAAACATACAATCAACAGGTCACGGTCTCAGGCGGAACCGCCCCTTTCGCGTTCAATGTCATTTCGGGCACCTTGCCGGATGGGCTCACATTGAGCACATCCGGTTTATTGTCCGGTACATTGGCTGACAACACGCAGAACGACTATGTTTTCGAGGTCCAGGTCAGGGACGCGCAAAACATGATCGGAAAAGCTCGATACAATCTGACGGTAAAGGAGCAATCCGTTCAGGTTGTAAGTCAGACGATCACTGTCGAGGCGGGTTCCTCTCCCCCAGATACGCGTCTCGACAAGAATGCGACCGGCGGTCCCTTCGATAGTGGAGAGCTTGTTTCCGTCGTGCCGTCGAATGCGGGCAGGGCTGTTCTCACCATGGGTGACTATGCACAATCCGGTCCGGTTTCTCCGGTTGGCTGGTATCTGAAGTTTACTCCGACGCCGGGCTTTTCCGGGCCTGTCGTGATCACCTTCAGCCTCACGAGCGGCCTTGGCAGCAGCACGGGAACCGTGACCTATAACCTTGGTTACAATCCAGCCGAGGTCGCAACCGAGATCGATGGCCTCGTCAGGGATTTTGTGAGATCGCGACAAAGCATGATCTCATCAACCATCAACGTGCCGGGTCTTCTGGAAAGACGGAAGGCAGAGAACGCGAACGAGCCGGTGACGACGAGGATATCTCCCTCTTCCAATGGTATGACAATCGGCTTTTCAACCAGTTTCGCCCAGATTGAGGCCTATCGAAACGGTGCTGGCGATGCTTCCGGGCAATCCCTGGGCGGAATATCGTCGTCGCCATTCAATGTCTGGCTGAGCGGTGCATTTCTGATGCACAATCGCGATGATGACGACGATCGCAGGTGGGGTAGCTTTGGCATGCTCTCGGCGGGCGCTGATTACCTGATTACTGACAAGGCACTCGTCGGTCTGTCGTTCCACCTGGATAGAATGACCGATCCGACCGATGCGGATGCAAAACTTACGGGCAACGGCTGGCTGGTAGGGCCCTATAGCTCACTGGAGATTGGCAAGGGCGTGTACTGGGATACTAGTATTCTCTACGGCGGTTCGGCCAATGACATCGACACCGCTTTCTGGGACGGAACATTCGACACCAAACGCTGGATGGCTGATACGACGATCAAGGGGCAATGGCGTTTGGATGAGGTAACTGTGTTGACGCCCAAGTTACGCGCTGTCTATCTCTCCGAACAGGTCAACGATTACACTGTGTCCAATGCCGCAGGCGATGAGTTGACCCTCGATGGCTTCACTTCCGAGCAACTGCGAGTGAGCCTTGGCGCCGAAGTGGCGCGAAAGTTCACGCTGAGCAATGATACCACGCTGACCCCGAAGATTGGCCTCACAGGCGGGTTCGCTGGTCTTGACGGGTCCGGTGCTTTTGGCACGGTATCGACGGGAATATCGCTTGCAACCCCCGACGATTGGAACCTCGATTTTAGCCTGCTTTTCAATGTGGAAGGCGATGGCGACAGGTATGGAGGGGCACGCGCAAGGATGAGTAAGCGATTCTGATCCGAGGTTCTCACCGGGGAAAAGGGTTTCGGCGGTTGCCGGTGCCTGTCCTGCTTTCCTAGCGTTGAGCACACCGAAGCGTTCACGCGGCGCGGAGCGTCCGTGGTGTGCAGTCGTTCAGACCCGGAGGACACACGCAAATGCGGTGATGTCTCTGGTATGGTGGTCTTCGTGTCCGCATTTGCGTGGTCACTGGTCGTTCCGTCCGCCTGTTTCCTCAGCCTAAGCCGAGGGGAGGGTTTGTCTGAGGCGTTATGGCTCCCATACAAACCCTCCATCCGTCTTGCCACGCAACCAGACATCTTGGCTTGCCGGAGCTCTCGATGGGTCCGGGGCCGTCGGCTGGGGTCGTGGCACCGATGTCTCGGTTTCGACCGCACGTTCCGGCCAAACCCAAACACCACTTCCAGCCGCCACGATGTCTCGCGATACACCCTGCCGATGGAAGCGAGGCAATTGTAGGCACAGCTTCGGGGACCATTGAGAAAGCTTTTGTCGATTTTTTGCGTTTTTTCGATAAGGCTTTGATTTTTAACGGATCTTTTTTCAAATGACAATCATAGGCGGCATGGCCTGATCTATCCGCTTCTGACGCTGGAAAGCTCGAAGATTCTTCAATGCGTTGATTTTATTTATTTTTTTGATTTTCGCGTGAAACTCATGGATGACGTGGAGAAGGAGCCGCGGTTTACCAAGAGCTCACGCAGGTTCTGCAAGCCGACGACCGGGGCGCACCGCACCCCGGTCGTATCAAAGAATTACAGCTTCACCCAGCCGCCATTCTGCCTTGACGAGGCGATGCAGGCCTCTACGAAGGCGACGCCTTTGACGCCGTCGTCGATGGTGGGGTAGGTGACCGCCTTGTCCAGCGCCGTGCCGTTGCGCCGTGCATCGATGGCGTTTGCGGCTTCGGTGTAGATTGTCGCAAAGGCTTCGAGGTAGCCTTCCGGGTGGCCGGAGGGGATGCGGCTGACGCGGGCGGCAGATGCACCGGCACCTGCTCCACCGCGGGTGATCAGCTGCTTGGGCTCGCCAAGCTTGGTGAACCACAGATAGTTCGGATCGGCCTGCGTCCACTCGATGCCAGCCTTGCTGCCATAGATGCGAACCTTGAGGCCGTTCTCGTTGCCCACAGCCACCTGGCTGCACCACAGCAGACCCTTGGCAGAGGCTTTGCCATCCCTGGCCTTGAAGCGCAGCATGACATGGGCGTTATCGTCCAGACGACGCCCTTCCACGAAGGTGTGGACGTCTGCGGCCAGTTCTTCGGTTTCGAGACCGGAGATGAAGCAGCCGAGATTATAGGCGTGGGTGCCGATATCGCCGGTGGAGCCGCCAGCGCCCGATTGCGCCGGGTCGGTGCGCCATACGGCCTGCTTGGCACCGGTCTGTTCGACGGGTTCTGCCAGCCAGTCCTGTGGATATTCCATCTGCACCAGCCGGATATCACCCAGTGCGCCGCTTTCCACCAGTTCGCGCGCATGGCGCACCATCGGGTAGCCGGTGTAGTTGTGGGTCAGCACGAACAGCGCATCGGACTTGTCCGCCACCGCTTTCAGCTTTTTCGCATCCCCCAGATTGGAGGTCAGCGGCTTGTCGCAGATGACATGGATGCCCCGTTCCAGAAATGCCTTTGCCGCCGGATAGTGCACATGGTTGGGCGTGACGATGGCGACGGCCTCGATGCCATCTTCGCGTGCCGCTTCTTTTTCGGCCATCTCCTCGAAGGAGCCGTAGCAGCGGTCCTCGTCCAGTCCCAGTTCGAGACCGGAGGCCTTGGATTTTTCAGGAGTGGAGGACAAAGCGCCTGCCACCAGCTCAAACCGGTTGTCCAGCCGTGCCGCCATGCGGTGCACGCCGCCGATGAAGGCGCCTGCGCCACCACCCACCATGCCAAGGCGAATGCGCTTGCTCGCCTTGTCGGTCGTCTTTCCTTCAATAGCCATGAAATGTCCTCGAAATGGTTTATAGGCCCAGCATGCGGCGGTTGGCGGCATCATCAGTGCCGCTTGAAGCGAAGTCGTCGAAGGCCTTTTCGGTAACGCGAATGATGTGTGCCTTGACGAATTCAGAGCCCTCGGCAGCGCCATCTTCCGGGTGCTTCAACGCGCATTCCCATTCGACAACGGCCCAGCCATCGAAATCATTGGCGGCCATTTTCGAGAACACGGCGCCGAAATCCACCTGCCCGTCGCCCAGCGACCGGAAGCGGCCAGCGCGGTTGACCCAGCCCTGATAGCCGCCATAAACGCCTTGGCGACCGGTGGGGTTGAACTCCGCATCCTTGACGTGAAACATCTTGATGCGGTCTTTGTAGATGTCGATATTGTCGAGATAATCCAGGCATTGCAGCACGTAATGCGAGGGATCATAGAGCATGTTGGCGCGGCTGTGGTTCTTTACGCGCTCCAGGAACATCTCGAAGGTCACGCCGTCATGCAGGTCTTCGCCGGGGTGAATTTCGTAGCAGACGTCCACACCCTGCTCGTCGGCATAATCTAGGATCGGCGTCCAGCGCTTGGCCAGCTCATCGAAAGCGGCTTCCACCAGACCGGCAGGGCGCTGCGGCCATGGGTAGATAAAGGGCCATGCGAGTGCGCCGGAGAAGGTGGCATGGGCATCGATGCCGAGATTGCGCGATGCCTTCAGCGCCAACTTCACCTGCTCGACCGCCCATTCCTGACGCGCCTTCGGGTTGCCGCGCACTTCAGGTGCAGCAAAGCCGTCAAAGGCTTCGTCGTAAGCAGGATGTACGGCGACAAGCTGACCTTGCAGGTGAGTAGAAAGTTCGGTGATTTCGACGCCGTTACTCCGGGCCACACCGGCGAACTCGTCGCAGTAGTCCTTGGATTCGGCTGCTTTTTTAAGGTCGATCAACTGTCCGGCCCATGTGGGCACCTGTACACCGAGATACCCTTTATCAGCCGCCCATTTGGTGATGCCGTCCCACGTGTTGAAAGGTGCAGCATCGCCCGCAAACTGACCGAGAAAAAGCCCCGGTCCCTTGATCGTCTTCATGAATTGATCCTCCTGCATCGATACAGATAAGCGGTTTGAGCCTCCACTCGCCACCGGCGCTCAAGCTAACCGCTGATTATTTTCGTGCAACCCTCAATCATCATTGCGGCATGAGAATTTGCATTTTCACCTCTCCGGCAGGCGCAGATGCGGCGATGTCGAAGGCCTTGATGCTGTCTTCGAAATCGAAGGTGCGGGTGATGAGTGCGGAGACATCGATGGCACCGGACGCCAACATATCGACGCAGCGGCCAAAGACGTTGGCATAGCGGAAAACATGCTCGACACGCGCTTCACGAATTTGCGCTGCCACCACGTCATAGGCCACCAGCTTGGTCGGCATACCGACGAAAACGACCGTTCCGGCGGGTCTCAGCGGCTCGAACACGCGGGTGATGGCCGCTTCTGCACCGGAGCATTCGAAAATGACATCCGCACCCCAGCCGCCGGTGGATTTCAGCACCTGTTCGGCAAGATCATGCTCGCGGACATTGACGGTTTCGACCGGGCCTAGACCACGGGCCATATCCAGCTTCACCGGATCGACATCCGACACGATGACGCGCGCGCAACCGGCAGCAAGGGCGGCCAGAACCGTGACGAGACCGATGGGACCGGCACCGATCACGACGGCGATATCACCCGGCTTGACCTTGGCCTGCGTAGCCGCCTGAACGCCGACCGCCAGCGGTTCTACCATCGCGCCCGCTGCAAAGGAGACATTGTCGGGCAGTTTGAACGTATAGGCCGCCGGATGCACGACGGATGCACGCAACACGCCATGAATCGGCGGCGTTGCCCAGAAACGAACGGCGGGATCGAGATTGTAATTGCCGATGCGGCTTGCGCGGCTGATTGGGTCAGGGATGCCTGGCTCCATGCACACGCGGTCTCCCACCGACAGGTTGGTTACGGCGGAGCCAATTTCGGTCACGGTGCCGGAGGCCTCATGTCCCAGAATCATTGGCTCGCGCACCACGAAATTGCCGATGGCACCGTGGGTATAGTAGTGCACGTCGCTGCCGCAAATGCCGACTGTATGGATGGCAATGCGTACATCATGCGGCCCAACTTGCTCTTCCAGCGGAAACGGACGCAGCGAAAGCTTGCCGATTTCCTCCAGAACGAGTGCGCGTTCTTCGCGGGGTTTCACCTGTGATTGCATTGCATTCTCCTCGACTCTCAACAGCATCTGCTCAGATAACAAAATCGCGAAGAGGGCGAAGAAGCAAGGTTTAAAAGCAACTTTTAGAGAGTGAGCATGTTTGCGTTCCAGACACCCACAGGAGGAGACCCACACATGTTACTGACCAGACGCGCCATCATGGCGGCCACAGCAGCCACTGCCGCAGCATCCGCCCTTTCCGCGCCGTCCATCGCACGCGCCGCCCTGCCGTTGAAACAACCGGCCTTGCCATTCGCGGAAGATGCGCTTGCTCCGCACATTTCGGCCAAAACCGTTGGTCTGCATTACGGCAAGCATCACAAGGCCTATTTCGACAAGCTCAACACGCTGGCCAAGGGCACACCATACGCCGATATGGAGCTGGAAGAGATCGTCAAGGCTTCCGCTGGCAAGACTGCCGACAAGAAGATTTTCAACAACGCAGCCCAAGCGTGGAACCATGTGGTCTATTGGGATCAATTCGTGCCGGGCGGCCCGAAAAGACCGGATGGCAAGGCCGCCGAGGAGCTCAGCGCGGCCTTCGGTGATTACGATGCGTTTATTGCCAAGGCCGTTGCCACGTCAGACGAAGTCTTCGGCACCGGCTGGGTGTGGCTGACGCGCGATGATCAGGGCAAGCTGGCACTCGTGGGCTATGAGGATGCCAACAACCCGGTTGCCGTCGGTCGTCCCGCTTATCTCGGCGTCGATATCTGGGAACACGCCTATTACGTGGATTATGAAAACCGCAAGCCGGAGCACATCAAAGCCGTGCTGGAAAACCTCATCAATTGGCGAGTCGTGGGCGATAAGATCGCTTGAGTGTAACAATAAAAGCTGTTTCATTATCAAAGGCGTCCTGATCCTTCAGGGCGCCTTCTTTATTGCCTGGCTTTTGGGAAGAAACGCATGGTTTTTTCCACCATTTCCAAACAAACATTCTAATTCCTTCGCCTAAATTAGTATCAAAATCGCGCGAAGTTGAACTTTTGATCAAAAACCTCTGAATTGGCGCAACTTGCCCGCTTGAGTATGTGCAAGGTTTCTTATAACCACGTTGCATCGGTAGTCGCAGAATAAGCGAGCCGGATACAAAAATTGGGAGCTCTTTGATGAGATACAAACTTGGCCTAATCGCTGCAGCCTTGCTTTCGGCGACGTGCTTTGCACCTGCTGCTGCAAGCGCAAAGACATTCGTATATTGCTCGGAAGGTTCGCCGGAAGGTTTCGATCCGGGCCTCTACACCGCCGGCACCACATTCGATGCCTCGGCCCACACCGTTTACAGCCGTCTGCTGGAATTCGAACCCGGCACCACCAAGCCAGTCGCTGGCCTGGCCGAGAGCTGGGAAGTTTCGGAAAACGGCACCGTCTACACATTCAAGCTTCGCAAGGGCGTCAAATTCCAGACCACGGAATTCTTCACGCCGACCCGTGAACTCAATGCAGACGACGTCGTCTTTTCCATCGAGCGCCAGATCAAGACCGACAATCCATGGCACCAGTATGTTCCAGGCACGTCCTGGGAATATGCCGAAGGCATGGGCTTCCCCAAGCTGATCAAGTCTGTCGAAAAAGTCGACGACATGACGGTCAAGTTCACCCTGAACCGCCCTGAAGCACCGTTCCTCGCCAACCTTGCCATGCCATTCGCTTCGATCATGTCGAAGGAATACACCGACAAGCTGGCCGCTGAAGGCAAGCAGGCACAGTTGAACCAGATGCCAGTCGGCACCGGTCCATTCGCCTTCGTCGCCTACCAGCAGGATGCCGTGATCCGCTTCAAGGCCAACAAGGAATACTGGGGCGGCGCACCGAAGATCGATGATCTCGTTTTCGCCATCACCACCGATGCCGCCGTTCGTTTCCAGAAGCTCAAGGCTGGCGAATGCCACCTCATGCCTTACCCGAACGCTGCCGACGTGAAGTCCATGAAGGAAGACAAGACCCTGACGGTTATGGAGCAGGAAGGCCTCAACGTTGCCTACCTCGCCTACAACACCACGCAGGCTCCTTTCGATAAGCCGGAAGTCCGCAAGGCGCTGAACAAGGCCATCAACAAGAAGGCCATCGTTGACGCCGTGTTCCAGGGCATGGCCACGCCTGCCAAGAACCCGCTGCCGCCGACAATGTGGTCTTACAACGACAAGGTCGAAGACGACACCTACGATCTGGAAGCAGCCAAGAAGATGCTGACAGACGCTGGCGTCAAGGACCTGTCGATGAAGGTCTGGGCGATGCCGGTTTCGCGTCCATACATGCTCAACGCCCGCCGCGCTGCAGAAGTCATCCAGGATGATTTCGCCAAGATCGGCGTCAAGGTCGAGATCGTTTCCTACGAATGGGCAGAATATCTCGACCGTTCGAAGGCAAAGGACCGTGACGGTGCCGTGTTCCTCGGCTGGACCGGCGACAATGGTGACCCGGACAACTTCCTCGACACGCTGCTCGGCTGCGATGCCGTTGGCGGCAACAACCGTGCTCAGTGGTGCGACAAGGACTTCGACGCTCTCGTGAAGAAGGCCAAGATCACCACCGATCAGGCAGAACGCACCAAGCTCTACGAAGAAGCTCAAGTCGTGTTCAAGAAGCAGGCACCTTGGGCCACCATCGACCACTCCCTGTCCGTCGTTCCGATGCGCAAGGAAGTCACTGGTTTCGTCCAGAGCCCGCTGGGTGACTTCACGTTCGAAAACGTGGATATTGCCGAGTAACAATCCGACGCATAGAAAAATGCCGCGTGTCTTGTCTCAAGGCGCGCGGCACTTGCGTTTTGAACAACAAAAGTAAGAAGCAGGCCGCAAAGGTCGCTACCCGCGCATAGGTTCCGGCCGGAACAGATCGAAGGTTTCTCATGATTGGCTTTCTCGTGCGGCGCATTGCCGTGCTCATCCCGACATTCATCGGGGTTTCCATTATCGCGTTTCTGTTCATCCGGCTTTTGCCGGGCGATCCGGTCGCACTTCTGTCGGGCGAACGTGTCATGTCGCCGGAGCGCCATGCGCAGATCAGCGCGGCACTCGGCATGGACCGTCCCATGATCATCCAGTATCTGGATTACCTCAAAGGTATTCTGATGGGTGATTTCGGCACGTCCATCGTGTCCAAGACGCCTATTCTCACGCAGTTCAAGGCACTGTTCCCGGCCACCGTGGAACTGTCTTTCTGCGCCATGATCATCGCCATCGCCATCGGCATTCCGGCAGGCGTCATCGCTGCCATCAAGCGCGGATCGATCTTCGATCAGGGCGTGATGGGCGTGGCACTCGTCGGCTACTCCATGCCGATCTTCTGGTGGGGTCTGCTGTTGATCATCCTGTTTTCCGGTATCCTGCAATGGACGCCGGTCTCGGGACGCATCTCGCTGATGTTCTACTTCCCGCCTGTCACCGGCTTCATGCTGATCGACTCGTTGCTATCCGGACAGAAGGGCGCATTTGCATCGGCGCTCAGCCATCTGGCGCTGCCATCCATCGTGCTGGCCACGATTCCGCTGGCGGTCATCGCGCGCCAGACGCGCTCTGCCATGCTGGAAGTGCTGTCGGAAGACTACGTCCGCACCGCCCGCGCCAAGGGCCTGTCGCCGTTTAGAGTGATCGGCATCCACGCGCTGCGCAATGCCATGATCCCCGTCATCACCACCATCGGTCTTCAGGTCGGCGTCATGCTGGCTGGTGCCATTCTTACCGAAACGATCTTCTCCTGGCCGGGCATCGGCAAATGGATGGTCGATAGCGTCTTCCGCCGTGACTACCCTGTCATTCAGGGCGGTCTCCTGCTGATTGCGGGCATCATCATGGTCGTCAACCTCATCGTTGACCTCATGTATGGCCTCATCAATCCGCGCATCCGGCATTAAAGAAGAGGATCGTTTCATGGCCGATACCGCCATCATTAAAAAAGCCGAGCCGGTTTCTTCTTCCGCCATGCGCAAGCAGATGCTGAAGGAATTCTGGTTCTATTTCTCCGAAAACAAGGGCGCCGTCATCGGCCTCTATGTTTTCGTCGCCCTTGTGATCGTCGCAATTCTGGCGCCCGTCATCGCACCGCATTCGCCGTTCCAGCAGTACCGCGATTTCGTTCTGCTGCCGCCCGCATGGATGGAAGGTGGTAACCTGTCCTACCTCCTGGGCACAGACCCGGTCGGTCGCGATATCCTGTCGCGTCTGATCTACGGTGCGCAATATTCGCTGTTCATCGGCGTTTTCGTCACCACACTGTCGCTCTCCACCGGCGTTATCATCGGCGTTCTCGCCGGTTATTATCGCGGCTGGCTCGATACGGTCATCATGCGCCTGATGGATATCATTCTGGCCTTCCCGTCGCTGCTGCTCGCGCTCGTTCTGGTCGCGATCCTTGGCCCCGGCCTGACCAACGGCATGATCGCGATTGCGCTCGTTCTTCAGCCGCATTTCGTACGCCTGACCCGTGCTGCCGTCATGGCGGAAAAGTCCAAGGACTACGTCACCGCCTCGCGGCTGGCAGGCGCAGGTCCTTTGCGCTTGATGTTCCGCACCATTCTGCCCAACTGCACCGCGCCGCTCATCGTGCAGGCAACGCTGTCGTTTTCGAACGCCATTCTCGATGCCGCAGCACTCGGCTTCCTCGGCATGGGCGCACAGCCGCCTGCACCGGAATGGGGCACCATGCTTGCCGAAGCGCGTGAGTTTATTTTGCGCGCATGGTGGGTCGTTACTTTCCCCGGCATTGCCATCCTCGTCACCGTGCTCGCCATCAATCTGGTGGGTGATGGTCTGCGTGATGCGCTTGACCCGAAACTGAAGAGGTCCTGACATGGCACTTCTGCAAATCGATAATCTCGTCGTCGAGTTCGAAACGGCCACAGGCTGGTTTCGCGCCGTCGATGGCATCTCCGTCTCCGTCGAAAAGGGCGAGGTTCTCGCCATCGTCGGTGAATCCGGTTCCGGCAAATCGGTCTCGATGCTGGCCGTCATGGGGCTTCTGCCCTGGACGGCGAAGATCACTGCCGACCGCATGCTGTTCGAAGGTCGCGACATCCAGACACTGACCGCTGCCGAACGCCGCAAGCTCATCGGCAAGGATGTCGCCATGATCTTCCAGGAGCCAGTGGCAAGCCTCAACCCGTGCTTCACCGTTGGTTTCCAGCTGGAAGAAGTTCTGCGCATCCACATGGGCATGGATAAGAAAACCCGCCACGCCCGCGCCATCGAATTGTTCAATCTGGTCGGTCTGCCCGACCCGGAAGAACGGCTCAAGCACTTCCCGCACCAGATGTCCGGTGGCCAGTGCCAGCGCGTGATGATCGCCATTGCCATCGCCTGCAATCCGAAGCTCCTCATCGCTGACGAGCCGACGACCGCGCTCGACGTGACGATCCAGAAGCAGATTCTCGATCTGCTGATGAAGCTCCAGGCCGAAAACGGCATGGGCCTCATCATGATCACCCATGACATGGGTGTAGTGGCCGAAACGGCAGACCGCGTGGTGGTGCAGTACAAGGGTCGCAAGATGGAGGAAGCCGACGTGCTTTCGCTGTTCGAGAACCCGCAGAGCAACTACACAAGGGCTCTTCTGGCAGCACTGCCTGAAAACGCGACGGGCGATCGCCTGACCACCGTGTCGCAGTTCTTCGATGGCACACCGACACCGGCCCCATCAGTTGCGGGAGAAACAGCATGACCGGCAACAACACCATGCTCGAAATCCGCAATATGAAGCGGGATTACCATATGGCGGGCGGCTTCATGAAGCCTTCCAAGACCATTCACGCGGTCAAGGGCGTGTCCTTTGCGCTGGAAACCGGCAAGACGCTGGCCATCGTCGGCGAAAGCGGTTGCGGCAAGTCCACGCTGGCCCGCATGCTGACCTTCATCGATGAGCCGACTTCTGGCGAGTTGCTGATCGACGGCCAGAAGGTGGACACCCGTCCCGGCCATCTAACGGCTGAAATGCGCCAGAAGGTGCAGATCGTGTTCCAGAACCCCTACGGCTCTCTCAACCCGCGCCAGAAGATCGGCGACGTGCTGGGCGAGCCGCTGCTCATCAACACCAAGATGTCGGCTGCGGAGCGTCGCGAGAAGGCAAACGAGATGCTGGTGCGCGTGGGTCTGGGGCCTGAACACTATAATCGCTACCCGCACATGTTCTCTGGCGGCCAGCGCCAGCGTATCGCCATTGCGCGTGCGTTGATGCTGAACCCGAAGCTCCTAGTGCTGGACGAGCCTGTCTCGGCGCTCGACCTTTCGGTTCAGGCGCAGGTGCTCAACCTGCTGTCCGACCTTCAGGACGAGTTCGGCCTGACCTACGTCTTCATCTCCCACGATCTGTCGGTGGTGAAGTATCTCGCCGATGAGGTGATGGTGATGTATTTCGGCGAAGCCGTGGAATACGGCACGCGTGAAGAGGTGTTCAACAACCCCCAGCACGCCTACACCCGCACCCTGTTCGCCGCCACCCCTAAAGCCGACGTGGATTCGATCCGCGCCCGCATGGCAGCGAAGAACATGGCCAAGGCTGGTTGAGGGATAGGAGGAGCCCGGTTATGGCCGGGCTCTGATGTTGGGGTGGTTGTGGGTTATGCCTGCTGTCCGCCGGATAGCAACATTAGCTGCCGTCAGCCTCTGGCTCGTCCCTGATATCTGCCACGTCGTATCCGCAGAAGCGTGATTAGATCCTCGGGACAAGCCCGAGGAAGACGGAGGTAGTGGATGTTTTGCACCTTACTCAGGCGATGCACCATCACCCGCCCGAAATCTCATGCAAGCCCTAGATCACCGGATAGAGCGACCAGAAGAACAGCTCGTGTTCCTGATCCTTGTCGTGTTGTTCCGACTCGTCTTTGGTTTTCGTTTCCGTGGTGAAGCCGCGCTCGCGATTGAGCTTGTCTTCCTGGGCCTTGCGACCAAGTCCGAACAGGTCGAAGGATAGCATATTGAAGCCAGCAACCATTTTTGTCCCTCTTCGTCACAGTGTTTAACGACAGGTAAAGTTTTGCGCGTTGCCACGTTTTCGTCAAGATTGCCGAGGGAATTAGTCTGTTACTCCTGTGGATGAGTTGCGAGATTCCATTCTTGAAAAGCGCTAATATGCGAAGATTCATTCCAACGTCGCGAAATGCCGCTCAAAAGCTCCCTTACGAGCGGTAGGATTGTACGGCGGCGTGCAGGGCCTGATCGAGATCGACGGTTTGGCCTGCGGCCTCGAGCGCGCGGGAAAAAGCGGTCAGATTGGCGAGCACGGATTCCTCATTGGCGCGCTGTCCGGTGTGGTTCAGGCGAACCAGCCGCTCTGTTCCAGGGCCAACACCCGCGGTGATATCGGCACCGGCAATCGTGCGGCGTGAGAGGAAAGCGTCGCGGTCGATATCCGGCGGTAAAACGGCTGTTGTGACGAGGGCGGATGCGGATGGCTCCTGTGCCCAGAGTTGCGCCCCCAGCGCCACAAGCCCGGCGCGTGTCGCACGCTTTGCCAGATCATGTCGCCGCAGCACGTTGTCCATGCCCTCAGCTTCGATCCGGTCGAGCGCTGATTGCAGGGCAAAGAATTCGAGCGGGGCGGGAGTGCCGGGAATGGTGCCACGGCCTGTGTCGAGCCATTGCTCCCTCTGATCCATCAGCGACAGGATGGAGGTTCGGGTGGCTGTCGAGTGGTCCAACAGGGTCCATGCCTTGGAGCTAACCGAGATTGCCGAAAGCCCTGCCGGTCCCGAGAGTGATTTCTGCGGGCCGATCACGGCGATGTCGATCCCCAGACCGTCGACATCGAGCGGATGGCCGCCGATGGAGGCCACAGCATCAACGATGGTGAGGATGCCACGGCTCTTTGCGAGGGCAACGATCTCTTCCAGCGGGTTGAGAATGCCGCTCGCGGATTCGGCGTGCACGAGGGCAAGTGCTGCTATGTCGGGGTTGGCGTCCAGTTGCGCTTGCACTGCCTGCACGGTGATCGGGTGACCTTGTTCTGCGGACAGATTGATGACATCGGCACCACCGCGTTGCAGCCAGTGGCCGAACCACGTGCCGTAGGGGCTGGTGACGATGTTGAGGGCACAGAGACCGGGACGTGCAAGGCTGGTTGCCACCGCTTCCAGCGCGACCACCGCTTCGGCCTGTATCAGCAGAACATCGTTTTTCGTGCCCATCACATGCGCCAATCGGTCTGCCAGCATCGCGTAGCGTTCTGCGGGAAAGGCTGGAATGTCGAGCAGGTGGCTCCAGTCACGGTTGGGCATGGTTTAGGTCCTTATCAAGCAGCAAGGCAGGAACAGCGCCGACGAGGCGACGGGCAGTCTGCGATTGCGGGTTGGAAACGATGCGTTGCGTCTCTCCATATTCCACGATCTGCCCTGCCTCCATGATGGCGACGCGGTGACAGACGGCGCGGATGACGGCAATGTCGTGGGAGACAAAAAGGCAGGCAAGGCCGGTTTCGCGCTGAAGGGACACAAGAAGCGAGAGGATTTGCGCGCGGACCGACACATCGAGCGCCGACACCGCCTCATCCATGACGATCAGCGACGGGCGGGTGGCGAGTGCACGGGCGATGGCGACACGCTGTCGCTGCCCGCCGGAAAGCTCCAACACGGGCCGGGCCGCGACATCGGCTGGCAGACCGACACGTTCCAGCAGCCGTGCAACCTCTGCCGCCCGCGCCTTTGCTGCAACGATCTCGTGGATGCGCAGTGGTTCGCCGATAACGGTGGCAACCGTGGACCGAGGGTTGAAGGCGGCGTGGGTGTCCTGAAACACCATCTGCATATGCCGCCTTGCATGGCGCAGACTGCTGCCGGATAGGGCGAGCCAGCTCTCGCCGCGAAACGTCACGCTGCCCGCATCCGGTTCGATCAGGCGCATGATGAGGCGCGCGAGCGTGGATTTGCCACAGCCCGATGGTCCGGCAAGCCCTAGCGTTTCGCCTCGTTCCAGCGTGAAGGAGACATCGCGCACGGCATGGGTTTCGCGTTTGCGATCGCGGTAGGTTTTGCATATGCCGTCGACGGATAGGAGAGGGGCCATCAGCGCACACTCTCGATCAGCGGTGGCGTGGTGATATCAAGATGCGCGGCGAGCAGGCTTTTCGTGTAGGCATGCTGCGGGGTGGAGAGCACACTTGCCGCTCTACCCGTCTCGACCAGACGACCGGATTTCAGCACGGCAATGTCATCCGCAAGCGACGAGGCCAGCGCAATATCATGGGTGATGAACAGCAGCGTCATGCCGTTTTGCTGCACCAACCTGTCCAGCAGCCGGGCGATGGCAGCCTGCGTGATGGTATCGAGCGCACTGGTGGCTTCGTCCGCAATCAGAATTTTAGGCCTGGCGGCGATGGCGGCGGCGATAGCCACGCGCTGGCGCTGCCCGCCGGACATCTGATGCGGATAGGCGTCCAATAGGGATGAGGGATGGGGAAGCTGGACCTCGTTCAGCAGATCGCGGGCGTGGGCAAGGCCCTGTTTCCACGACAGGCCCAGATGCCGAACGGCCCCTTCGGCCACCTGTTCGCCGATGGTCAGTACGGGGTTGAGACTGGCACCGGGGTCCTGAAATACATAGCCGATATCGCGCCCGGCCAGTGGAGCGGGGATGCCGGTCTCAAGATGCCAGACGACGTCGCCCGAGCATTGAGCACCCGGCGGCAGGAGGTGCGCCAGTGTTCTGGCAAGCGTGCTTTTGCCCGAACCGCTTTCGCCGATGATGGCCAGGCGAAGGTTGGCGGCTATCGATAGCGAGACATTCTGCAGGGCAGGACTGGTTGCGCCCGCATAGGTGACGCTGAGATCATGAATATCGCAGATCGGGTTCTGGCTCATGGCGTTTGCACCTGTCTGGCCAGCGCCTTGTTGATGCCTTCCGCAAAGAGATAGACGCCGAGCACCGTGACCAGCAGGCCAAGGCCGGGAATGATGGAGAGATAGGCGGCGGAGCGGAGCACATTGCGGCCTTGCGCAATCATCGACCCCCAGGTGACGACGTTCGGATCGCCAAGGCCGAGAAAGGACAGAGCGGCCTCGGTTAAAATGGCTGCGGCGACGATGATGGCAGCGAGCGCCAGCACCGGGGCCAGTGCATTGGGCAGGATTTGCCGCAGGGCGATTTCCAGCGGATGCATGCCGATGGCGCGCGCCGATGCCACGTAATCGCGCTCGCGGATGGAAAGCACCTGCGCCCGTGTCAGCCGGGCCGGCTCCGCCCATGCGCTGAGTGCGATGGCCAGCACGACGATGGGCGTGGACGCGCCGATGGTGCTGACGAAGGCCAGTGCCAGCAGAAAGCTGGGCACGATCTGAAACGCATCCGTGAGCCGCATCAGCGCCTCATCGACAAGGCCGCCGGCAAAGCCTGCGAGCGTACCGATGACAGCACCGATGATGAGGGCTGCGGCAGCGGCACTGATGCCAACGGTCAGCGAAATGCGCGCGCCGTGAAACAGCCCTGCCAGCACGTCGCGTCCCAGACTATCGGTGCCCAGCGGCAGGGCGGGATTAACAAAGGGTGCAATCAGCGGCGCGCCGACGATGGACAGTGGGTCCCTGGGAAACAGAAAGGGGGCAGCTATGGCGGCGCTGGCAATGAGGAGCAGAATGAAGAGGCCAATCAGGCCTTCCGCGCTACGTGGTATCTGTCGCAGAAGGCTCATGCCTTGCCCTCCTGCGCGCCGATGCGCGGATCGAGCACGGCATAGAGGAGATCGACCACCAGATTGATCAGGATGACGAACACGGCGCTGGTCAGGATAATGCCCATCAACAGCGGCGTATCGCGCCCGCTGACGGCTTCCTGCGCCAGCCTGCCGAAGCCCGGAACGGCAAAGACGCTTTCGATGACGACGCTGCCGCCTAGCATGGCTGCGGATTGAAGGCCGAGGACCGTAACCAGCGACAAGGCAGCGTTGCGGGCGACGTGGCGCAGGACGATGCGGCGGTAAGACAGGCCTTTGGAGCGTGCGAAATCAACGAATTCCAGCCGCCATATCTCAGCCATGGCGCTGCGCATAACCCGCAGAAACAGCGCCAGATAGATGAAGCCAAGGCTGGCAACGGGCAAGACGAGATGCCGGGCGATATCCAGCGCTCTTTCCGGCCCCTGTTTGCCGGACGCGATGGTTTCGATGCCCGATGTCGGTAGCCAGCGCAGTTTGACGGAAAAGGCGATGACCAGCACCAGCCCCAGCCAGAAACCCGGCATGGCATAGAGCGCCAGCGACAGCGTGGACAGTGCCCGATCCTGCACGCTGCCGGGCTTTGCACCCGCAATGATGCCGAGCGTGGAGCCGAGCGCAAAAGACAGCGCCGTAGCACTTCCCATCAGCAGCAATGTGTTGGGAAGACGCTCGAGGATCAGCGACAGAACCGGCCGGTCAAACGCGACCGACCAGCCCAGATCAAGCTGCGCAACGGACGAGACGTAAAGCCACAGGCGGGCCAGCATGGATTGGTCGAGGCCGTATTGGCTGCGCAATGTCTCACGAAGAGCGGCATCGCCGCCGCCAATGGAGACGAGATAGGCATCGACAGCATCGCCCGAGGCGTTTTCGAGCAGCAAGAAGGTCAGCAGCAGAATGATTGCCAGCACCGGAATGGCGCTGAGCAACCGACGGCCTATGATCCTGCCCGCACCCTTCACCGCTATGCCTGCAACGCCGTGTCCGCCCAGTTGGAAACGGCCCAGCGCGGATTGCTGGCAACGTTGTTGACCGTATCGCGCGCAACGGTGATGAAGCCCCATTCCGCAACATTGATGAGCGGCAGGTCCTGCGTCACCTGTTTCTGGAACTGCTTGTAAAGCTCGGTGCGGGCTTTTTCATCGATGGTTTCAGCGGCGTTGTCGATCAGCGCATCTAGCTCTTTGTTTTCATAACCACCCTGATTGGAGAAGCCGACGCCCGCGGGCGTGCCCGACTTGACGAGAATGGTGGTTGAAATGGCAGGGTCGCCTCTGAAGACCGGTGGTGCAACGGCCAGATCGAAGGCGTGGTCGGTATAGACGGCCTTCTGGTGGGCAGCGGCGTCGTTATTGACCAGTTCCGCATCGATGCCGATCTCTGCCAGAGCCTGACGCAGATAGGCGCCGAACTGCTTGGTCTCGTTGAAATAGGGTGCGGGCAGAAGCTTCAGCGAGAAGCGGGTGCCGTTGGCGGCGCGCTTGTAACCCGCCTCATCCAGCAGCGCATTGGCCTTGGCGATGTCGAAATCATAGGTCTCGACATCCGGTGTATAGAATTGCGGCGCGTTTTTCGGCACCGGGCCCGTGGAAGCGGTGGCATAGCCTAAAAAGACAGTGTCAACGACGAGCTTCTTGTCGATTGCATGGGCGATGGCCTGACGGACCTTCAGGTCTGCCAGTTCCTTGCGGCGATGGTTGATCTCGACCACCAGCTGATAGGTCAGCGCCTCGTAACCATCAGCGATGACCTTGATACCCGGCTCCTTGGCAATGCGAGCCAGATCCGACAGTGGCACGGCGGAAAAGGCTGCAAGCTGGATTTCTTCGGCTTCCAGCGCTGAGGCTGCACCCGCCCGGTCCGGCAGGACGCGGTAGATGATTTCATCGAGCTTCGGCGCGTCTTTGACCCAATAGCTCTCGTTGCGCGTCAGCCTGTAATATTCACCCGGCTTGTATTCCGCAAACACGAATGGACCCGTGCCAACGGGCTTTGTATTGGCCGGGTTTGTGGCGATATCGGTGCCTTCGTACAGATGTTTGGGAATGACGCTGGTGACGACCGGCAGGGCGTTGCGCAGAAGCTGGAAGGGTGTCGGCTTGGAAAAACGGAAGATGGCTGTGTGTTCGTCCGGCGTATCGACCGCTTCGAGATTGGCGAAGACGAGACGTCCAAGGTTTTGCAGCGGCTTCCACACAGAAAGTGCCGAAAACGCGACATCCGCCGAGGTGAATGGCTTGCCATCATGCCACGTCACGCCTTCACGCAGTTTGAACGTGGCGCTGAGGCCATCGGCAGAGCCTTCCCATTCCGTTGCCAGACGTGGTTCCAGCCCATCCTTGCCTTTGAAAGATGCTTCGGCCAGCGGCTCCACGATCTTGCTGGAAATATAGAAGACGCCGTTGGAGGCAACGATGGCCGGATTGAGATTTTTCGGTTCCGAGTCCGCCGCGACGACGAGGCGCCCGCTGCCGCCCGCTGCCCACGCAAAGCCGGGGCGAACAAGCGTTGTTGAGGCTGCCAGAAGGGCTGCGGTCTTGATGAGGGAGCGTCGGGAAAGCGACAGGGTCGGCATGGATAACTCCAGAAATGGAACAGGCGCAGGCAACACCGCAGGACGCAGTGTAAAGCCTCGGCAAGCCCAGTGTCCACGACAATTAAGGCCGGTGACAGCAATGATTTTACCTCCGCAGAGCAGTGGCGGGATCATTGTTGCGAAGCGTCTGATGCATTTGGAATTGTATACCCGCAACCAGATGGTGCCTTGAGAAGCTGCTCCTCGGGAGTGCTACTGTTTATCGTTTCAGGACACCTGCGGATTTAGTGAAAAGCAAATATTAGTGAACTCTAACTTTAAGACTTCTAAATTAAAGGTGATGCTTATATATTATTCGTCCCAGTGGGTTAGGAGAGCTTATGTCCAGCAAGCCCACAAGGAGGAGGAGAAACCAATGAGAAAAATAACATCTTCTTTGTTCGTCACAGCTTGTCTTGCGCTGCCGTTTCAGGCGCATTCACTCGATGTGAGCGTGGGCGGGGTCAGCGCCAGTGTTGGCGGTAATGATCGCGGCGGTGTGAGTGCCAGCGCCTCTGTGGGAGGGAGCGGTGGTATCAATGCCGGTGCGGATGTCGGCGGACGAAGCGGTGGGGGCCTCGGTGCCGACGCCAACGCCTCCGTGGGCGGAAGAAGTGGCGTCAATGCCAATACCAGCGCCAGTGTCGGCGGCAAAAGCGGCATCAACGCCAATGTCAACGCGTCTGCTGGCAAGGTCAACGCCAATGCCAAGGTGGGCGTGGGTACGACCACCGGTGTCGGCGTGAATGTTGGTGTTGGTATCGGCACCCCCGGTGTTCCCGGTGGACCGATCAGCCCCGGCACGACACCTCCCGGTGCTGTCAGGGATGCCATCATCTCTTACAACAACATGTCGCGCACTCAGCAGGTCAGACTGGCCAAACGCTGCGTGGACATTTTGGGCGGTGGCTATGATGCGGCCCTGACGCAGCTGTGCCGGATGATCCACACGGCATCGCGTTGATAGGAATCAGCAACGGAAAGGGGTGGGTTCAGGCCCACCCCTAACTGAAATGTAGAATACTCGCTGCCGCAAAACGTCGACTTTTGCGGCAATAGTTTTTGAAAAAGTAGCGATCCCGATTTTTTGCGAAAGTTTTTATTTATGCGACAGCTTCGGAGCGACCAGCGCGCATCAACTCGATGATTCTTTCGAGGCGGGTAACCACGTCGTGGGTTTCCAATAGTTGTTGCTTCTGTTCGAGACTAATCGATAGCAAAGGTGCGACTGTATCAGCCAGCAGGCCTGCATCGCCGATCGAGGGCAGGCCAAAACGAGCTTTTGATCCTGGCGGAAGTGCGGAAAAATCGACATTGGCGTAAGTCTTATAGGCATCGAGAACTGCGTTCGAAAGAGCGGCGGCCTCCTTCGACTGGCCGCTCAACTCTTCAATCGGCTTAACCTCTGCCGCCAAGAACTCGCCATCGATAAGGCGGGCGATGCCCGTTCGCTCAAGCCCACAGACGGTGACCTTGAGAGTTCCGTCTACCTGTGTCTGGCGATCGACCACGTTTGCTATGACGCCCACCGGATGGAGTGCATCAAGAGTGGTGGGAAGATCGTCGGAGCTGTGCCTCTGGGAGACAACGACAACACGCCGATCATTGACAAGAGCGTATTCCACGGCTTGACGAGTTTTGTCGCGCGCCACGAAAATCCGCGAGATCATGTGTGGAAACAGGACCATGTCCCGCATAGGAACAACGGGAATCTCCGCCTTGGCTGGATAAGGCGTGTTGGCCTGGGCCGAGGTCGTGGACGAATGAGTCGCTTGGATCCTTGCGGCCAATACATTCCAGTCTCGATAGCCAAGAATTCGAGCAATGAGCTCCTGGCTCTCACTGTTGGTGAAGGTAACTGATTTGGCGTGAAGCGCTTCACGTTTTCGCCATAGTTTTGGCATCGCGGAAATCGCGCATAAGATGATCCTCTGCATAAACGAACGGAGAGCATCAGGGGCTTGCGTTGCTGAGCCGTTCGTTCGGGCAAAGAGAGCCATAGGTGGCTCGATACATTCACCGTACCCCTACGGGGCGCAAGCAGCAGGTTGTATCTACCTAGCACCAATTGTGCGCGGAAGCTCTTTCATTGTCAATATTCGGTTGTTTGAGCGATATCCAATGCCGTTAGGCTAAGAATCTCTTCGCCTTACGCTGCGCTGCCGTTCTTGCGGCCCAGCGACATGATGCGCTCGCGCAGGACCTTCGCCAAATTGCGGGTGTTGCGATACATGTGGACTTGCGCTGCGACCTGGCGCACATCGCGGTCGTTGTTCTGAGCAAGGCCGATGACGAGCGTGCCCATCTCCGATTTCTCGCCCCAGAAACCCTCCAAAGCGCCATCTTCATCAGCGCCGCAACTGTCCGTGCGCAGAATATTGGCGTCATCCAGATGCCATTCGGTCAGGCGCTGGAACAGCAGACGGTCGATGGCGTGCCGCTGGTGATTTTCATTGAAGGCAATTTTCCAGACATACGCCTCGCCCATGGTCATGAATACGACGGCAGATGCGATGGCGGCACCATCGAGGTTGAGCGTGTGAATACGAACAGCATCGATCTCAGCCAGATTGGTGATGGCTTCACGCGCAAAGGCGGCGCGGTATCTGTCGCTGACGAGGGCCGAACGGCGGCGACCCTTCGAGCCACTGGCTTCCAGCGCGAGAAATTCTTCCGTGCGCAACCTGATGTCCTGCGGCTGTCTGGCAATGTCGTGCGTAAAGTTGCCCGTAGCCTCCAGCTGTTGCCAATGGCCACGCAGGGTCTGCAATTGCTGTGCTGACATGGTGTTTTGCAGATAGAGACTCGCATCCACGTCGCTTTCCAGCATCATGCGGCGGTGTGGTTCTGCGGTAGCAAGCGGCAGGTTTCGGCTGAGCGCGATGGCCTTGACCATGCGCACGAACGCGCCATCTAGCCGCAATTGCGGCAGAACCAGAATCTCCGGCAGGCGAAGTTCGGGCTGGGACAGAGCATCCAGCAGGTTATCGATGGTTTCGGCAGCGCCTTCCGAATCCACCAGCGGCGTGCCGAGCGGTCCGAAAGGATTGGCCCAGGCCCGCAGAATGGAAGGCCCCACGGAAAAGCCAGGTTTTTCAACGGTAAACGGCATGAGGAAACGCATGCGACTGCGCGCGCCGTTTTCATCGCGCATCAGCGCAAACCGCACGGATTTCTCATCCACGCGCGGCATGGCCGGGGCCAGAAGCTTTCCGGTGAAGAAGATGTTGGGTTCCATGACCCGGTTTGACAGGAAATCCAATTCTTCCTGAAGGTCATAGCCTAACTGTGCCGGATAGATACAGAACTCGCGACCGGCACGACCGACGCGGATGCTGCTGTCTGCGGCGGGACGTTCCGACACGGCCTTGGCGAGCAGCATCGCGAAACGGCTGTCTCGCATATCTGGATCATTCGGATCGCTTGCCATGCCTGCCTATACCGTCTCTGTCACCCATGTCGTGACAATGTAGTTGTCAAAAGCAGCCCGTTGAAGAGGCACGGCGATTTATACGACAACCGATGAACACCAGACTTTTTCTTCGGTGAAATTTCAAACCGTTTCAATCATACATCGAAACATTAACAATGTTGAGAGCATCGATGCAGTAAATTAACCGTGTATGATAAACCGTTTAAGCGTCACTTTGGTTCAAGGCAATATCAGCGTATTTTTACGCTTAGGATAAAGTCCCAGAACCAGTGCACAACCTAGGATGATGATGCCCGCGCCGAGAAGCTGGAGGGCAGAAAGCGGCTCATCCAGCACCACGGCACCGACGATGACGGCGATGATGGTGACGACGAATTCGACGCTGATGGTCTTGGTCGCGCCGATCAGCGAGACCAGCCGGAAATAGGTGATGTAGGTCAAGGCGCTCATGAAGATCGCCAGACCGAAGAGATAGGCGAAATCCACCAGACCTGGCGTTTTGGGCAAAGGCACGACCAAAAGAAACGGCAATGTCAGAATGCCGCCCGCCAGAAATGCGCCGATGGTGATTTCCCACGCGCCGGAGCCTTTGAGGTGGCGGCTGGCGTAGTTGCTGCCGAAGGCCGCGCAGATGCAGCCCAGCAGCGAGGCGATACAGCCGATGATGAAGGCGGTGGTAACGGGGACCGCCGGAAAGCCCACCAGAATGACGATGCCGCCGAAACCGAGGATCATGCCAAGCAGGCTTTGCGGTGATATTTTCTCCAGACCCCAGACCTGCCCGATCAACATGGAAAACAACGGAATGCTGGCCACCAGAATAGCGGCCATGGCGGTGCCGATGATTGGGGTTGCGTAGGACAGGCCGATCAATTGCCCTGCGACCGTCGTGGCACCCACCACGGCAAAGGCACGCCATCCGGCACTGAAATCGAGCTTTCGCCCGGTGGCACGGGCGATGATGAGCAGTGTAAAGCTGGCAATGAAACATCGCAGTGTGACCGCGCCCACCCAGCCAAAAGCCGCAACGGCATGCAATACGAGCAGAAACGAAAGCCCCCACGCAACTGCGAGGAAGAGATAGGCGGCCAGTTCTGCGGGTTTCATGGTGTTTAAGTCCAACAAGGAGATGCGAGGCGAACGGTTAGAAGAGAGTGCATCCCGCGTCAAACGAATTGTGGACAGCCTTCGGCCCAGCAAGCGTCAGCCGCACGCATGCGACAGAACCCTGTCAGCGCTTAGCGAGCAAACGCAGCGCGGACGCGCTTCACGATCTTCTCGAACAGCACATCCAGCTTCTTGATCTCCCGTCGCATGCGACGCTTCGTGTTGGAGACCAGAGGCTTGTTCTTCCAAGGCGTGTTCTGGCGCTGCGTGATGTAGAGATCACGGGCAGGGTGTTCGCAATGGGCAAGATGAGGTTTGCGCCACGTGTAATGCAGAACCGCGGCCTGGAAGTAATGTTCTCTTGGGAAATCGGTGGACACCAGTTCGGTGAAATTCCACTTTTTCTCGATCTCGATCCAGCTGTCACCCAAGGCGACATTAAGCGCGTCCTGATCGGGATAGCCGGTCGACGTGTGGTCGAGATAGGCAAGGCATTTTGCGCCCAGTTCGTCGCTGCGCCATTTTTCGAGGTCGATCAGCAACGTTCCCGAATTGAGATAGCGCGCGTTTTCATCACGGTTCAGACGCAGGTTACGGCGTCTGATGTTGTCGGGCCGACCGGCATCGGGCACGGCACCGACGGCAGACCCGTTCATCGGCATGTCGAACAGCGGGCGAAGGCTTTGTAACACCACCATGTCGCTGTCCAGGTAAATCATCCGGCCCGTGTCGCTGATCAGATCTGGCAGAAGCAGGCGGCAGTACATGGCGCGTGACCACGAGACCGTGCGGCGGTAGGAGGAAAGCTTGCCCTTCACCTCATCTTCGATCTTGATGAAAACGACCTCACGGCCCATGGCGCAGGCGCGGATGTTTTCCCGGTCCTTCTCGCGAAGGTCGAAGTCACAGATGATGATTTTTGCCTCTGGAACGTCGCCGTTCATGACAATGGAGTTTACCAGTACGCCTGCAAGCTCGGCGTAATTTCGGTCTGTCGCGCAGGCAATAATCATCTTTGGCTCTGTGGCTGAAGGTATCGTCAGAGTGGTTTTCGACCAGACTTACGCCTGATCGAAAATGCCGTGGCAATGCTTGTATTTCTTGCCGGAGCCGCATGGGCAGGCTTCGTTGCGGCCGATTTTGCCCCAAGTGGCGGGGTTGTTCGGGTCGCGCTGTTCCGGTGGAACGAAGGCTACGGGGGCTTCCTCGTGGTTGGCGAATTCGTCTTCGCCGGTGACCGGATCGATATGATGGGCGGTCATCTCAGGAAGTTCGGGCTCTGGCTGGTCACGTACCAGTTCGACGCGCATCAGCTGTGCCGTGACGGCTTCGCGCAGGTTGGCGAGCAGGGCCTGGAAGAGCTCGAAAGCCTCGGCCTTGTATTCCTGCAACGGATCGCGCTGCGCATAACCACGGAAACCGACGACGGAGCGAAGGTGATCGAGGTTGACGATATGCTCGCGCCACAGGTGGTCGATGGTCTGGAGGATAACCGAGCGCTCGACATAGGTCATGACCTCGGGGCCAAAACGTTCGGCCTTGTCGGCGACGACCTTCTCAGCCGCTTCGGTGATACGTTGAAGAATGTCGTCTTCGGCGATACCTTCTTCCTTGGCCCATTCGTCGACGGGCAGATCGAGGTTGAGCGACTGCTCGATGGCAGCCTTAAGCCCGACGATATCCCACTGTTCGGCATAGGCGTTTTCAGGAACGTGCTTAGCAACCAGCGCCTCGATGACTTCGTGGCGCATATCGGCAACGGTCTCGCCGATGTTGCTGGCTTCCATCAACTCCAGGCGCTGGTCGAAGATGACCTTGCGCTGGTCGTTGAGGACGTCATCATATTTCAGAAGGTTCTTACGGGTTTCGAAGTTACGGGCTTCGACCTTCTTCTGGGCACGCTCGAGCGCCTTGTTGATCCACGGGTGCACAATCGCTTCGCCTTCCTTCAGGCCAAGCTTCTGCAACATGGAATCCATACGGTCGGAACCGAAGATGCGCATCAGGTCATCCTGAAGCGACAGGTAGAACTTGGAGCGACCTGGGTCACCCTGACGGCCGGAACGACCGCGCAGCTGGTTGTCGATACGGCGGCTTTCGTGGCGTTCCGTCGCGATGACGAAGAGGCCACCGGCGGCGAGCGCCTTTTCCTTGAGAACCTTGATTTCTTCGCGGACGGTCTTTTCCTTGGCGGCGCGCTCTTCTTCGGACTCGATACCCTCAAGCTCGCGCTCCAGACGCATGTCGACGTTACCGCCAAGCTGGATGTCGGTACCGCGACCGGCCATGTTGGTGGCGATGGTGACGGCGCCGGGAACACCGGCCTGCGAGACGATATAGGCTTCCTGCTCGTGGTAGCGGGCGTTCAGAACCTGGAAATTCTCAAAGCCGGTCTGGCGCAGCATGGTGGCCAGAAGTTCGGACTTTTCGATCGAGGTCGTGCCGACGAGAACCGGCTGGTTACGCTCATGCGCGGCCTTGATCTCTTCGATGATCGCCTTGAACTTCTCTTCGCCGGACCGGTAGACTTCGTCGTCTTCGTCGATACGCTGGATCGGCAGGTTCGTCGGCACTTCGATAACGTCGAGGCCGTAGATGTTGTTGAACTCTTCCGCTTCGGTCGAGGCCGTACCGGTCATGCCGGACAGCTTCTTGTACATGCGGAAGTAGTTCTGGAAGGTAACGGAAGACAGCGTCTGGTTTTCCGGCTGGATCTGCACCTTTTCCTTGGCTTCGAGAGCCTGGTGCTGACCTTCCGAGTAACGACGACCCGGCATCATGCGGCCCGTGAATTCATCGATGATGACGATTTCATCGTTGCGGACGATGTAGTCCTTGTCGCGCTGGAACAGCTTGTGGGCCTTCAGCGCGTTGTTGATGTGGTGAACGATGGAGACGTTCTCGATGTCGTAGAGCGATTCGCCCTTGAGAAGACCGGCGTCGCGCAGCAGGTTTTCGAGCTTTTCGGTGCCTTCTTCGGAGAAGTTGGCCGAACGCTGCTTTTCATCGATTTCGTAATCTTCCGGCGACAGCATCGGAATGAAGGCGTCGATGGTGTTGTAGAGATCGGAGCGATCGTCCAGCGGGCCGGAGATGATGAGCGGCGTACGCGCCTCATCGACCAGAATGGAGTCGACTTCGTCGACGATGGCATAGTGGTGGCTGCGCTGCACCATCTGCGCCTTGTCGTACTTCATGTTATCGCGAAGATAATCGAAGCCCAACTCGTTGTTGGTGGCGTAGGTGATGTCGCAGGCATAGGCCTCGCGGCGCTGGTCGTCATCGAGACCGTGGATGATGACGCCGGTGGTGAGGCCGAGGAAGCTGTAAAGGCGTGCCATGGTGGCGGCGTCGCGCTGGGCCAGATAGTCGTTGACGGTCACGACGTGAACGCCCTTTCCTTCGAGCGCGTTCAGATAAACCGCAAGTGTCGCCACCAGCGTCTTACCTTCACCCGTCTTCATTTCGGAAATATCGCCGGAATGGAGAATCATGCCGCCCGTCAACTGAACGTCGAAGGGGCGCATGCCGAGCACGCGGCGGGATGCTTCCCGCGCCACGGCGAATGCCGGAACGAGAAGGCTGTCCAAGGTTTTTCCATCGGCAAGCTGCTGGCGGAACTCCACCGTCTTTGCCTTCAACGCTTCGTCGGAGAGTGCTTTCATCTCCTCTTCGAGCGCGCCTATGGCACTGATATTGCTACGATAGGAGCGCACACGGCGCTCATTTGCCGAGCCGAACAACTTGCGGGCGATTCCGCCGAGACTGACCATCTTAGTGGCCCTTTCTGAAATTCCGTTTGCCACGTCTTCGGGGTCTGCCATCGCAATAAAGCACAAATGACAGACTTGACCCTGAAACGTATCTGGACGCGAGGTTACGCGACAGATAAGAGGGGGGGCAAATGATGTCAACGGTTCTGCCCGTTACAGAATGGCCACATTCCGGTGTTTGGAAGTTTTTTCAGCCGGAAAACCACGTCTGGAGCCGGCATTGTCTCCGAAAGGTTTAATATGTTGCGCTATAATAGAATTGCGGCTGCTGTGATCGTGGCCACCCTTGGTCTTCAGTTTCCCGCTTTCGCGCAGGAAGATGCCGTTGTTGCCAAGGTCGGCGATCTGGAAATCCGCCAGTCCGAACTCGACCTGGCCATGAGCAACCTCGACCCGCAGCTGGCCCAGCTTCCCGATGAGCAGAAGAAAGTTGCCGCCCTGTCCGGCGCTATCGACGTCAAGCTGCTGGTGAAGGATGCGACTGCCGAAGGTCTTGAGAAGACCGAGGACTTCAAGAAGCGCCTCGCTTTCATCACCGACCGCGAACTGCACAATGCCTATTTCCGCAAGCATGTGGTGGACGCCGTCACCGACGCAGAAGTCAAGGCGCGTTACGAAAAGGAAGTCGCCGCCCTGCCACAGGAAGAGGAAGTCAAGGCTTCGCACATTCTGGTTGCGACCGAAGAAGAAGCCAAGGACGTGATCAAGCAGCTGGATGCTGGCAAGGATTTCGCAGCGCTGGCCAAGGAAAAGTCCACCGATTCCAACAAGGATGACGGCGGCGATCTGGGTTGGTTCGGCAAGGGCCGCATGGTTCCTGAATTTGAAGAAGCTGCTTTCAAGCTTGAGAAGGGCGCCTACACCAAGGAGCCTGTGAAGTCGCAGTTCGGCTTCCACGTCATCAAGCTCGACGACAAGCGCGTTGCACCGCCACCGGCATTCGATCAGGTCGAAGCTCAGGTTCGCCAGCTCGTCATGCGCGACAAGTATGTTGCGCTGATCGAAAAGGCCAAGGCCGAGCAGAAGATCGACATTCCCGACGAGGCGATGCGCAAGGCTTACGAAGAAGCCAGCAAGCAGCAGGCAGCCGAGCCACCTGCACCTGCACAGCAGTAATTCTCCGCAATTTACGGGGCGGCGCCAAGCCGCCCCGTTTTCGTTTTATCCACTCCGAAAAAAGCAGGTTCCCCGCCAATGTCCACTGCCGTTTCTCCGCTCGCCCCGAAATCATATCCAGACATGCCCGCGCTTCGCGGGGTGCGAATGGCAACGGCTGCCGCTGGCATCAAGTACAAGAACCGCACCGACGTTCTTTTGATGGTGTTCGACAAGCCTGCAAGCGTTGCAGGCGTTTTCACCAAATCCAAATGCCCATCCGCCCCGGTCGATTTCTGCCGGGCCAACCTTGCAGGCGGCGTTGCGCGCGCAGTCGTCGTCAATTCCGGCAACGCCAACGCATTTACGGGGACAAAGGGCAAGGCAGCGACGGAGCTGACCGGCAAGTCTGCCGCCGAAGCTGTGGGCTGTGCGACAAGCGAAGTCTTCCTCGCCTCCACCGGCGTTATCGGCGAGCCGCTGGACGCGACAAAGTTCGCAGGCGTTCTGGGCCAGATGAACAGCGACGCCACTGATAATTTCTGGCAGGAAGCGGCCAAGGCGATCATGACCACGGATACCTATCCGAAGGTCGCGACACGCAGCGCTGAAATCGATGGCGTCACCGTCACGATCAACGGTATTGCCAAGGGCGCGGGCATGATTGCACCGGATATGGCGACGATGTTGTCTTTCGTGGTCACGGATGCCGATATTGCGCCACAGGCTTTGCAGGCACTGCTGTCTGCCGGTGTCGGCCCGACCTTCAATTCTGTAACAGTCGATAGCGATACATCCACTTCCGACACGCTGATGCTGTTTGCGACCGGTGCTGCCAGTGCAGACGGACAGGCACGCGTGGAAAACGCCGACGATGCGAGATTGGGTTCCTTCCGAGACGCGCTGAACGCGCTGTTGAAGGATCTGGCGTTACAGGTTGTCCGCGATGGCGAAGGCGCCCGTAAAATGGTGGAAATCACCGTGACTGGCGCTGAAAACGATGCTGCTGCCAAGAAGATTGCCCTTTCCATTGCCAACTCACCTTTGGTCAAGACGGCGGTTGCAGGCGAAGACGCCAATTGGGGCCGTGTCGTCATGGCCGTGGGCAAGGCTGGTGAAATGGCCGACCGTGACCGTCTGGCCATCTGGTTCGGCGGCGTGCGCGTGGCGGTCAATGGCGAGCGTGACCCGGATTATTCGGAAGCCGATGCCAGTGCCGCGATGAAGCAGCAGGATATTCCCGTGAAGGTCGATATCGGTCTGGGCGAGGGAACGGCCACGGTCTGGACCTGCGATCTGACCAAGGAGTATGTCGAGATCAACGGCGACTACCGGAGCTGATCGGTGAGTTCTTTCGATAATAAGCGCAATCTCACCGTCAATCTTCCCCTCGTGCGGCGTTTGGAAGCGGTCAGCTTCCGGGCATGGCCTGCGTCTTCGGTCGTCTATGATGGCAGCTGGCAGGTACGGTTGACGGGTTCTCACCCGTCCAAGCGGATCAACTGCGTGGTGCCTCTCGACCCTTCGGATTACGGCCAGTGCGGTCTGCGTCTGGAAAAGGCGCGCAAACGCTTCGAGGATTTCGGGCGCCCGCTGATCGTTCGGGAAACGACCCTGATGCCGCCGCAACTTGTGGAACATCTGACCGGCGATGGCTGGAACGTGTTCGAAGAGGTCGAGGTGATGACAGCGGATATCACCGACGCGGAATTGCCGGAAACCGTTGCTCATATTCCAAGCCACGATATTGGTCGCTTCGTTGAGGCCAGCCTGAAGATATCTGGCGAAGACCCGGCTCTGCGCTCGGCGATTGCCGAGATCGTCAGCTCCATCAAGCCGACACTCGGCCTCTTTACAAAGGAAGAAGTGGAAGGCGAGCCGCAGGCGACCGTGATCTGCGTACAGGACAATGATCTGGCGGGCATCCTGTCGCTGGATGTCGCGCAGGAACTGCGCCGACAGGGTACGGCCACGCAGATCCTGACCTCGGCGCTTCGTTGGGCCCGTATCAGCGGTGCAAAGACCGCGTGGTTGCAGGTGGTCTCGACTAATCGCCCGGCCATTGCACTCTACGAGAAATTCGGCTTCACGACGGCCTATACCTATCGTTACTGGCGCAAGGACGCAGCCTGATGGTGGAAACCGGCAGAAAAATTCTTCTGGTGGCCGCCTGCGCGCTTGTCGATACGGATGGCCGCATTCTTCTGGCGCAAAGACCGGAGGGAAAGTCCCTGGCGGGGCTATGGGAATTTCCCGGCGGCAAGGTTGAAAGCGGCGAGACGCCGGAGGAAACCCTGATCCGCGAGCTCGAGGAAGAGCTTGGCATCAAGACCAAGGTCGCCTGCCTTGCGCCGCTAACCTTTGCCAGCCACACCTATGAGACATTTCATCTCCTGATGCCGCTTTACGTCTGCCGACGCTATGAAGGCATCCCGCATGGTGCCGAGGGGCAGGCCATCAAGTGGGTAAAGCCGCAGGCACTACGTGAATACCCCATGCCGCCCGCCGACGAACCTCTCATTCCCTATCTTCAGGACCTTTTGTAAACATTCCCGTGAATTAGCGGGTTCATAATGCGTCGAATGCCTCAAAACGGGTCAATATTAACCTTTCGTTCAGCACCCTCTGCCAAATTCATAGGCTGAACAATTGGTAAATGGCGCGTAGCGAGGCCGAGATTATGAACGAGGATTTCTGGAAGACAGTCGAGGATCGTCAGTCCTATTCGGAGAAATCGCGCAGAATCGGTGTCCTGAATGTAGCCTTGCTGTTTGGCATGGTGGCGATTGCCCTGTCGCTGATCGTCACGCCGATGCTGGCAGGCAAAACACCCCCAGCCCGGTTCGCCCAGACCCCTGATAGCTTCGACATGATCAGCACCGGCTCGATCAAACGCGTCGAACCGTCCAACAAGTCTTACAGCATTCGCCGCAGCGTGACCCAGCCGATGCCCGGCTCTGTCTGCATCGTCGATGGATATTCCAACGGTCGGGATTGCTGAGTTTGTCGTCCCGCGCTTGATGCGGGAATGAGGGAAGGCATATGTAGAAACGCCGCAGACGATGTCTGCGGCGTTTCTGTTTCAATCAATGCTGGACCGGTGCTGGCTCTTCGGGTGGTGTCTCCACTTCCGGTCGTTTCGTTCGCATCAAGGTGAGGACGAAGACGAAAAAGGCGGGGACGAAGAAGACGGCCAGGATAGTAGCCGAGATCATGCCGCCCAGCACGCCGGTGCCGATGGCGTTCTGGCTGGCGGCGCTGGGGCCGGTAGCAATGGCCAAAGGAACGACGCCGAGCGTGAAGGCCAGCGACGTCATGATGATCGGGCGGAAGCGAACCTTTGCGGCCAGCACGGCGGATTCCAGCAGCGATTTTCCTTCCGCGTAATAGTCCTTGGCAAACTCCACGATCAGAATGGCATTCTTGGCCGATAGTCCAATGATCGCGATCAACCCCACCTTGAAGTAGATGTCGTTGGGCATATCCCGCAGCAGAACCGCAAGCACCGAGCCGAAGATGCCGAGTGGCACGACCAGCATGACTGCCAGCGGAATGGACCAGCTTTCGTAGAGACCGGCCAGCAGCAGGAATACGAAGAGAATGCTCATCCCGAACAGGAACGGTGCCTGCGAGCCGGACTTGATTTCCTCCAGTGCCTGCCCGGTCCATTCGTAACCGATGCCGCCGGGAAGTTCGGACGCCAGACGTTCCATTTCGGTGATGGCAGCGCCCGTAGAGTTGCCGGGCGATGGCGCGCCGGAGATACGGATGGTCGGATAACCGTTGTAACCAACGACCTGCGGCGAGCCCTTCTGCCACTGTGCGATGGCAAAGGAGCTCAAGGGCACCATGCCGCCACTGGCATTGCGGACGTTGAGTTTCAGCAGGTCTTCGACCTGAAGACGGTCACGATCCTGCGCCTGCACAACGACGCGCTGCATGCGGCCTGCATTCGGGAAGTCATTGATATAGGACGATCCGAGATTGGCGGTGATCGTGTTGTTGATGTCAGCGAAGGTGATGCCAAAGGTGTTGGCTTTCTCACGGTCGATCACCAGCATGATCTGGGCCGCATCGGGCAGGCCTTCGATGCGCATGCCAGCCAGAACAGGGCTTTTGCTCGCCTTCTGCATCAACTCTCCGGCGGCAGCCGAAAGAGCGGCCTGGCCGATGCCATTGCGGTCCTGAAGACGAAACGAGAAGCCGCCGGATGTGCCGAAGCCTTCGATCGGCGGTGGAGACAGCGCGAAAGTCTGCGCGTCCTTCAGCCCGAACAGCTTCATGTTGGCACGGTTGGCGATATCCTGCGCCGAGTTGTCGGCTCCACGTTCGCTCCAGTCCTTCAGGGTGATGAAGGCCAGCGCAGCGTTCGCTCCGTTGCCGGAGAAGCTGAAGCCCTGAATGGCAACGACATCCTTGACCGAAGGTTCTTCCGCGAAGATTTTCTCGATCTGCTCGATGGAGGCCACTGTACGGTTTGCACTGGCTTCCGGCGGACCCTGGATGTCGACGATCAGGAAGCCCTGATCCTCATCCGGCACGAAGGCGCTGGGAAGGCTGACGAAGAGGTAACCGAGACCGGCGACGAGCGCGAGATAGATGACCATCATGCGTCCGGCACGACGTGCACCCCCGGTCGCGGCCTTGGTGTAGCCGTTGGTCATGCCATCGAATTTGCGGTTGAACCAGCCACCGAGCCCGCGCTTTTCATGATGGCCCTGCTTGATGGGCTTCAGGAAGGTGGCGCACAGGGCAGGCGTGAGCGACAGAGCCAGGAACGCCGAGAACAGAATGGACACGACCATCGTCAGACTGAACTGACGGTAGATGATGCCGGTCGATCCCGGGAAGAACGCCATCGGAATGAAGACGCAGGCCAGAACAAGCGTGATGCCGAGAATGGCACCGGTGATCTGTTTCATCGCCTTTTGCGTTGCCGCTTTCGGCGACAGGCCTTCCTCGGCCATGATACGCTCGACGTTTTCCACCACGACGATGGCGTCATCCACCAGAATGCCGATGGCGAGCACCATGGCGAACATGGTCAGCACGTTGATGGAAAACCCGGTGGCATACATGACCGCGCAGGTTCCGAGCAGCGCCACGGGCACGACGAGCGTGGGAATGACCGTATAGCGGAAGTTTTGCAGGAACACGAACATGACGACGAAGACCAGAACGATGGCTTCGATCAGCGTGTGCAGCACCTTTTCGATGGAGGCGGAGACGAAGGGGCTGGTGTCGTAAGGCACAGCATAGGCGACGCCAGTGGGGAAGAAGCGCGACAGTTCCTCGAGCTTTGCCGAGACGGCTTTCGACGTTGCCACGGCATTGCCGGTGGAGGACAGCTGAATGCCGACGGCGGCACTGGCCTGACCGTTCAGGCGGCTGGAGAAGTTGTAGGTTTCGGCACCGAGTTCGATGCGAGCAACGTCTTTCAGGCGCACACTGCTGCCATCAGGGTTGGCGCGCAGCACGATATTGCCGAATTCCGCAGGGTCGGTCAGTTGTCCCTTGACCAGCACGGTGGCCGTCAAATCCTGACTGACGGGGTTGGGGGCGGCACCGATCTGGCCAGCCGCGACCTGCGCGTTCTGGGCGGTAATGGCGCTGTTGATATCGCCTGCCGTTAGGTTGAGGCCCACCAGCTTGTCAGCATCGATCCAGACGCGCATGGCGCGCTGGGACGAGAAGAGCTGGGCGCGACCGACACCATCGATACGCCGCAGCTCACCCAATACGTTGCGGTTGAGGTAATCGCCCAGCGCCACCTCATCCATGGTGCCGTCGGTGGAGGTCAGGGTGATGAACATCAGGAAGCCCGAGGCTGCCTCTTCCACCGTCACGCCCTGGGCAGCAACAGCAGAGGGAAGGCGGGCTTCGACGCGGCGGATGGCGTTCTGCACATCCACTGACGCCTGATTGATGTTGGTGCCTGCCTCAAACGTGGCGTTGATCGAGACCTGACCCGACGTATCGGAGGTAGACTCGAAATACATCAGCCCTTCGACGCCGTTCAACTCATCTTCGATCAGCCGGGTGACGCCTTGATAGATGTCCTGCGGCGAGGCGCCGGGATAGGTGGTCGAAATCGTTAGCTGCGGCGGCGCGACTTTGGGATACTGCGCAATCGGCAGAAACGGCAGGGCGATGACGCCCGCGATGGAGATGAACAGCGCGAAAACCCAGGCGAGGATCGGCCGTCTGATAAAGAGCTGTGCCATGAAGGGACCTTACTGCTTGGGTGCTTGCGCCGATGTGTCGGCTGTTTTTTCCGGCTGCCATGGCTCCGGCTTGATCTTGCCGCCGGGCTGAACCTTCTGGGCGCCATCAACGACGATTTTCTCGCCAGCCTTCAGCCCGCTCTCCACCACCCATTCCGAACCCATCGCCTGACCGAGTTCGATCGGGCGGGCTTCCGCGGTGTCATCCTTGGCGACATAGACCAGTGGCTTGCCGTCCGCAGTTCGCACGATGGAGCGCTGTGGCACGGTGATGGCGTTTTCACGCACGGCCTGCTCGATCCTGACGCGCACATACATGCCGGGCAGAAGATCGCGGCGGGCATTGGGGAACTCTGCACGCAGGGTGACTTGTCCCGTGGTCGCATCGACGCTGGCACTGGCAAACAGCAGACGCCCAGCATCCGGGTAGACTGAGCCATCGTCGAAGACCAGCTGAACATTGGCCTGATCGGGCGCGGAGCTTGCCAGCTTGCCATCGGCAACGGCACGTCGCAGCGCCATCATGTCCTGCGCAGACTGTGTAAAGTCGGCGTAGCTGGGGTCGATCTGCTGGATCAAGGCAAGGTTCTGCGTGCCATCGGCTGTGACCAATGCACCCTCTGTGACCAGAGCGCCGCCGATGATGCCGGTGATGGGTGCCCGGACTTCGGTATATTCGAGGTTGATGCGGGCTTCATCCAGTGCAGCCTGCTGAAGCGCCACGTCGGCATCGGCCTGGGCCAGATTGACGGCTGCCGTATCGTAATCGATGCCGGTCGATACGTTGCGCTCGCGCAGGTTCTTCTGACGTTCCAGCTGCTGGCGGGCGTTGCTTTGGGTGGCGACGGCGCGCTGCAGCGATGCCTGTGCGCTTTCCACCCGTACCTTGAAAAGGCGCGGATCGATGCGGTAGAGGACGTCGTCCTTCTTGACCAGGGTTCCCTGCTCGAACACGCGCTCCAGCAGAATGCCCGAAACGCGGGCGCGCACTTCGGCCACGCGGGTGGCAGCGATACGACCGGGCAATTCGGCAACGACCGGGACCGATCTGGATTTCAGCTCCAGCACACCGACCGCAGGTGGCGGCATCTGCGCGCCTTCCTGCGCGTGAACAATCGTCGTTGACGCCAGCACGAAAGCGGCAGTCATCAGGGTTAGCAGTCGCGGCAGCGTGGTTCTGCTGTGCATCTCAGGTCCTCGTCATATCACCCGCAGGCGATCGTCATGTTTCGTCGGGAAAGGTGGTGTAGATAGCGCGAATACCATCGAGAATGGCCAGTCTGTCCTCTGGCTCCCATTGGTGAAAATTGAAATATTCCGTGCAGCAGAAGCCGGTCAGCGCCAGATAGGCGAGCAATGCTGCAGTGGGCCTCTTGCCTTTGTTCATTGCGACCAGATCCTTGCGGGTCCAGTCTGTCATTCTGTTGTGAATCTTGTCTTCGCTGGACATGGAGGCACTGATGGCAAGGCAGACGGCCTTATCGGTATCATCAGGTGCCTTTTCAGCCACGGAGATGCGAGCGAACAATTCCGGGTGTTCCAGGTGACTATTGCCGTTGACGGCAGCCTGCACACGCTCTTCCTCGGCGGCAAGGCGTCGTTCGATCAGCGCTTCCAGCAGGGCGGATTTGGATTTGTGATCGTAAACCACGCGCGATTTGCTGACACCCGCTTCCTGCGCCACGGCATCGATGGAAAATCCGGTCGCGCCAGCGCGCACGACGACCCTTTCGGCGGCGTCGAGAATATCGTCTGCGCTGATTTTACGTGTTCGTGCCATATGCCTAAATCCTAAAGTGATTTTTAAATACGAACGTTCGTGTTTTTAAGCAAGTATAGAAAGATCACGATAATTTGTATATTTGGATCAATATGTTGCTGACCGCCCGCATTCGTTCTGACTTCAATCCGCAAAATTCTGAATTTATGAAAGCGCGCTCAGTATCTTAACCGATTCAATAGATTCATCTTTCGGTTGCCCTAAAAATCTGGGGCGATTGGCGTTGATTGCCTCAACTCGTTGAACACCACCGTCGAACGTGACTTAAACAGGGCCCAAATTCCGCAAATTTTCGACTTTGCGACACGTCCGCAAATTTTTGAATTTGCAAAGACTTGTTGCGAAGGACATAGCCCGTCAACATCTACGATCGAGAAAAGGCCCGACCTAGACCTCGATCTTGGTCCGACAAGCGTTTGTGTCCGCGCGCGCTGAGCTACTTCTTCCAACGCCTCTTGGCTATCATTTATTCCGTCGCTTCGCGGCAGCCGTAGTCTTGTGCGCAGACGCGAGAGAGCCGGTCTTAGATCACCGAAAGCACGACAAACTTGCCAATAGAAGCTTGAATGGCGGCGCTTCCCTCAAGCGGCAAAACGGAATTACATCAATTTCCAAGGCTGCTTTATTTGCAGATTCCGCGTCGCATAGCCGCTTAGGCGAGCGCCGACTTGGGGACAATGACCAAGTGAGCATCCGCCTCGCGATGAGCGAGGATCGCCGCCCGTCTCGCCAAGCTTTGAACGCCGCTGAGCCGCTCGAAAAAGATCCGGCTGCTAATGGACGCTTGCCTAGGGGATTCGACGCTTGTGTCAACCAATCGACCGTTAAGCTCATCATCGCGCCGATCTACTTTGCCCGAGGACCAAACAGGCCGACGCCGCCGCTGCCGGGAAGCGAAACCTTCCGGTGTGAGCCTCTCCATTTCCGCGATGAACGCCTCAAGGCTGGCGCGTGCGTGCTCCCCCTTGCTGCGTTGGCGCAGCGCCTCGATCAGATCGGCGGGCATGCGCACTCGGCTTTCTATTCTCTCTCCTGTCTCGGAATACACACGGTGGAACGGTGCGCCGGCGTTAAACGAAACATGGTGCCGCTGATTGACATTGGGCAGGACGATTTCGCTTGGAAAGAACATCCGGGACGCTTCGAGGATACGGTTACCCTCATAATACTGGTTTAGCAGGGCCTTGCTGCGAACTTGGCTAGTTATGTAAACGGCGGCGTTGCCTTCGTCTTCCCGTCCCTGCAGGAGGTAATGCTGGCGAAACTCGTTATGCCCGTGGAGATGCATCCGAAAAATCGGCATCTCCCAATCCGCCGGATGCAATTTGTACTCCATGGCCGAGCGCCGGGTCATAATTTCCGACCGCTTGAACTGGATGAAGAGGGGCACCCCGTGAGCTAGTAGATCAACGTCATACCCGCCGTCAGCCTCCTCGTTCTGGGTAGGGAAATTTGGTAGAACCCGCCGCCCACCAAACCGGTCCTCAATATGGCGCGTGACGCCGTACCCAGAGCTAAATTCTGAGAAGTCTGGTTGTGTCATTGCGCCCTCCGTGAACTAGGCTGGTGTTATGCTCTGGGGCATAATTGGAAGCAAGTCGCAGCCGGATTAGACGTTCCCAGTTCCGTCGCACTCGATGCGGGTCGAATATCGGTCGGTGGCGTAGGATCGCATCGTTGTCTTCCGTTTGTAGGTCGCACGCTACACGAGCGTTCGATAGCACTGAGAATTACAACGACCGGGACATGGGCGACCGCATTTCCAATCTGGTCGGCCACTGGCCCCATCCCGCCGACAAATCCCCAGTCGTCAGGAAAGCCCTGCAATCTGGCCCTCATGCGGTTTGTCAGGCCAGGAACGAAACCATCTCTCGATGCTTCCTGGGTCGTTGGTGGTAAGCGGTGTTTTCCTCGCACATTGACCAAGCGCGATAGGCCATTCCGAAGATTCCCGCTGCGACATTGATGGCAAGAATGCGCCAAAAGCGGAAGTGAACATTAAAGCCTGAGACACCCTTGAGGTTGTCAGTACCCGAGGGTATCCGAGGGCTCTGTTTAATCTAGGAAGGAAAAGCCGATGTTCCGATTTATTTCGCTAACGGCTGTATGCTTGAGTGTCAGCGGTTGCGGATTAACAAAAGTGTCCGATTCCATGCACCAGCGCGACGTTGGCAGAATGAATGCCGTTGGCCTTACCGTGGAAGCAGCCCATGCAATGGCAACGCGGAATGGATTTAAGTGCGATGGAAGCACTGATCGAGTGACTGTGGTGACCGATGATGGCGTTCAACGAAAGACAGAAATGCTCCGGTGCCACAAAACTTCGATTGATCTTGTCTGCCCACAACGAAGATATGTAAACTTTAACGCAGACCCACAAACTCGTAAGGTTTACAGCATGGGAAGGCGAATAGTGGAACATTCATGTTTTTGACGGCGGGGTTTCTTGGAGACATCTGAAACGCTGCGCTCATATTCCTGACAATGAGGGCATTAATGACGGCTTAGTGCCGATACCGTTGAAAAAGGCGCATACTGATCTTGCTCCGACGCTTTCGTCGGCGGGACATGCCGAGACGTATTTCCCTTCACGCCGGTTTTGGCGTTGTTGACGGGATCAGTTTTGCGAGTTTCCGGAGGTTTTGGGTTGCGGCAGCGAGGTGGAACTCATCACGCGCTCCGTTCGGTCCACGTAATCGCAGGCGATCCAGTCTGAGGATGCGTTTGAGGTGAGCAAAAAGCATCTCTACCTTTTTCCTCTGATGCCTCGACGTAACATAGGCTTCGGTCTTGGCGATATCGCGCGCCATGTCGCGAGCGCCCTCATGGATGGAGCGTGGTATCTTGCGCGCCGGGGCGTTCGGGCAGCATCGAGGTTTTAGGGCGCAGGCATCGCAGTCGAGTTTGCTGGCGCGATAACGTACCATGCCATCTTCATCCACCGGTGCAGGCACGGCACGCGTATTTGGGGCGACGGGTGACAATGACGCGGAACTGCGCCGGGATCACGTCCAGTCGCTCGGAGACATCTCACCAATGCAATGCAGACAACCGCCGCAGGCACATATCAGGCTTTCCAGCTCGATCACCTCTTCGATACGCGGAAGATGCTTTGGAAGGGAGCCGCGATTGATCGCACGGGGCTTGGCAATCCGGTTTCCAGCAGGGGTGTCCGCCTCATCCTCGGCATGGATGGCGGCCATGGCCGTTTCCAGGTCTTCCAGCGCCAGGTCGAATTGGTCAGGATCGGTCTTCTCGGATTTGCGCCCGAAGGCTGCCTGCTTGAACGCCGCGACCAGCTTCTCAAGCCGTTCGATCCGCTCGTCCTTGCGGGCGATATGTTCGTCCTTACTGGCTATCGCGACATCCTTGGCCGCCTCGCGTGCCTGGGCTGCGATCAGCATCGCCTTCAGCGCAGCAACATCATCGGGAAGATCGGCGGTGTCCAGCATGAATGGAACTTACCAAATTCTGTGCCGATTTTCCTTCGGAATCTGTTGTCCTGAGTCATCTTGCCGCAGCTATTCGATGGTCTTCGGCGTCCTCGTCCTGATGGCATGAACCCGCCGCCAATCCAGGCCCGCAAACAGGACCTCGAACTGGGCATGGGTCAACGTCATCAGCCCATCCTTGATACCGGGCCATGTGAACGTGTGCTCTTCCAGCCGTTTGTAGGCCATGACGATCCCGGAGCCGTCCCAGTAGATCAGCTTCAACCGGTCCGCCTTGCGAGACCGGAACACGAAGACCGTTCCGGTGAACGGGTCCTTGTGCAGTTCGTTCTTCACCAGCGCCGCCAAACCGTCATGACCCTTGCGGAAATCCACGGGTTTGGTTGCCACCATGATCCGCAGGCGGTTCGACGGAAAGATCATGTCGCCGCCACTAGGGAACGAGCGATAGCAGCAATCCGGGCCACAGATGCTCCTTCCTTAAGACGGATGGTGACAGGGCCAACGACAATCTCGGCGCGACCAACCGTTTTAGGCGGTGGTTCTGAAACAGGTGGATTGACGATCACCGCCGCGAACTCTACCGCATCCTCCGGTGCTGGCAGGATCAGCTTGCCCTGACGCGCCATCGTCCGCCAGGTGGAAAGGCTGTTCGCCCGCAATCCATAGCGCTGCGCAACTTCATTGACTGTCGTGCCCGGCCGCAAGCTTTCCGAAACGATATTTGCTTTGACCTCGTCTGGCCATTTACGATGAATCTCACGCACAGGCTTCCTGGTTGTGAGAAACTCCAACGTAGACTCCATGGAGAAACTCCCGTTCTTCATCGATGGAAAGGCGATCACAGATCAGGAGGCAGCCAGCAAGGTGGGAGTGGAACGCCGCTTTCCGTTGGTGCGGCTTTTGCTGGCGGAGCATTGCTAAGCTGCTGCGTCTCTACTCGGCTCGCCTCTCCATAGCGTGGGCTGCCTAGCTAGCCTCGAACGGTATCCGCACGGTAGTCGCGATCTTTCATCGAATGCAGCCATACTTGCGCACCGACCCAGCCGTTCTCGCCCATCAAGTCGGCAAGGGCGCCGGCCACGTTTGTCGTGAGTTCCGGAAATTTCTTTGGCATCCGGAAGGCTCCTGCGAGATCCTTACGCATTCCTACCAACGTGATGCGGGAGCGGTTCCGCGCGACGCCGTAGTCCTTGGCGTTTATCCGGTGAACTTCCGTCGAGTATCCTGCCTTTGAAAATGCGCGCAGTAGAAATGCAACGTAGTCCGCGTCTCGCGAGTGCAGGACGCCTTCGACGTTCTCAAACAGGAATGCCTTCGGCGCAACCTCGCGTACATCACGCACTCCTTCCATCATCAGGTCGTTTTCATCATGCCGTCCGTTTTTCTGGCCTACTGTGCTGAAGGGCGTGCGGGGTAAACACCGAGGGACTGGAGGCTTTTAGGCCGTCGGCGTGTGCTCGATAACAGCTTTCAATGGTCCATTAACGGGTTGCGCCAATAGTGAGCTTACCCGGCGCGGCCATAAGGGCGCGGCATGACCTATAGAGACTAATTATGACAACCCTGACATCTCGAGTGTCCTCGTCCCAACGCGAAAAAAACTTTAAGCTCGATGAAGACGATGAAGTGTTCCCAATCACGTCAAAACGGGAATTGTTGATTCACAACGAGAGGACCAAGCATCGCGCTTCATGGTGCAATACGCTGGCATCGAACGTTCTTGTCGCAGGTGGCATCGCGCCGACCACTGCGGCGTTATTAAGTGTCCACATTACACCGTGGATCATAATTTTTGCGTGCGGTTTTTTCGCCGGTGCTGTTATCATTAAGGGATACGGTATCGAGATACTGAAGGAGCTGAGATCAGATGATGACATTCGAATATCCGTCGACGTTTGATATTGCTTACGGCGTCGCAGGTTTCTCAATTTTTGTGATCGCCGCCGTTTTTCTCGCCATTAAGAAGCATCAGAACCGAAGCTGATATTCGCGGTTCGCGAAAAGAGTTCTGCAACGCGCTTGTATGGCTTTAGACGCTCTTTAGGCCTTTACCAACCGTGCAAACCAAGCGGCATACGGCGTGTTCTTGACGAGATAGCGGTTGAAATTAGGCGCCTTATCGTCCCACCAGACCGGACCGCGTTCTCCGAGCGCAACTTTAGCCACTTTAACTTTCTTTCGAGCTTCGATCATCGCTGGCGAGCCTACCGATGCGTCGCGAACTGCCTGGCGTGCGGCCATCAAATCCTTGACCAGTGCCGCACGGATGGCCTCATCGAGTTTAGGATTACTGCGACGCCACAGCCGTCCTTTCACGACGAAGTATCGACCACAGGGCGTGTTCGGATACTTCTTGTTCGTTCGAATCTAAGCATCCCTTTGCTGGTTGCCCAACCTGAGCGGAAGATCTCAAACATTGCTCCAAGCAGGTAATCCTCAAGCAATGCAAATCAACATGTCAACGCATTAACAGCTTCAATAACATGATCGATTTCAAATGGAATGAATCCTCTCTCGAGCTATTTCTGCAGCTTTTCGGCAAACTGCCGCGACGAATGTCGGCCAATCCCTCCCCAAGTCTTCGAAATCAATACATTTAATCTTCTTTTTCTCGAAGATAGCTTTATATGCATCAGTTCTGGAACACAGACGGATCCCAACATAGGGCAATCCAGCAATGTCTGTGCTGTAGTTATATTTTCTTGCCTCATCCAAATAATCTAAGAACCTGAGATCCTTACCACCTATGCCAATAAACAATGGGAAGGACTTAGAAAGAAGTACTGTCAGCATTGGAAACCAGGAGCTGTCCTTAACATGGCTGTGATCCGACTGCGCGATCACAATCCGTCGGTCCAAGTCCTTGCCCTTGTCCTCAAGCCTGAGCAGGCCGTGTGGGTGAAGCACGGTTACATCGGAGCTCCCGAGTAGAAATCGATCACTGCCGACGCTATGCACGACCAGGCTCAGATCATTGAGCATAAGCTCTAGAATATCATCGTAGTTTAACGTAGCGATGAAGTTCGACCCCCCTCTAACAGACCTATGACAAAGCATGGTGAGGGCTCTCATGCCTTCATCAGCACGAATTACGTCCAAGAAATCGCTGTCGAGGTGGGCAAACAGCTGAGAGTGCACCGCCTTATAAAATTCTTGGGTCTTGTCGTGAAAACCCGACGAGAGAAGGTGTTCCGCCTGAACATATGGATCGTCGTCGGGTAATACGTAATCGGGATCCACTTCTTTTCCGATATCTGATAATAAATTTTGCCAGTTAGGCAAATTAGCGAAATACGACACGCCGGAACCAAGAAAAGGGAGTATGTGACCACTATTCAATCGTTTCGCTAGAAACTCGATTACTAAAGAACGATGGTTCCAGGATTCAATATCTTGCATTTCTGTCTCACACTACGAGGCTGGATATACGTAAATTTTCTTCGCCAACATGAACGCTAGGCACTTCTCGAGACTTCTCAGACCCTCTCCTTCGCGAAAATAAAATCGGAGCGTGCCAGCTGACCCCACTCGTGCATCTTCACGCATAGAAGTGCGCTCTCGCATCCCGACCTGATTGGGCATAATGGCACCGATATTATCCTGGACGAACCGTGAGTTCCCAAGGTCGTCTCCGTATAGAATCATTACCCGCACGTCAGACCCATCGTAAATAAAGTCGCCGGATAACGAAGTCATTTTAAATCCGCTCTCCGGATCCTCAACAAGCTGGCTGGAAAGCTCACTGGTGAGCAATTGGATCGGTTGAAGGTTTGGTCGTAGATATCGATTGATGAATTGGTCGATGATCGCGCGCGTCAAGTTGCGAGACGCAGTTGCAACAACGACGGTGCCTGTAGTGGCCTGAATTCGAAGAAGAAGGAAATAGCGGTACAGGCCTAGATCGGACGGCTCGAAGTTCGGTTGGAGCGGCGTCTTGCTCGACACTTCAAACGCGAACCAACCCCTTCCGGTGGCTCCGAGATCCAGAGGTTTGAATTCAGGAATAGCGTGGAATTCGTCAAGCAAATCTGAATGATCTGCTAGAGCTCCGCTTCGCATTCGTGGCATACGCCATTGAAGCAAAAAACCATCCAGCGTGTGCGGAATGGTTCGCAGAAAGTCAGCCATTCTCGTTCTTCCTGTGCATATTGAATGCAAGCATCATTAGGACCCACGCCGACTTCACGGGGTCAGCCTTTTCGTCTGATGCATACCGGTTCAAAAATCTTATCGGATTGCTGAATTTTGCCGAACTAAACTCTCTCTCATCGAAACCATAACCCGTTTCGGTTGAGTGTCGTGATCTTGTCCTGTTCGAAGACGTGGTGACGAGCTCTTCCTTTGAAAATGACGCCGCCAGTATCTGGCTTTTCAATATCATATGGAAAACTCTAATTACGTTCTGCCTCGAATTGACCCTCTTTATTATTGTTTGAAACATGTCTTCGTTTGTAAGAAGTTCGACAACTTCAGATGCAAGATGCAGTTTCGTCAAGCGAGGTTGATTCTGGAACAGGCGCAGCATCTCCATCCTGGTTTCTTCAAGCCAGTTCTGCGAAGCTGTCCGATTTGACGCAAGCGCTATAAGTGTTCTGATGACGTATTCTTCGATTTTTGATGCTATGCCGGGAAGTACAGCCCAAGAACACCAGATGGTGGTTATATAGAGTACAGGGTCACGATTGAAGAAATACCAAAAGTCAAACACGTGCACCAAATGTTCTTCGAACTCCTCGCCATAGTCGTGGAAGATTGACGGTAGATGCCGGGGATCATCGAGGACTGGAGAATCGCTCAAGCTCAGGTGCTCGTGAGCCATCGCGTTTAGAGCAGTAAACATCTCTGCGAAGAATACCTCTGCGTAGCTCGCTGGTACTGCCTGAGACGCATCCTTGAGTTTCCGAAAGGTTGGAAAACTCTTCTCGACTTTGTCCAACATACTCGCGATCTGACTGGCAACGATCCGGTGACTGATCTCATGAGTTATAGTGACTAAGGAAAATTGATAGCTGTTTCCCGCTGAAATACTCAGAAGTGGAGCGCTGGTTGTAAATGCTGAATTTTTGAAGCCATCTCTACCACTGAAATACGTTATAGGAATGATAGGTAGCGGTGAATTTCCGTCGTCTTGCTCATTATCGAGAGCAAAATGGCGGCCTAACTCAGCGAAAGGCACTTGCCTGCTTGGCTTACCAAAACTTGGCGGACGATCTAGCAGCGCTTCGCTTCTTCCTTCGAAGTTAAATTCGTGCAGAGTATCCCCGATGAAAGCCACGATGTTGCGGAGGGCGCGATTTGCTGTCCCGATTCCTAAGAGCGAGTGTGGCCAAAAATGACATTCCGTTTTCGATATTGGGGTAGAGCCTGACAGCGCTTGGGATGTCAGCCTTGAGAGCCCAGCATTTATATTGTGAAGCTCCGAAAGGACCGCAGCCCTTTCCACTTCGTCCACATTCTCATTGCTTCGCAACGCGGCGGGAGAGGTAATTGCTTGAAAAGCGGTCTCGGCGATCGTTTCGAAATCTGCAAGAAGCGTTGGCGTCTGCACCGCGGATCGCTTGGAGCCCATGGCTAGCAGCGCTGAAAGCTCCACCAATAACGACTTGAAGTGAGGCTCAGTCACATCGATTTCTGAAATTATAGGCTGAATCTTCTGTAGCTCGACTGAGCGATTGGGAAGACAATATGTCATCGTATCAACGACGATAGAATGGTCAGGTAGTTTCTTCCCAAATTGCCAGAGCTCAAGAGCCGCAGCAGCCTTCTCGCAATAATCGCGAACCAGCTCCCCGCTCTCCTTACTCGGTAAGACAATTACAAGATTGTAAACCCCAAGAGAAATCCAAATATTTCCGAACGTAGATTCGAAATCGTCCGCCCCGAAATGAGATGCAAAAGCTGCTGGGTTGACGCTACTTACGAACGCCAACCCAAACTCATTTCCAGTGAACTCGGGCTTTGCAGCTTTATCCAGGTCCGCATAAAGCCAGACCGGTGAAACCCTAGTGTGCGCCGACCAGTTCGAAAAAGATCGACTTAGACTAGGGGCTATTCTGATAGAATGAGTATCGGTAGCCGGGTCTAAATCAAGAACGAGAAGGCTCTGTTGTGATAGCTTCATGATCTTCCACAAAAACATAAGTGCCGTCGGCGTTGAATGTTACACCGCCTGCCACCTTTGCTTTAGAGAAAATCTTTGAAGTAGTCGACCCAATACCCGCAGTTTCCCCAGTCGCGTAACGGACTTCTGTGTCGTACATGCCTTTCTTTTTACGGCCGTACTTGCTCCTCATCGCAGAGGTCGCCTTAATTGCTTTTAAACTGATAGGCATGAGCGTATCCTGCGCTTAGGCCAAAAAACATACGGTATAGTAATCGCAAAACTGCATCTTACACCGTCCCACTTTGTCACGGGGCGTATACACGATGCTAATCGAGATATCAATTGGCTGCATGTACTAACTCCCCTAAATGATCACCGTATAAAGTTTTCACACCGAAGCGCGTTTGTCAAAGCCGTGTAGAACGTAGTGAGCAATACCAAAGTTGCAATTTACAACGGATTGTCAGCAAAAATGTCGAAAAATAGCGAGTGCACGAAAGGGCATGTTCAATACTGCACGAGGCATAAACAGACTGACTGCGTCTCCAGAAGCAAAGCGCCCCCCTCTGCCGGGGTGAGGGGCCGTGCCTCGACCAGTTTTACACGGCAGATGCCGGGACAGCACTCGTGGGCTCGATTTTGCCATACAGGCGATCCGTGGAGCAACATGCGAATGTCCCGTAGTAATCAAGAGATCCACTAGGAATGCCGCGCATCATGTGCTGGCTGGAAGACCCGCATGGACAGGTATCGCTCGCTCTAGATATCGGCAAAAGGCGTTAGCGAGCTGCATCTGCCGCGGCGTCCGGCACTGTGCCTCGAAGACGGAAGGCGATGCGACAAGCACGCAGATGCATTTCGCGCGAGACGTAGCCACGTTCAGCCGATTTAGGCTGTAGAGAAACTCCATGCCGCGCGGCGCGTCCGAATAGCTTGAGGTCGTCATCGAGTAGATGACGATCGGCGCCTCCTGACCTTGGAATTTGTCGACTGTGCCGATGCGGCCGCCGGGGATTCGGTCCTGCAACTCGATGACTTGAGCATTGTACGGCGCGATTATGAGGATTTCATTGAGTGTAACCGGGGCTTCTACCCCATGCTTGTCGATCCATGTCGTCGCTGTCTCAAGAATCTCATCCACGAGGTCACGGATGCACTCCGCTTCCTCGGGCGATGCGCTTTGATTGCCGTCGGACGGCACGGGGACGTAACGTAGGCCCGCGCCGCTAACACGCCCGCCCGACCTTATCTCCTGCACTTCGAGTCCTTGCCTTGGGTGAAGGCGTCCGCCGTAAAACAGCTCAGACGTATAAGCGCAAATATCGGGATGAAGACGCCACGTTTCGGCAAGAAACAGTCCGCGGTCGTCGGAAATGGTCTGGTCGTCACCGAGGATGTGATGGAGCGACGAGACGTCAGTGCCTTCTGGATGGCTTCCCTGCATGGGCTGGTCAAGCTGTTGCGGATCCCCGAGCAGCACGATGGTGGACGCCGCCTGAGAGACAGCGAGCACATTGGCAAGCGCCATTTGCGCCGCTTCATCGATGAAGAGTACATCCACTGATTCAGCCGCGTCGGGTGACGCCCAAAGCCACGCGGTGCCACCGCCGACGTTGACGCATTGGCCGATAGCGCCAAGCAGTTCAGATGGCTTTGTCGTGAAGCGCAAGCGGTGGACGTCGTCTTCTTTGTCGGCAGGTTTCTGCATGCATTGCACATTGACGCCCATCTCGTCGGCCGCCGTCACGACGGCATCCAAAAGATTGCGGATCACCTTATGGCTGTTGGCGGTCACGCCGACAGTCTTTCCCGCCTGAACGAGGGCGCAAATCATGCGGCCACCAGTATGGGTCTTCCCGGCGCCGGGTGGCCCTTGAATAGGGAAGACGCCCGGCTGCAAATGCGGCGCGATGCGCAGCGCGGCGTCAAGCGTAGATTCGCGATCTTGTCGGATCGGCTGGCCGCCAATCCTTGGCAGGATTCGCATTAGGAGATCACGTGCAGCCCTATATGGACCATCACCTTCCATGCCGTTCGCGGCGACATGTTCACCGATGCGAACAAGCGCCTTCGCAAGTACGTCGGCATCAATCACCTTGTGAGCGAAAACGGCCTCGCTGTGGACATCGGCTGTGTCGCCCCGCTTTTTAATATCGACCCAGCGTTCGTCAAGCGCCATCTCCTCGACCGTGCCGAAATGGGCACCGCCCATGTTCCGCAGGCTTTCGCCGCCGCGCAGTTCCGTCTCCTGCGGCGGGAAGCTGTAGCGGTGGATCGGCGCCTTGGCGGTACCGCCGGTTGCGCCGATGAAGGAAAGGCCGGACAGGCCCGCCCGCTCTTCGAGCAGGTCCTCCGCCGCGAGGTCCGATAGCCGGAAATACTCCCACCACAGCGCCTTCTGCTCCCGCCGATGCCAGTCGAGCGAATGGGCAAGCAGCCAGCGCGCGTGCTGCTCCGGTGTCCGGTCCGCTGGATCCAGCGGCACGTCGCCGGTTAGCTGGTCGATGAGCGCATGGATCTTCTCCTGCCACTCGCTGAGCTTCTCACTCGGCGCGCCTTCCGGTGCCTGCGGGCGCGGCACATCCGTGCCTGCTGCGACCAGTTCATCGCGGCGGCTCTCAAGCCAGTCGCGCAATTGCCAGGTCGAAACGCAGTCGTCCCTGTTATAGCCGGCGACTACCGTGCGGTCGGCATCATCGATGAGTTCCAGATTGCCAAGCTCCAGGCAGGCCTGCACCTTTGCGAGCGCCATGTTTGCGTCGGACAGCTTCGTGTCGCGTGTGAACCCGTACAGCGGTTCGAGCTTTTTGATGGAATAGCTCTCGACGCTCGCCCGCAAGGCGTTTCGGACAACGCCGTACAGATCAACGAAGCGCTTGGAGCGCAGCAGGAAGTCTATCTCTTCCTCGCGGCTCGCGTAGCGGCCCATCAACCGCTTGAGCGCCGCCGGCTCGTAGGGCGCGAAGTGATAGATGTGCAGATCGGGGTGCTGTTCGAGACGGGCCATGACGAAGTCGATAAAGCGCTCGAAATTCGCCTTCTCTTCCTCGCGGGTAAAAGCCCAATTGCAGGTGTAGCTGGCGGTACTATTTGTGTCGGCGAAGCTGTAGCCGAACAGATATTCGAGCCCGACTTCACCTGCGAAGGGATCGCCTTCCAGGTCGAAGAAGATATCGCCGGAGGACGGCGCCGGCAGGTTTGCAAGCCCAAACCCTGGCACCACAGGCAGCAACTCGTGGATTACAGTGCCGGCCTCGCGGCCTTCCACCTGGATGCGCGCCTGTTCGCGGATGCGCTCATAGGAGTTGGCGGCCCCCCGAGTGGGCTTCCAGGCGAGTGGTAAGGACATGACCGCAAGGTCGGCAGCGGTATTGATGCCCTGTCGCTTGAGTTCGTCGATCTGGACTTTGCTGATACCGGCGATGAGGGAAAGATGATCGTCGTCGCGCCGCCGCTGGTCGCAACGATCCTGCCAGCGGCAGATATCGCAATGCGATTTCGGGTCGGGATAGATTTCCTGCTCGCCATAGTCTCTGATCGCATGCGTCAGCCCGTCCCTTACCCGGCGGTAATAGGCCGCGTAGTCGTCCATTCGGAAGATTTGCGGCTCGTAGTCGGACCAGGGCGCGACGACGTAGGAATACTCAGGCGTCAGGCCCTGCACGGATGCCACAAGTTCGGCATAAAGGCATAGCTGAAGCACTGTGCCACCCTTTGTCTCGCGTGCAAGCTTGGTGTCGATGACCTCATATGACCATGCCCCAAGATCGCTTGGCATCTCGATGCGGCGAAGAATGTCGGTACGGCCCACCCACTCGTTAAGCCGGAACGCGCCCTGGACGATGATAGGATGGCCATCAACCATGGCCGCTCGGGTCCGGACAACGGCATCGTCTTCAATCTCAACTCCTTCTATCACAGTGACGTCGAGTCCTTGTGCCTTCAGATGATTGACGAAGTCCTGTTCATGGCGCGCGCCACGCTCCCACAGGATTTGTAATAGCGGGTCCCAAAAAGCAGGCTTGGAAAGCGTGCCTCGCGCGACCTCGATGTCGAGACCGGTTAGATGGCGGCAATTTAGGTGCCCGACAAGGTCGGTAGCGCTAAGCCGAAGAGAGTCGTCACAAAGTTGCATCAGATGATTTTAGCCCTAGTCGTAGCCCAAAAAGGGATTTTTTATGAACTTCTTGATGGTCACGACGCCTGCAATGAGTTCTCGCGCAGCCACACCGTGATGGCGTCTTGAAGCATCCAAGGGGAGGGTGCGCTGCACGTCTCCACGTCATTTCCAGGCTCCATGAAGTAGGACCACTCGAAGTCGTCTGAATACCACGTGCCGATGAACTCGCCGTCCAGAAGCAGAACATCTCCCTTGTCGTCGTTGTTGTGATAACCCGTCAAGACAACCCCGTCTCGGACCATCGCTCCAGAAGCGCTAAGCTGCAAGAGTTGGTTGAACTGCGAGCGTATGGAGTTCTCGGTCAATCCTGTTAGTCTTCCAGTATCGTACGATCTAAACTTAACACGGCCAATAAAGAGACCGGTGTCATCAATCTCGATATCGCAACTGAAAAGGTTCTCCCGCTTCATTTTTTTCGCTCATACCATGGCTCCTTGAGCTACTTTGCGTAAAATCTGATGGAAACCGATTGATGTCAGAGTGGCTATCGCTAAGAATTTTACTGCCCCTGAGCTACCTTAAAATCGACGACGACCGGGCTACCATTCAGGCTGTCTATTGCGCCTTGAGCGTAGTGCGAGCCATCCAGCCTTCTACACCGGATTCAAGTCTGACGCGGCTCCAGCCACCTTTGGTTTCGACTACTTCGACAGCCGCGTTCTTTGGAACGACCAATATGACTGGGAACCTTGTTCCTGCCCCCTTGCGCAGATTGACTGCAGTAGACGCGTACTGAACGTGTTTAAGGGATGGGTTGTCTGGTTCTGTGCCCTCCGCGGAGGAGTTTTTGGCAGGCGGTTCGACCTTAGCCTCTGGTTCAATTTGCACAGTGGGACTTGATTCCGTTGTTGGCTTGCGTTCGACTGCCGCAGAAGAGGCCTGGGTATTTTCATTTTCCGCGTGGGTGGCGGCGGCAATCGCAGCAATTGGCTCCGGTCCATCGTTCCCGTTTTTCCCGAGCGTTGTGAGTTGGGCGAGAAGCGGAAGTGCCACAAGAAGGAATATTACAGACGCGGCAATTCTCTTCCAACGAGTATGCTTTGACTTGGGAAGTTCTGTGACAGCTTCAGTCACAGGCTTCAAAACCGGGCTCGCTAGGGTCGAAATTGTCCGATCTCTAGGTAGCGCAGCCAATTTTCTCACGCCATCAGCGAACCCGTCAGTGACACCCGTTTTAGATACCTGCACCAATTCGTTCAGGCCACTGCTACTGGTGAAATGGATTGCCTCGTACAGGCAAATCGGTATTTGCGTGTTGTCCTTGAACCGTCTGTCAGGGCCACCACTTTTGTTGGGATGCTTCCAGGTGTGATCTACAACCCTCGCGTCACCCGGCACCCGTTCAGTCTCAATGAAACGTGAATCCTCCCAGCGGACATTGAGCTGGGCGTAATTCACGGCTCCAACGCGGCCACCATCCTGGACGAGTACGACGTCTGGCATGAAATACATGACCTGGCGTCCCACATGGAGTGCAGGGGGTGTCAGGTTGCTTTTGATGACAATGGGTAGCTTGTAGCCGAGAACTGTCGACTTTCTGTTGACGAGATGGGAGGCTCCGGCGTTACGTTTCCACGCCGTTAGGCTTTGGACTGCGCCGCCTGCTTGGATGTGCCATTTCGCCGAACACTGTTGCAGCCTGTCGAAACCTTCAGTGAGCTGCCTATACGATGTTTCTGCGTCGCCCTCGAGATCGTAATAAAGAACGGTAGATCTGCGGTATGAATCCAGCCATCTACCGATCATCCATCCAAGACCGCCAAGCGCACAGAAGATCAGACCTGCTCCACTGGAAGCGAGCCCAGCGACAAGTCCCAATCCAATCCCGATCCACATCAGAAGCGAAGACATCGCCGTCTGCGCGGCCTTCGAATTGATCTCATTCAGTAGATCGGTGAAGGACTCATCCTTCATGTTCAATACGTCGCCAGACTCGATTTCAATCATCTTGACGTCGTCTGTCTCGAAGGTCAGGTCAGAAGGTACTCTGGAGTGCGCTTCAGAGGAGGCGTTCCGACGAGATTGTCCCGCGTTGCCAAGTGTTGCGCGGTAGTAAAGCCCGCCGCGACCAGCGTGGATGTAATGTCCTCTAGGCCCAGTGCCGATCCGTAGCCCCTTCACCCCAACAGACACTCCCACTCCACCTTTGGAGAAGTTGAACCGAAACGGCCCCGCCGATACTGACTTTCGAATATAGAATGGCACGTGAGCCCCCCGGCAAAACATGTTGTAATGCCCGGCACCAAGCAACTCATGCGCAGCTTGAAACCGAAGCAAAGTGTCGAACGACAATCGTGTTTAAGCATATTCAGAATAAACGGTGAAGTTGCTTTATCGCATATGGACCGCAACGTTCATTTGTGCATGATCCGCGTCACAGGGAATGGGGAAAGTGCATGTCTGAAAATGTTCTTGGTAACGGCGAAATAGAGAAGTCGGTGTTCGACAGCAGTTTGTCGGTTGAGGCAAAGGTTGAGCGTGCGAGGACTGAGCTGCTTGACTTGTCAGCACGAAATAGGCTGCTGAACGTCCCAAGGTTCTCCAAGAGTGCCAAGACGATCGACATAGTCGACGAGCAGTCCGCGGAAATTTTCCGCATCCTTGTCACCGAGGCCAAGGCGATGACCTTTCTCGCAGGCGCCAAGGGGCGAGAGCTGAAGGACGGTGAGGAAGCAGAAGACGTCCTGGAACTGGACCTTCCGGACGATGACGAACGTGACGGGTCCGGTCGTCTCGTTCGCCACGGCGACACCAAGCTTCAAACGCGGATGACGCCGAATGCACTTCAGAAGCGTCTGCTGGATCTCTATTTTGACGCGCGGACGCTAGAGGAAGAACAAGGCGTTAACATTCTGTATCTCGGCCTTGGCACACTCAAATGGGTCGACCCAAACAACGCTGAGAACGTCCGTTATGCGCCATTGATCCTCGTGCCGGTGGCCCTGGAGCGCGCAAGCGCAGCAGAACGTTTCAAATTGCGTGCCCGACAAGAGGACTTTGCTTCAAACCTGTCGCTGGAGGCCTTCCTCGACCGGGTACACAAGATTACCATGCCGTCGTTCGACGCATCAGATGACTTCTCTTTTGAAGCTTACGCCAAACAGGTCGGGGAAGCTGTATCCATCAAAGCAGATTGGTCGGTTCAGCCTGACGACGTTGTGCTTGGCTTTTTTTCGTTCGCCAAATTCCTGATGTACCGGGATCTGGATCCTACCCTTTGGCCCTCTGGCGCCAAGTTCACCGACCGAACCCTGATCACCTCACTCGTATCCGATGGATTTCCGAGAAACGATGATCTGCTGTCCGAGGAAGCGAGGATCGACGCTCATATCTCGCCCGCTGAGATGACGCACATCGTTGACGCTGACAGCTCGCAGACCGTGGCAATTCACGAGGTCAGAAAGGGGCATAATCTTGTCATTCAGGGTCCGCCCGGAACCGGAAAATCGCAGACTATTGCCAACATTATTGCCGCCGCTGTGGCCGACGGTAAGACGGTTCTGTTCGTCGCCGAGAAGATGGCTGCTCTTGAAGTGGTAAAAAGGCGCCTTGATCAAGCTGGCGTCGGTGACGCTTGTCTTGAGCTACATTCGAACAAGGCTAACAAGAAGGCTTTGCTGGGTGAGCTTCAACATGTCTGGGAGCTCGGCGCGCCAAAAGGTGAAATTTCCGATGCGGTCGATAGGAGACTTGTCGAAGCGCGGGACAGTCTCAACTCACATCCAGAACGTCTACATCGAGTGTATCTTCCATACGCTCTGACACCGTACCAAGTAATCGGTCAACTGTCACGCCTTCGGCAGATGGGGACGCCCCCGTCGGAGATCGAGCTGCCGGAAGCTGCAAGCTGGTCACCGGAAACACGAGAGCGGATACAAGGCCTCCTTAGGGAGCTCGCTCAACGGATCGATGATATCGGGCTTCCATCGCAACACGCTTGGTCAGGTGTTGGCCTCACGTCGATTACCCCGCTCGACCACGAGCGGCTTACCAAGCGACTGAAGGAAACCGCCTCCGACCTGTCGTCGCTTCGACGCGACATGGTTGATGTGACGGCATCTTTGTATAGCGAGCCAGTTTCCTCGATCTCTGAATTCAGCGAGAAAGTCAGGCTGGCTGAAGCGATAGCGACAGCCCCTCATGCAATCTCGTCCAGCGCACTCTCCTCATCGGTGTGGGAAGAATCGGAGGGGGATGTACAGAAACTGGTGCGCGCCGGATCGGAGCTCTCGCGCCTTTCCAGCCAAATTGCCGAGCACTTCAAGGATGGCGCTTGGGAAATTGAACCGCGACCGATGCTGGAACAGTTCAAGCAGCTTCCGGCTTCATTTCCGGAAAGCGGCTTCGGAACGATACGACAGATCGATGCGGCATTGCCCCGTTTCCTTCAGTCGGTCATCTCCTTGAAGCAGATGCTCGGAATAGATGCGTCTTCCACGCTTGGATCGATCGGCAGGCTGGTAGATATTGGCGACAGGGTGGCGGACGCGCCGGACGCGAGCCCAGATGCATTCGTTGCAGCAATATGGGAGCGCGGCCTGGAGCAGGCTGGTGATCTGGCTGAAGCTGTTGCCATCTACAGGCGGACCAAGGCCGAGTTGGACGGTAAGATGTCCGAGCAGGCCTGGGACATGGACCTTTCTCTGACGCGAACGGCTGTAGCGCTTCATGGAAGGAAGGCGCTGAAGTTCTTCAGTGGCGACTGGCGGAGAGCCAAGGCGTTACTACGAACCATCATGCCGGAAACAACCCCTGAAGAAACCGTTCGTCTGCTCGATCTCCTGCAGAAGGGCAAGCAGGCTCGGACAACCATAAAAGATGGTGACAGCTTAGGGCGCGGGGCGTTCGGCGCCGATTGGCGCGGTGAGCGGACAGATCCGCGTCCGCTAGAGGATCTTGTCATATGGATGAGGAGTCTCAGAGGCCTCGGGCCGGAAGCGCGTGCGATTGCTGGTAGACTGACCGACAAGCGCGCCCTCAAGGCTCGGTGCGATCAAGTTCGCGGCATGTTGGAAGAGGTGCGAAGGCTCCTCCTGACATTATGGTCGGATTTGGGAGAACAGGGCGGCATGCTGCTCAAGGACGCTGCTGGGCCTGAGGAGGTACCTGAACCGCACCGGGTTTGCCGGAGGCCATTTCGGTTAAGTTATGCGGCCATGGCT
>NZ_JARVRE010000001.1:0-139261 GCF_030209855.1 Agrobacterium sp. lyk4-40-TYG-31
GTATCGTTTCGCTTCCAGAAGGCACGGAAATGGTTATGCCAGGCGACAACGTCACCGTTGAAGTCGAACTGATCGTTCCGATCGCGATGGAAGAAAAGCTGCGCTTCGCGATCCGCGAAGGCGGCCGTACCGTCGGCGCCGGCATCGTCGCTTCGATCGTCGAGTAATAGGGCAGGCGGTGTCAATGGCACCGCGGCCTTAACGTCGGGCTTCTCCCCGGCGGGATAATTCTGGACAATGGCGGTGTCATAAGCACCGCCATTGTACGTTTGATAAAAAGCGTCATGGCGTTGCACTTTTTGTGCTTGAAAATGACAGTGAAAGCGCGTAAACGCGCACTCACACTCACCAGATTGGATTCGCATCTTCTGCGAGGCCCGGTGATTTGCAAATACAGACTACTGAAATGATTGGTGTGCGTCGTGCATGCCTCTTGATTTTTGAAAATCTGCGGCGCCACGATCAACTAGGTTCATGTATTTCCGCGTGCGGAAATTCTAAAACAAAGAACAAGGACAAGACGAATGAACGGCCAGAATATCCGTATCCGCCTCAAGGCGTTTGATCACCGGATCCTCGATGCCTCTACCCGTGAGATCGTGTCGACCGCCAAGCGCACCGGCGCCAGCGTTCGCGGCCCGGTTCCACTTCCTACCCGCATCGAAAAGTTTACCGTCAACCGCTCTCCTCACGTTGACAAGAAGAGCCGTGAGCAGTTCGAAATGCGGACGCACAAGCGTCTTCTCGATATCGTTGACCCTACACCGCAAACCGTCGATGCTTTGATGAAGCTCGATCTGGCTGCTGGCGTTGACGTGGAAATCAAGCTCTAAGACCTCGGCCTGACCTTGCGAAAGTAAGGGCCGATATAACAAGGAAGGTACGTGGAGCAATCCAACGACTTCCAATCCGGAGACCGGAAACGTCGTGAGATGTCGAAGGGAACTCCTTAACAAAGGCCACAGAGGGTTTTCCCTTCAAGGCTCGCAAGAGGATTGAACCAATGCGTTCAGGTGTGATTGCACAGAAAGTGGGTATGACCCGGGTCTATAACGACGCCGGTGAGCATATCCCAGTAACGGTACTGCGTTTGGACAACGTACAAGTTGTTTCCCAGCGCACAGAAGACAAGAATGGCTACACCGCAGTTCAGCTCGGTGCAGGCCAGTCCAAGGTCAAGAATACGACAAAGGCACTCCGCGGTCATTTCGCCGCTGCCAGCGTCGAGCCGAAAGCAAAGCTCGTTGAATTCCGGGTATCCCCCGAAAACCTCATCGACGTCGGTGCAACACTGACCGCAGATCATTTCCAGGCAGGCCAGCTGGTAGACGTTACCGGCACCACGATCGGTAAGGGCTTCGCGGGTTCCATGAAGCGTCATAACTTCGGTGGTGGTCGCGCTTCTCACGGTAACTCCGTCTCGCACCGTGCCCATGGTTCGACTGGTTCGAACCAGGATCCGGGCAAGGTCTGGAAGGGCAAGCGCATGGCTGGTCATATGGGCAGCACACGCGTTACCACCCAGAATCTGGAAGTGGTTTCGACTGATGAGGGTCGCGGTTTGATCCTCGTGAAGGGCGCCGTTCCCGGTTCCAAGGGTTCCTGGATCATCGTCCGCGACGCCGTTAAGTCGGCAGCGAAGTAAGGGAGCCTCATCATGGAATTGAACGTCACAACCCTCGAGGGAAAAGACGCCGGCAAGGTATCCCTGTCGGACGAAATTTTCGGCCTCGACCCACGCCAGGACATCCTGGCCCGCATGGTTCGTTACCAGCTCGCCAAGAAGCAGCAGGGAACGCATAAATCCAAGAACCGTTCGGAAGTTTCCCGCACGGGCGCAAAGATGTACAAGCAGAAGGGTACGGGCCGCGCTCGTCACCATTCGGCACGCGCACCGCAGTTCCGCGGCGGCGGCAAGGCCCACGGCCCAGTCGTTCGCAGCCATGCACATGACCTTCCTAAGAAGGTTCGTGCACTCGCTCTGCGTCACGCACTCTCTGCCAAGCTGAAGGCCGAAGACCTGATCATCATCGATCAGCTCGTGGCAACCGAAGCAAAGACGAAGTCTCTGCTGGGTAGCTTCGCATCGCTTGGCCTGACCAACGCTCTCGTCATCGGTGGCGCAGAACTTGACGGCAACTTCAAGCTCGCAGCACAGAACATCCCGAATGTGGACGTTCTGCCGATCCAGGGCATCAATGTTTACGACATCCTGCGTCGTGGCAAGCTCGTGCTTTCCAAGGCTGCAGTTGAAGCCCTTGAGGAGCGGTTCAAATGACGGATCTTCGCCACTACGATGTGATCGTGTCTCCATCGATCACGGAAAAGTCGACGCTGGTCTCCGAACAGAACCAGGTCGTATTCAACGTCGCCAAAGACGCTTCGAAGCCTGAAATCAAGGCAGCTATCGAAGCACTCTTCGGCGTCAAGGTCACGGCTGTGAACACGCTTATCCGCAAGGGTAAGACCCGTCGTTTCCGTGGATTCGCTGGTAAGCGTAAGGATGTCAAGAAAGCCATCGTTACGCTGGCCGAAGGTCAATCCATCGACGTGTCCACCGGACTCTAAAGGTTAGGCCCAAGCGGGCAAAGACCCAAAAGGGAACAAATACAATGGCATTGAAAAGTTTCAATCCGACCACGCCAAGCCAGCGTCAGCTGGTTATCGTGGACCGTTCTTCGCTCTACAAGGGCAAGCCGGTAAAGGCTCTCACAGAGGGCCTCAGCTCGAAGGGTGGCCGTAACAACCAGGGCCGGATCACCGTTCGTTTTCAGGGCGGCGGTCACAAGCGGACCTACCGTCTGGTAGACTTTAAGCGTCGTAAATTCGACGTTGAAGGTACGGTCGAGCGTCTGGAATATGACCCTAACCGCACCGCATTCATCGCGCTCGTGACATACACGGACGGCGAACAGGCTTACATTCTCGCGCCACAGCGTCTCGCTGCCGGTGACAAGGTGATCGCCTCCGAAAAGGCAGTGGACGTGAAGCCAGGCAACACTATGCCTCTTCAGTACATTCCTGTCGGATCGATCATCCACAACGTCGAGATGAAGCCTGCAAAGGGTGGTCAGATTGCCCGCTCTGCCGGTACCTATGTTCAGCTCGTTGGCCGCGATGCGGGGATGGCGATCCTTCGCTTGAACTCCGGCGAACAGCGTCTCGTGCACGGCTCTTGCCTTGCATCCATCGGCGCTGTCTCGAATGCCGATCACGGCAACATCAACGACGGCAAAGCAGGTCGTTCACGCTGGCGCGGCAAGAAGCCTCACGTTCGCGGTGTCGTGATGAACCCGGTTGACCACCCACACGGTGGTGGTGAAGGTCGCACGTCGGGTGGTCGTCACCCGGTTACCCCTTGGGGTAAGCCTACCAAGGGCAAGCGCACCCGCTCGAACAAGTCGACCGACAAGTTCATCATGCGTTCGCGCCATCAGCGCAAGAAGTAAGAGAGGAACTCTCAAATGGCTCGTTCAGTATGGAAAGGTCCGTTTGTTGACGGCTATCTTCTCACGAAAGCTGAGAAGGTACGTGAAGGCGGACGCAATGAAGTGATCAAGATCTGGAGCCGTCGCTCCACGATCCTGCCGCAGTTCGTTGGTCTGACATTCGGCGTCTACAACGGCAGCAAGCATGTGCCCGTCTCGGTCAACGAAGACATGGTCGGACACAAGTTCGGTGAATTCTCTCCGACCCGGACCTATTACGGTCATGGTGCGGACAAGAAGGCAAAGAGGAAGTAATCATGGCGAAGGCTAAGACCGAACGCCGGCTGAAGGACAATGAGGCTCAGGCCATTGCCCGCACGCTCCGCGTCAGCCCCCAGAAACTTAACCTGGTTGCCGCTCTTATCCGTGGCAAGAAGGTAGATCGCGCTCTCGCCGAGCTCGAATTCTCCCGCAAGCGCATCGCTTCCACCGTCAAGAAGACGCTGGAATCGGCAATCGCGAACGCAGAAAACAACCATGATCTCGACGTCGACGCTCTCGTCGTCGCCGAGGCCTATGTCGGCAAGTCCATCACCATGAAGCGTTTCCACGCTCGTGGCCGTGGCCGTGCATCGCGTATCGAGAAGCCTTTCGCACACTTGACGATCGTTGTTCGTGAAGTGGAAGAAAAAGGGGAGGCCGCATAATGGGTCAGAAAATCAATCCAATCGGCTTCCGCCTCGGCATTAACCGTACGTGGGACAGCCGCTGGTACGCAGACACTGCCGAATACGGCAAGCTGCTGCATGAAGACCTCGCTATCCGTGCTTACCTGATCAAGGAATTGAAGCAGGCTGGCATCGCCAAGGTCATCATCGAGCGTCCGCACAAGAAGTGCCGCGTGACCATTCATTCGGCTCGTCCGGGTCTGATCATCGGCAAGAAGGGTGCAGACATCGAGAAGCTTCGCAAGAAGATTTCCGAGATGACTGCTTCTGAAACGCACCTCAACATCGTTGAAGTGCGCAAGCCGGAAATCGACGCAACGCTCGTTGCTCAGTCGATCGCTCAGCAGCTCGAACGTCGCGTGGCCTTCCGCCGCGCCATGAAGCGCGCTGTTCAGTCCGCACTGCGTCTTGGCGCCGAAGGCATCAAGATCACCTGCGGTGGACGTCTCGGTGGCGCTGAAATCGCTCGTACCGAATGGTACCGCGAAGGTCGCGTTCCATTGCACACGCTGCGTGCGGACATCGACTACGGTGTGGCAGAAGCCACGACCGCATTCGGCATCTGCGGCATCAAGGTTTGGATTTTCAAGGGCGAAATCCTTGAGCACGATCCAATGGCTTCCGAGCGTCGTGGGCTCGAAGGCGATGCACAGGGTCCGGCAAGCCGTGAGCGCGGCGATCGTGGCGACCGTCGCCGCGAAAACGCTTGATTGACGCTGGCGAAAGATAAGCTCGGAGAAGTTAGAAAATGTTGCAGCCAAAGCGTACTAAGTACCGTAAGCAGTTTAAGGGTCGCATTAAAGGCGTGGCCAAGGGCGGCTTTGACCTGGCATTCGGTGAATTCGGCTTGAAGTCGCAGGAACCGAACCGCGTGAACGCGCGCGAGATCGAGGCGGCCCGCCGCGCGATCACGCGTTACATGAAGCGCGCTGGTCGTGTGTGGATCCGCGTATTCCCAGACACTCCGGTTACGGCGAAGCCGACCGAAGTTCGTATGGGTAAGGGCAAGGGTTCTGTTGAATACTGGGCATGCAAGGTCAAGCCCGGTCGTATGATGTTCGAGATCGACGGTGTTTCCGAGGAGATCGCCCGCGAGGCGCTCCGTCTCGGCGCGGCCAAGCTCTCGGTTAAGACGCGCTTCGTTCAGCGCATCGCAGAGTAAGGAGCAGGCACCATGAAAGCCGAAGACGTTCGCGGCCTCAGCGCCGATCAGCTCAAGGACAAACTCGCCGACCTGAAGAAAGAGCAGTTCAACCTGCGCTTCCAGAAGGCAACCGGCCAGTTGGAAAAGTCCTCGCGCATTGACGAAGTCCGCAAGGACATCGCCCGCGTGAAAACCATTGCCCGCCAGAAGGCGGCAGAAGCCAAGGCCTAAAGGAAGAATAATATGCCTAAACGCATTCTGCAGGGCGTCGTTGTGTCCGACAAGAACGAGAAGACTGTCGTGGTTCGCGTCGAGCGCCGATTCGCTCACCCGCTGCTTCAGAAGACCGTTCGCCGTTCGAAGAAGTACAAGGCGCACGACGAAAACAACCAGTACAAGATCGGTGATACCGTTTCCATCGAGGAATGCGCACCGATTTCCAAGGATAAGCGCTGGACGGTGGTTTCCGCCCAGGCATAATTTCAACAGATTTTCGCGCGGGCCTTGCTATATGCGCGAAAGTCTGTATGAAGCAGCACAAGAACGCTCGTTCACGGGCGTTCTTTTGCTTTGATGCGCACGGAAGGTCCTTTAGGAAACCACCCTGTCACGATTATTCCGCGCGAAAACAGAGACAGTTCATAAGCTGGAACAGGGGGCCATCCGTTTAGGTGTGCCCAACCGGTCCGGTAACAACAAGAAGGCGACCTGACATGATTCAGATGCAAACAAACCTCGACGTGGCGGATAATTCCGGCGCACGTCGTGTCATGTGCATCAAGGTGCTGGGCGGCTCGAAGCGTAAGTATGCTTCCGTTGGCGACATTATTGTCGTTTCGATCAAGGAAGCAATTCCGCGCGGCCGCGTCAAAAAGGGCGACGTGATGAAGGCGGTTGTTGTTCGTACCGCCAAGGACATCCGCCGCGCTGACGGCAGCGTCATCCGTTTCGATAATAACGCAGCCGTTCTTATCGATAACAAGAAAGAGCCGATCGGCACCCGTATCTTCGGACCGGTTCCACGCGAACTTCGCGCTAAGAACCATATGAAGATCATCTCGCTGGCTCCAGAAGTACTGTAAGGAGCGATAGCGATGCAGAAAATTCGTAAAGGCGACAAAGTTGTCGTATTGACCGGTAAGGACAAGGGCCGTACCGGCGAAGTAACACAGGTCTTGCCGAAAGAAGACCGGGCTTTTGTGAGTGGCGTAAACATGGTGAAACGTCACCAGCGCCAGACCCAGGGCCAGGAAGGCGGCATCATCAACAAGGAAGCTTCCTTGCACATTTCCAACCTCGCCATCGCCGATAAGGATGGCAAGCCAACTCGCGTTGGTTTCCAGGTTATCGATGGCAAGAAGGTCCGTGTGGCCAAGCGTTCGGGAGAAGTGATCGATGGCTGAGTCCAAGTACGAGCCGCGTCTCAAGGCTGAATACGTTTCCCGTATTCGCGGCGCGATGCAAGAGAAGTTCTCTTACGCGAACGTTATGATGATCCCCAAGCTGGACAAGATCGTCATCAACATGGGTGTTGGCGAAGCAACGGCTGATTCTAAGAAGCCAACAGTTGCTGCTGGCGATTTGGCGGCTATTGCCGGTCAGAAGCCTGTCATCACCAAGGCTCGCAATTCCATCGCGGGCTTCAAGGTTCGCGAACACATGCCAATCGGCGCGAAGGTTACTCTTCGTGGCGCCCGCATGTACGAATTCCTTGATCGTCTGGTCAACATCGCGCTTCCGCGCGTTCGCGACTTCCGGGGTCTGAACCCCAAGAGCTTTGACGGCCGTGGCAACTTCGCCATGGGCATCAAGGAGCACATTGTGTTCCCAGAGATCAACTACGATAAGGTTGATCAGATGTGGGGCATGGACATCATCGTTTGCACGACGGCGACATCGGACGACGAAGCACGGGCTCTTCTGACAGAGTTCAACTTCCCGTTCCGTCAGTAACCGTAACGACGAGCGTAGAAAAGGAACTCCGATATGGCGAAAACAAGCGCAGTTGAAAAGAACAAGCGCCGCCGCAAGACAGTTGCCTCGCAGGCTGGCAAGCGTGCCTCCCTCAAGGCTATTGTCATGAACCAGTCCCTTCCGATCGAAGAGCGGTTCCAGGCAACTCTGAAGCTCGCTTCGCTGCCGCGTGACGGCTCGAAGACGCGTATCCGCAACCGCTGCGAAGTAACGGGCCGTCCGCGCGCGTTCTATCGTAAACTCAAGATGTCGCGTATCGCGCTTCGCGAGTTGGGCAATTCCGGCAAGGTGCCGGGTATTGTCAAGTCGAGCTGGTAAGGAGACGGGCACATGACAATGACTGATCCTTTGGGTGATATGCTCACCCGAATCCGCAATGGTGCAGCCCGTCGCAAGTCTTCGGTCAACACCCCAGCATCCAGCCTGCGTGCACGCGTACTCGACGTGCTTCAGGCGGAAGGCTACATTCGCGGTTATTCCAAGGTCGATTTCGAGAACGGCAAGTCCGAGCTCACCATCGAACTGAAGTACTACGAAGGCGCGTCGGTGATCCGTGAGATCGGCCGCGTGTCCAAGCCGGGCCGCCGGGTTTATGTCTCGGTCAAGTCCATCCCGCAGGTTGCGAATGGCCTCGGCATCACGATCCTTTCGACTCCGAAGGGTGTGATGGCTGATCACCAGGCTCGCGAACAGAACGTTGGTGGTGAGGTTCTTTGCTCCGTCTTCTAAGACTGGGCAAGGATCTCCTTAACGGACAGACAGGATAGAAATATGTCTCGTATCGGTAAAAAGCCCGTTCAGGTTCCTGCAGGTGTGACGGCCAATGTCGACGGCCAGAAGATTACTGCCAAGGGTCCTAAGGGCGAACTGTTCTTCGTCGCCAATGACGAAGTTCAGGTTAAACTGGAAGATGGCGCGGTTTCCGTAACGCCTGCCAACGACTCCAAGGAAGCTCGTTCCAAGTGGGGCATGTCCCGCACGATGGTCGAGAACATCTTCAAGGGTGTCAAGGACGGTTACGAACGCAAGCTCGAAATCAACGGCGTTGGTTATCGTGCTGCCATGCAGGGCAAGAACCTGCAGCTGGCACTCGGTTTCAGCCACGATGTAGTTTACCAGACTCCGGAAGGCATCACCATTGCCGTTCCGAAGCCAACGGAAATCATCGTTTCGGGTATCAACAAGCAGCAGGTCGGTCAGGTTGCCGCGGAAATCCGCGAATACCGTGGTCCCGAGCCCTACAAGGGCAAAGGCGTCAAGTACGCTGAAGAACGGATCATCCGCAAAGAAGGCAAGAAGAAGTAAGGATCACGCGAAATGGCTAGCAGGAAAGAAGCACTTGCACGTCGCGCGAACCGCGTGCGCCGTCAGATTAAAGCGGTTGCCAACGGTCGTCCGCGCCTGTCGGTTCATCGCTCGTCGAAGAACATCTACGTTCAGGTCATCGATGATGTGGCTGGAAAGACGCTTGCGTCTGCCTCCACGCTCGAGGCTGACATGCGCTCGTCTTTGAAGACGGGTGCAGACGTTGCAGCAGCTGCCGCAGTTGGCAAGCTTGTTGCTGAACGCGCTGGCAAGGCTGGTGTCAAGGATGTCGTATTCGACCGCGGCGCCTTCATTTACCACGGCCGTATCAAGGCTTTGGCTGAAGCTGCCCGCGAAGGCGGTCTGAACTTCTAAGACTTTTCCGCCCGGCAATGACCGGGCGGATTTTCACCGGACCATGCGGGTTTCAGCAATGAAGCCGATGGTCTTTTCGTATGCCGTTCCACCCGCAAAAGAAAAAGGAAAAGGACAATGGCACAGGAAAAAAGAGGTTCTCGCGACGATCGCCAGAACCGCGAAGAGCGCGATAGCGAATTCGTTGACAAGCTGGTTGCGATCAACCGCGTTGCAAAAGTCGTCAAGGGCGGCCGTCGTTTCGGTTTTGCTGCTCTCGTCGTCGTTGGTGACCAGAAGGGTCGCGTTGGTTTCGGTCACGGCAAGGCTCGTGAAGTTCCAGAAGCGATCCGCAAGGCAACCGAATCTGCAAAGCGCGATCTGATTTTCGTTCCGCTTCGCGATGGCCGTACGCTGCACCACGACGTCAACGGACGTCACGGCGCTGGCAAGGTTCTGCTTCGCTCTGCAAAGGCCGGTACTGGTATCATCGCCGGTGGTCCAATGCGCGCAGTTTTCGAAACGCTCGGCGTTCATGACGTCGTTGCCAAGTCGACCGGTTCCTCGAACCCATACAACATGGTTCGTGCAACGTTCGACGCCCTGAAGCACCAGGTTCATCCTAAGGACATCGCTGCACAGCGCGGTCTTAAGTATGCTACCCTTCAGACTCGCCGCGCCGCTTCCGGCAACGCTGCTGAAGAATAAGGAGCAGTATCATGGCCAAGAAGACCACTGAAGCCAAGACGACTGTTACGGTCGAACAGATCGGCAGCCCAATTCGCCGCCCTGCGGTTCAGCGCCAGACGCTGATCGGCCTGGGCCTCAACAAGATGCACCGTCAGCGCACTCTGGAGGATACTCCGGCTGTTCGCGGCATGATCCGTGCTGTCCAGCATCTCGTTCGCGTCGTAGACGAGAAGTGAGACGGAGGAAGTCATCATGAAACTCAATGAAATTAAAGACAACGAAGGTTCCACCAAGGATCGTATCCGCGTAGGTCGCGGTATCGGTTCTGGCAAGGGCAAGACCGGTGGTCGCGGCGTCAAGGGTCAGAAGGCTCGTTCCGGCGTTGCTGTCAACGGCTTCGAAGGCGGCCAGATGCCAATCTACCGCCGTCTGCCAAAGCGTGGCTTCACCAACATCTTCGCATCCGAGTATGCAGAAGTATCGATCGGTCGCGTTCAGACTGCTATCGATGCGGGCAAGCTCGATGCCAAGACGACTGTTGATGCTGCTGCCCTCAAGGCTGCTGGCGTTATCCGTCGCGTCAAGGACGGCGTGCGCATTCTGGCTGACGGCGAGCTGACAACGAAGGTTTCCTTCGAAGTTGCCGGCGCTTCCAAGTCTGCTGTTGAAAAAATCGAGAAGGCTGGTGGTTCCATCAAGCTTCTGGTTGTTGCAGCGGAAGCCGCAGAGTAATATAACGTCTTGAACGCCCGGTGTGTTTCACTCCGGGCGTTTGTGCTCGAAGTCGCACAAGCCTTTGAATCCTAATCGATTAAGTTGGCTTGTGCGGATACTCTCAAGTGACGTGCAAACGTCGCGGGGGGAGCCTCACAGTTCCGAAGCGTTCAATTGAACGTGGAGCGGACGCAAGAAAACAGGGTGAGGCATGATTTGGCTAGAAAGCCATGATCCGTCCGAAGCCCGGTTTTTGAACCAGTATCTTTTAGACCTTTTCCGGAATTGCCGGTTTCCGTGCCGCTGGACAAGGGTCATGCGGAGAAATTTATGGCTTCAGCAGCGGAACAACTGGCCTCGAACCTGAATTTTTCGACCTTCGCGAAAGCTGAAGATCTGAAAAAGCGCCTATGGTTCACCCTTGCCGCACTTCTCGTTTATCGCCTTGGCACGCATATTCCGCTTCCTGGTCTGAACCCGGAAGCCTATGCACGCGCCTTTCAGGGGCAGGCGAACGGTATTCTCGGTCTCTTCAACATGTTTGCGGGCGGCGCTGTAGAGCGCATGGCGATTTTCGCGCTCGGCATCATGCCTTACATTTCCGCATCGATCATCGTGCAGCTGATGACATCGGTCGTTCCGTCCCTCGAAGCCTTGAAAAAGGAAGGTGAGGCGGGTCGCAAGATCATCAACCAGTACACGCGTTACGGCACGGTGCTGCTCGGTACGCTCCAGGCCTATGGCATTGCCGTTGGTCTTGAAGGCGGGGCAGGGCTCGTCGTCGATCCCGGCGTCTTCTTCCGCATTTCCACGGTCATCACTCTGCTCGGCGGCACGATGTTCCTGATGTGGCTTGGCGAGCAGATCACGTCGCGTGGTATCGGTAACGGTATCTCGTTGATCATCTTTGCTGGTATTGCCGCTGGTTTGCCAAAGGCTCTGGCTGGTACGTTGGAACTGGGTCGTACGGGCGCTTTGTCCACCGGTCTCATTCTCATGGTCATTGTGGTCGCCATTGGCGTGATTGCACTGATCGTGTTCGTCGAGCGCGCGCAGCGTCGCCTTCTGATCCAGTATCCGAAGCGACAGGTGGGCAACCGCATGTTCCAGGGCGACACGTCGCACCTGCCGCTGAAGCTGAACACCGCTGGCGTCATTCCTGCGATCTTCGCGTCATCGCTGCTGCTTCTGCCTGCAACGGCAGCCGGCTTCACGAACAGCACGAACCTGCCACCTTGGGCCACGACCATCATTGCGTCGTTGCAGCATGGCCAGCCACTGTTCATGTTGTTCTACGGTATGCTGATTGCGTTCTTTGCATTCTTCTACACGGCAATCGTCTTCAATCCGAAGGACACGGCTGACAATCTGAAGAAGCATGGCGGCTTTATCCCTGGTATTCGTCCAGGCGAGCGAACAGCCGAGTACATCGACTATGTTTTGACCCGTATCACCGTCGTGGGCGCGATCTACCTCGTCTTCGTGTGTATTCTCCCGGAAACGTTGATTGCGCGCACGGGCATCCCATTAGCCCTTGGTGGTACTTCGCTTTTGATCGTTGTCAGTGTAACTCTTGATACTGTGGCACAGATTCAGGGTCACCTGATCGCTCAGCAATATGAGGGGCTGATCAAGAAATCGAAACTGCGTGGAGGAAAGAGGGGACGATGAGACTGATATTTTTGGGACCGCCGGGTGCTGGCAAGGGAACCCAGGCCAAGCGCCTGACGGACAAATATGCCATTCCGCAGCTATCGACCGGCGACATGCTTCGTGCTGCCGTCAACGACGGATCGGAAATCGGGAAACGCGCCAAGGAAGTGATGGATGCCGGTGGTCTCGTATCGGATGATATCGTCAACCAGATCGTGTCCGAACGCATTGAGCAGCCTGACTGTGCCAATGGTTTCATTCTCGATGGTTACCCACGCACGGTTCCGCAGGCCAAAGCGCTTGCGGATAATATGCGGCAGAAGAATCTCACTCTCGATGGCGTGATAGAGCTGCGGGTAGACGAAGAAGCGCTGGTGCGCCGAATCGAAAATCGCGTTGCTGAAACGGTGGCTGCCGGTGGAACTGTTCGTTCGGATGACAATCCCGAATCGTTCCGCAAGCGTCTGTCCGAGTACCGCGAAAAAACGGCGCCTCTGTCTCAATACTATCAGGAGCAGGGCGAACTCGTGGTGCTGGATGGCATGGCCGATATGGATGTCGTGACGGCTGCTATCGAAGCCGCGCTTGAAAAAGACAACACTGCCGGGGCATCTGCCGCGCGTATCTAAAGAATCTTGGCGGGGCCGGTTGCTTTTTTGAACCGATTCCGTTAAACACCGCGCCAACTCGCGACAACCCAAGCGACTGGCGCGGATTTTCCTTTAGGGAAGGAAAGTCCGGGTTCAGTCGTTTTGACTTGTGACGAACATCAATTTGAACTGGCGGCAGCATCATGTCGCTCAAATGAAAGCACCACTTGCCGGATGGCAACTGGAACGCAAGGAGTATAGACGTGGCACGTATCGCTGGCGTCAACATCCCGACTGCAAAGCGCGTTGTTATCGCGTTGACCTATATTCACGGGATTGGTTCGAAATTCGCGCAGGAAATCATGGAAAAGGTCGGTATTCCGGCTGAAAAGCGCGTTCATCAACTGACGGATGCAGAAGTCCTTCAGATTCGCGAAACCATCGACCGCGATTATCGCGTCGAAGGTGATCTTCGTCGCGAAACATCGATGAACATCAAGCGTCTCATGGACCTTGGTTGCTACCGTGGCCTTCGTCACCGTCGTGGCCTTCCGGTCCGCGGTCAGCGCACGCACACCAACGCTCGTACCCGCAAGGGTCCAGCGAAGGCGATTGCTGGTAAGAAGAAGTAATTTTCCGGTTTTCCGGAATGGGAAGGCTGGTGCAAGCCGCGCCAGCCTTTCTGAGTTTGGCGAAAAGTCCGTAAGGCTTTTCGCCGGTGTAGCCGCTGGTGTTACGGCGGTGAAGAGATCAATGAAAGGTAGACCATGGCCAAGGAAGCCACTCGCGTTAAACGTCGCGAACGTAAAAATATCACGTCGGGCGTAGCGCACGTCAACTCGACCTTCAACAACACGATGATCACCATTACCGACGCGCAGGGCAATGCTATTGCCTGGTCGTCTGCTGGTGCAAAGGGCTTCAAGGGTTCGCGTAAGTCGACCCCGTTCGCTGCCCAGATCGCTGCTGAAGATTGCGCCAAGAAGGCTCAGGAACACGGCATGAAGTCGCTTGAGGTAGAGGTTTGCGGTCCAGGTTCTGGCCGTGAGTCCGCACTTCGCGCTCTCCAGGCTGCAGGTTTCATGATCACTTCGATCCGCGACGTAACGCCGATCCCGCACAACGGTTGCCGCCCGCGCAAGAAGCGCCGCGTCTAACGCGTTTCTGTCAGGGAATTCCGCCTTACCTTCGGTCTGGCGGAATTTTCGCGTAATCGGCGTGGGGTGGCCGGCTTGTCCGGTTTTCCAACGCTTTCAAACCCTCCGATGAACCCTATGGTTCCTCTCGGTGATCATGCTCGGTCCGCCACGATTGGATGGTGGCGGCGAACGGAAGGTTTAAAGATGATTCAAAAGAATTGGCAGGAACTGATCAAGCCGAACAAGGTCGAGTTCACGTCTTCCAGCCGCACCAAGGCAACGCTGGTTGCCGAGCCGCTGGAACGCGGTTTCGGTCTGACGCTCGGTAACGCGCTTCGTCGCGTTCTCTTGTCGTCTCTGCGTGGCGCCGCTGTAACAGCGGTTCAGATCGACGGCGTTCTGCACGAGTTCTCCTCCATTCCCGGCGTTCGGGAAGACGTGACGGACATCGTGCTGAACATCAAGGAAATCGCCATCAAGATGGATGGTGACGATTCCAAGCGCATGGTCGTGCGCAAGCAGGGTCCAGGTGCCGTAACCGCTGGCGATATCCAGACGGTCGGCGACATCGAAATCCTCAACCCTGACCACGTCATCTGCACTCTGGATGATGGCGCTGAAATCCGCATGGAATTCACCGTCAACAACGGCAAGGGCTATGTGCCTGCAGAGCGTAACCGCGCGGAAGATGCACCGATCGGTCTTATTCCGGTGGACAGCCTTTATTCTCCGGTCAAGAAAGTGTCCTACAAGGTGGAAAACACCCGTGAAGGTCAGGTTCTGGACTACGACAAGCTGATCATGACGATCGAGACCAACGGTTCGGTTTCCGGCGAAGACGCCGTTGCCTTCGCCGCTCGTATTCTTCAGGACCAGCTCGGCGTCTTCGTCAACTTCGACGAGCCGCAGAAGGAAGCAGAAGAAGAATCTGTGACCGAACTGGCATTCAACCCGGCGCTTCTCAAGAAGGTCGACGAGTTGGAACTGTCCGTTCGTTCGGCAAACTGCCTGAAGAACGACAACATCGTCTACATTGGCGATCTCATTCAGAAGACAGAAGCCGAAATGCTTCGCACACCGAACTTTGGTCGCAAGTCGCTCAACGAAATCAAGGAAGTTCTCGCTTCCATGGGTCTGCACCTCGGCATGGAAGTGCCAGCATGGCCGCCAGAGAACATCGAAGATCTCGCTAAGCGTTACGAAGATCAGTATTAACCAATAAAAAGGCAGGCCCTTTAAAGACTGCCTTTCCCCGTCAAACAGCAGGCACATCGCCTGCATGTGCCAGGAAACGGCAGGCCCGGATAGGAACCTGCATAAAGGAGAATAGCAATGCGCCACGGAAATTCAGGCCGCAAGCTCAATAGAACCGCCAGCCACCGCAAGGCAATGTTTGCCAACATGGCTGCTTCGCTCATCACGCATGAGCAGATCGTAACGACGCTTCCAAAGGCGAAGGAAATTCGCCCGATCGTCGAACGTCTCGTAACGCTCGGCAAGCGCGGCGACCTGCACGCTCGTCGTCAGGCCGTGTCCCAGATCAAGGATCAGGACGCAGTTCGCAAGCTGTTCGATGCTATCGCTGAACGTTACGCCACCCGTAACGGCGGCTACCTGCGCATCATGAAGGCTGGCTACCGTCAGGGCGACAACGCTGCCATGGCTGTTGTCGAGTTCGTAGAACGCGACGTAGACGCCAAGGGCAAGGCCGACAAGGCTCGCGTTGCTGCAGAAGCTGCTGAAGCCGAAGCTGCATAATATCAGGCGCTGAAAAGCGTCAAGTAATGAAAAGCCGGGTGAGAGATCACCCGGCTTTTTGTTCTTTTTGCGGACTATCTTGAAGAGTGGTTCAGCTTGTTATCGGCGTGCTGATGGGTGGATCAATCAGACGCTCCATCTTCATCCGGCAGATTATGTTCGCCCCAGATTTCTCTTGGGATCGAATCTCCCAGCAGAAATTCAAACGCAGCGACTTTCGTTTTATCCGTGGCCAGTTGGCATTTGAATTGAAGACGATACCAGTCACGCTCGCTGTGGATGGCCGCGCCCTCGGCGACGAATGCGCTACCTGACACTTTAGGATCGGCCATGGCATAGGCCACGACCCGGTCTGGCTTCAGTTCCTTGCTCCACGCGCCGACTTGCGCCATGGCCTCCAGATTACAAAGCTGCTCAATCTGATCTGCCGGCGCAAGCTGTTTCAGCGCCTCTCGTGCCTGTGTGCTTCTGCGGTCCGCGAGAACATCTTCCGAGAGCATTCGTGTTGGCTTCACAAAACTGGTTTTGTTGTCTTCATCCAAGACTTTCTGCGGCGGTGTCCTCAAGCTTGCCGCTGGCTCGGTAACGGGTTCTTTGCCGGGTGACGAAGAAGTCGCGGATGGGGCAGGCTTAGCTGACACGTCATTTGCAGAGGGAGACGGCATAACTGGCTGGAGCGCGGCAGGGGCTGACGGGATGATTTGGACGCTGATGCTCCCATCTTGTGGGACAGAATTCGGTGGAGGAGAAGGCGTGAGAAAAAGGAAAATACAGAGAAGGCCATGAAACAGAACGGAGAGAAGGACGCACCAGCTATTGATCCTGCGTCCTACCTCTCTGGCCTCTCTCATCAGCGCTGGCCCTGATCAATCTGCATCGATCTGCTTTTCCGCGTAAATCGTTCCCTGCCTTGCGGCTCTTCGCCATGGGCGAGCTTTGTTAAGGGGCCCGTCATAATGGGCGTCTTCTCTATCAAGTTTTGCAAAGACCAATTGATTGCTTGGCTCCACTGTGCAGGCTGCGATGACTTTTCCATCCGGCCCTAAAATGCCCGCAGGGCCTTGAGGCGCTTTTTGCGCGGGTGTTGCGCCACTGATCCAGACCCAATTGAAACCGGCATGGGCGCGTAGCGCGATCTGAAAAAAGTTTCCTATTCCATAGGACGAAAACAGAATCGCATCGACGTCGAGACGTTCGTATTCCATGAACAATTCTGGAAACTGCACTTCGATGCACGTTAGGCAACCAAAGCGGTAGCCATCGACTTCGAAGGTGGTCGGATGTTTTCCCGGTGTGAACCAGCCATCAAGTTCGGAATTTGAGAGATATCGCTTGTCGTATCGCGCAATCATCTCGCCGTGATCATTGATGATGTATTGGCTGTTGCGCGGCGGGTGAGGCGGGGGCAGCGGAGATGCTGACCCGATCACTGCAAATATGCTTTTTTCCCTGCATGTCTCAGCTATGGCTTCGAGCTCGGTGGCATGTGTATTCCAATCGAAGTTTTGCCAGTCGTCGGGAGAATTAATTTGTGCCTTCGTATAGCCCGATAGCGCACCCTCGCAGAAATTGACGAGGCGGGCACCTTGATCTGCTGCCTGGTGAATGAGCGAGCGTATAGTCCGGCCGTTTTCGGCGACGTCTTTTGTTAAGATGCTCTGTGCTGCGGCAATTTTCATGGGACGTTCCAGCTCACTCCGGCACTGAGATCCGGCCTTTGATGTGCTTCAGATGAGAAACGATCGAGAACGTCATGATAACCAACAGGGACCATGAGCTCCATTTGCCGATATGCACTGCCGACCATGCGCCGAGTTGGTTAGGGTAGCTCCAGATGCCGAAGAAGGTAGAAATGTTTTCTGCGAGCCAGACGAAAAAGCCGATTAGGATGAAGGAGAGCAGAAGCGGCATTTTGCGGTCGCGATCATAGGGACGGTAGATGACAGTGGCGCGGGCATAGAGGCCTATGGCGCAGGCGGCGATGTACCAGCGGTAATCGCCGATGAAGTGGTGGGTGAAGAAGTTGGCGTAGATCGCGATGCCCATCAGCGAGGCCATCCAATAGGGCGGATGGTGGCGGATGCGGACATCGAGCAGGCGCCATGCCTGAATGATGTAGCTGCCGACGGCGGCATACATGAAACCGGAAAACAGGGGCACACCGAGAACCTTGGTATAGGCGAAATCCTGATAGGACCATGACTGGATGGCGCTGGATGTCTTGAAGACTTCGAGTGCGAAGCCGACGACGTGAAAGAGCAAAATCGCCTTGGCTTCGTCCAGTGTTTCCAGTTTGCTCCAGATCATGAAGAACTGAATGCCAAGAGCGATCACCAGCAGAACATCATAGCGGGGCAGGCCAAGCAGGCCGTCTCGCGGTACCAGAAAGATCGAGATAAAAAAAAGCCCGGCAAACATGCAGGCTCGCGCTTCCTTGATACCGAAATAGAGAAACTCGACGATGAAACGCTTTAGGCCTTTCAACTCGCCCCACGGCTGTCGATCGCAAAGGAAGGCGTCGAGCGTGGACAGACGGCTGGCGGGGTAGGTGGTTTCGCTTGTCAAAGCCATCGGTCCTTTTGCGCGGCAGGATTGTATCTCTACAACAAACCGGAAATAAAGCGACATGATGATCAAGGATGCTCACCGATTTTACGACAGCCGTTCCGCGCTTTTTATCGCGGCGTGTGTGGTGATCGTCGCCGGACTGGCGCTGCGGCGATACGGTTACACGATCGGGTTGCCATTCATCGTCGTGAAATATGGTGGGTCGGTGCTGTGGGGATCGATGGTCTATCTGCTCGTGGCGACCATCTTACCGCGGCGCAAACGGCGTTTGGCCGTCGCGGTTGCATGCGTGGTGGCAATCGTTGTCGAAGCGATCCGGCTTGTGCATTTTCCAGCGCTGGATGCATTTCGCGCGACGACATCGGGAGCCTTACTCCTCGGTCGCGTCTTTTCGCTGTGGAATATCGTGTCTTACGGGATGGGCATAGCGATGGCCGCGCTCATCGCGGAGCGCTTCTTGGCGAAAGAGCGGCTTTGCGAGCCCGTTTCCGAGCCATAATGGCGGGTCTGACGGTTCGATAACCGAGCAGAACGAGCATCACCGCGATGTAGAAGACCGGCTCTAGCGTCAGCGACTTGCGTGCCAGCACGAAATGCAAAATGCCAGCAATCAGGACGAAGTAGGTCAAGCGGTGCAGCGTGTTCCAGCGTGAGCCCAGAGTACGGATCGACCAGCGGTTGGACGTTAGCGCCAGCGGAATCAGCATAACAAGACCTGCCGCGCCGAACATGATGTAGGGCCGCTTGAGAATGTCCGAGAGGATGGAGCTGAAGACCAAACCGCGATCTAGCACCAGATAGACCGCAAAATGCGCCAGCACGTAATAGAACGCGATCAGCCCCAGTGCCCGTCGGTAGGCGATAAGATTGATGTTGAAGAGATCGCGTAGTGGCGTGACGACGAGACCCAGGCATAGGAAACGCAATGCCCATATGCCGAGAAGATGTTCGAAATCCTTGACCGGATTGAAACCCAGCCCGCCGGTAGCAGCGAGATAGAAATACCAGACACCGGGCGCCAGACCGACGACATAAAGCGCCCAGATGGCCGTCGGCTGATATCGTTTCGGCAAAGATGGGAGCGAGAGGGCGAACGCCATAATCAGTAATTCGCCTTCAGATCCAGCCCGGTATAAAGGCTTGCAACTTCATCATAGCCGTTGAACATCAACGTGGGTCTTCTCTGCGTGCTGAAAAAGCCACCGTCTCCGATGCGTTGCTCGGTCGCCTGGCTCCAGCGTGGATGATCCACCTTCGGATTGACGTTGGAGTAGAAGCCATATTCGCGCGCGTTTGAGTTCTTCCACGTCGTTTCCGGCTGCTTTTCGACCAAAGAAATCCGCACGATGGATTTGATGCCCTTGAAACCGTATTTCCACGGCACGACAAGGCGGATTGGCGCGCCGTTCTGGTTCGGCAGCGTTTCACCGTAAAGACCGACAGCGAGAATCGTCAGGGGGTGGCGAGCCTCATCAAGACGTAGTCCTTCAACGTAAGGCCAGTCCAGGGGCTGGAACAAACCGCTCTGGCCAGGCATCTCTTCCGGGCGGACAACGGTTTCAAATTTGACATATTTCGCGCTGCCAAGCGGCTCTACCTTGTCCAGCAGGGTAGACAGCGAGAACCCGATCCACGGGATGACCATGGACCAGCCCTCGACGCAGCGCATGCGATAGGTACGCTCTTCCAGCGGGGATTTCAGCAGGTCTTCGATCCCGAATTCCTGCGGCTTGCCGACCAGCCCATCGACTTTCACCGTCCATGGTGTCGGCTTGAAGTTTCCAGCATTCTCTTTCGGATCTGATTTTCCCGTGCCGAATTCGTAGAAGTTGTTGTATCTGGTCACGGCATCGAGCGGCGTCAGCTTGTCATCCAGCTTGTAAGGGCCGGGCTTGGCGGTCAGCGGTGCGGCGAGAGCGCTCTCAGCTGTCAGACCCATGGCAGCGAGACCGGCTGCGGTTCCCAGAAAATTGCGTCGGGACAGGTAGACGTCACGCGGGGTGATTTCGGCAGAAGAGATACGGGGTGGGCGATAGGCGGGCATGGAAACCTCCTGAGAAACCAATCGGCGATATTGCTATCCAATACCCAGTACGTTGGCTTCGTAAGATATGTTTCACATTACGAGAAAAAAATGGATTTGGAGCATGTGCGGAAAACAATTTTACGAGAACGATGCACAGCCACTGAAACGGAAGATGCCGAAAAGCCGTGAGGCGCACGGTTGAACGCGCGCCTCACGGTATTTTTGTCTTAGAGGGTCAGGCGGAACTTCGCAAAGCCTTCGGCGCCGTCACCGGCTTCCTCGATCTTTGCGCCCTTCACGTCCTTGGCGTATTGGCGTGCCTTCGGTCCGGTTTCGAACACGGCGGTCGTGTTGGCCACGGGCGCGAAGGACCAGTTATCATCCGCAGACGGGTTGATGGTGCCCTGCGCGATGATGTAGCGCACGATCACGTCGCGGTTGGTATCAGGCGCGACGAAGATGATCTTGTCGGATGAAATGCCGGGGAACTTGCCGCCACCGCTGGCGCGGTAATTGTTCGTTGCCACCACGAATTTCTGTTCCGGGTCGATCAGCTTGCCTTCGAACTGGAGATTGACGATGCGGCTGACATCCGGGTTGACCGCCTTGCCGTCCTTGTCGAACTTCGCCGGTTTGGAAATGTCGATCTGGTAGGTCACGCCATCGATGACATCGTAATTGTAGGACGGGAATTCATTGTTCAGCAGCGGTGCGTCTTTTGCGCCTGCTTCCACCGTCTTGAACATGCCCGCCGACATTTCCAGCCAGTCCTTGACCTGCGCGCCGGTGATCAGCACGGCCTGCACGGTGTTAGGATAGAGGTAGAGGTCGGCGACGTTCTTGATGGCAATGTCACCGGCGGGGACATCGGTGTAGTAATCCGAGCCGCCACGGCCACCAGCCTTGAAGGGAGCTGCCGCTGAAAGCACGGGGAGGTCCTTGTACTGGCCTTCCTTCAACATGTCCTTGATGTACCAGGTCTGCGCATTGGACACGATCTGCACGGATGGATCGTCGGCCACCAGCGCGAAGTAGGAGTAGAGCGGCGCGGATGTCTTGCCGACTGGGCGACGGACGTAGGCGAGGGTGGCTTCGTGGTCGGTTTTGACGGCGGCGATGACCTCCGGCTTGTCCTTGACGTCGGCCACGATCTTGCGATTGTCGTCGCGGTGATAGATCGGGCGTGCTTCACTGGTGAAGTCCACGATCTTCCAGCTCTTGCCATCCTTTTCCAGCAGCAGATCAATGAGGCCCATATGCGAGCCCCAGAAACCGGCCATGACGGCAGGCTTGCCCATCAGCGTGCCCTTGACCGGATCGGCGCCCTCAATGCCTTCCCAGGTCTTGGGGCCGGGGAAGACGAGATGCTGGTGGCCGGTAAAGATAGCATCGATATCCTTGACGCCAGCCAGATACAGCGAGGCGTTTTCCATGCGGTCGCTCTGGCCTTTGCCTTCGATACCGGAGTGCGAAAGCGCGATGATGATATCGGCGCCCTGTTCTTTCATGACGGGCACCCAAGCCTTGGCAGCATCCACGATGTCGCGCGTCTGCGCTTTGCCTTCGAGGTTCTTCGCATCCCACATCATGATCTGCGGCGGCACGAAGCCGATGATGCCGACCTTGACGGTGCTGGTTGCGCCAGAACCGTCCTTGATCTGCTTGTCGAGGATGACGAAAGGCTTGAAGAAGAGGTCGTCCTGCTTTGGATTGGACGCCAGCTGTCCCTTGGTCAAATTGGCGCAGACGTAAGGAAAGCCAGCACCGCCCAGCGTGTTGAACATGAAGTCGAGGCCGTAATTGAACTCGTGGTTGCCAAGCGTGCCGCAATCATAGCCCAGCACGTTCATGGCGTTGATGACCGGGTGCTTGTCACCGGCCTTCATGCCACGCTCATAGGCGATGTAGTCGCCCAGCGGGTTGCCCTGAAGGAAGTCGCCGTTATCCACCAGCATGGAGTTGCCGGCTTCTGCGCGAATGCTGTCGATGATGGAGGCGGTGCGGGCGAGGCCCAGCGTGTCGTTCGGCTTATCGGCGTAATAATCATAAGGGAAAACGTGGACGTGGATGTCGGTCGTTTCCATGATGCGCAGATGCGCCTGATTGCCCTGTGCGCGCGCCGCAAACGGGTGCAGCATGACGAAGGCGGAAGATGCCGCAATGCCGCTCAGCAGCGAGCGGCGCGTGATGGGATGAAGGCCGATAAGCGAAGACATGGAAACTCCTCGATGGAATTCAGGCTGCATGGAAAAGGTGCAGCCTAAGACGAATTCCCAAGGAGTCCATCATCAAAATGACAGGCATATGACTTACCCCGGATTTTTGAACCATCCGGTAAAATCGCCTCATCCCGCCAGCGTCGGCTTCACCTCTTCATGGAAGAAACGAAAGTAAGAGGAAAGCTGTGCCAGCGTGTTGGTGGAAAGCTGTAATTGCAGACCCAGCCGGTTGGCATGCTGCCATTGAACCGTACCTTCGATGAAACCCAGATCCTCGCTTTGTACCTTCACGCGGCTGCCTTTTGCGGCTGCGAAGGCCCCTTCGAGTTCCAACGCCATGCCGGTGGCCGAGAGATCGACTACGCGGCCTTTGACTGTCTGGTTGAAATATTGAACCGTACCGTAGATGCGGGTCTTGCTGCGGCCCGCACCGCGATTTTGCATGCTCATACTGCCGGTCATCGTGTCAGCCCCCTGTTTTGTCTTTGTGTCAAAATCGCACAGAAGGTTTGATGGCCGTTTAGAATATTCGATAAAATTGGGTGGAATGACGTTTCACGCCCGGTCGATCCGGCACTGGTAGCAATTGTTGCGCGCGGACCGGACATGCACATAGGCGATATCGTCATTCGCCAGCAATTCCCTGGCTCGCTCGGTGATTCCTTCGGTCGGCGTCACGGCGCCGGTGCCATAGACGATGCGGTCGGCATGGCTGTAGCCGCGCACGATATAGTCAGGGCTTTCGAGCATGGGCGGCAGGATTTCCTGCGCTTCATAGGCACTGCATGATTCGGCGTGGATGAAAATCGGGCCAGTCTCAGCGAAGGGTTGCAGGCTTGGAAATGGTCGATAGGCCAGCAACAGCATGGCTTCGCCGTCCTTGATCTGCCCGAGGCAGACCCGGCAGGGAAAGCTTCCCGCAGCGATGGAAAGCTCCGGTTTCTGGCCGTTAGCGTCCAATTTGCCGCGGCGAAGTTCGTCTGCCTCATCGGCATTCATGGCGGTGAAAATGATCTTGGTCATAGCGTCTCCTTGAGCGTTGCTTGTTTGTCGCTATGCTCTTCAAACATGCGTGTATCCACCCGTTTCTTGCGTCTGGAGGCGACCACCCCATTGCTTGTGCCGTTGAGTGTGGCAATCAATCGAACGTCCTCTTTTTGGAAAGTTCATGTCCATGCTGCGCAGGTTGATGACCGCTTCTCTGGTCACCGTGTTTTCGTTTCTTTCACCTGCTGCCCATGCGCAAAACGCGCCCGCGCTAGACGGTCTTTCGGATGACCAGTTGCAGCAGACGGTGAATTTCGTCATCGGTAATGCGATTTTCGGCCTCTATCACGAAGCAGCAAAAATGCTGATCTCCGATCTGGCGCTGCCCGAGGCCGATGCGGGTGCAAACTCCGCAGACCAACTGGCAGGCACCATGATGCTGGAAGCCAATGAGGAATGGCTCGATACGGCAATCGTCAATGCGACCGACAGCTGGTATCTGGCACGCTCTTCACAGGCCCTGCCAGACCATGCAGCCCCGGTATACTCCACGCTCGTTCCCAATACTACGCGCGACCGCCAGATGGCTTGCCTGATGGTAGGCAAAGATGCAGGCGGATACGGTGATCTGGCTGATATGATGGGCCTGCCAAAGAACGATTGGAAGGCTTGCGAAGCAGCCTATCCACAGACTGTTGAGCGGTGGAATGATGCGTTGAAGCCGTTCGTGGCGAAGGCTGGTGCCACCAAATTCACGGCCCGGTACGAACCTGTTCGCGATCCGTTTCTGGATATCTACGCCACCATCGTCAAGGAATCAAAAATTCTGGACCTGATTGCCCGCAGCTTCAACGGTTACAAACTCAAGGGTGATGTAAAGCTGACGGCCCGCACCTGCGGTCGCCCTGACGTCTACTGGTCAGCGGAAAAGCGCGAAATCACCTATTGCTACGAAATGGCCAGATTTCACGGTGAACTGATCGCCGCGCATCTGGCCAGCGGTGGCAGCGAGAAGGAAAGTGATCCTGCCCAGGAAATTCCGACCGCTGTGAATTTGGGGCAGGAGCTTTAGGCTCGGATGCATCTCCGCCCAACGCGTGATTGTGCGTAGCGGCGGTAGCAGTCCTCATCCTGAGGTGCTCTGCAGGAGCCTGGAAGGGCGAGGACTGCGGGTCACAGCTCAGATGGGTGCTTCGAGGCTTTGCCCGATGGGCAAAGTACCTCAGCATGAGGGGCGTGCGAGACGCGCTTACCCCCGCCGCGAAATCTCCAGATACTCGCTATCCGTCAGCGGCTCGACCCAGGCCTCGGACGTGCTGACGGGGGAAAAGCCCATCATCTGGTAGAGTTGTAGCGCACGCGGGTGATCCAGCGTGTTGGTGGAAACGGTGATCTTTTTAGGGTTGTCCTGCCAAGCCGCGTAAAGCGCCTGCAACAGAAACCATTTGCCGACGCCTGCACCGATCGCTTCTTCCATCAGCCCGAAATAGGACAACTCGGTCACATCCGTATTGATGCGATTGAGTTCGAAGAAACCGGCGGGCGCGCCGTTGAGATAGAGCACCGTGACCGAATTGGCCGGATCCCGCAGCGTTACGGAAAGCTCGGCGTCGCTCATGCGCATGCGCTTTTGCCAGTGCCAGCGTTTGCCAACGCGCCAATAGAGATAGCGGTAGAAATGCAGCGGAATGTCCGTCGTGCGCATGATCGCCGTCTGGATGTTGACCGGCACCGGCAGGCTGACCTTCGGTGGCGCTGTCATCTCCAACTGCGTGACATGGGCTTTGAGCGGGCCGACGTCTTTTACGACGATTGGCTCGGCTGGTCCGGTCACGATCGGAGTGTCCTCTTTGGAGCCCCATTCCGACCACGAGCCATCGTAAAGCGAATTATCGAAATGGCCGAGTGATTCCAGTGCCAGAGTGATGACCGCCGCGGTGACGCCCGAACCACAGCTGGTGATGACCGGCTGTGTCAGGTCTATTCCAGCTTCGGTAAACATGCGGCGGATGGTCGGGAGGTCCTTGAAGTGCCCGTTTTCGGCAAATGCCGTGGCGGGCAGGTTGCGAGCACCGGGCATATGGCCGGAACGCATACCGGCGCGGGGCTCGGCTTCGTCACCGGTGAAGCGTCCTGCGCCGCGTGCATCGGCAATCTGCTCCTCACCATCGTCAACGACGGCGCGCATGGCCGCAAATGAGGTGATGCGTTTGGGATTGAAATGAACTTCGAAGGTTTCTGGTTCGATGTTCGGAACGCCGGTTTCCAGCGGTTTGTCTGCCGCCTTCCATCCATCCAGACCACCGTCCAGTACGTAGACCTTTTCGGCACCCATGATGCGCAGCATCCACCAGACGCGCGGTGCGGAGAAAAAGCCGGGACCATCATACACAACGATCGTGGCACCAGCATCGATGCCAAGATTGCCGACTTCCTGAGCGAAGACCTGCGGCGAGGGCAGGGAGTGCGGCAGGCCCGTGCTGTGGTCTGCGATCACATCCTGATCGAAAAACACGGCGCCGGGCAGGTGGCCTGCCAGAAATTCCTCTTTGCCATTGCGCTTATGCGCAGGCAGATACCAGGAGGCATCGACGAGTTTGAAGTCTGGGGTGCCAAGCTGTTGCTCGACCCAATCCGCCGAAACGACGAAACGGCTTTTATCCGTGGTCACGATGTGTCTCCTAAAAAATCAGGCGGAAAGGCCGGGCTTGCCGAAACGGATTCGGAAGCGGCGATTCTCCTTGCCCTTCTTTTCGATCTTGGCGATGTGAATATCGCCCACTTCCTGCGTCTTGGCCACATGAGTGCCGCCGCAGGGCTGGCTGTCAACGGAAGAGTTGTCTCCGATGCAAACGAGGCTGACGCGGCCTAGCCCCACTGGAGGGCGCACGTTCTTGGATTTGACGATGTCGGGATTGGCAGCAAGTTCCTCGTCGGTAATCCATTTCAGAAATACCGGGTGATCCTCCTCGACCAAAGCCATCAGCTTTGCAGTGACCTCGTCCTTGTCGATTGTCTCGGACATGTCGAAATCGACGCGGGATTCCTCCTCACCCACGGCAGCACCGGTGATCGGCCAAGAGCAGACAACGGAAAGCAGATGGCAGGCGGTGTGCATGCGCATAAGCTTGTAGCGGCGCGGCCAATCGACATGGAGCGTCACCTTTTCCCCGATGTCTGGAGATGGCTGACCTTCGATGGGACTATGGATGATCACGCTTTTCTCGATGCCGTGCCGTGTCAGGCCGAGATCGATCCGCGAGCCATCGGCGCGCAGCATATGCCCGGTATCGCCGGGCTGGCCGCCGGATGTGGCATAAAAGCAGGTCTGATCCAGCTCTATGCCGCCATCTTCATGGACTGCTGTTACCACCGCTTCGCATGTGGAAAGATAAAAATCATCACGAAACAGGGCATTCACAGACATATGGGCGCAGACCTCAGACGGTTTCGTACGGCACCGGTATCTCGCGCTTTTCAGTCAGCCACAGGGGCAGGGGAAGTCCCTTGGACCGCAGGAAGTCCGGGTTGAAAAGCTTCGACTGGTAACGGTTACCGTAGTCACAAAGAATGGTAACGATTGTATGCCCCGGACCGAGGTCGCGGGCAAGTCGAATTGCACCGGCAACATTGATTCCCGAGGAGCCGCCGAGGCAAAGTCCTTCTGTCGTCACCAGATCGTACAGCACCGGCAGGGCTTCCGCATCCGAAATGCGGTAGGCGAAATCCGGTTCGAAACCCTCCAGATTGGCCGTGATACGCCCCTGTCCAATGCCCTCGGTAATGGAGCTGCCTTCGGATTTCAGGGCACCGTTCTTGTAAAACTCGAACAAGGCGGCGCCATCCGGGTCCGCCAGTCCGATCTTGATATCGGGATTGAAGTCGCGAAGGCCATCCGCAACGCCCGCCAATGTGCCGCCCGAACCAACAGCGCAGACGAATCCATCTACGCGGCCATCCGTCTGGTCCCAGATTTCCGGCGCGGTGGTTTCGATGTGAGCTTGACGGTTGGCGATGTTGTCGAACTGGTTTGCCCAGACCGCACCGTTGGGGTCTGTTGCGGCAAGCTGCTTGGCCAAGCGACCGGAGACCTTCACGTAATTGTTCGGGTTGGAGTAGGGGGCCGCTGGCACTTCAATCAGTTGCGCACCGAGAAGCTTCAGCGCGTCCTTCTTTTCCTGGCTCTGCGTTTCGGGAATGACGATGACTGTCTTGTAACCCAGCGCGTTGGCGACAAGCGAAAGGCCGATGCCTGTGTTGCCAGCAGTGCCCTCTACGATCGTGCCGCCGGGCCGCAACTGCCCACGGCGTTCCGCGTCGCGAATGATGTAGAGCGCGGCGCGGTCCTTGACCGACTGGCCGGGGTTCATGAATTCGGCTTTACCGAGAATCTCGCATCCTGTCGCCTGTGACGCTGCGTTCAGGCGAATGAGCGGCGTGTTGCCGATAGCAGTAAGCACAGAGGTATGAATGGTCATGTCGGGGCCTTCTCGTCCAGTCAGCGATTGAGATGCAGTTATCTCCCTGCCAAAGAGCCTTGTGACAAGAAAATATGTTCTGGTGAATAGCGTTCAGGCGCAAAATCTTGCCGTTAGCCGATTTTAGTCGCCTTTCTTCATGTCAGAATAAGCCGCCAGCGCTCTTTGTCTTGCCTCGTTGTGATCAACGAGTGGCTTTGGGTATGTCTTGCCCAGCTCGATCCCGGCTTTTTTCAAAACTTCCTTCGGCGCGTCGAACGGCTTGTGGATGAATTTTTTGTCGAGATTTTCGAGTTCCGGCACGAAGGTTTTAACATAGCCGCCATCGGGATCGAATTTCTCGCCCTGCAGGATCGGGTTGAAGATACGGAAAAACGGAGAGGCGTCCGCACCTGATCCCGCCACCCATTGCCAGTTGGCGGGGTTGGAGGCTGGATCGGCATCAACGAGGGTGTCACGAAACCACTTCTCGCCCATTCGCCAGTCGATCAGCAGGTGCTTGATGAGGAACGACGCCGTGATCATGCGCACGCGGTTATGCATCACGCCATGCTTCCAAAGCTGGCGCATGCCCGCATCGACAATAGGATAACCCGTCATGCCCTTTGTCCAGGCCGTGAATTTGGCGCTGTCGGCATGCCATTCGAAGGCATCGAAACTGCTGTTCCAGTTCTTCTCGTCCAGTTCGGGGAAATGAAAAAGCAGGTGGTAGCAGAATTCACGCCAGACGATTTCCTTGCGAAAGCGACTGAGATCATTGGAGGCGATGTTACGCGGCAGACCACGGGTCGCGTCCCACACCTGTGCAGGCGAAATTTCACCCATGGTCAAATGTGGCGACAACATGGAGGTGGCAGGCTTTGCGGGGAAGTCTCGACCCTCTTCATAACCTTTCAGCGCGTCTTCTATGAAGGTTTTCAGGTTCTCGGCAGCACCAGCTTCACCCGGCGTCCAGACGTCTGAGAAATCCTTTGCCCAGTCCGGTTTGGAGGGTAGCAGCTTCCAATTGTCGAGCGTGTCGGATTTTGGCCAGCTGGACGGAGACGGCAATGTCTTAGGTGCCGCTGCCGGTTCCGTTGGCTCGTCACCGCCTTCGAAGGCGCGCCAGAACGGCGTGTAGACGCGGTAGGGGCCACCGCTTTTCGTTTTCAGTTTGGAGGGTTCATGTAAAAGATATCCGGCAAAGCTTTCGACTTCGAACCCATCATCGCGAAACCGTTTCTTGATCTCGCTGTCGACTGCAACGCCATGCGGTTCGTAGCGTCGATTCCAGAAAATAGCCGTCGCGCCGGTCTCTTTCAGCAGCGATTTTAGCACGGATTCAGCGTTCCCACGCCGCAAGATCAGCTTGCTTTCTGCCTGTTCCAAAGTACGCGCAAGTGCCTCCAGCGAGTGGTGCAGCCACCACTCTTGAGCAGCGCCCAAAGCCCCTGTCAGCAAAGGGTTTTCGTGAGCAATATAGACCGGGATGACAGGGCCGCCACGGTCTTTTGCGGCGAGCAGGGCGCGGTTGTCGGCGAGACGTAAGTCTTTGCGAAACCACAAAATTACTGGTTCTTTTTTTGCTGTCATAGGGCACCCGGTTCACTGGGGATTGAATGATTGTTGAAGAGCTTTGTTCCCTGAACCGGCGTATGATAGCGCCTCGTCATAACATGGTTTTCAACCGGTGAATTTTTGTCTCTTGGAAACCATTTAGCGCGGAACCATATGGCGGGTCCAACGTTAGAGGCGGGTTAATTGAGTATGGAAGTCCAATCAATGATGCTGAACGACGTCAAATGGGAAAGCCCGGTGGTTATTTCCCTGGAAAATGGCGCACCCCGAACATTCACCGGCGCTTACGAGGCTTTCGATTTTCTTCAACATGAATGGCCCAGCCGTCATGGCAAGGTTTACGAGCAGGCGTTGCGGCTATGCCGCGCCTCCTTGATGGGCAGCGTCGGCGGAGAGATCGCTCGCATCGCATTCATCGAGGCAAGCAGAGACGCGCATTGCCTCGTGGAAACCCACAAGCTCGCCTCCTGATTTTTTTAAACCGCGAATATGAAAGCCATCCGCCTGATAGGGGTGGATGGCTTTTTCTATGTTCTGAGCATGAATTTCGATGGATGCGGATAAATCTTAATCCTTGAAGCCATTGTGAGGCAGGTTGCGAAATAACGTTCCAATTTTCGCCTATATCTCGTCAAATTGTCGCTAAATTGCAGGAATAGATCAAACCTCGCCAGCGGTGAGCCAGACATATCTTGTCGGCTTCCGCTGCTTTACTCTGAATATGCGCACGGGACTTCTGACGGGGCAGGAGCGAAGTCACGTGTGCTTCCAAAGGGCGAGATTTTGAAAGTAACTGCGTACGTTCTGGCCGCTGCGATCTGTGCGGCTTTCACTGCACCTGTGTCTGCTGGCATGCTCAATCAAGCTGAGAGATATTCCGGCCTTCACGAGGGTAAGAACAACAAAACCCTCAAGGCCATCCTTGGTGTCAATCCACGTAAAACCCCATGGTGCGGGCACTTCCTCAGCGTCGTCGCCGAAAAGTCCGGTCGTCAGCCACCCAAGTCCTCGGGCTTTGCCAAATCGTGGAGCTCGTTCGGATATGCCGTTCCCACGGGCAATGCAAAGCCAGGTGACGTAGTGGTGGTAAGAGCTGGTAAGAGCTACCACGCCGGTATTCTGAAGAGCCTCAATAAAAATACCGCCCAAATCCTGGGCGGTAATCAGTCCGGTCGCGTCCAGGTCTCGAACTTCAGCCGCAAATCGATCGTCTCGGTTCGCCGCTAAGTAGCCTTAGAAGCTTATGGCTGCTCTCGTGTACCGGGAGCGGCATCACGCTGATCATCATCTTCCAAATCCGTGGCTACGATGAACGCGTCTTCGTGCTGGCGTGCTGCCTGTCTACGCGCTCTGAGGTTAATGGCCTCATCGGGATCGATTTCGTCGGGCGTACCTTTCAACTCCCGTTCGGTGTGAAAATCCGCGACATCCTTGTCATCGATATCCAGCGGCTTCGAGTGTTTCTCTTCCATGGTGCAACTCCTTCGTTGACCAAGTTAACGAGCGGCGTTGCCGCGAAGTTCCCTTTTGCATTCTTGCCTTTTGCAGGAACAAAATAAGTTGCCTGTTGTTTTCTCCCCGACAAACCTGATGGGAGAATCCACATGACAACTGACCGCGAAGCTGAAATCCGCAAAAAGGCCTACGAAAAGTGGGAAAGTGAAGGTCGTCAGGAAGGCCAGCACGACCGCCATTGGGCGGAAGCCGAGCATGAGCTGAATACCGACATAGAGGATGGCTCAGCTACCGGCAGCAGCGAGAAGTCGCCCGCAGCTCAGTCCTTCAGTGACGAACAAGCAGAAGCGGCTCAAGACGGTGCCAAGACGGATTTGGAAGAAGGGCTGGAAGATAGCTTCCCTGCCAGCGACCCGGTATCTGCCACATCATCCACGGTGACGGGTGGCGCAGCCAAGAAAAAAGGCTCAGGCCAGTCTCGCTGACATCAGGCGCAACGCTCTAACGCTTTCTAGTACACCAAATAATGAGGCCGACGCACAAAAGTGCCGTCGGCCAAAAATCCGTCGCCTGATCCCACGACCAATTCCAGAAATAATAGCCCTCGATGTGAGGCGGCGGCATATGGACGGAGACCTCATAGTCCCGTTTTTCCCGCCCATGGAAATGGCCCGCAGCGAAGGCAAGGCCAACAAGGCCAGCATCCCGCCAATTCAACATGAAGTGCGCGAGAACCGTTACTACGCCAGCCATGATCACGGCTTCCAGCATATGGCCCGCCCAGTCCCAATTCTGCTGAATATAGGTCCAGTCAAAATCCATGACACAATCCTAGGGTGGTGCGCTCAAAATAGAATTCTCCGTATTCCGCCCCGCATCTGCCCCCTTGTGACGAAAGGTTGGCTTCAGGACCCGGCCAATGAGTGTCACTCTATTCCGCAGTTCATGACGGGTCTGCGGCTTATGGCTGGACGGGAAACCTATCGCCGCACCATCACTGTACCGCCAGCCGTTGCATTTGGCCCTGCGGAATACAGCGTCACCTTGGACTACATCTGCAACCCGTTGCAAAATTTTATCGGTCCTATTCGGGTGACATCGCCGGCGATCAAGTTCAGCATCGTGCCATCGCGAACGATCATGTTGCCAGGCACCGGTGCTGACGGCTGATCAGCCGTGTCTGCGCAAGAGACGGATGCTCGGCGCAAAATGTGGCGCGGTGTTGCATGCTCTCTATCTCATCCAAACGTAACTTTATGCTTTTCTTAGGTTCTTAGCCCGTGCTGAACTCGGGTTCGGCTGTCCCTGATGGTATAACTTCTGGTCTTTGAAATCTTTGTTTGATTCGAAAACGGTCTCTGTCATAAAGACCTTACAAGCGTAGAGGCGATCATGGAGTTCGCGATGCCACAAATAAGTATTGGTCTGCCTGTTTATAATGGTGCGCGTAATATTAAGTCTGCTTTGGATTCCATTTTGAACCAGACTTTCAGCGATTATGAAATCATTATTTCTGACAATGCATCAACAGATGAGACACAACAGATATGTCACGAGTTTGTAAGCCGAGACAGCAGAATAAAGTACTTTAGGCAGACAGAAAATATCGGAGCGCCGAATAATTTTCGTTTTGTTTATGAACAGGCGAACGCTCCCCTCTTTAAGTGGATGGCTCATGACGACTGGATTGATCCAGACTTTCTGTCTGTTCTCGTGCCTGTAGCGAGCACTCGGCACGCAATCGTTTTCGGACACTTGCAGATGGTGACCCATGAGGGGCAGGATATGGGGCATCAAGCCAACAGGCGGGAAATGCAGTACGACGGTCCAGCTTGGTGGAGAAAACTCGCCTATGCTGTTGAACCCGCAAACCTTGGAAAGGCAAATATCATCTATGGTATATTTCCGAGAGATGCGATTACGACGGAAAGCCTTAGGGTTTTTTCAGACTATGGCGTTCCAGGCGACGTGATGATGCTGACTGATTGCTTAGAGCGTACACCCATTATTTTTGGCGGTCCCACACGTCTCTTCAAAAGAGCGGCACCACCGCGTCCTGCAGGTGCAGCGAAAGAAAAGCGGGCTCCTATGTCCGAACGCACGATGGTACGTCAGTTCCTAACTCTTGGCTCGTTCTCATTTCGTGCTGGCTATTTTTTGCTTTATCCACTCGCTGCCTTACGTATGAAATATGGACGTAAGGTCCGTAGGCTTATTGCGCGCATGCAAGGTCAATCGCCAAACTAGTGTCTGCCTTACAAGCAGACGCTTTGACTTGAAGTTAACGAAGACTATCAATATCCAGTCGAAATCACTGTAAGATCTGCAAACTTTGTCACTCGTATCCCCACTTATCTCAAAGACCAGAAACTCGCCCACTATGACCAGGATTTTCTACACCAAACCCTCGATTACAGAGCTCGAAAAGCTTTATGCTGCGGATGCAGTTGATACTGGGTGGGGCCCCAAATGCTATGACTATATCCATCGCTTCGAACGGAAGTTCGGAGAGTATCTCAACGCAGAATATTTAATTGCGACATCGAGCTGCACTGGCGCTATGCATATGGGCCTGGCGGCACTCGGTATCGGTGAGGGTGATGAGGTAATACTTGCAGACACAAACTGGATTGCGACGGTTGCACCAATCGTTCATCTGGGCGCAAAGCCGATTTTCGTCGATATACTGCCCGACACTTGGTGCATAGACCCCGCACACGTCGAAAAGCAAATAACACCGCGTACCAAGGCCATCATCGCCACTCACATATATGGCAATGTCTGCAATATGGATGCTCTGCTCGCGATTGGCGAAAATCATAACATCCCCGTCATTGAGGATGCGGCGGAGGCAATAGGCTCAGCTATCAGCGGTCGGCGCGCCGGATCAATGGGCAAATTTGGAACTTTTTCTTTTCACGGCACTAAGACCTTGACGACAGGAGAGGGCGGTATGTTTGTAACCAACGATGCCGATCTCTATGAAAAAGTTTTGACGCTGAGCAATCATGGAAGGGCGCGCGGTCAGACCAAGCAATTTTGGCCAGACTTGCTAGGTTTCAAATACAAGATGTCAAACGTACAGGCCGCGATCGGTTGTGGCCAAATCGAGCGGATCGATGAACTGGTGGAGCGAAAGCGTCAGATACTAAACGCCTACAAGTCGAAACTTGCTGGTATTGGCGGCGTAACATTGAATCCCGAGTACGATAACACCATCAACGGCGCTTGGATGCCGACGGTGGTATTTTCCGAAGAGTGGGGCGTTACCTCTGAACATCTGCAAAAGGTCTTTCATGATGCAGACATTGATGCGAGGGTTTTCTTCCACCCACTTTCGGGTCTGCCGATGTTCGAAGAACAAGGCGAATTAGGCCGTGCTGGTAATGTGAACGCGTGGAGCATTCCCAAGCGCGCTATTAATCTTCCTAGCTATCATGATATGACCGCCGACGATATTGACCGCGTAGCGAGTACGCTACTTGAACTCATCTCCAGCGTTGATCGTCCATCCCGGTCGCTTTCCGCAAAAAACTAAATGAACTCTCAACTTTTCATAAGATAGGACTTTGATATCACATGACCATAAAGGATGATCGCCTCGAATTCGAAGAGCACAGACGGCAAATGTCTCTTGCCTTAGGAAAAGACGAAGCCGCGTTTCGGCAATCACTCGATACTTTGATCACTCTCGACAAATATGATTACTTCTATCAGTGGTCTTGGATGGGGTTGCCGATCATTCAAGCGCCTGCCGATATCATGGCTACTCAGGAAGTCATTTGGAACACCAAGCCAGACGTTATCATTGAAACCGGTGTTGCTCGTGGCGGCTCTCTTATCTTCATGGCGTCGCTCTTTGCTGCAATGGGCAAGACCGATGGCAAGGTGATTGGTGTTGACATCGATATCCGCCCTCACAATCGGGAGTCTATCGAGACTCACCCTCTGTCTCGCCATATCACTATGATCCAAGGCGGCTCTGTGGATGCCGAGACTCTTGCCGCTGTAAAAGCCGAAATTCCAGTCGGTGCGAGAGTGATGGTTGTCCTCGATAGTGATCATTCCCGCGACCATGTGCTCGCGGAATGCCGTGCCTATGGCGAACTGGTCACTGAAGGTTGCTATCTAGTAGTTGCTGACACCGTCATTGGTCATCTAACCCCGGAACAAGCCTTTAGAAAGCGCTCTAAAGTCTGGCTCCAAGGCAACGAGCCGTTGCAGGCGCTTAAGGATTTCATGGCTGAAAGCGATTTGTTTGAAGTTGACCCAGTTCTGAATGGCAAACTGGTTCTTTCTTCCTCGCCTGGCGGCTATTGCGTTCGTAAAGCGATATAATATCTGTTGTCAGTGCCGTCCCCTTGCCAGTGGGACGGCAGTCGTTTTCTATCGATGAGGACGTCTATTTATGGATACGCGAACCTCGTATTCATTACCTTTTTCGTCATGAAACCAGCAAGAAGGATATCCTGAGAAGGTTCTCGCTCTCAGGATATTTAGAGTGTCTCTGATTGATTGAATATTGTCCAAATCGAGATGGCTAGCCTCAACCATCTCTTTGGCGTAGTGAAAGTTGCCCTCTTCAAGGTTTTGATGATGCCGCGTCACAGATCCCTCTGTAATAAAAGGGAAAATCTTTTGAAAAAGATTCACGATTTCCTCTTGGCTCTTACGATATAGCGTTTCGGCATTATCAGTCCAATCATAGAGAATTTCTTTCTGAGCGACCACATCTCCATCGTCAATTCCTTGGCCAAGAAAGTGAAGCGACACTCCAAATGGTTCTCCAGCCTTGAGAGCCCAGAAGTTTGGGTTCTTTCCTCGGTGAAAAGGGAGGAGACTTGGATGCGTGTTGATGAAACCCTCTTTTGCAACATTAATGTCAGATGCGGTTATTATAGAAGGCCACCAAAGCAACAAGCCGATGTCTATTTGAGTTCGTAATTTTTCTTGAATAGATGATCCAAGAGGGCGTCCAGCCAAGGCTTCGACGTTTATTTCTTTCGCTTTACAATATTGAAATATCTCGTTCTCGGAGATCGTGACAACCAGAGAAAGAGCGTTCGGAAAATTGATGGAAATCCATTCAATTAGAATTTTTCCAACCACGCCATCTGCGCATGCCACAACTGATCTGCTATTCACCGACATAGAACTATTCCTTGAATTTGAGGGTTGAATTACGATGGCCAAAGATGATCGTCAACAATTCCGGGACAGGATGCTGGAGTTATCTTCGCGTCTAGGCGAAGACAAAAAAATTGAAGCAGAGTCGGTGCGTCTGTTTAAGCAGTTGAATAAGTACGATTACTCTTATTTATGGACTTGGATGGGAGTGCCGATTATCCAGCTTCCGCCGGATATAATTGTGACACAGGAAGCAATTTGGGCAACTCGACCAGATGTGATTGTTGATGTCGGAGTGGCGCGCGGTGGCTCAGTTATCTTTATGGCATCAATACTCGCTGCCTTGGGAGACGCCCAATCCAAGGTCATTGGTGTAGATATTGATATACGCGCGCACAACAGGAAAACTATTGAGGATCATCCGCTTTCGACGAAAATCCAACTGGTGGAGGGGCATTCACTCGATTCAGATATCTACAATATTGTAGCATCCTCAATCCCTTCTGACTCACGTGTGATGGTGGTTTTAGATAGCAATCACTCATATGAGCACGTACTTGAAGAATGCCGCCTCTATTCATCGCTCGTCTCAGAAGGGTGTTACCTCGTCGTCACCAATACCATTCTCGGTAGACTTGATGACGACGACAGGATAAGTCGATCTAGCACTTATTATAAAGGGAACGATCCGCTGACAGCCCTGCGAACGTTTCTTCTAGAAAATAATAATTTTGCCGTTGACGGGCCGCTAAACGGAAAACTGATATTTTCGCAGTCATTTGGCGGTTTTTGTATGTGTCGCAAACAAACCGATACATAATGTATTTCCTCGTTTATTGAACTGAGAGTACTGGCACCGCAGTGACAAACTTCGTCCCGTTCTCTGCCAGCACTGCCAACTGCTCTCTTACTTCAGCTGCAATATTCCAAGGCAAGATCATCACGTAATCCGGTCGATTTTTCATCAATTCATCTGGATGGTGTATCGGAATGTGGCTTCCTGGCATGAATTTGTTTTGCTTCGAGACTACCGCATCACAGACGAAAGGCAATAAATCTGGTTTGACGCCAGCGAAATTCAAAAGTGTATTGCCCTTTGCTGCGGCTCCATAAGCGGCAACCGTTTTTCCGTCTTCTTTCGCCTTCAAAAGAAAAGCTAGTACGTCGTCTTTAACTTTTTCAGCTTTTTTCTGAAACGTTCTATAGACCTCTACGCCGCGCAAGCCTTGGCGTGCTTCCTCTGTCAGCACCGCGTGAACGGCGGTAGATGTATCTCGCTCGTCTCCATCGTGGCAGCCATAGACGCGCAGGCTGCCGCCGTGGGTAGGCAGTTCTTCAACGTCAAAAACCCTCAGACCCGCGCCTTCGAAAATCTTCGTAACGGTAAACAGCGAGAGATAAGAGAAATGCTCGTGATAGACCGTGTCGAACTGGTTTTGCTCAATCAGTCGCATCACGTGCGGGAACTCCAACGTAATCGTTCCCCCTGCGTTGAGCGCCAGCTTCATGCCGCGGGTGAAATCGTTGATATCGGGGACGTGTGCATAGACATTATTGCCGAGAATGAGATCGGCGCTCTTACCTTGGTCAACGAGCGAGCTGGCGAAAAATTCGCCAAAGAATTCTCGTGCGACCGGAATACCGAGCGCTTCGGCTGCATCTGCCGTGCTATGGGTGGGCTCGACGCCGAGGCAGGGAATACCAGCGGCAAGGAAATTTTTCAGGAGGTAGCCATCATTCGAGGCAATCTCGATGACCATGCTGTCTTTGTTGAGGTCTAGCCGTTCCGTTATCATCTCGACATAGCGTTTTGCGTGAGCAAGCCAACCCTTGGAGGCGCTGGAAAAATAGGCGTAGTCGGAGCTGAAGAGTGATTTCGCTGAGGCGTAATCCTCCGTTTGCACCAGCCAGCACTCTTCACAAACTTTCAGTCTCAAAGGAAAATAAAGCTCTGGGGCCGAAAGTGCTTCTGCCGAGAGATAGGCATTGGATGGCGGCGCAAAGCCCAAGTCCAGAAAATCGCAGCGAAGCGTGCTGTCGCAATGGCGGCATTTCATAATGTCAGTCCCGTAAATTTTTCGGTCAGGTGTGGGTGGAGGCGATCCCGCTCGGACATTTCCGTAATAGCCAGCGGCCAGCGGACCTTCAGTGCTGGATCCAGCGCGTTGAGGGCACCTTCTGAGTTCGGCACATAGGGTGCTGAATGAAAATAGAGAATTTCACAATCATCTGTCAGAGTTTGGAACCCGTGGGCGAAACCTTCGGGGATAAGAAGCGAACGGCGGTTATCGGCTGATAGCTCTTCCGCGTGCCATTTCAAGAATGTCGGCGAGTTGGCTCGAAGGTCAACCGCCACATCAAGGACTGCGCCGCGCACACAGTTTACAAGCTTCATTTCCGAATAAGGTGGATGCTGGAAATGCATACCGCGCACGGTCCCTTGCTGCGTCGTCCTTGTAAGGTTGATCTGCGCAACTGGCTTCGTCCAACCAGCATTTGCCAGTTCCTCGGCGCAAAAAATGCGTGAAAGGAAGCCGCGGTGATCGCCAAAGTTCTGGCGCTCAACAAGCTTCAGGCCAGCCAGTGACAGTTCGCTGTCGGTAAAGCGGCTCACGCTGGATCCTCATATTCAGCAATTTCGGCTTCACAAAGAGTGCGGGCATTCGCGCCATCATGGTGTGCCTTATACCATCGCATGGTACGCGTAACAGCCTCGGAAAGATGCCATCTTGGCACAATATCAAGAGTATGGCGGGCCTTGGCTGTTTCGAGCGCCAACCACCCCGCCTCATGCGGTCCTTCAGTCCCATCACCGTAAATCACTTCGCCTCGGCCATATGCGGTCTGGGCAATCTCAATCACTTGTCGCACGGGGGCGGCTTCATGGCTCACGGGCCCGAAATTGTAGCTGTCAGCAAGATTTGAATTGTCCCAGAGACGTTCCGCGAGAACCAAATATGCGGAAAGTGGTTCAAGAACGTGCTGCCAAGGCCGATTCGCCTCAGGCCGTCGCACGTGGAGTGGGATATCGGACTGCCAAGCCCGAACCGCATCCGGTAAAAGCCGATCGGCAGACCAGTCGCCGCCGCCAATCACATTCCCGGCGCGGGCCGTTGCCACCGCAACTCCGTTGCTGCGCAGAAAACTGTCACGATAGCTGGAAACCACGATCTCGCAAGCCGCCTTGCTGGCACTGTACGGATCGTGCCCCCCTAGCTGGTCCGTTTCCCGGTAGGGGAAGGAATGTTCGAGGTTTTGGTAGACCTTATCTGTGGTCACCGCGACAATGACGCGGGTAGTCGGGACTGAGCGACTTGCTTCGAGCAGGTTGGCTGTGCCAAGCACATTTGTGGCAAACGTTTTTATCGGGTCTTCATAGCCAGGGCGTACCAGCGCCTGCGCGGCAAGGTGGAGAATGATGTCTGGAGATGCGCTTCGAGTGATCTCGGAAAGCTTTTCGCCGTTCCTGATGTCCTCGAAATAATTTGCTTCGATGGGGGAGTTTGCGAGCGAGAAAAGGCTAGGCTCGCCGGTTGGGGCCAGAGACACTCCCGTCACTTTTGCGCCCATCCGTGCAAGCCAAAGGCTTAACCAGGCACCTTTAAACCCAGTATGTCCGGTCAGGAAGACATTTTTGTCGCGCCAGAAGTTATGATTGGGTTTTGCACCGCCTGCCATCACCAAATCTTCCAGGGAGCTTTATCGGTCGCCCAAAGATCTTCTAAAAGGTTTTTCTCACGTAGCGTGTCCATGGGTTGCCAAAAGCCATCATGTTCGTACGCCATCATTTCGCCCTGCGATGCGAGGCTCATCATCGGCTTGCCCTCCCAAGGCATGCTGTCGCCTTCGATGAAGTCGAGGCATTTTGGAGAAAGTACAAAAAAACCACCATTGATGAGGCCGCCATCGCCACGCGGCTTTTCTACGAACCCAATGACCTGATTTCCAGATCGCTCCAGCGCGCCATATCGGCCGGGTGGATGTACCGCGGTAACCGTGGCCATTTTGCCATGCTCGGTGTGGAATTTGATGACTTCGCTAATATTGACGTCGCTCAGTCCATCGCCATATGTGAAGCAGAAGCTATCCTCGCCTTGCAGATATTCGCGAACCCGTCTCAGGCGACCGCCGGTCATCGTGGCTTCGCCGGTGTCTATCAATGTTACCTTCCAAGGTTCTGCATTGCGACGATGGACCTGCATCTCGTTGTGCGACATGTCAAATGTTACATCCGACATGTGTAGAAAGTAATTCGCAAAATATTCTTTAATTACGTAGCCTTTGTAGCCACAACAGATGATGAAGTCGTTTACCCCATGTGCGGAGTAAAGCTTCATAATATGCCAAAGGATCGGCTGACCACCAATCTCAATCATTGGTTTTGGTCGAAGATGCGTTTCTTCCGAAATTCGGGTCCCCAGTCCCCCTGCCAGAATAACCGCTTTCATCTTCGTCTGCCCTCAAAAGCACTTGCTCGGATTCAATCAGGCGTTAATGGCTTAGAGCGGCTCAAGTTGTCAATTGGACATATTTGCTTAGGCACTCTAATAACATGTTGGATCCAAAACTAAGGTTTTGAATGGCCCCGGCGACAGGATTTTTCGACATCCCTATGTGCCACATAGAGTGACGCTGAAAGTGCCAAGTTTATGTTTACCGACGCTGTATCGGCCTTGTCCTGGTAGAGCGGAAAGCCCTACGGATGTCGCTTCATCGCCTCGAGCGCAATGCCGACGATGGGAATGCGTCTAATCGAAGAATCCGTCTTGTTTCTGCGATCGTCGCGCTCCTCGACCTCGACGTGCGGGATCTCGTCGTACAGGTGAATATCCTGAGGCCGTAGGTTACAAACCTCGCCCAGTGGAGTGCACCCCATTTAACCGGACAAGTCGGCTAGATTGATTTCGCCCTGATGAACTGCCGAGGGGAAGCCATCTTGAGCGCGGAATGGGGATGGATTTCGTTGTAGTCCTCGATCCATCCGTCGATGAGCCGGAGCGCTGTTTGGGCGTCCGGTAGAGCTGATATCCGAATATAGTCCCGCTTCAACGTTTTGACGAAGGCTTCCGACATGCCGTTCGACTGCGGGCTGGCGACCGGCGTGAAGCAGGGCGTCAGATTGAGTGCTTGCGCAAACAGCCTCGTGTCCCGCGTGGTATAAGCCGAGCCATTGTCAAAGAGATGCTCGATAGCATGCGGGGCTCGGATTGCATGGAAGCGTTTCTCGACCGCCTCCAACATCATGTCGCGTACGTCTGAGCCGGAGATGCCTGCATTGGCAACCGCCGTCCAAGCGATGATCTCGCGGTCGAAGGCGTCGATAATGAAGGCGAGACGAATACCCAAGCCTGTGCTTGAGCCTTTCTGCTTATGCCGACTGTCCGGTCGAAATGGGGGCAGTTCACCCAGCCGCATCCCCGTCTCAATCATAGTATGGATGATCGCCTTTTCTTCATCGTTGAGACCGTCCAGCGCGCTTTGTGCGAGGATCTTTTCTTGTATCCATGCAGGAGGGAAGGGCAGTCGCTTGTCGAGTTTGGTCGCATTCGTCTCTTTGATCCAGATATTCTCCCACTCCTTATGAAACTGCGTGTGAAGTCCGTCATCCATGACAGCAAGCATGCCGGCGATATCCGTAAAGCTGCGGTTGGCGCTGTAGGCCTTCAGCTTTTCATCTTTAATCTTGCGCATCCACCAATCGTGAAACCTAATCGTGTCGGCACGATCGATGCTGTGCAGCTCGCGATCGCCGATGAGATCGTTGAAATATCGGATGGCACGCTCGTGCGAAATCTTGTGCTTTCGCATCTGGTTGGGTGACATGCCGGTAAGGCTGGCTTCATTGTGCTGAAGGTAGAGCTTCCAGATGTCACTCACTCGGGGTTTGGGTTCACTCGCTGTTCCGAGTGCCGCATCCACGATTGTCGCCGACGTATCGAAGTGTTGCTCTGCCACACTCAGTCGCCGCTCCAACTCGACCAAGTCAAGCAGTGCCGCTTGTGGTGCTGGCCGGTATGTGAAGCCAATGCTCTGTGCAGCTTTCACCGCAGCCTGGTACTCCTCGATCGCTTCGACTGCGTTCCTTCCATCGAGTAGCGCCCGCCAATAATCCTCAGATGCCCTATGCAGAGTTTCTGCTCTGTCGAGCGCATCTTTGTGATTCTTGGTCTTCAGGCTCTTCTTGACATGCACCCGCTTGTCGAGGTGCGCGACTTCGGTCGGCACGCGTCGATAGTACCAATAGATGCCGGTTGCGGGATCTTTCACCACGTACCTAGATAGGTCTTCTGATCCCATGATACCCCGCTTGCTGTAGGCCGGAATTTGGCCAAAATGTAGCAAGAAACACGATATGCGGAGTATGTTGGCACTGAAATCTACCGTCGCGCCACCAAATAACTAACTAATTTTATTGTGCTTTATTTGCAGCGTACCACTCAACCATATTGGTAAAAATGGCTCCCCGGGCCGGATTCGAACCGGCGACCTGTCGATTAACAGTCGAATGCTCTACCGCTGAGCTACCAGGGAACGTGCGCTGCTTGGCGCGGTGTGAGCGGGGTAATACAAATGCTTTTCCGATTTGCCAAGCGCTTTTTTCAAAAAAAATGAAATCCTCTTGTTTTATCCACCGAAGTCCCCACTTTTCCGGGAATGTTGGCTCTAAAAAAGTTTTCAGCAACTGTTCCTCAGAGGGAAGTTTCCAAATGACGTTCGGTCTTCACCCCCAAACGGGGCGCCTTCATTTGGGAAAATGGAGCATGCCGATGCCGCAATCGCGAGTCGGGCGTATCATTATCGGCGTTTTGCTCATCGTCGGTGGCATACTTGGCTTCTTGCCCATCCTTGGATTCTGGATGGTGCCGCTGGGGCTTCTCATCCTGTCGCAGGATCTGCCCTATGTGCGGCGCAAGCGCAGGCGCTTGGCAATCTGGTGGGCGAGGCGGCAGCGCGCCCGTCAGGCGCGCCGCGGAGGCATTACGCGCCCGTAAGCGAGTTGCTGATGCCTTGTCCTGCCCAGAAAGCACCATAACCGAGGGCTGCGAAGTAAATGGTGGTCAGGATGAGGAAAGCGTAGCCTCCCAGCACGGTCGCGCCGTCGCGCTGGATCATGCCCGCTGAAAACAGCAGGATAGCCACGCCGGGTAGTGTGTTGGAAAAAGGCACGAAACCCAGCGGCATCATCAGCAGTATTCCAGAGGCCATGATGGCAAGACCATTGATGCGCGCCATAACGGCACCTGCGGTCAGCGCGGGCAGGCGAGGGCGCATGAAGCGGTCCAGCTTCGACACGATGTTCACACCCTTCTGCAAGGCAGGTGTGAGGCGCGCTGTTTCCATTTCCTTGTCGAGGATACGTCTTGGTAGCCATGGCAGGCGGTTGAGAGTGATCGCAAGACTGATCATCACGATAGCCGCGCCAAAAATCGTGCTCACACCCGGTATCGACACGGGTATCAGGAAAGGCAGGCAAGCGATGGCGCACATCAGCAGGAGACCCTGCTCACCAATCGCTTCCATCAACTCACGCAGAGTGATCGTTTTGCCAGTCAGATTACCGATCAGCCTTTCCAAAACTGTGCTGAGGCTCTCGGATGTATCTGTAAACGTATATTTCTGCGTCATGCTCTATCCCGGAACGATTTCGATGCGGGATAGATAACATTCAAGAAATGGCGTGCCTATGGCAAACGCAACTCTTTGGCGCAGCTATTGGTATGTGCAGTTAGTTGGCTGCTAGTGAGATACCCACGAGCTGTATGCGCCAGCAAGGAGCACGAGTACGAGAATGCCAATGATAAAAGGGTTCAGTGAAGTAACGAAGCCTACATAGTCCATGGTTATTTCCTCCTCCATTCGTCCCGCTGATGATTTTACTCCGATTTCAATAATTTACCAGTATAAATGTATTTTGTAGTTGCGCTGCAACATATTGTTTCTTCGTCCACTGGGAATGTTGCGCATAGATCATGCTGCGCTGCGAAACATGGTCACCGTCATCGCCTCAATAATGCCTTGCAAGATTTGTCATAAGCCGTCAGCACAGTCGCAACGGCGTTTGAAGGGGTAAGGTATGCTCAAGAGGCTATACGCATGGACAATGGCGCTGGCGGCGCGGAAAACTGCGGTGTGGTGGCTGGCAATCGTCGCGTTCGTGGAAAGCTCGGTGTTCGTCGTTCCCGCTGACGTGCTGTTCATACCCATGGTTCTGGCAAGGCCGAAGCGTGCGATGTTCTATGCTTTGGTCGCAACGATTGCGTCTGTGCTGGGCGGCATAGGCGGCTGGTATCTCGGGCATTACGCCTTCGAAAGCGTCGCGCGACCTGTGCTGGAGTTCTATGGAAAGCTGGATAGTTTCGAGCAGATGAAAGCTTCCGTGGACTACGAGACGATTTTGCTGCTTCTCGTCACCTCGGGCCTCGCGCATCTTCCGCCCATCAAAGTTGTCACCATTCTCTCCGGTGCCGCAAACATCAGTCTCGGCCTCTTTATTCTATCTGCTGTCGTCACCCGGGCCGCCCGCTTTTTCATCCTCGCCGGGTTGCTCCAGCGCTATGGCGAACCCATCCGTGACTTCATCGAAAAACGCCTTGGTGTGATCGCAGCCGTTACGGCGGGCTCGCTGATTGCCGTCTACGCCACCTATGTCCTCGTGCGGTGACAAGGCTTGATCTAGGCGTCCTCATCGCTAAGGGCATCATTCAGCTTAGTGTCAGTATTCGCGATCATCTCTCCTGCCAGACAAACAGGAAAAATGATGATGCGCAGGATTTTGTTTCGGGGTGTTCTACCAATCGCACTCACGCCGTTGGTGTTCCTGGCGTATATCGGGGTGCTTCAGCTTTCAGGCAACTCCCATGAGGTCATTGCCGGCCAACTCTATCGCTCCAGCCAGCTTTCGGACACGCGTCTGGCAGACTACGTCAAGGCAAATGGCATAAAGACCATCATCAACCTGCGCGGTGCAAATAACGGCTCATCCTGGTACCGGGAAGAAGTGGCAGTGGCTGAGCAACTCGGCGTCCAGCACGTTGATTTCGGGATGTCTGCTTATAAAGAGCTCGGCTTGGGGCGAGTGGCGCAGCTCATCCAGATCATGCGCGATGCGCCCAAGCCTATCCTCATCCACTGCAAGTCCGGCTCAGACCGCACAGGCCTCGCTTCCGCAATCTACGTGAACCGCGTTGCGGGACTGGACGAAGACACCGCTGAACATCAACTCTCCATCCGCTTCGGCCACCTCGGCATTCCCTACCTGTCTGCGGCCTACGCCATGGATAAAAGCTGGGAAAAAATCGAAGATGCGCGTGCCATCACGAGCATGGTCGATACGAACGAACATGTGATCTGATGAGCGAAGCAGCTCCCGCTTCTGGTATATCTGGATTGGTATTCGGTCGAGGTCATTCGAAACCGGCTGGAGACCCGTGTCAGGAACATCAACTGTAAACTGAATGAAATTCTGTAAACTGCTTGAGGGTGGGGAGGCCTCAAGTCTTTGAATTAATGGTCGGAGCGGCGGGATTCGAACCCACGACCCCTTGACCCCCAGTCAAGTGCGCTACCGGGCTGCGCTACGCTCCGACACAGGACAGGCGTTTATATAGATGGCCGATCATGCGCAAGTGGAAAATCGAGATTGCTTCAAAAACACCGGCGAAGGGTGTTGATAGGTCCCAGTAGCTGCGCCGTTTTGCGTGTGTCGACGACTATTTGCACCTTATGAGGCGGCGTGAATAATTATTATGCAAAATCGCTGCCACGATCTTGCCATATTACGGTTCTCGTGGTTTTCTTCAGTTGCCCTGACTGGAGGGGTAAACGGTAGAGACCCGCCATATGCTGGGTGGGACAGCGGCGGGTCTCCCATTTCTTGATGTCACACCTCGGCGTTCATCTTTGGCCAAGTGAGATAATAGAACTTGCTGCCCACCGCGCCGAAGTAAGCGCTCTGTCCCGAAATCACATCCATGTAGTTGCCGTCTGCATCTTTGGCGTAACCAGCTTCGCCGCGCTTCACGCGTTGTTTCAGGAACTGGCTCCAGCCCACTGCATTGATTTCGTCGCGCTGAATGGTGTGCGGGCGCTCGCCAGACACATCCCAGGCCGTGATGGCGACGCCTTCTACTGGGTCGTGGATTTTCAAGGTTCCTGATGTCAGAGACTGTGCCATGGCATTGCCTTGGTTGACGCTTGCATGATCTGCCGATAGCTCGCCGATCCACGCTTTGAGGCTGCGCATGAATGGTGCGCCTGTGATATCGTCGTCAGATTCCGGTGTCTCGGGAACAAGCGAGATGAGGGGCGCCGAAGACATTGGCGCAGGCACATCGACAGCGCTTGCAATGGTGGAGTCGCATTGCTGATCGATCTCTGTGGGCAGCAGAGCGACGGAGCGCTCCTGTTGCTGCTCTATGGCCTTGAGTGCGAGTTCGGTGGACAGAAGCTGTACATACGATACGAGTCCCGAAGCCATCACTGACTATTTCCTGATTTTCAGCCTGCCGCATGCATCTGCGACACAGCCATCACTTCCTTGAAGTGAGCATTCTCAAAGCCTCTTCTCATGAAAAGACCGGTTTTTGTCGTGTTAAAAAACTGACACAAACCGGTCTAGGTTCTTCAACCTGCGCGAAGCTGGTGGCGATCAATTTTCCTGGACGGAAACGCCGTTGGGCCCAATGTTCATCTCAATGCCCTTGGGCTTGCTCTCTTCGTGCCAGACGTAAATGCCAAGGCCAGCCACTGCAATAATCAGCGCGCCGATGATGAGATAAAGATTGTTTGTCCGCGTCATGTAATACCCCTGTGCAACAATTTTGCAGGGCGCAAACGCATGAAATTAAAAGAGGTTCCGTAACGGCTCAATAAGCGTTCTCGGATTTCAGAAGTCGAATGGGCGTCAGGACAAGAATTTTAAGATCGAGCCAGAGGGACCAGTTCTCGATGTAGTATAGATCGTGGGCGGTGCGGTTCTTTATCTTGTCGCCATGGTCGATTTCGCCGCGCCAGCCGTTGATTTGCGCCCAGCCGGTCACGCCAGGTTTAACCTTATGACGTGCAAAATAATGCTCCACGACCTCGGTGTATTTGAGATCGCCGGTCTGCGCGTGCACCGCATGCGGGCGAGGGCCGACAAGCGAAAGGTCGCCAGCGAGCACGTTGAACAATTGCGGCAGCTCATCGATGGATGATTTGCGAAGGAACCTGCCGACCGGTGTCACGCGTGGGTCGTTCTTGGTCACGGCTTTCTTTGCGGTGGGATCGCTCATCTCCGTAAACATGGAGCGGAACTTCCACACGTTGATCGTCTCGTTGTTGAAGCCATGCCGTTTCTGCTTGAAAAGGATCGGTCCCTTCGAGGTGGACTTTACCGCAATAGCGGCGCCCAGCATGAGAGGCCACAGGATGGCGATGCACACGATGCTGAATATGACGTCGAATGCGCGCTTGGCAACCGAGTCCCAGTCGCGCAGAGGTTTGTCCATGACATCAAGCATCGGCACGGTGCCGATGTGCGAATAGGAGCGCGGACGAAAGCGCAGCTTGTTGGCGTGGGCAGCAATCCGAATATCGACTGGCAGCACCCAGAGCTGGCGAATGAGCTCCAATATCCGCGCTTCCGCGCTCATGGGAATGGAAATGATGAGCATGTCGAGCTTCGTCAGGCGGGCAAACTCCACCAGTTCCGCGAAAGTACCGAGTTTGGGGTAGCCAGCCACAACATCAGGCGAGCGTGCGCTCTTGCGATCATCGAATATGCCGCAGATGCGGATGTCGTTGTCATGGTTTTCCAGCGAACGGATGAGATCCTTCGCCGCCTGACCGCCGCCGACGATAACGGCACGGCGTTCCATCACCCCGTTTCTGCCCCAGTGGCGAATCATCAGGCCGACAATGATACGCTCCACCAGCAGAAACACCGCACTTGCGCCATACCACAGCCCCAGCATCTGCCACGAGTAGTGTTCGGCAGGCAGAAGAGCGGCAGTTAGCAAGATGGTTAGCGCAAACGACGCAAGCAGCGAAGCCTGAATGCGTGGCATGGTCTGCATGGCGCGCCGCAGCAGTGGAAGCTGATAGGCATCCGCCGTTTGCAGCAAAATGGAGCAGAACACGCCGTTCCAGACACAGATTGCAATCAGCGCAACGCGAGAGCCGAACGCTTCCGGGGCCTCCAGCGCGTTGATGAGAATACCGATAACCGTGAGGATAACGAAATCGAACAGCCTAAGCTGGCCTATGACGATGTTGGGTGAATGGCTTGTGGCGCGCAGCTGGTTCGCCACCTGTAGCGCCAGCGGGTTGAGCGTAACCGGTTCGCGCTGTTTTGCGCTGCCGCCGTCTGCATTGCGGGCAAGTTTCTTGCGCAAGGCATCCAGGTCGATCGGGGTGCTGTCTCCTCCAGCCTTGCTCATACCGTCTTTCCGCAGTCTCGAATGGCGGGAGAGTACAAAAAACTCACTAAGAAACGCTTAGAGTATAGGGCTTTTAGTGCCGGTTTTTTGTACCATCATTCGGTGTATATATGCGTTTTCTAAAACTAACAATCGTTGTTTTGGCGCGCTATGGCCGTTTTTGGGGTCATTCGCGAAAATGGGGCGCGGGATACGCAATACCTGTTTACCCGCAACTGTGAGCCTGTTGGAAACGGTCGCTTCGGTGGCAACGTCGTTTCCAGGGCCGCAAACTGAGATGTCAAATCCTTTTGGATTGAAGGGCCGGTGCCGATGAGCAGGGTGAAGACGACCTAGAAGAAGCGTTCACGAACATAGATCGTGTCACCGGCAATGACGGGGCCGGATATGATGATTCTGCCAGTCATGACATTGGCGTTGATCTTGCGGGTGATATCCACATCGCTCTGATTGGCGCGGGAGGTGAAGCCACCTGCAACGGCAATCGCATTCTGCGCGGTCATGCCCGGAACATAGGAATACTGGCCAGGCCTGCCGACTTCGCCCATGACGAAGACGGGACGATAGCGATCGATCTCGATAGTCACGTCAGGGTTCTTGAGGAAGCCCTGCCGAAGCTTTTGTGCGATTCCCGATTCGAGCTGAGAGACGGTCTTGCCGCGCGCTGAAATCTGACCGACGAGCGGGAAGGCGACATAGCCTGCCTGATCCACTGTATAAGTGTTTGTCAGATTGGTCTGGTCGAATACATTCACCCGCAATCGATCGCCGCTATCCAGCCGATAGGGCGCGAGGGCTGCTTCGTTAAAAGCGCGTGGTGCCGGTTTGTACGCTGAACAGCCTGCGAGCATCGCGGCCAAAGCTACGACAAGTGCGGGTATCAGGCGTGGGGCAGCGAATGTCATCCGCAATCATGCTCCAGAGAATTTCTTCACGCAGTTATCGGTTGCGTATGGTTAATGCCGGGTAAAGAAAAGAATTTTCCCTGTTGCTTTAATAGGATTTAGCAGGGCAGGGCGAGAAGCTTTAACGCTTGTGTTACCGGAAACTCCTATTGTCTGGGCCAATGCCTCTGATGACGCTGCCCTTCGAAAAAGAGAAATCTCGTGACCAAAAATGCCAACCACGCCGATGATTTCGACGAAGCCACGCAGGAGCGCTTCACTGTTTCGGTCAACGGTGCCGCGGATTTTCTCTCCATGCGCGGCGCAAAGCCGACTGTCGGCTTGTTTTCGCCAAGCGGTGATGATGGCTCGACGGCAAGCGTCATGCTGGCGAGATCCATCGCCGAACTCGGCCGTTCCGTCGTTCTGGTGGATATGACCGCATCCGGCTGTCCAACCCGGCTGATGTCGCAGGAGCCGGGGCTTCCAGGCGTTTCCGATCTTCTTTTTGGTGAAACCGCTTTTGGGGAAACGATTCACCACGACCGGTTGTCCAATGCACACATCGTGCCCCACGGCAATGCTCAGCCACAGCACACCGTCCGTGTCATCGAGCGGTTGACGATGGTTCTGCACGCTCTGGCCGATACCTATGACACCGTGCTTCTCGAGTTCGGTGCTGCGGATGTCGATGGCGTTACGAAACTGCTGAAATATGTCGACGCCGAAATCGTGGTTTCACGACCGGGTGCGGACAGTCCATTGGTCGAGACGACACTCGATCAGCTTAAAGCTCTCGGATATGCCGAAGTCGTCATCATGGGGTCGCCGGATACTGCCGAACACGCGACGGATTAAGAATCACTTCTGCTGTTTGGGGCCAGCCATCCATTTGATGATGAGCATGGCCGGTAAGATCCAAAGCACGCCCGAAACCACGAAATAGCCGAGATGCACCCACCACGGTTGTTTCGCCAGCATCGCCGATGCAAAGCTCGTCGCGATCACCGCATAGGCGAGCACCAGCGCTATGATGACGATGGTGCCGATAAATGATCTGAGGCGCTGTGGCATGCCGTTTTCGCTCCCTTGAAACTCTCGACGCTTATACAGCCGCGACCCAATGCCGCAAAGCTTATTGGCGGCGCGGACGGGTATGAGGGCTTGTTTTGCACGGTGCGTTGTTGCAAACCATCGAAAAGACTTGTGGAGTGTCAAGAATGCAGGCGAACACGGTGGCCAACGCTGAAACCTCTGTCGAACAGCGAGCGCTGAAGAGCCGAGAAAAAGACCGTCGTCTTCTGCGTATCTGGTTGCGGGTCGTTCTGTTCACGCTGTTCTGTCTCGTTCTCGTCGGCGGCGCCACGCGCCTGACGGAATCAGGACTTTCCATAACCGAATGGAAGCCCATCCACGGCGCCATTCCGCCGCTTTCCGTGGCCGAGTGGGAAGAGGAATTTCAGCTATACAAGCGCATTCCGCAATATCAGGAAATCAACAAGGGCATGTCGCTGGGCGAGTTCAAGACCATCTTCTGGTGGGAATGGGCGCATCGGCTGCTGGCCCGCGCAATCGGCCTGATCTTCGCGCTGCCGCTGGCCTACTTCTGGCTGACGGGCCGGGTCGAAAAGCGCCTGAAGCTACCGCTGGTGGGCCTGCTGGCGCTGGGTGGTTTTCAGGGGTTCGTCGGCTGGTGGATGGTTTCTTCCGGTCTCGTCAACCGCACAGATGTTTCGCAATATCGCCTCGCCACCCATCTAACCATCGCCTGCCTGATCTTTGCGGGATGCATGTGGATTTTGCGCGGCCTTTCGCTTCATTCCCCGCAGGCGTCGAACGAACGGCAGGGCAGGGGTTTCGCCGCCTTGTTGGCCTGTCTCTGTCTTTTCCAGATTTATCTTGGCGCACTGGTCGCAGGCCTGAATGCCGGGCTTTCCTACAATACATGGCCGTTGATGGATGGATCTCTTGTGCCCGGCGACCTTTTCATTCAAAGCCCCTGGTGGATCAACGTCTTCGAAAACCCGAAGACCGTCCAATTCATCCACCGCCTCGGTGCCTACGTGCTGTTTGCTGCAACGCTGTGGAACATGGTCTACCTCTGCCGCAAATTGCCTAACAGCCCACATGCTCGCCGCTCCGTGCTGTTCTTCGTGCTGGTCTGCATTCAGGCCGGGCTCGGCATCACCACGCTGCTGATGCATGTCGATATCCACGTGGCGTTGGCACACCAAGGCATGGCGCTACTGGTCCTGGCATTCGCGATTGCCCACTGGCGCGGATTTGTGGGGGAGTATCCTGTGGACGTGAAGGCAAGCGCAAACAACTGAAAATCGTGAGGCGAGATGAGATCGCCTCCAACTGAAACCTAATGTAACGATCTCGCGACGTTGATGAAAGCGAGGCGCTCGCAAGCGTTCTCGCTGTCTTCAAATGGTATTCCATCCTCCAGCGACCAGCAAATCGACAGGCCTGCATGCGCAATGGCGTAGTTCAGGATTTTTTCCACCGAACAGTCCAGTGCCCTGGCGAACTGCTCTCTCAAGTCGTTGATCCTCTGGGGATCAACGATGTCATGGAAAGCGCCTATCGGATTTCCAAAGACATTCGCAACATCATAGGCTGGATCACCGAGCAGTCCTTGCGGGTCTATAGCGAGCCATTCGCGTGCGCTGCCGGACATGATGTTTTCGTGGTGAAGGTCTCCGTGTAGAGGCCGGACATTCTGTTGTTTGTCCAGCAGCACGCGAGCCACCTCTGCACAAAAGCGTAGCGGTTCTTCAAGACGAATGTCTTGCTCGACCTTCACCCGTGCAAAGAGTGCTTGGAAATGCTGGTCGAGTCGGGTGAGGCCTTGCGGGATGTCTCGCTGCTGCTGTGAGTGTAGCCTCTGTATGACATCGGCGATGACGGCATTCGATGCTGCTTCGCCGTTCATGAGGCGATAGTCTCGAAGAGTAACGTGGCCCGCGTCTTCGAGCAGACAAACGGTTCCCTCTCGTTTCAGCATGCGCACGGCGCCTACGCCGTTTCGCCAATCCAGAAATGCCATGCCGGGCAGTTCACCCATGCCACGCGGCTTCAGTGACTTCAGGATCGCCGTCGCGCCACTCTCCAGCGTTACGCGAAAGACGACGCTGCTGGCGGTGTCAGCAATGAGAAAGGCGGAGGATATGCTCCACCGCCTTGCAAGTTCAACTGGAATGCTTTCGGGCAGATTTTCAATCATGCCGAAAGCATGAGTTCCATGTTCTGGACCGCAGCGCCCGATGCACCCTTGCCGAGATTGTCGAGCACGGCAACGAGATTGATCTGTTCGTCGCTGCCGAACAAGAAGAGCTTCATTATGTCCTGGTTGACCAGTTCTTCGGCGTCGATACGGCTCAGCGAGCGGCTTTCCTCAAGGGACACGACCTGCACGATGTCCTGGCCGGCGTAATGTGCGACCAGAGCGGCGTGGATGGTCTCGACGCTCGTGCCTTCCTTCAAATCAGCCAAGAACAGCGGCACCTGAACGATCATGCCCTGCGGGAACCGTCCAACGGAAGGCGAGAACAGGGGCGAGCGGTCGAGCTGGCCGTGGATTTTCATTTCCGGCACATGCTTGTGCTTCAGTGTCAGGCCGTAGAGAAAATTATTGGCACTGATGGCGTCGTCGCGGCTCTGGTCTTCCATCTGCGCAATCATCTGCTTGCCTCCGCCGGTATAACCGGACACAGCGTTGACGCTGACCGGATAGCCATCCGGCAGAATGCCAGCTACGCGCAAAGGGCGAATGAGGCCGATGGCACCGGTGGGATAGCAGCCGGGATTGGCAACGAACCGGGCGGAACGCACTTTCTCAGCCTGCGCCTTGTCCATCTCGGCAAAGCCATAGGCCCAGTCCTGATGAACCCGATATGCCGTCGAGGTATCGATGATGCGGACCTTATTGTTGCCGTACACCATGGTCACGGCCTCCTTGGAGGCATCATCCGGCAGGCATAGGATCGAGATGTCCGCATTGTTGAGCATATCTTCCCGCATGGCCGCATTGCGACGTTCTGCCTCGGGAATGGACAGCAGTTCGATATCGCGGCGGTCGGCAAGGCGGGTGCGGATCTGCAAGCCTGTGGTACCGTGTTCGCCGTCGATGAAGATTTTTGCTGTCATGTCCTTGTCCTGAACTTTCAATGGGTTGAGGGAATATGCGGAATCAGTTTGCAAAGCGCTTGAATCAATCTGTCAGCCCGCTTTCGTAGGCCGCCCAGCACGCAGGCCATGCATATACAATGCAACTGTTGCCCCTGCAATGGCGGTGGTGTGCATCTGCCGGATGATCACGGAGACATCACCTAGCTAAGCTGAGACTGACTTTCGATGAATGGACAACAAAAAAGGCGGAGCCGAAGCCCCGCCTTTTCGTATTCGGATTCCGTTGCGAATTAACGCTTGGAGAACTGGAAGGAACGGCGAGCCTTGGCCTTACCGTACTTCTTACGTTCAACAACACGGCTGTCGCGGGTCAGGAAGCCACCCTTCTTCAGAGCTGGGCGCAGGCCCGGTTCGAAGTAGGTGAGGGCCTTGGAGAGACCGTGGCGAACTGCACCGGCCTGGCCGGAAAGACCGCCGCCTGCAACAGTTGCGATGATGTCGAACTGGCCAGCGCGAGCTGCTGCAACGAGCGGCTGCTGAAGGATCATCTGCAGGACGGGACGGGCGAAGTATGCCGAGAAGTCGCGACCGTTGATGATGATCTTGCCGGAACCAGCCTTGACCCATACGCGGGCTACGGCGTTCTTGCGCTTGCCGGTCGCGTAGGAACGGCCGAGGGTGTCAACCTTGCGGACATGCACGGGAGCAGAAGCTTCCGATGCAGGGGCGAGGTCTTTCAGGGAGGAAAGATCGGCCATTATCAGGCGCTCCTTACGTTCTTGCTGTTCAGCTGTGCCACGTCGAGAACGACTGGCTGCTGTGCTTCATGCGGATGGTTGGAACCGGCGTAAACGCGGAGGTTCTTCATCTGGCGACGGCCAAGAGGACCACGGGGAATCATACGCTCGATTGCCTTTTCGAGAACGCGCTCCGGGAAGCGGCCTTCGATGATCTGGCGAACGGTACGTTCCTTGATGCCACCTGGGTAACCAGTGTGCCAGTAGTACTTCTTGTCGGAATACTTCTTGCCGGTGAAAACGCACTTTTCAGCGTTGATGATGATGACGTTGTCGCCATCGTCAACGTGCGGTGTGTACGTTGCCTTGTGCTTGCCGCGCAGGCGGGTTGCAACAACAGTGGCGAGGCGACCAACAACGAGGCCTTCGGCGTCGATGATGACCCACTTCTTCTCCACCTCAGCAGGCTTCTGAACGAAAGTAGACATTCTTTTAACTTTCTCTAGGACCCGTCACACTCAAGCTGAGCATGCGGGCGTTTTTTGTTGCTTGAGGCTGAGCACATAGGCGCAGCCGTAATGACCGTATTTCCAGGGAAATTCTGTCTGCGGCGCTTATAGGCGGTGTGGAAAATTCCGTCAATGTTACTGTTTTCTAGCGCCGCAAAAATTGGCTTTTAAAATCAATGGTTTGGTAATGTGGTTCTATGATACCACAATAAAAACGTCTGACTCAGCCCAGTCTCATGGTCAAAACACCCAACGCGATGATTGCGCCTGCGATATAGCGCCAGACACTAGCCCTTTCTTTCAGGATGACGACGGAGATGAGGATGGCGAAAAGAATAGACGTTTCCCGCAGGGCTGCGACCACTGCGACGGGTGCTTTCGTCATCGCCCAGAGCGCTAAGCCATAGGAGAGGATCGATCCCGCACCACCGGCCAGTCCCCGCCACCAGTTGCCGCGCACATGATTGACGACAGGTGCCCAGCCCCGCTGATGGAATGCCCAACCAAACAACAGGATCGGTGGCAAAAGGGACATCCACAATGTGTAGGAAATCGGGCTTGATGAAAGCCGCGCGCCGACCCCATCGACAAATGTGTAGCCAGCGATAACGACCGCGTTGATCAGCGCCAGCAAAATCGGGTGGCGACCGCCATGCCGCGCCTCGAAGGCGAGGGTGAGAATGCCAGCGGAGATGATTGCGATGCCCGCGAGAGCAGCAAGGCTCAGCGTTTCGCCCAGAAAGAGATTGCTGCTGGCAGCGACGATCAGCGGAGCGACACCGCGCATGATGGGATAGACCAGACCAATATCACCCACCGTATAGGCCGCAGCAACCAGCCGGAAATAGGCGAACTGCAATAGGGCGGAGATAACGAGAAACGGCAGGGCTACGGTGCCGGGAAGGGGAAGAAAGGGCAGAAGCGGAATGCAACAGGCCGCGGCGCCGGCGGCAATCAGGCTCGCGTCCAGTGCTTTGTCCACGCCGGATTTGACCAGCGCATTCCAGCCAGCATGCAACAATGCCCCCAGCAAAACCAACAGCAATACATCAATCGACACGGGCGACTCGCAATGTTTCTCGTTTGATCGAACCCTATGCTTTCATGCGGCGAGTTGCACCGGGGTATGAAAGATAATGTCAGCCAGCCACCGGCTCAAAGCCCAGGCGATAAGTGTCGCGATGCAACTCTAGAATGTTTTCTGGGTTTTGGCCTGGAAGATCAAAATTAAGAGTTTTGATGATGTGGGCGAAAAATGAAACGATTGAACCGCCGGTCAATGAAAAAATCCGGCGTTCTGAGGCCATATTTTGGTTTGAAGTGGCGTATTTTCATCAAATAACGATTGAGGATTAAACAGTTCAGTCGTGCAACATATTTTTCTAATGTAACTATGAGTAGTTTCTAAAATGCCAGTGAACAGATACGGTACAAAAAAAGTACGATTGGTGATTGGGAAAAAGGTTAGCGCAAACATTATGGTTGTGCCGATTTTCGTAAAGTTACAGGGCTTTGTGAAAACACTTTTCTCAACCACTATGGTGGGCGGCAAAAAACTGAGAATGCAGATATTTGGAGGAAACGATGAACCACGATGTCTATGATGACGACTACATCCGCCGCGTTCTGAAGGATGTCAAAACCATCGCGTTGGTGGGCGCGTCACCCAATCCGGCGCGGCCCAGCAACGGCGTGATGAATTTCCTGTTGTCGAAGGGCTACTCGGTGTTTCCCGTCAATCCGGGGCAAGAGGGCAAGGATATTCTAGGCAGGCAGGTCTATGCCAAGCTGGCAGACATTCCGGAGCCGATCGACATGGTCGATGTGTTCAGAGCAGCGGAGTTTTTGCCAGCCATCGTGGAGGAGGTCATCTTGCTGTCGCCCCGACCCAAGTTTATCTGGGGGCAACTTTCCGTTCGCCACGATGATGCGGCGGCAAAGGCCGAGGCCTATGGCATAGAAGTGGTGATGGACCGATGCCCCGCAATTGAGTATCCGCGTCTCAATATCGCATCATAGTTAGCATAAGTCGCACTTATCATTCGCCTTGAGGGCGTTATTATCCCTCTGCTCTCAAGGCAGGAAAAACATAAATCGGAGGGACACATGTCAGAGAATAATCCGGGCTTTTCGACACTGGCAATTCACGCCGGCGCCGAGCCAGACCCAACGACAGGCGCACGCGCCACGCCGATCTACCAGACGACGGCCTATGAATTCCGTGATTCCGATCACGCTGCTGCGCTATTCGGGCTGAAGGAATTCGGCAACATCTACACCCGCATCATGAACCCGACGCAAGCGGTGCTGGAAGAGCGTGTCGCAGCCCTCGAAGGCGGCACGGCGGCTTTGGCCGTTGCGTCTGGCCACGCAGCGCAGTTGCTCGTGTTCCACACGCTCCTGCAATCTGGCGATAATTTCGTGGCGGCCCGCCAGCTTTACGGCGGCTCCATCAACCAGTTCGGCCATTCTTTCCAGAATTTCGGCTGGCAGGTGCGGTGGGCGGATGCGGCAAATCCCGGCAGTTTCGAAACTCAGATCGATGAGCGCACCAAGGCGATCTTCATCGAGAGCCTGGCCAACCCTGGTGGCACTTTCGTCGATATCGCAGCGATTGCGCAGGTTGCCCACAAGCACGGCCTGCCGCTGATCGTGGATAACACCATGGCTAGCCCTTATCTGCTGCGCCCAATCGAACATGGTGCCGATATCGTCGTGCATTCGCTCACCAAGTTCCTCGGCGGCCATGGCAACTCCATGGGTGGAATCATCATCGATGGCGGCACCTTCGACTGGTCGGCCAGCGACAAATTCCCGGCATTGTCCAAGCCGCGACCAGAATATTCCGGCGTCGTTCTGCACCAGACATTCGGCAACTTCGCTTTTGCCATTGCAACCCGTGTCCTTGGCTTGCGAGACCTTGGCCCATCCATCGCGCCGTTCAACGCGTTTCTGATTCTCACTGGCATCGAGACGCTGGCCTTGCGTGTTCAACGCCATTCGGACAACGCTCTTGCCGTGGCCAAATGGTTGAACGCACATCCAAAAGTCGGCTGGGTCAATTATGCCGGTCTTGAGGACAGCGACAATCACACGCTGCAACAGCGTTATTCGCCAAAGGGGGCAGGGTCTGTCTTTACTTTCGGTGTGAAGGGCGGTTATGCGGCAGGCAAGGCCATCGTCGAAGGTCTGCAACTGTTCTCGCACGTCGCCAACATTGGTGACACACGCTCGCTCGTCATCCATCCGGCCTCCACCACCCATGCCCAGCTGACGCCAGAGCAGCAGACGGCGGCAGGTGCCGGACCGGACGTCGTGCGTCTGTCCGTCGGCATCGAAGACGTAAAGGACATCATCGCAGACCTCGAGCAGGCGCTCGCAAAGGTCTGATCAAAAAAGGAAGGTCGCTCATGACGCATAGTCTCAACTTCAAGTCAGAGGGCGACCTCGCCACCATCCAGCCGGAAAAGGGGGCGCCTGCACCTGACCGTCTCATCTCGGGCAATCCCGAGTTCACGACTTGGAACCTCGAAGAAGCATCAGGCGGTCTCTATGCGGGCATCTGGCAATCGACGCCCGGAAAGTGGCGTGTCGAATATGACGAGTGGGAATATTTCAATATTCTCGAAGGCTATTCCGTCCTTACCGAAGACGGTGCAGACCCAATCCACCTGAGACCCGGTGATCGCCTTATTCTCAGACCCGGCTTTAAGGGAAGCTGGGAAGTGGTTGAAACGACTCGCAAGGATTATGTGGTCAGGCTGTAGTCCGCGTCACCAGCGCGTCATCACGCCAAGCGACGGTATTTTCCCATCTAGTGAAATGAGTGCCATGTTTTCGATGATTGCTTGAGCGGCAAGAATGCGGTCGAAAGGGTCGCGGTGCTCGCCAGGTAGGATGGCACTGCGCACCATGTGCGCACTGTTGATCATAAGTTCAGAAAAGCCTTCTTGGTGTAGCACGCCTGAGAAGTCAGGTAACAGGAGAGACGCCGTGGGGCAGGTGGCCTTTCGAGAATTTGGTCGCTATCTCCCATGCCGACGCAGCACTAACGTAAATCTCATTTTGCGGATTAGCGATGATGGCCCGTGCCTCTTGCGACAATTGCGGGTCGTCACTCAACCACCAAAGTAACGCGTGGGTATCGAGCAAATATTTCATTCAGCCGAGAATGCCTTGAGCTCATCGTCGGTAAGAGGTTCGAAGAACTGTTTTCCAACCACAAGACGACCCTTGAAGCGCCCGGGCGTTCGGTTCTGCTTGAACGCTGGCTTGGCGGCGGTTTTGACTTCACGCTCAAAGAGCGCTTGTAGGTCCTGGCCGAGCTGAGACAACTCGTCACGCAACAGGCCAAGCGATTGCTCAGTCTCGCTATGTCGATTGTCTTTCGCCTTCGTTGCCAAGTGTTTGCTCCGGTTGACTGTGCTTACCATACAGCATCAGGCGCTTGGAAAAAAGCCCGTGTCACCACACCAAATCCAGCCTCTCCAACCCATGGAAATGATAGACATCCTTCACCTTCGGCGGGCTCGCTAGGCGTAGGTTGGGCAGTCGCTTGAACAGCAGGGGCAACACGATGTTCAGTTCCAGCCTTGCGAGCGGTGCGCCGATGCAGAAGTGGATGCCTGCGCCGAAAGAGAGGTTGGTGGCTTCGGCGCGATCCGGTTTGAAGGTGAGGGGATCGGTGAATTTCTGCGGGTCCAGATTGGCTGCGGCCAGGATCAGGCTGAGCTTGTCGCCGCGTTGGAACTGGACGCCATCGACCTCGACCGGCTCCAGTGCCCAGCGTTGAAAGATGTGGACCGGCGCGCCGATGCGCAGCGTTTCCTCGATGGTTCTTTCGGTCGTCTTTTCATCCGTAAAGAGCGTGGCGGGGTCAAGACCGCTCTTGAGGATGACATTAACGGAATTGCCGATCTGGTGCACGGTTGCTTCGTGCCCGGCGTTGAGAAGCACGATCGTGGTTGAGATCAACTCATCGTCTGTAAGAAGCTGGCCCTTATGCTCCGTGTGGATCATGTGGCTCAGTAGATCGTCCTTCGGCTCGGCGCGACGTTGCGCAATGACAGTGCGGATATAATCAGCGAACTCCCGGGCGGCTATATCTGCGGCCAGCTCATCGTCGCGGGTGCGCTTGAACATGTACATGCCGACATAGGCATGAGACCACTTCAGCAGTTGCGGGCCCATCTCCTCGGGAATGCCGATCATCCGCGCGATCATCGTCACGGGAATGATGTCGGCGAATGACGATAGCAGCTCCGTCTTGCCGTCCTTCTCGAAGCGGTCGATCAGCCTGTTGGCGAGCTCCTCGATTTCCGGCTTCATCTTTTCGACGTGGCGCGACACGAAGGCGCGGTTCACCAGCGTGCGCAGCCGCGTGTGCTCAGGTGGCTCGATTTCCAGCAGGGAGTGGCGCTCTGCCGCATCGAAGTGTCTGGTGTGTTCCGCGGGCTCCGGCAGTCCCAATTCATCGCGGCTGGCAATGTGGAGAATTTGCCGTCCGAAGCGCCTGTCGCGCAGCAGGGCGTTCACGTGGTCATAACCGGTAAAGAACCATTGCTTCTGCTCCTCCCAGAAGAAGGTGGGACAATGTGCGTGCAGCGCCGCGTAGGCAGCGTTTGGCGCGCTGTAGAAAGCGGGGTGACGGGCGTCGAGCGAAACCGAGCGGGTGCCGGGCGAGATGCGGAGGAAATCGGGCAATGTTGTCATGCCCGATCTTTAGCCCAAGGCGGTGCGGTGCGAAAGCGGTTCTATTCCCCCAAGGCCACACCTTCGCGCCTCGGGTCGGCACTGCCGACCAGTCCGCTGCCGGTGATTTCTATCGCATGCAGGCCGGAATTCATCTCGCCGGGTTTCACCTCGTAGCCCATTGCCTTCAGCGGTTCGGCGAATTTTTCCGCAGTTGTTCCGGCTTCGATGTCGTAGGTTCCGAAGCGATTGATGAGGTGCGGCTGCGCCACGATCTGCTCCACCGGCATACCCCAATCGATATAGGCCACCAGAGCCTGCGCAACATAGCCGATTATCTGACTGCCGCCGGGCGAGCCGATGGCCAGCAGCGGCTTTCCGTCCTTCATGACGATGGTCGGTGCCATGGAGGAGCGCGGTCTTTTGCCCGGCTCCACACGGTTGGCGACGGGCAGGCTGCCATCATGCGTCTTGAATGAGAAGTCCGTGAGTTCGTTGTTGAGCAGGAAGCCGTTGGTCATGAGCCGCGAGCCGAAGCCGCTCTCGATTGTCGTCGTCATGGAAAGCACGTTGCCCTGTTTGTCGACGATCACGAAGTGGCTGGTCGATGGCATTTCCAACGCCGCGCCGCGACCGAACAATAGGGCGTGATCCCACTCCGGCTCGCCTGCCTTCACGGCGTCGGCTGCTAGAGCCTTGTCGCCGTCCAGAAGGGCGGCGCGGGTGGCCAGATAATCCTTGCGCAACAGTCCCTTGATGGGGAGTGGCATGAAATCCGGGTCTGCCAGATAGCGTTCGCGGTCCGCAAAAGCGAGGCGCTGCGCATCGCCGATCAGACGCCAGCTCTCGACATTGTCGGCCCCGAGCGCCTTGATATCGAAGTTCTCGATGGTGCCGAGGATTTGGCCGACAGCGACAGCACCGGAGGAGGGTGGTCCCATGCCGCAAATATCCAGCGCCCGGTAGCTGGCACAGACCGGGTCACGCTCCTTCGTGCGATAATTGGAGAGATCGGCCAGCGACAGAACGCCGGGATTGCCGGTGGCCTCGCGGACCGTCTTGACGATGGCCTCGGCAATGGGGCCGCTGTAAAACGCATCCGCACCCTTGGTGGCGATGGTCTTTAGAGTTTCCGCATAGGCTGGATTTTTGAGAACGGCGCCTGCCTTGAGCGGCGCGCCGGATGCATTGTAGAAATAGTTGCGCGCGCCCTCGAACCTTTTCAGCCGGTCTCCCTCTGACGCAATGAGAGAAGCAAGGCGTGGCGATACGGTAAAGCCGTCGGAGGCGAGCGTTTCCGCGGGTTTGAGCAGATCCGCCCAGGACAGCTTGCCGTATTTCTTGTGAACATCCGATAGCAATCGCACCGTGCCCGGCGTGCCGACAGAGCGACCGCCCACCACCGCGTCCATGAATTTCAGCGGCTGACCGCTCTCATCTAGAAAGAGTTTCGGCGTTGCTTCCATCGGCGCGGTCTCGCGCCCATCGAAGGTGGTCAGCTTCTTTTGTGCGGCGTCGTAGTAGACGAGAAAGCTGCCGCCACCCAGACCAGAGCTTTGCGGCTCGACCAGCCCTAGAACGGTCTGAACCGCCACCATGGCGTCGATCGCGTTGCCACCATCGGCGATCACCTTGCGGCCCGCCTCCGCTGCCAGCGGGTTGGCGGCGGCCACCATGAAGTCTTTGGTTTCGACGCGCTTTGCGGTGGTCGTTCCCGTCGCGCGTTCCGGCGCGAGTGTGTCGGACGCCTGTTGGGCATGCGCGGTGCCGGTGACCAGTGTGGCAGATATCAATAGGCTGGTGACGAAGCCGAGATGCATGGCGAACCCTCCGTTGCTTGCGCCCATGATGGGAGAGCAAGCGCCCGAAGGTCAAGTCGCCATTAGCGATTGGCGATGTTTGCGATGCGGGTGAGGGCGGCAACCTGCCTGTCTGCATTGTTGTCGCAGGGGTCTTCGTCACGGTCGTTGGCGGGAATGACGATGTTGATCGAGCCCTCGCGAACGACAGTGCGATTACGCCCCTCTTTCTTTGCGCCGTAAAGCGCGCGGTCCGACATCGTCAACATGGCGTTGAGATCAGCGTCCGGCACTCTCTGGCAGAAAACGCCAGCACTGACGGTGGCGGAGAAGCGTTGTGCATCGGCAAACATTTCCAGCCGGCTGAAGTGGATACGGATGGCTTCGGCGAGAATGGCAACCTTGGCAGGGTCATCCGTTTCGATCAGACAGCCGAACTCCTCGCCGCCCATGCGGATCACCACGCCTTGCCCATCGGCAATCATCCCGGCCTGGGAGCAGAACTTCACCAGAACATCGTCACCGCACTGATGACCATATTCGTCATTGATCTTTTTGAAGTGGTCGATATCGAAAAGAATGAAGCCGATATGCCGCGACGTGCTGGAGAAACGCGCCTTCATGGCATCGAAAGCTTGCACTAGCCCACGGCGGTTGAGTGTTCCCGTCAGGTGATCGGTCATCGCCAGGTATTGGAGGCGGCGCTCTGCATCTTCCGTGAACATCTTGACGCTGAGCATCATCAGCACCGTGAAGCCGAATGCGCCGACGACGGCTATCGGGCCCGTCAGGGGTATGATCTGACCCGTCGCCAGATTGTAGGGAATAACAAGCGAAGCGGCCACGGCGCCTGCGAAGGATTGGACGATAAGTGCCGTCGCCAGAACTTTTCGGGTTTTCGAAATGAACTCTTTCGATGTCAGCAACACGCCCGCCAGCATGAAGTATCCGATTCCGGCGCAGACGTGGTAAAGAATGATCCGCGCGCTCGTGGTGTCACGAACAGGCGGAACGAACATGAAGGCAATCCAGACCAGAGGCGGAATGGCCACCCAGCCTTCGATCTTGCGGCCTTCAAGCAACAAGAGACCCGCCAGCCAGAAGCTGAAGCCCGCCAGCGCAGATATGTTGCCGAACTGGATGGATATAAAGTCAGGTATCACGCCACGCAGGGCCACAAGAATGGCACCGATGCCCACAAGGGCGAAACCTATGCCGAAGCAAAGGTGGTGCTTCTTGGCCGGTTGATGCAGCCACAGAACGGCCAGAACCGCCGAAAGCGTTAAGGTCTCCATGGACCAAAGTAGCATACCCGTCTTGGCGTCTAACACAGACCAAACCCCATCCGTCTCAGTGTTGCGCGGATCGGTGCGCTGCGTACTCAGAAAGTACGCGCCCATTCCGCATCTTAAATGAATTCCAGGTAAATACCTTCAGCCACGCTGGGGTGGTGTAAAATCGCCTCGGCAGCACTATCTGCCTCAATACCTAACAAGTCGTTTCTACTTGACGTTACGAGAGGTGACGAATGAATTATTTCAACGTGTTTAACCTTTGGTTGACCAACTTTGCGTTTCATCGTTGATGACGTCATTGCGCGTAGGAATGTCGGTGGTGTCATTTCCTGCGGACCTGTATGGCGACATCATCATTTGCCGGTGCGACATTAAGGATATCCGTCACCTCAGTCTTGAAGAACCGGGCAATCACACTCTATGTAGAGAGTAGACGAATAGAATTGATTCCGGCTGCGAATGCTCGCCGGTTAAGAGTTTACAAAGGACGGACATGACAAATCCAGTTGATACCGCCATGGCTCTGGTGCCGATGGTCGTGGAACAGACCAATCGCGGCGAGCGGTCCTACGATATCTATTCGCGTCTTCTCAAAGAGCGGATCATCTTCCTGACCGGTCCGGTCGAAGACCACATGGCATCGCTCGTTTGCGCACAGCTGCTGTTCCTGGAATCGGAAAACCCGAAGAAGGAAATCGCGCTTTACATCAATTCACCGGGTGGTGTCGTGACCGCCGGTATGGCGATTTACGATACGATGCAGTTCATCCGTCCTGCCGTGTCCACGCTGTGCGTTGGTCAGGCCGCGTCCATGGGTTCGCTGCTTCTGGCGGCCGGTGAAAAGGGCATGCGCTTCTGCACGCCCAACGCGCGCATCATGGTTCACCAGCCATCCGGCGGTTTCCAGGGCCAGGCTTCCGACATCGAGCGCCACGCCCGCGACATCATCAAGATGAAGCGCCGCCTCAATGACGTCTATGTGAAGCATACGGGCCGGACGCTCGAAGAAGTTGAAAATACGCTCGACCGTGACCATTTCATGGATGCGGATGAGGCGAAGGACTGGGGTGTCGTCGACAAGATTCTGACATCGCGTCAGGAAATCGAAGGCGCGACCGCAAGCTAAATTGCTGTTGTTCCGCGCAGGCTTTGAAGCTCCGAAGTGAAATTCGGGGTTTCAACGGAAAAATAAAGCGGTAATAGTAGTTATTAAGGCTGTGTTGAATTTTTATGACATAGCTTGAGATAAACCTGACTTAGCCAGATTTGGGGTTGAGAAGGGTGTCAGACCGAATAACCGGGCGAAGGCCCTGGAATTTGAAGGGGAATTCGTTGCCGCCGTCTATCAGGTCAAAAGCCTGATGCGGTTAGTACCCCGGGAACGAAGCGGACATGGATGCTTATAGGAAGCGACCGGTCCGCAGACGGTAAGTTGACCGCGTTTCGCATTGCGAAATTGCGGCGTGCTGGAAGGAAAGAGATATGAGCAAAGTCAGCGGCAGCAACGGCGGCGACTCTAAGAATACACTCTATTGTTCATTCTGCGGCAAGAGCCAGCACGAAGTCCGGAAACTCATTGCCGGGCCGACAGTATTCATTTGTGATGAATGCGTCGAATTGTGCATGGACATCATCCGCGAGGAGAACAAGACCTCGATGGTAAAGTCGCGCGAGGGTGTGCCCACTCCGCAGGACATCATCAAGATTCTCGATGAATATGTCATCGGCCAGAAGCAGGCGAAGAAAATCCTGTCCGTGGCTGTTCACAACCATTACAAGCGCCTCGCGAATTCGTCGAAGAACGGTGATATCGAACTGGCGAAATCCAACATCATGCTGGTCGGCCCGACCGGTTGCGGCAAGACCTATCTTGCCCAGACCTTGGCCCGTATCATCGATGTGCCCTTCACAATGGCTGACGCAACGACGCTGACCGAAGCCGGTTACGTGGGTGAGGATGTTGAAAACATCATTCTCAAGCTGCTCCAGTCCGCCGATTACAACGTTGAACGCGCCCAGCGTGGCATCGTCTATATCGACGAAGTGGACAAGATTTCCCGCAAGTCGGACAATCCTTCGATCACACGCGACGTGTCGGGCGAGGGCGTTCAGCAGGCGCTGTTGAAGATCATGGAAGGCACGGTCGCTTCCGTTCCTCCACAGGGTGGCCGCAAGCATCCGCAGCAGGAATTCCTGCAGGTGGATACGACCAACATCCTGTTCATCTGCGGCGGCGCATTTGCCGGTCTCGACAAGATCATTTCTGCCCGTGGCGAAAAGACCTCGATCGGTTTTGGCGCAACGGTGAAGGCGGAAGACGATCGTCGCGTTGGCGAAGTGCTGCGTGAACTGGAGCCGGAAGATCTCGTCAAGTTCGGCCTCATCCCCGAATTCATCGGTCGTCTGCCGGTTCTGGCAACGCTCGAAGATTTGGACGAAGACGCACTGATCCAGATTCTGTCGGAGCCGAAGAACGCGCTGATCAAGCAGTATCAACGCCTGTTCGAGATGGAAGACGTGGAATTGACATTCCAGGGCGACGCGCTGCGTGAGATCGCTCGCAAGGCGATCACCCGCAAGACAGGCGCACGCGGACTGCGTTCGATCATGGAGAAAATCCTGCTCGATACCATGTTCGAATTGCCGACCCTGGAAGGTGTGCGTGAAGTCGTCATTTCCGACGACGTAGTCAGCGGTGCTGCGCGTCCGCTCTACATATATGCTGATCGTCAGGACGAGAAGGCCAACGTTTCGGCCTGATCCATCATCGATAACAGAAATAGCGAAAGGCCTGCCTCTGGTGGGCCTTTTTGCGTATTATGCACGGGAAAGGACGCATTATCCCGTTGTGGTTCCATTTTGCGTTTGGAGCGCATTGCGCTTTGCTGCTAAAGTTTTAGAAGTGATTTGCAGCGCTGTATGACGTTTTTTTGAACGTCGGCTGTTTTCCCTGATCGTACTGGCGGAAGGATGATCGGGAAGGCGGGAGCGCAGAGTGATGTATTGCGTTTCAGGATTTTATCCGGCCCGGTGGGGCAGGGTATATGCTCTTGTGACTTGAAAATGACAGTGGCGAACTCCACTTTCAGTCACGACAAAGAATATGCCGGAAACTCCCAAGAAAGTCCGGCAGGCGTCCCTCCCAAGGGGACCATTGAAAGGAAATGATATGACGAACATTACGTCTGCTGCATCTGGTGGTACATATCCCGTACTTCCTCTGCGCGACATTGTCGTTTTCCCGCATATGATCGTTCCGCTGTTCGTCGGCCGGGAAAAATCCATCCGTGCTCTGGAAGAGGTCATGGGCTCCGACAAGCAGATCATGCTTGTGACTCAGATCAATGCTAGTGATGACGACCCGGATACCTCTGCCATCCACCGCGTCGGCACCATTGCAAACGTCCTGCAATTGCTGAAGCTGCCGGATGGCACCGTGAAGGTCCTGGTCGAAGGCAAGGGCCGCGCCAAGATCGAAGAATACACCGATCGTGAAGATTTCTACGAAGCGACTGCCGTATCGCTGGGTGAACCAGACGAAGACCCCGTCGAAATCGAGGCGCTGTCGCGCTCGGTCGTTTCCGAATTCGAGAGCTATGTAAAGCTCAACAAGAAGATTTCGCCTGAGGTCGTCGGCGCTGCCGGTCAGATCGACGACTATTCCAAGCTCGCCGATACGGTCGCATCGCATCTGTCCATTAAGATCGTTGAAAAGCAGGAAATGCTTGAGACCGTGAGCGTGAAGCAGCGCCTTGAAAAGGCACTCGGCTTCATGGAAGGCGAGATTTCCGTTCTTCAGGTCGAGAAGCGTATCCGCTCGCGCGTCAAGCGCCAGATGGAGAAGACCCAGCGCGAATATTACCTGAACGAGCAGATGAAGGCGATCCAGAAGGAGCTCGGCGACGGCGAGGATGGCCGCGACGAGATGGCTGAACTAGAAGAGCGCATCTCCAAAACGAAGCTTTCCAAGGAGGCCCGCGAGAAGGCGGATGCCGAAATGAAGAAGCTGCGTCAGATGAGCCCGATGTCTGCCGAATCGACGGTTGTTCGCAACTATCTTGACTGGCTGATTGGTCTGCCATGGGGCAAGAAGTCCAAGATCAAGACCGATCTGAACGCTGCCGAATCCGTTCTTGAGCTTGACCACTTCGGTCTCGACAAGGTCAAGGAACGCATCGTCGAGTATCTGGCCGTTCAGGCCCGCGCGACGAAGATTCGCGGCCCGATCCTGTGCCTCGTAGGTCCTCCAGGCGTTGGTAAGACGTCGCTTGCCAAGTCCATCGCAAAGGCTACCGGTCGCGAATATGTCCGCATGGCGCTGGGTGGCGTTCGCGATGAGGCGGAAATCCGCGGTCACCGCCGGACTTACATCGGCTCCATGCCTGGCAAAATCGTTCAGTCGATGAAGAAAGCCAAGAAGTCCAACCCGCTCTTCCTGCTCGATGAAATCGACAAGATGGGCCAGGATTTCCGTGGTGATCCATCGTCCGCTCTGCTCGAGGTGCTGGATCCAGAACAGAACTCCACATTCATGGACCACTATCTCGAAGTGGAATATGACCTGTCGGACGTCATGTTCGTGACCACGGCCAATACGCTGAACATTCCTGGCCCGTTGATGGACCGTATGGAAGTCATCCGTATCGCCGGTTACACGGAAGACGAAAAGCGGGAAATCGCCAAGCGTCACCTGCTGCCGAAAGCCATCAAGGAGCATGCGTTGCGCCCGGAGGAGTTCTCCGTCAGCGACGATGCCCTGATGGCCATCAGCCAGCAATACACCCGTGAAGCAGGCGTTCGTAACTTTGAGCGCGAATTGATGAAACTGGCGCGTAAGGCTGTGACCGAGATCATCAAAGGCAAGTCGACATCCGTTGCTGTCACCGCCGCCAACATTCAGGACTATCTGGGTGTGCCGCGCTTCCGCCACGGCGAAGCCGAGCGTGAAGATCAGGTCGGCGTCGTCACCGGTCTTGCATGGACCGAGGTGGGCGGCGAGTTGCTCACCATCGAAGGCGTCATGATGCCGGGCAAGGGTCGTATGACCGTGACCGGTAACCTGAAGGAAGTGATGAAGGAATCGATTTCGGCGGCGGCATCCTATGTCCGCTCGCGTGCAGTTGATTTCGGCATCGAGCCTCCACGTTTCGACAAGTCTGATATCCATGTTCACGTGCCAGAAGGCGCGACACCGAAGGATGGTCCATCTGCCGGTGTTGCCATGGCAACAGCAATCGTGTCGATCATGACCGGTATTGCTGTCGATAAGAATGTTGCGATGACGGGTGAAATCACCCTTCGTGGTCGCGTTCTGCCGATTGGCGGTTTGAAGGAGAAGTTGCTTGCGGCGCTTCGTGGCGGCATCAAGAAGGTGCTGATCCCCGAAGAGAACGCGAAAGACCTCGCCGACATTCCCGATAACGTGAAAAACGAGATGGAAATCATCCCGGTTTCGCTCATGGGAGAGGTGCTGAAACATGCGCTGGTCCGCATGCCTGACCCAATCGAATGGGATGGTAGCATCGAGACGCCGTTGATTGCGACCGTTGAAGGTGTGGACGATGGCGGCCAGACAATCGCACATTGAGATGTGACTGACAGGTCTGGTGCTAATTTAGCACAAAAACGTTGAAAGGCTGGCAGAAATGCCAGCCTTTTTTGTGAAAAGATTGCTAGACCCCTTGTTTTTCAGGCCATTCCAGCGCTTTTGGGTGGCGGTACGCGAATAGATAAGTATTCTGCGCCAATCCAATTTGAGTCGTTTCAAACCATTGAAAGGGGTGGAAACATGAACAAGAACGAGCTCGTTTCTGCAGTTGCCGAAAAGGCTGGTCTTACTAAGGCTGATGCCGCTTCTGCCGTCGACGCAGTATTCGAAACCGTCCAGGGCGAACTGAAGGCCGGTGGCGACATTCGTCTCGCTGGCTTCGGCAGCTTCACCGTAAGCCGCCGCGAAGCCTCCAAGGGCCGTAACCCATCCACGGGTGCAGAAGTCGATATTCCGGCTCGCAACGTTCCAAAGTTCTCTGCAGGCAAGGGCCTGAAGGACGCTGTTAACTCCTAAGTTTTCGGGAGCTGTCTGCGCCTACGGCGTGGCAACGGTGTTCAGGTATACCAGGAACGATTTTGGCTCTTTGCTCAATTGAGCGAAATGACGCCACTGAAATGCTAAAAGCCCGGCTCTGCCGGGCTTTTTGTTTTCAGGTGAGTTCCTGCTATCGAACATCGGTTACAATACGGCTCATATGCTTTAGCGCTTTCTGATTGTCATGCGCCTGTCACGTCCATGTCGCAAAAGCCCTCATGCATTTTTCAATGCCATGAAGGGGACACCATGACATTTCGCTTTTCCAGTGCCGCGCTTACCGCTGCCCTGTTTGCCTCCGCCGCCTTTCCAGCAGCTGCCGAGCAGGTCTTTAACCGCATCGCATCCTTTCCGGTCGCTCTCAATCTGCCCGCTGACAAGGACCAGAAAACGATAACCTCGGCGGAAATCGTCACGGCCAGTGAAGATGGCAACACGCTTGTCTACTCCGACAGCCCGCTTGGTGGCATCGGGTTCATCGACATAAAGGATGCCAAGGCACCGAAGGCGCTTGGCGCGCTGATGATGGATGGCGAACCGACATCGGTTGCCGTGTCGGGCTCCAAGGTTCTTGCTGGCGTCAACACTTCCGAGAGCTACGTCAAGCCATCCGGCAAGCTGGTGACGGTCGATATCGCCACCCGCACGATCGAAGCCAGTTGCGACCTTGGCGGTCAGCCGGACTCGGTTGCTATTTCTCCTGATAAGAGCTTCGTAGCGATTGCCATCGAAAACGAGCGCGACGAAGAGGTCAATGACGGCGCGCTTCCGCAAATGCCTGCCGGTTTCCTCGTTACGATCGGCCTGAAAAATGGTGCACCGGATTGCTCGACGCTGAAGAAAATCGATGTCACCGGCCTTGCCGAAATCTCCCCTGAAGATCCAGAGCCGGAATTCGTTTCCATCAATGCCAATGGCGAGATTGCGCTGACGCTTCAGGAAAACAACCATATCGTCATCATCGACGGCAAAAGCGGAAAAGTGACCAGCCACTTTTCCGCCGGTACGGTTGATCTGAAGGGCATCGACACCAAGACCGATGGCCAGTTGAAATTCACAGACAGCCAGGATGCGCGCAAGCGCGAGCCGGACGCGTTGAAATGGCTGGACAATGACCGCATCGTCATCGCCAACGAGGGTGACTGGCAGGGCGGTTCGCGGGGCTTCACCATTTTCGACAAGACCGGCAAGCTTCTCTATGAAGCCAATTCGTCCTTCGAACATGCCGTCGCAGCCCTCGGTCACTACCCGGAAAAGCGCTCAAAAGCGAAGGGCATCGAGCCTGAAGGTCTTGAGACCGCGACGTTCGGCAATGACAAATATTTCTTCGTTCTGGCCGAGCGCGCATCCGTCGTTGGCGTCTACAAAGATACCGGCGGCGAGCCGCAGCTGACGCAAATCCTGCCATCTGGCATTTCGCCGGAAGGTGCGGTCGCCATTCCCTCGCGCAACCTGCTGGTGACAGCCAACGAGGCTGATCTGGTCGAGGATGGCGGCGCCCGCTCGCATGTGATGATTTATGAGCGTGCGGAAGGGCAGGCGGCTTATCCGCAGCTCATCTCTGCCACCGTCGATGGCGCGCCGATTGGCTGGGGCGCTCTATCCGGCCTGACGGCGGATGCGGAAAAGGACGGTATTCTCTATGGGATCTCCGACTCGGTCTACGGTAACCAGCCGTCGATCTACACCATCGACGCCACGAAGAAGCCCGCTGTGATCACCAGCGTTTTGCTGGTGAAGCGTGACGGTCTGGCAGCGCAGAAGCTCGACATGGAAGGCATCACGTTGGACGGTAAGGGGGGCTTCTGGGTCGCATCCGAAGGCAACAGCGAAAAGCTCGTTCCGCACGCGCTTTACAACATCAATGCCAAAGGCGAGATCAAAGCCGAGATTGCTCTCCCAAAAGAATTGCTGGAAGGCGAAACCCGCTTCGGTTTCGAAGGCGTGACGATGATCGGCAAGGGCGATGATGCGACGCTTTGGATGGCCGTTCAGCGCGAATGGGGCAAGGCTGAAAAGGGCAAGGTCAAGCTCGTCTCCTACAATCTGAAGTCCAAGGAGTGGGGTGCCGTGCACTATCCGCTTGATAAGACCGATGACGGCTGGGTCGGCCTGTCCGAAATAACCGCGCACGGCGACAACGTCTATATCGTCGAGCGGGACAACCAGATCGGCGACAAAGCCAAGTTCAAGAAGCTCTACAGCGTTGCCATTGCCGACCTTAAACCCGGCAAGATCGGTGGTGAACTGCCGCTCGTCAAAAAGACCGAAGTGCACGATTTCCTGCCGGACCTGAAATCCCAAACAAACGGTTACATCGTCGACAAGCTGGAAGGCTTCGCCTTCGACAAATCCGGCAAGGCGTTCGCTGTGACCGACAATGATGGCGTTGACGATTCGTCCGGTGAGACTTTGTTCTTCCCGGTCGATATCAAGGGTACGCATTAAGCGCGAGGTGGATGGCCGGGATATTGATATCTCGGCGTCAGGACGACATGAGAAGTTAGCATTGATATTGAAGCGCTCGCAATCGACAGGTTGCGGGCGTTTTTATTGAGGGACATATTGTCACCACACATTTTGGCAGCCACTGCCGCGCCGTCTATATTTGCAACAGATGTATTGGAATTCACGCATGCTGAAGCTTGACCACCTTACAGTCATCGCCCCGACCTTGAGCGAAGGGGTTTCGCATGTCGAAAATTGTCTCGGCATCCGGGTGCCGTTCGGGACGAACCATGAATATATGGGCACCCACAATCATCGCCTTCAGCTGGGAAATTCCGTCTATCTCGAGATCGTGGCTCTTGATCCGGTTGGCAAAACGCCTGGTCGTGCGCGCTGGTTCGGTCTCGACAGTCAGGAGAAAGTCAGAGCAGACTGGAATGAAGGGCGCCGTTTGCGAGGATGGGTTGCCAATACGAATGCGATCGATCCTGTCGTAGCACGGCATGGCGCAATTCTGGGAGAAAAGGTCTCGCTGCCGGATGACGATCCGACTTTCGACTTCGCCATTCCCAGGGATGGTGCACTCCCTTTGGACGGCGTCGCTCCCTCAGTGATCGACCATCGAGGAGACACCGCCTATGTGGCCTTAATTCCCGATCTAGGCGCGCGACTTAGCTCTTTCACACTTGAGCATCCTGACCCCGCCGGCATCGGGACCCTTTACCGCGAACTGGGCGTCTATCATCCACCGATGATTGTTCAACGTCCGTCAATCCGCTACCGGGCCCTCATCGACGCACCCAGTGGATTGCGAGAGCTGACCTGAACCGGAAGAAACTTGAGGGACAGAATATTTGCCAATACGAATTGAGATAGAAAGCCAGCCCCATGAGCAAGACCAGCGCCTCATCGATGAAGGGCTGGACATATTCAATTTTGCAAAAGCCGGGCCGGACAATCCGCAGGATTTATGGGTTATGGCACGGGACCCCAATGGAAGCCTGATCGGCGGCCTGAAAGGGCGTTCAACCTATGCCTGGCTTTTTATCGACTGGCTGTGGGTTTCATCCGAGGTGCGGGGGCAGGGCGTCGGCGCGAAACTCATGAAGAAGGCAGAGGACGCCGCGCAGCAACGTAAATGCCTTGGCGCTTACGTGTCTACGTTCAGTTTCCAGGCACCGGAATTTTATCGTCGGATCGGCTATGAGGATTTTGGACGAATCGAGGACTTTCCGGTCGGCCACGCCTGCATTTGGCTCAAAAAGACTTTTAACCAGCCAGAAAACGCGTAAGGCCCCTTGGAAGGGTCGTGTCAGGTGCCGGGTGCGGCAACACCCGGCCTCTCGTTAGTCCTTCAAAGCATACTTTTCCAGCGCATCCCGGTTGATCTCGATCCCGAGACCCGGGCCATCCGGTATCTGCACGACGCCTTCCACGTGATCCAGCGGGCTGGTGAGAACGGCCTGGCGGTACGGGTTCTCCGTGCGGTCGAATTCCAGAATCGGCGGACGCGGGTTGCGGCGGGCAGGGTCCGGTGTCAGTGATGCCATCAATTGCAACGCGGCTGCGATGGCAACACCCGTGCCCCAGACATGCGGAACGACGCGCACGCCATAGAGGCTTGCGAGATCGACGATGCGTTTCGTTTCCGAAAATCCACCAGCACCGGCAAGGTCCGGCTGGAGAATATCGACTACTCTGTTCTCCAGCGGCGCGCGCATGCCGTAACGGCCGTGCCAGGTTTCACCACCGGCAACAGGGATGGGTTGACCGGTTCGCACCGCCTGATAGGCCTCCAGTTGTTCCGGCACCACCGGTTCCTCAAACCAATCTATGCCGAGAGGGGCCAGCGCCTTGCCGACCTCGATGGCCTCCAATGCGTCGTAACCGTGATTGGCGTCGATCATGATGCGGACATCGGGACCGACTGCTTCGCGTGCAGCACGGATGACGGCGATGTCTTCCGCCACATCGAAGCCGATCTTGATCTTGACGGCATGGAAGCCCTGTTTTGCGTAGCCCGCAACCTCTGCTGCCACATCGGAAACGGCATCCACACCATCCTTACGGAAGGAGCCCGTTGCATAGGCCTTGACGCTTTCACGGAAGCGACCGCCCAGCAGACGTGAGACGGAGGTGCCGAATCGCTTACCCTTGATATCCCAAAGCGCAATGTCGATGCCGCTCAGTGCCGTCACGGTTAGACCGCGTTGGCCCTGATCGCGCAGCAAATTGTAAAGCTGATGCCAGATGATTTCGATATCCAGCGGGTCTTTGCCAATCAGGTGCGGCGTGTAAGCGGCAACGACAGCAGCATTCGGCTTGGCCGGGCCGAGGCATTCGCCCCAGCCCACGGTGCCATCATCGCAAATAATTTCCACAAGGCAGTGAATACGCCGCTCGAAGCGCATGGAAGCGCTTTCGAAGGCATGGCCCAGCTTGTAATCCAGCAGATGAGTGCGAACCGATTCTATTTTCATGGCTTGTAAGGTCCGATCAACGCTTCAAGCATTCCCACTTCTTCCGCCGTGAGGTCTGTCAGTGGCGCCCGAACCGGGCCTGCATCGAAGCCCATGAGACGGACACCGGCCTTGATGGCAGAAACGGCGTAGCCCTTCTGGCGGTTACGGATGTCCATGAAGGGGTAGAAAAAGTCGATGAGAATGCGGTCCGTCGTTGCTCTGTCGCCTGCGCGCAGAGCCTTGTAGAACTCCTGCGCCAGCGCTGGCACGAAGTTGAAGACGGCGGAAGAATAGGTTGTCACGCCCGCTCCAAGATAGGCATCGGCAAAAAGCTCAGCCGTCGGCATGCCGCCGAGATAGGTCAGGCGCTCGCCAAGCGTCGCGGTGATCTTGCGCACGAGGCCGATATCCCCGGATCCATCCTTGAAGCCAACGAGGTTGGGGCAGCTATCGCAAAGTTTCTGCAGCGTTTCAGCGGTCAGAATGGAATTGTCGCGGTTATAGACCATGACACCGATGGAAACGGAATCACAGACAGCCTTGATGTGGGCGTAGAGGCCTGCCTGCGATGCATCCATCAGGTAATGCGGCAGCAACAGAATGCCATCGGCACCGGCTTTTTCCGCACTCTGCGCGATCTGGATGGCGATCTTAGTGCCGTAACCGCAGCCAGAAACGATGGGCACGGAACCCGCAGCGGACTTCGCAGCCTTAACCACAGTGCCTACTTCTTCGGGCGCCAGCGAGAAAAACTCACCCGTGCCACCGGCGGCGAAAAGCACCGTCGCATCAAAGCCGGACAGCCAGCTGACGTGGTCGAGATAAGGCTTTTCGTTGAATTCGCCGTCTTGGGTGAAAGGCGTGACAGGGAAAGAGAGCAGGCCCGCACCAAGTGCGACTTTAAGTTCCTGTGGGTCCATAGCCATGAAATTCGAGTCTCCGATTGTTTGTTGAGGCTGATAATATTCGAGATATGACCTGTGTCAATAACTTATAATACAAGTTGGAAAATTTGATTGATGGTTTTGGTCCCAAAGATACCTGGTACAGACCGGCATGATGCGCCTTTAGAGACACATCCAAGCTGACCGCAACATGAGGGTCTTGAATATCGCCCGCCGCCTAGCGTAGACATAAGATAACAGAGGAATTTACGTATGACCACAGGCCGAATAGCGCCGGGGAGATCCGGGAGAATCGAGGAGGAAACATGCTGAAGACACTGTTATTGACGGGTGCCGCAGGTGGCGTAGGCAACGCGATCCGTCCGCTGCTGAAGGACATTACCGAAACGGTCGTGCTATCCGACATGGTCGAGATCACCGATCTGGCGGCACATGAAAGTTTCGTACAATGCGATCTTTCCAACCGGGCCGAGGTGGACAAGGCCGTGTCCGGTGTGGATGGCATCATCCATCTCGGCGGCATTTCGGTGGAGAAGCCGTTCGAACTGATCCTCAAGGGCAACATCGAGGGTGTCTATAACCTCTATGAAGCGGCGCGGCACAATGGCCAGCCGCGTATCATCTTTGCCAGCTCTAATCATACGATTGGTTATCACCGCCGCGACGAGAGGCTGGACGGCAACTCGCTCATGCGTCCCGATTCGCTCTATGGCGTGTCAAAATGCTTCGGTGAAAATCTGGCCAGCTTCTATTTCGACAAATTCGGGCAGGAAACACTGTCGGTGCGCATCGGTTCGCTGACCCCAAAGCCGCAGACCACGCGCATGCTGGCGACGTGGCTGAGCGCTGGTGACTTCGTGTCGCTATGCGTGCGTGGTTTCGAGGCGCCAAGGCTCGGCAATGCCGTGGTTTACGGCGCATCGAACAACGACGATAGCTGGTGGGACAATGGCGGCGCGGCCTTCCTGGGTTGGAAGCCGCAGGACAACTCGGCGAAGTGGCGCGCCGAGGTGCTGAGCGAAGCCGGAAAAGAGGACCCGAAAGATCCAGCCCATATCTATCAAGGTGGTGCTTTCACCAAGCTTGGACATCCGGCGGATGGTTGATAGCGGGCTTCAAGGGGGAGGGAATTGCCGGGGTACGATGCTACTTCGGCTTATCCTGGTTCTCTGAGTCGTATTGTACCCAGCGGAAAAAGAAGTAGATCGGCAGCGCAATCAGCGCCAGCGTGACGATTGAGTTCGCAAACATGGTTCATCCCATAGCAAAGCGGCTTCATCATGAAGTCGACGGGATGATTATGAGTGACCAATTATTGAGAAATATTGAATCTAACGGGTAAAATCATGGGGCGGCCGCGCACCCCATGTCCCGACATAGTACATTTGCACAACAAGTCGGAAAGATCGTTAATAAGACGTTACTCCGCTTGCTCGACCTTTCCGCATCCAGCACGCATCCGCGTCAGGGCTTCAAAAGCAGCATCGACGACAATGTTTGCCGCTCCATCAGCCGCAGAAAGAAGTAGCCGATGCCTGCCTTGCCCAGCAGCAGCCCCGGCGCTTCGCCCCTTTGCTGCACCCCGCAGGGCAGCGGTAACTCCGCGTCCAGAAAATTCTCGATGATGAAGTGACCGACCTGATCGGCATGAACCGCGACATCGTCACGATTCAGTTGAACGCCAGCAGACAACACGAAGTCCGCGATTCCAGTCAGTCCATGGCACAGGCACAGATCCATGGCTTGCAGTGAAACCCCAGATGTCAGCAAGCGCGACGCGTCCTGAAGCGCCACATTCACCTCGCCCGCTGCGACTTCGTCATCCGGCATCAGTTCCATGAGGCGCAATCGGGTCAGCCCGATGCCGACAGAGCCTGCGCACCACGTGCAATTGCAGCGGGGTGCGAGGGTTGCAGCGCCAGCCGTGATCGTATCCACGCGAAAATCGGGCCACCCCTGGCTCGCGGCATCGAACCAGCTTCTTTCGTATCGCAATGCTTCCTGCGCACCGTGCAGCAACGCTTCGTTACCTTCCACCGAATGCGCCTCCAAAAGCGCCATCGCCATGCCGGAAACACCATGGGCGTAACCGAGGAGGTTGTGATGTTTTGGCATGAGCGATGGCCATGACAGGCCCTGTGCATCCAACACCCCCGCGGTCAGCAATCGCTCGGCGTGGCTCACTGCCGCCGCTGTCAATTCGGGGCGCGAATACCGTTTGCCCAGATGCAGCAAAGCAGGCACTGCGCTGGCGCAACCCGCAATCACATCCAGCGCGTCGTCCGCAAAGGGCAGGTCCGCGTCATGTTCGGCCAGCGCCAGCCCCTGTTCGACCCATTCAAGCCTGTCTAGGGCGCTACCTGCTTCACACAACATATAGGCCGTACCCAGACTGCCGGCGTAGAAGCTGCGTTGCGATGGTTCGGCGAAATCTGGCAATCGCGCCTGTACTTGGCGAATTGCACCTTCGATTGTTGCGTTAAGGCGCCGCGACGGTGCGTGAACCGCCAAGCGTGCCAGAAAAAGGGCAATACCGGCAACCCCGTCATAAAGCGACGTCGTTGCCGTGCGATAGGCGGTCGTGGCGCTGCCGTCAGCAATGGTCATGGCCCAGCCCATCCACGTGCAGCGGTCCTCATTCCACAAAGCGTCACGGCACAGTTGCGTGCCAATGCGGTTCGCAGCGTCGAGAAAACCATGCTGGCTCCGTGCGTTGCTGGTATCCGGAACTGTCATCACGCTCATCTCCAGAATTCCTTTCAGGCGGGATAGGTGTAAAGGTCGGTGTTTCCGGCGCTCAGATGCGGTGCGGTCAGCGAAAGTCCTGCTTCTGCACAGCGCTTTTCGAGATAGTCCAAACGCGTTTCCACCGATTGACTGCCTGCTGCCCAGGCGCGCACGATCGCGTCGGCCATCAGCATGGTGCGGACCTGTCCGAAGCTCATGCCATAGCCGGGATCATCCGCCCCACCCACGCCACCGGTCAGTGATTTCGAAAACAGGGGGACGTCTGTTCCAAGATCCGGTGCCGTCTCTGCAAACGCGTCGCGCAGCAGCGCCAGCACAAACGGCAGGTGCCTGCGCGCAAGGTAAAACACGGTGCTGTCCGTGCGGTCGTAAGTGGAGGGGGCCAGCAGTGTTTTCGCGCGAAACGGCACAACGTAACCATTCAAAAGCCCCGCCAACAGCGCCATCAAAGACACGACCGTTTCTGGTCTGGTGTTGAGATAAAGCCGCGCCAGCGCGGCATCGTCATGATCGCAATGCGGCGCGTGCCCGGTGATGTGGTAAAAGGCCGACTGAACCTGTGATGACGCCAGCGGCAGCAGGATCGAGACATTGGTGTTGACCTGCACGGGGCCAGGCGAAGCAAGAGTGAAGGCACCAGGAAGAACGTGGCGACAGCAATCGCCCTTGCGCACATGGACAGCACCACTCGCATCCGTCTTGTAGACCTGCCACTGCTGGGACCATCGCGAGCCCTCCGGGAACGCAGCGCGAAGCTGCGATAGAAGGTCAATATCTGTTGCCGTGTTCTGCGGAGCGGGCGGGTCTGGAGTAAAGGGCCGCGCATAGGCCGCATCGTAAAGCGCTGGCCACAGGGCCTCCGAAAGCCGGGTCGTCACAGGCTTTGGTGGTTCCGACGGTGCGGCGGGCGGGAGCGTCACCACAGGTCGGTTGCCGATCCTGAACTGCCCCAGATTGATGATTTTGACCGCGCCGAGAATGTCAGCCAGCGATGACTGCAATTGCGTTGGCAGGGTGACAGGCTGTGTGCGGGTTGCGACGAATGTTCGATCAATGGCGTTCATCATCATGCTCCGGGGTCTGCGAGGCCGAACAGTTGCTGCACGGCACTGCGCGGATCGTTGAAAATGCTGGTTGCCGTGCGGATGGCGAGAGCCGCCGAGGCCGAAATCTCTGGTGTCGCCTGCGCGATTTCATAAGCCGTGAGAACGAGCCGCGCCGCTGCGAAACGGGCGCATCGGTCTTTCGCTTGCGCCTGCTGTTGCGCTGTCAGTGAAAATGCTGCGGTGTAGGCGGTCCAGAACGCTTTGCAGCATGCCTGTGCACGGGCGATGTCTTCCGCCGGTGCTGGGCCAAGGAATTGTCCCTGCGCGGAAAAACGCCCGACGATGACGGGTTGCACGAAACTTGCGAGCACGCACGCCACGTCCCACGCGGCATCGCCAAGGTCCGCCAGTTCCCAGTCGATCAGTTGAACACTCGCCTTGGCGTTTTCATCCGGCTGAGAAACGAGGAAGTTTTCCCATTTCAGATCGCCATGAATGAGACAGCCGCGCTGCCATTCGGCTTTCAGCAGCGCCATATGCTCTTTTAATCCCGGCTCCTGGCGAACCGCCGCCAGAACACCCTTTGCACCGCCGCTCATGTTCGGCATCATCGTTTCGCCAAAATCGGAAAAGCTCAGTATCCATGGTGGCTGCACTGGGAACACACCCTGTTTCGCAGCAGTGCTCAGAATGTCGGTCGCGTGGCCGTGGCAGGTCGACAGCACGGTGCCCAGTTGTGTCGCAATGTCCTCCATCGCGCCAGCAACCGCTGAAACCCGCATTTGATAAAAAGTAAGGCTTTGCGAATTCGGCACAAGATCGACCGCCAGCAAATGCCGGGTCTTATCGTAATGGCGAATCTGCGGCATGAGCGCTTTAAGGTCCGCAGTCGAAACACCGCTGTCTGCCAGTGCGTAGAGCGTTGCCTCGCGCTGTACCGACTGCATCGTTTCGGCTGCAGCAAGGGGAATTTGCTTGACGAAAAAGCCGGTTCCATCCCGGCGCAAAACCTTGAAGTTTCTATTGCGACGCCCAGCCTCGACAATGGTAATGTCGTCATCGAGAAGCTCAGCTGCCGAAAGTACGCGTCGATCCATGAGATAAGGCACGAGTGTGCCGCTGGTCAGATACATCGTTTTCCCCAAGGCCGGATTGATGTGCTTCCAAGGAAGCCGCTGAAACCGAGCCGCAGTGCTGGCTCGAAATAGTCCCATCGGCCGCGAGCGGCCGATGGGTTGAACTCATGTCACCTGTTGATGACATACGTCAGACATTCCTCTTACTGGCCCGTGCAATGAATGTGCGTCGGGTTGCAAACAGTGGCCAGAGTACCGCAGCCGATGGATGTCGGCGGTGTCACCGTTGCCTGTGCAGCCGCCGCTGCGCCATTGCAGATGATGGGAACACCCGTCTGCGGGCAAATCGGCGTGATGTTGGTGATCTGGCACACCGGCGTCAGTGTGATGCTCTGCTGTTGTTGTTGCTGAGGCGCTGCCGCCTGCTGAATTGCCGCACCACCACTGCAAACAATCGGGATGCCTGTGGAGCAAATCGGTGTGAGCGTAATCTGGCACACTGGCGTCAGAGTAATACTCTGCTGCTGCTGCGGGGCTGGCGCCTGCTGATACGCAGCTGCACCATTGCAGATGATGGGAACACCTGTCGTCGGGCAAATCGGCGTGATGTTGGTGATCTGGCACACTGGTGTGAGCGTGATGCCCTGTTCCTGCTGCTTTTGAGGCGCTGCCGCCTGCTGATTAGCCGCACCACCACTGCAAACAATCGGGATGCCGGTGGAGCAAATCGGTGTGAGCGTAATCTGGCACACTGGCGTCAGAGTAATGCTCTGCTGCTGCTGCGGGGCTGGCGCCTGCTGATTAGCCGCGCCACCATAGCAAACAAACGGGATACCGGTGGAGCAAATCGGCGTGAGCGTAATCTGGCACACTGGCGTCAGCGTTATGCTCTGCTGTTGCTGCTGCATATCGCCAGCTGGCTGCGGTGGCATGACGGTGAGTTGCGGGAACGGATTCGTAGACGTGTGGCAGCCCGGAATATTGGTCGGCTGGCAATGAAAGTATGCCGTTGGACCGACAGGCGTCTGCTGCCCTTGATGAGCAGGAGGCTGGCAATGCTGAACCGCAGTCTGGCAACCAGGCATTCTTGTCTGCGGGCAATGCAGGTATGCTGTCTGCCCAATCGGCGTCTGCTGTCCCTGACCAGCTGGAGGCTGGCAATGTTGGACCGCAGTCTGGCAACCAGGCATGCTTGTCTGTGGGCAATGCAGGTAAGCCGTCGGGCCGTACGGTCCCTGTTGGTTCTGATCAGCTGGCGGTTGGCAATACTGCACCGCGGTCTGGCAACCAAGAAGGCTTGTTGGCGGGCAATGCCAATAGGCCGTGGGGCCGACGATAGTCTGCGCGGCTGCTGGCTGGCAGCCGAAAGAGGTGTAGGTCATCGATCAAATCCCGATTTTTTGTTGAAGGGAGCTCTGTGACATGTCTGGAGAGCGCAGCCTGCCGAGAGCAACCACCGGTAATTGCTTGGCGTACTCCTTACTCGCCTTTGACGAGAAAATTTCTATTGCACTTTTTAAAGTTGTGCAATTAAAAAATACATTTATAACGAGTAATTGGAAATTTACAGTCGGATTGCGTGTGTAAGCGATACGATCACTTCCCAGCAAATCCGGCCTTTCCGAAGTATTGACCTCCCGCTTTAGGAGAAGAGAGCCATGACATCCGATACAACTGATATCAACGATGAGAGCCCAGCCGAGCCGGAGCGTCCATCCGGTCGCTTCATCATTTCGCACCGCATGGCACAGTACCGCGATGGACGCGCCCGCCGCTCTGCCAGGGCCAATTTCAGCGACCGTTTGACGCGCTCTCTCGGTGGCGGAATGGATATCGTCAGCGACAATGGTGTGGAGAGGGACGATGTACGACGCGTTCTTGTCGTAAACGCGGATGAGAACGAGTTGCTGGCAAAGACGCGCGACCTTTCACCCGATACGATTGTAGAGCGCGAAGCGCCGCGCTGGCCAGCATCATTGCGACTTGCCCCTTGGGGCACGCCTTTACCCACATCTGCACCGCCCTCTGTCCAGTCGGCGAGCAACACAGCGGCAGGCCCGCTTCCTTTTACGCTCAACGTGACATCATCAGGTGCGCCGCTCTTTAATGCGCAGGTGGAATTAGGCCTGACAGCTCTCACGCCGGGCGCTCACCCCTCCAGCAGTAGCATCATGGTCACGACGGACTCGCACGGTCTGGCATCCTGTCAGTTCGACGCGACCCAATGGTTTCCAGTTTCCGCGCAGATTTCGCCACATGGGGCGGTTTGGTCGGGCATGGTTGTCCGCCCCGTTTCGGGAAGCACCGTCAATCTCGATCCGCTGCCGACGGCAGGCCCGCTGGGCTGGTGGCATCAGCTTGCGGGAATCACTGCATTCGATCCGCAGGCGGGCGCGGGCATTCGCGTCGGCGTCATCGATTCCGGCCTGGGTCCCCATCCATATCTCGATCACATCGTTGCTGCCGGTGCGTTCATCGACGGCGGTTTTCAGCCGGGGGCTGACGCTACCACCGATGTCATCTGGCATGGAACGCATGTGTCGGGCCTCATCGGTGCGCGTCCTCCCGCAGACAGCCGCGAATATGCGGGGCTCGCGCCGGGTGCGGATGTTTTTACCGCAAGGGTTTTCGCGCCGGGCAGGGGGGCGAACCAGGGCGACATTGCCGCCGCCATCGATGCAATGGTCAATGCCCATGAGGTGGATCTGATCAATCTTAGCCTGGGCGGCACTCCATCCGCCATCGAATATGATGCCGTTCTCGCAGCCTACGGGCGCGGCGCGCTCTGTATTTGCGCAGCCGGGAATAATTTCGGTCAGCCGGTTCTGGCGCCTGCTAGCTATCCACTATCGGTGGCGGTGTCGGCGGTAACGAGACCGGGGACATACCCCGTCTATAATCTCGCCAATCTCACCACACCGCCTCAGGCAGATCATTACGCAAGAAATGGCTTGTTTTTGCCCACCTATTCCAATTTCGGGCCACAGATCGCCATCACCGCCGGTGGCTCAGCCGTCATCTCCACCGTCCCGGCCACAGACGAGGATGCCGCACCTTACGCCGACATGTCGGGTACATCCATGGCTACACCTGTGACCACGGGCGCTCTCGCGGTCATGCTCTCGCGAGACGCGATATACACCAGCCTGCAACGAACCTCCGCCCGCGCCAAATATGCACGCGCTATTCTTGAACAAAGCGCGCTGACCATCGGCCTCCCGCCGCAATACCAGGGCAACGGCCTCAGCCGCGCGCAATAACGGCAACAAAGGCAGAAACGGGACTAAGACTGCTCCATTCGATCTCCAATGATGTCGAATGGAGCCACTTCGTGCGATACTTCACCTTCTCTGGGAGGACGATATGAGCGAATCGCGAAAAATCTACCGCATAACGTTCCGCCACGATGCGACGCCACCAGCAAACTGGCGGACCATCCTATCCAACACGCCCGGCCTAACCGTGCTGGCCACGACCGGTCGCCATGCACGCATAGAAGCCGCGCCAGAAGCACTCGATACATTGCGTATTACAATGGGTGACGGCGTGATGATGGAGGAGGAGATGCCGCGTTATTTTTAAGGGAAGAGGGAAGTACGGCTAGCGCAAGCTCGATTGCTGCTTCGCGTTACACTCAATGTCTTTGACTAAAGGTGAAATGGTGGGCGATGAGAGACTCGAACTCCCGACATCCTCGGTGTAAACGAGGCGCTCTACCAACTGAGCTAATCGCCCTTCGCGTCTTGCAGATCGTGTCTGCCGCGTCGGTGGCCGTGATGTATTGGTATCGGAAAAAAACCGCAAGAGCTTTTGTGAAGTTTTTTTGTTTTTTTCGATTTTTGTGACCGCAGCTATTGGTCTTTCCTCATCGCTAAGACACCAGAAGCCTTGAAGGGAAGGGGCTTGAGCGCTTAGGGGCGTATGGTTCTCTCTGTGTTGTCCACAGCCTTACTGGCAGCGTGGATGCTAACGCCGCGCCGGGACCGAACTTTTGCTTCACTCCAGGGGCCTCCTTTCGTTAAAGCTTCGATCGCTTCATGAGCACGAATCCAAATGCGACTTACGAGTCGATTCATGTGTACCTACGAGCCCACCAACAGCTCCGTTTCCACTCCCCAATGGCTGTGGATAAATCGTTTTGTCGGTGGGCGAAAAAATGGAAACATCAAAACTGCCGGGAAACCGGGCCTTCCTGGCGGTTTGTGAAATCAAAATGACAAAGCTTATTCTTTTGTCGTGAAAGCTGCTTGACACCCCACCGCGAACGCCTTAGTTAGCCGCTCAACGAACAGCCGAGGCGAGTTCGTGAGGCGGGTTTCGGCCAGTCTTTTTGGGAATGTGCGGGTGTAGCTCAGTTGGTTAGAGTGCCGGCCTGTCACGCCGGAGGTCGCGGGTTCGAGCCCCGTCACTCGCGCCATTCCTTCCTCGAGATCTACGGACTTCCAACAGTCCGACATAATGCGCGGGTGTAGCTCAGTTGGTTAGAGTGCCGGCCTGTCACGCCGGAGGTCGCGGGTTCGAGCCCCGTCACTCGCGCCATTTTCTTCTGATAGCAGAAGTGAATGTCCTTCTTTTAAATCGCATTTGTTGCGTAAAAATCTCCAAGACATCGTTTTTAACAAGTCCACAGATTGTGTTCTCGGGCTTCATCTTCGCTGCAAAACATACCCCCTAAGCCATCTTCGGTATCGTTTCAGTTCGAGTGATTTCTTGTGTTTTCAACTCATATTTTTTACATCGTTTTTGCCAAGCTGCGATCATTTTGAAGCTCAAAAATCTGCGACAATTTGGTCGTGCGACATCGTGTTTGATTATCCATATATTTGAATATCTTAGCACCAAAAGTCTCGGCGTTCGACGAGGTGCTCGCATATAATGGTAGCGTCCCGAAGTCACGATTGACTCGAATTGGCACTTAATCTCTTGCAGAGAGAGCGTGGCTGGGATAACCACTGCGGCGTTGCAACATAATTTCGACCCTATGGATTCTCATCCAAAAGGGATATGCTCGACGTTCGGTCGGGTAAGGAAGAGACAATGACTGAACTCCTCAGTTCCTACATTCCGATCGCAATCTTCATTGGTATCGCGCTTGTCATCGGTCTGGCGCTGTTGATTGCGCCGTTCGCCGTTGCCTACAAGAACCCCGACCCGGAAAAGCTCTCGGCTTTCGAGTGCGGCTTCAATGCTTTTGATGACGCGCGCATGAAGTTCGACATTCGCTTTTATCTGGTGTCGATTCTGTTCATCATCTTTGACCTCGAAGTCGCATTCCTGTTTCCGTGGGCTGTGTCCTTCGGTGAGATTGGCTGGTTCGGTTTCTGGTCCATGATGGTGTTCCTCGGTGTTCTCACCATCGGCTTTATCTATGAATGGAAGAAGGGGGCACTGGAATGGGCGTAGTTCAAAACGACACGCTTGTCGCACCGCAGCCCAAGGGCATTATCGATCCATCGACTGGCAAGCCAGTCGGTAGCGACGATGGCTATTTCACTGAAATCAACGATGAGCTTGCCGACAAGGGTTTTCTGGTCACGTCCACGGACGAGCTGATCACCTGGGCTCGCACAGGCTCCTTGATGTGGATGCAGTTCGGCTTGGCCTGCTGCGCCGTTGAAGGTCTGATGCAGGCCTCCGGCCCGCGTTACGATATGGAGCGCTTCGGCGTTGCTCCGCGCGCGTCGCCGCGCCAGTCGGACGTGATGATCGTTGCCGGTACGCTGACCAACAAGATGGCGCCAGCGCTTCGCAAGGTCTATGACCAGATGCCGGAGCCACGCTACGTCATCTCGATGGGTTCGTGCGCCAATGGCGGCGGTTACTACCATTATTCTTACGCCGTCGTGCGCGGTTGCGACCGTGTGGTTCCTGTCGATATCTACGTGCCGGGCTGTCCCCCCACGGCAGAAGCGCTGCTTTATGGCGTGCTTCTGCTGCAGAAGAAAATCCGCCGTACCGGTACGATCGAGCGTTAAGGGCAGAGGACTAACAAATGAGCGAAGCTCTCAACGATCTCTCGGCCTACGTGCAGGAAGTGCGCGGTTCCCTGCTGGAATCTGCGGTCATTGCCTATGACGAGCTGACGCTGAACACCACACCTGAGAACGTCATCGCGCTGTTGACGTTCCTGCGTGACGACGTGCAGTGCGGTCTCGTCAACATCATCGATATCTGCGGTGTGGACTGGCCGAGCCGTGAAAAGCGTTTCGACGTGGTTTATCATCTGCTGTCGCCCCGCCAGAACCTGCGTGTTCGCATCAAGCTTCAGGTGGCGGAAGACGAAGCGGTACCTTCAGCTACCTCCGTTTTCCTCGGTGCGGAATGGTTCGAGCGCGAAGCATGGGATATGTATGGCATTCCATTCGAAGGCCATTCTGACCTGCGCCGCATTCTGACCGACTACGGTTTTGAAGGCCATCCGCTGCGCAAGGATTTCCCGGTCACGGGCTTTGTGGAAGTGCGTTACGATGACGTGCTGAAGCGCGTTCTCTACGAGCCGGTCGAGCTGAAGCAGGAATTCCGTAATTTCGACTTTCTCTCCCCTTGGGAAGGAACGGATTACGTTCTTCCCGGTGACGAAAAGGCCAAGCCATGAGCGAAGCTGCCGCCATAGAGCAGGGGCAATGTCTTTGCGGCGCCGTGCGCTTTTCAGCGACGATCGGTGCCCGCGAAGTCGGCGCATGCCATTGCTCCATGTGCCGTCGCTGGACGGGCGGGGTGTTCCTTGCCGTCGAGTGCGCGGCGGTGACGCTCGAAAATGACGCAAAACTGGGCGTTTATTCGTCTTCCGAATGGGGTGAGCGTTGCTTTTGCACCACGTGCGGCAGTACGGTTATGTGGCGCTCGAAAGATGGCGCGCACCATGCCGTTTCCGTGCAGTCCTTCGAAGACCCGTCGAGCTTCCGTTTCGCATCGCAAATCTTCATAGACGAAAAGCCGACAAACTATTCGTTCGCCGAGGTCACGAAGAACATGACTGGCCCCGAATTCATCGCCATGATTACGTCGGCGGAGCAACACTGATGACTGAACATAACGTTCGCAATTTTACGATCAACTTCGGCCCGGAACACCCGTCCGCGCACGGCGTGTTGCGTCTCGTGCTCGAACTCGACGGTGAAATCGTCGAGCGCGTCGATCCGCATATCGGCCTGTTGCACCGCGGCACCGAAAAGCTGATCGAGACCAAGACCTATCTTCAGGCGCTTCCCTATTTCGACCGCCTCGATTACGTTGCGCCGATGAACCAGGAGCATGCTTTCTCGCTTGCCGTTGAGAAGCTTCTCGGCCTCGAGATTCCGATGCGTGGTCAGTTGATACGCGTTCTGTTCTCGGAAGTCGGTCGCATTCTCTCGCACATCATGAACGTGACCACGCAGGCTATGGACGTGGGCGCAATGACGCCACCGGTCTGGGGCTTCGAAGAGCGTGAAAAGCTCATGGTGTTCTACGAGCGTGCTTCGGGCGCCCGTTTGCATGCTGCCTATTTCCGCCCGGGTGGGGTCCATCAGGACCTGCCGCCTGAGCTGGTCGATGATATCGGCAAGTGGTGCGATCCATTCATCACCTTCCTCGACAACGTTGAAGGTCTGTTGACCGACAACCGTATCTATAAGCAGCGTAACGTCGATATTGGCGTTGTCTCGCTGGAAGATGCGTTCGCATGGGGCTTTACCGGCGTCATGGTTCGCGGTTCGGGTGCTGCCTGGGATTTGCGCCGCGCGCAGCCTTACGAGTGCTATTCCGATCTCGAATTCGACATTCCCGTCGGCAAGAACGGCGACTGCTATGATCGCTATCTGATCCGCATGCAGGAAATGCGCGAATCGATCAAGATCATGAAGCAGTGCGTCGAGCTCTTGCAGGGCAAGCACCGCGTCGGTGCCGTGTCGTCGCTCGATGGCAAGGTCGTTCCGCCAAAGCGTGGCGAGATGAAGCGTTCGATGGAAGCGCTGATCCACCACTTCAAGCTCTACACTGAAGGTTATCACGTACCGGCTGGCGAAGTGTACGCAGCCGTCGAAGCGCCGAAGGGCGAGTTCGGGGTCTATGTGGTCGCAGATGGTTCGAACAAGCCTTACCGCTGCAAGATCCGCGCGCCGGGTTACGCACATCTGCAAGCCATGGACTTCCTTTGCAAGGGACACCAGCTTGCCGACGTGACGGCTGTTCTCGGCTCTCTGGACATCGTGTTCGGGGAGGTCGACCGCTGATGCGTTTGCCGCTGGCCATATCGGCTCTTGTTGCCGCGACTGCACCCGTTTTCGCCCAGACGGCGGATAACGGCGTGTCTTCGCAGGCAGGCGGCGGTTCATCATCTGTCAAGCAACTTCTGTCACAGGGATACGAGATCAAGTCCTCGCTTCCCAATGGCGGAAAATTCATTGTGTTCATGCAAAAAGACAAAGCGGCCTATGCCTGCGAATTCGTCACGGTGACGAAATCGCGGTGCGAGTCGCTCAATTGATGAGGCGTGAGGAAGTATGTCCGTTCGTCGACTAGCCGAAGATCAGTTCCAGCCCACGGGTTTCGCGTTTAACGCGGACAATACCGCATGGGCGGAAAAAACGATCCAGAAGTATCCTGCAGGACGCCAGCAATCTGCGGTCATTCCGCTGTTGATGCGCGCCCAGGAGCAGGACGGCTGGGTCACCCGCGCCTGTATCGAAAAGATCGCCGACATGCTGGATATGGCCTATATCCGCGTGCTTGAAGTTGCGACGTTCTATACGCAGTTCCAGCTCAAGCCTGTCGGCACCAGAGCGCATATTCAGGTCTGCGGCACCACGCCCTGCATGTTGCGCGGTTCAGAAGCGCTGATGGACGTCTGCCGCCACAAAATCCATCATGACCCGCTGACCCCCAATGAGAGCGGTACGCTGTCGTGGGAAGAGGTGGAATGTCAGGGCGCCTGCGTCAACGCGCCGATGGTCATCATCTTCAAGGATGCCTATGAAGACCTGACGCCCGAGCGTCTGGAAGAGATCATCGACACATTCGAAGCCGGCAAGGGCGACACCGTCAAGCCAGGCCCGCAGATCGACCGTCATTTGTCGGCTCCGATCGGTCCGCTGACGACGTTGACGGAAGAGACGAAGCCTGACCGTTCCAATCTCGACAAGCCAGCAGAGGCGCCCGCAGCGCCGGAAGCCGCGGCTGCACCGTCTGAAGCTGCAAAGCCGAAGACGACGGCAGCGGAGTCGGATGCGAAGTTGAAGACACCGGTCACCGATCCCAAGGCGTCCGAAAGCAACGCCAAGGACGCTGCCAAAGAAGGGTCGGGAGAGACGAAAACGTCTGCCAAGCCATCGCTGGAAGACAAGAACCGTCCCGCCAAGATTGAACGGCCCGCAAAGGCCGATGATCTCAAGCTTATTTCCGGCGTCGGCCCGAAGAATGAAGCGACGCTGAACGAACTCGGCATCTTCACCTATATGCAGATTGCCGGTTGGTCCGCAGAAGAGCGTGAGTGGGTAGACGGTTATCTGAATTTCAAGGGTCGTATCGATCGCGATGATTGGGTACGTCAGGCCGAGGCTCTCGCCAAGGGTGGCGAAGCCGAATACATCAAGGTCTTCGGCAAGAAGCCGCGGTAAAGAGGTCAAGCATGTTAAAAGATCAGGATCGCATCTTTACCAATCTCTACGGCCTCAAGGACACCTCGTTGAAGGGTGTGCTTGCGCGCGGTCATTGGGATGGCACAAAGCAGATCATCGAAAAGGGTCGTGACTGGATCATCAACGAAATGAAGGCATCCGGCCTTCGTGGTCGTGGTGGTGCTGGCTTCCCGACTGGCCTCAAATGGTCCTTCATGCCGAAGGAAAGCGATGGCCGTCCACATTACCTCGTCGTCAACGCCGATGAATCCGAGCCCGGCACCTGCAAGGACCGCGAAATCCTGCGCCACGATCCGCATACGCTGATAGAAGGCTGCGTGATCGCCGGTTTCGCCATGGGTGCACACACGGCCTACATCTATGTTCGCGGCGAATATATGCGCGAACGTGAAGCGCTTCAGGCGGCAATCGACGAATGCTATGACGCCGGTCTGCTGGGTACGAACAACAAGAACGGCTGGGATTTCGACGTTTACGTTCACCACGGCGCAGGTGCCTACATCTGCGGCGAGGAGACGGCGCTTCTCGAAAGCCTGGAAGGCAAGAAGGGCCAGCCGCGCCTCAAGCCTCCATTCCCGGCCAATATGGGTCTCTATGGTTGCCCGACGACGGTCAACAACGTCGAATCCATCGCCGTTGCACCGACCATCCTGCGTCGCGGCGCATCGTGGTTCTCCTCCATCGGTCGTCCGAACAATGTCGGCACCAAGCTGTTCATGGTCTCGGGCCATGTCGAGCGCCCCTGCACATTCGAAGACGCGCTGGGTCTGTCGTTCAAGGAACTGATCGAGCGTCACTGTGGCGGCATTCGTGGCGGCTGGGACAATCTTCTCGGCGTTATCCCAGGCGGCGCATCCTGCCCCATCGTTCGCGGTGAGGACATGAAGGACGCCATCATGGATTTCGACGGCATGCGCGAAGTGAAGTCTTCCTTCGGCACCGGCGGCATGATCGTCATGGACAAGTCCACCGACGTCATCAAGGCCATCGCCCGCATCGCGGCCTTCTTCAAGCACGAGAGCTGCGGCCAGTGCACGCCATGCCGTGAAGGCACGGGCTGGATGTGGCGCGTGCTGGAGCGCATGGTCAAGGGCAACGCGCAGAAGCGCGAAATCGATATGCTGTTCGAGGTGACCAAGCAGATCGAAGGCCACACCATCTGTGCGCTGGGTGACGCTGCGGCATGGCCGGTTCAGGCGCTGATCCGCAATTTCCGCCCGGAAATCGAAAAGCGGATCGATGAATATACCTACAGAGCCATGGATGATGGCGCTGTGCTTGAGGCTGCCGAGTAACACCGGCCAAAGTAACGCCCGAAGGGTGTTGCGAGGGGCGGGGATCGGGTGTACCGGTCCCTTACATCGTTAAAGCATTCGGCACTTTTTGAGTCTAAGCCGGATGCCATCAGGATTTGTCCTTGACCGCATGATCATGCGCGATGGACAGGCAACAGGACGTAAGTAGGACCATGACAAAGCTCAAGGTTGACGGTAAAGAGATCGAAGTTCCGGATCATTTCACGCTGTTGCAGGCGTGCGAGGAAGCCGGTGCCGAAGTTCCGCGCTTTTGTTTCCATGAGCGTTTGTCGGTTGCGGGTAACTGCCGCATGTGTCTCATCGAGGTAAAGGGTGGACCGCCTAAGCCTGCCGCATCCTGCGCCATGGGCGTTCGCGATATTCGCGGTGGCCCCAATGGCGAATTGCCGGAAGTTTTCACCAACACGCCAATGGTCAAGAAGGCCCGCGAAGGCGTGATGGAATTCCTGCTCATCAACCACCCGCTCGATTGTCCCATCTGTGACCAGGGTGGCGAATGCGACCTTCAGGACCAGGCGATGGCCTTCGGTATTCCGGGCTCGCGCTATTCTGAAAACAAGCGCGCCGTGGAAGACAAGTACATTGGACCGCTCGTCAAGACGGTCATGAACCGCTGCATTCACTGCACGCGTTGCGTTCGCTTCACCACGGAAGTGGCGGGCATTTCCGAACTCGGCCTGATCGGTCGCGGTGAAGATGCCGAAATCACGACCTACCTCGAGCAGGCGATGACATCGGAGCTTCAGGGCAACGTCGTTGACCTCTGCCCGGTTGGTGCGCTGACCTCCAAGCCTTTTGCCTTCACCGCCCGTCCATGGGAACTCGGCAAGACCGAAACCATCGACGTGATGGATGCGCTCGGTTCTGCCATCCGCGTCGATACCCGTGGCCGCGAAGTCATGCGCGTCATGCCGCGCGTAAACGAAGCCATCAACGAAGAGTGGATTTCCGACAAGAGCCGCTTCATCTGGGATGGTCTCAAGACCCAGCGCCTCGACAAGCCATACGTCCGCAAGGACGGCCGCTTGCAGCCCGCAACTTGGGGCGACGCTTTTGGCGCTATCAAGGCTGCTGTTGCCTCGACCTCGGGTGAGAAGGTCGGCGCTATCGCTGGCGATCTGGCCTCCGTCGAAGAAATGTTCGCATTGAAGTCACTGCTCGCATCGCTGGGTTCGACAAACGTCGATTGCCGTCAGGATGGCGCAGCGCTTGATCCATCGCTCGGTCGCGCGAGCTACCTGTTCAACGCCACCATCGAAGGCATCGAACATGCCGACGCGCTGCTGATCATTGGCTCCAACCCGCGCTACGAAGCTTCCGTGCTCAACGCACGTATTCGCAAGCGCTGGCGCCGTGGCGGCTTCCCGATCGCTGTTATCGGTGAAGCGAGCGAGTTGCGTTATGAATACGAATATCTCGGTTCCGGCACGGACACGCTGTCCGATCTGGCGTCCGGTTCTCACAGCTTCATCGAAAAGCTGAAGACTGCGAAGAACCCGATGATCATCGTCGGGCAGGGCGCTCTGTCGCGCGAAGACGGTGCGGCTGTGTTGGCTGCGGCTGCGAAGCTGGCAGTTTCCGTTGGCGTCGTTTCGGCTGAGTGGAACGGTTTCTCTGTTCTGCACACGGCTGCTGCCCGCGTCGGTGGTCTGGATATCGGCTTTGTCCCAGCGGACAAGTCGGCCACTGCCGCTTCCATCGCCGCATCTTCGGACGTTCTCTTCCTGCTCGGTGCAGACGAAATCGATTTGTCGGCAAAGTCTGCGAAGCTGACCGTCTATATCGGTTCGCATGGTGACGCCGGTGCAATGGCTGCCGATGTCATCCTGCCGGGTGCAGCCTATACCGAAAAGTCCGGTATCTGGGTCAACACCGAGGGACGCGTCCAGATGGGCAATCGCGCCGGTTTCGCACCGGGCGAGGCCCGTGAAGATTGGGCGATCCTGCGTGCGCTGTCGGATGTTCTCGGCCACAAGCTGCCGTTCGACTCGCTCTCTGCACTGCGTGCCCAGCTTTACATCGCGCATCCGCATTTTGCCGATGCTGACGAGATTGCCGTGTCTGACGTGGCAGCGATCGAAACGCTCGCCACACAGACTGGCACCCTCAACAAGGCAGGCTTTGCCTCGCCGGTTAAGGATTTTTATTTGACGAACCCGATTGCGAGAGCGTCCGCCGTGATGGCCGAATGTTCCGCATTGGCCCGCAACAACTTCAAGGCTGCGGCAGAGTAAGGGTAGGGGACTATGGAATCGTTTTTCTGGAGCTATGTCTGGCCAGCGCTGATTATTGTCGGCCAGTCCCTGCTTCTTCTCGTTTTGTTGCTGGTGTCGATCGCCTTCCTTCTGCTTGCCGACCGTAAGATCTGGGCAGCCGTTCAGCTGCGCCGTGGTCCCAACGTCGTTGGTCCCTTCGGCCTCTTCCAGTCGTTTGCCGACCTTCTGAAATTCATTCTGAAAGAGCCGGTCATCCCATCCGGTGCCAACAAGGCAGTCTTCCTGCTGGCTCCTCTGGTTGCCGTGACACTGGCTCTGGCAACCTACGCCGTGATCCCGTTCAATCAGGGCTGGGTCATCGCCAACATCAATGTCGGCATTCTCTACATCTTCGCGATCTCGTCGCTTGAAGTCTACGGTATCATCATGGGGGGCTGGGCTTCGAACTCGAAGTATCCATTCCTCGGCGCGCTTCGTTCCGCCGCGCAGATGGTGTCTTACGAAGTTTCCATCGGCCTCGTCATCGTTACCGTTCTGCTCTGCGTCGGTTCGTTGAACCTGACGGATATCGTCAATGCGCAGCATTCGGGCATCGGTACGTCGCTTGGCCTGCCAGCATCGTTCCTGGACTGGCACTGGTTGCCGCTCTTCCCGATGTTCATCATCTTCTTCATATCGGCGCTGGCCGAAACCAATCGTCCTCCTTTCGATCTGCCGGAAGCGGAATCGGAACTTGTGGCCGGTCACATGGTGGAGTATGGCTCCACCCCGTACATGATGTTCATGTTGGGCGAATATGCTGCCATCGTTTTGATGTGCTGCCTGACGACCATCCTGTTCCTGGGCGGCTGGCTTCCCATCGTGGATGTCTGGTTCCTGAATTGGGTACCGGGTATCATCTGGTTCATCCTGAAGGGCGGCATGGTGTTCTTCATGTTCGGTCTGGTGAAGGCATTCGTTCCACGTTACCGCTATGACCAGTTGATGCGTCTCGGCTGGAAGGTCTTTCTTCCGCTCTCGCTCGCCATGGTCGTGATTGTTGCATTCGTACTCAAGCTGACGGCGGGGGCATAAGATGTTCGCAGTCCTCGCTTGCAGATTTGGAGGTTGAGATGGCCAGTCTTTCACAAGCCGTCAATTCACTGTTCCTCAAGGAATTCGTTGGCGCCTTCTTCCTGACGATGCGTCACTTCTTCAAACAGAAGGCAACGGTGAACTATCCCTTCGAAAAGGGTCCGGTCAGCCCGCGCTTCCGTGGTGAGCATGCGCTTCGCCGCTATCCAAACGGTGAAGAACGCTGCATCGCCTGCAAGCTGTGCGAGGCGATCTGTCCTGCCCAGGCCATCACCATCGAAGCCGGCCCGCGCCGCAACGATGGCACGCGCCGCACGGTTCGTTACGATATCGACATGGTAAAGTGCATCTATTGCGGCTTCTGCCAGGAAGCATGCCCTGTCGATGCCATCGTTGAGGGTCCAAACTTCGAATTTGCGACGGAAACCCGCGAGGAGCTGTATTTCGACAAGCAGCGTCTTCTCGATAATGGCGACCGTTGGGAACGTGAAATCGCTCGCAACCTTGCTCTGGATGCGCCTTACCGTTAAGGCAGCATGGTTTCTTCGGAGCGCTGCTTCGGAGAGGGTAAACAGTCAATGCCCGTCGGTTATCGCTGGCGGGAACGAAACGGGCATGCGGCTTCAGGGTCGCGTTTGTCCGGTGAGGACAAAAAGGCACCAACATGGGTCTGCACGCTGTATTCTTTTACATCTTCGCTTTCGTCGCCGTGGCGTCTGCGTTCATGGTCATCGCTTCGAAGAACCCCGTTCATTCGGTGTTGTTCCTCATCCTGACCTTTTTCAACGCAGCCGCTCTCTTCCTGCTGACGGGCGCTGAGTTCCTCGCCATGATCCTGCTGGTGGTTTATGTCGGCGCTGTGGCGGTGCTGTTCCTCTTCGTCGTCATGATGCTGGATGTAGACTTCGCTGAATTGCGTTCGGGCGTTCTGCAATATGCGCCTATCGGCGCGCTGATCGGCATCATTCTGGCGGCAGAACTCATCATCGTCGTCGGCGGCAGCGTGCTCAACCCGCAGGCGGCCAAATCGATTACCATGCCGATCCCGAACCCGCTGGAGCGCGCCAATACGGCTGCACTCGGTGACGTTCTCTACACGAACTACGTCTACTTCTTCCAGCTTGCAGGTCTGGTTCTGCTGGTGGCCATGATCGGCGCCATCGTGCTGACGCTGCGTCACCGCACCGATATCAAGCGACAGGACATTGCCACGCAGGTTGGCCGCGACCCGAAGACTGCCGTCACGACGGTCAAGGTCAAGCCGGGTCAGGGCATCTAAGGCGCGAACGGATCCAAGGAAAATCATATTATGGAAATCGGTCTTTCCCATTACCTCACGGTCAGCGCGGTCCTCTTCACGATCGGCATCTTCGGTATCTTTCTCAACCGCAAGAACGTCATCGTCATCCTCATGTCGATCGAGCTTATCCTGCTTGCGGTCAACCTCAACATGGTGGCGTTTTCGTCGTTCCTCAACGATATCGTCGGCCAGGTCTTCGCTTTGTTCATTCTGACCGTCGCGGCTGCGGAAGCTGCCATCGGTCTTGCAATACTCGTTGTCTTCTATCGCAACCGCGGATCGATTGCCGTGGAAGACGTCAATATGATGAAGGGCTGATAAGGCTATGATCTACAAAGCTATCGTCTTTCTTCCGCTGATCGGCTTCCTGATCGCTGGCCTTTTCGGTCGCTCCATCGGTGCCAAAGCCTCGGAATATGTCACCACCGGCCTGATGATCATCGTCGCGATCCTGTCGTGGATCGTCTTCATCAACGTTGCGCTTCTCAGCCACGAGCCCGGCGAAGTCATCAAGGTCACCGTGCTGCGCTGGATCCAGTCCGGCGGCATCGATGTCGAATGGGCCTTCCGGATCGATACGCTGACAGCAGTCATGTTCGTGGTCGTCAATACCGTATCCACGCTGGTTCACCTGTACTCCATCGGGTACATGCACCACGATCCGCATCGTCCGCGCTTCTTTGCCTACCTGTCGCTCTTCACTTTCGCCATGCTCATGCTGGTCACATCCGACAACCTGTTGCAGATGTTCTTCGGCTGGGAAGGCGTCGGTCTGGCGTCCTATCTGCTGATCGGCTTCTGGTACAAGAAGCCATCCGCCTCTGCCGCCGCCATGAAGGCCTTCATCGTCAACCGCGTTGGTGACTTCGGCTTCATCCTCGGCATTTCCGGTCTGTTCGTGTTGTTCGGCTCGGTCAATTTCGAAACGATCTTTGCAGCCGCTGGCACCTACCTGCCTGCCGATGGCGCAGCATCCACCGATGTCGTCATCAACCTGTTCGGCATGCAGTTGGACAAGGCGCATGCGCTGACCGGCGTCTGCCTGCTGTTGTTCATGGGCTCCATGGGTAAATCGGCGCAGTTCCTGCTGCACACCTGGCTGCCGGACGCGATGGAAGGCCCGACACCTGTGTCGGCGCTCATCCACGCCGCGACCATGGTCACCGCTGGCGTGTTCCTCGTCGCCCGCATGTCGCCGATTTTCGAACTGTCGCCGGACGCCTTGACTTTCGTCACGCTGATCGGCGCGATCACCGCCTTCTTCGCCGCGACCGTTGGTCTGGTGCAGAACGATATCAAGCGCGTCATCGCTTACTCGACCTGTTCGCAGCTCGGCTATATGTTCGTGGCGCTCGGCGTTGGCGCTTATGGTGCGGCCGTGTTCCACCTGTTCACGCATGCCTTCTTCAAGGCGCTGTTGTTCCTTTGTGCCGGTTCTGTCATTCACGCTGTGGATGGCGAGCAGGACATGCGTCACATGGGCGGCCTGCGCAAGCACATCCCCATCACCTTCTGGACGATGACGGTTGGTACGCTGGCGCTGACAGGCGTTGGTATTCCCGGCACGATGTTCGGCTTTGCCGGCTTCTTCTCCAAGGATGTGATCATCGAATCCGCCTATGCGTCGCACAATGCGGTCGCCGGTTTCGCCTTCACGCTTCTGGTCATCGCGGCCCTGTTCACCAGCTTCTATTCCTGGCGTCTGGCCTTCATGACCTTCTTCGGCAAGCCGCGCGCTTCCGCAGATGTCATGCACCACGTCCATGAATCGCCGATGGTCATGCTGATCCCGCTGTTCGTACTCACCGTCGGTGCTGTGCTGGCTGGTGTCGTGTTCGAAGGCCATTTCTTCGGTGAAGAATATGCGGAATTCTGGAAGGGGGCACTGTTTACGCTTCCATCCAACGAAATCCTCGAAGAGTTCCACCACGTTCCATTGTGGGTGAAGTGGAGCCCGTTCATTGCCATGGCTCTTGGTTTCGTCACCGCATGGTACTTCTACATTAAGTCGCCTGAGACGCCGAAGCGTCTGGCCGAGACCCATCGTGGCCTCTACCAGTTCCTGCTCAACAAGTGGTACTTCGACGAACTCTACGACTTCCTCTTTGTTCGCTCCGCAAAGGCGCTTGGCCGCTTCCTGTGGAAAAAGGGCGACGTGGCCGTCATCGACCACTACGGACCCAACGGTATTGCTGCGCGCGTGGCTGATGTGACCAACCGCGTCGTTCGTCTGCAATCCGGTTACCTCTACCATTATGCCTTTGCGATGCTGATCGGTATTGCCGGGCTTGTCACCTGGATGATGCTCGGGAGTGCCCTGTAATGACCGATTGGCCTATTCTTTCAACGGTCACCTTCCTGCCGCTCGTCGGCGTGGTGCTCTTGCTTCTGACAAATGCGAACGGTCCGTTCGGTCGCCGCAACGTTCTCAACGTATCGCTGCTGACGACGGTCTTTACCTTCATCGTCTCGCTTTTCGTGTGGATCGGTTTTGACAATTCGAACCCCGGCTTCCAGATGGTCGAAAAACACGCCTGGTTCGGTGATATCGCCGCCTACCATCTCGGCGTCGACGGCATCTCCATGCTGTTCGTCATCCTGACGACATTCCTGATGCCTTTCTGCGTTCTGGCCAGCTGGAACGCCATCGAAAAGCGCATCAAGGAATACATGATCGCCTTCCTGCTGCTCGAAGTCGTCATGGTCGGCGTGTTCGTCGCGCTCGATACGGTTCTCTTCTACGTCTTCTTCGAAGCGACGCTCATTCCGATGTTCATCATCATCGGCGTGTGGGGCGGCAAGGATCGCGTCTACGCATCCTACAAGTTCTTCCTTTACACGCTGCTCGGCTCTGTTCTGACCATGCTCGCCATCATGGCGATGTACTGGCAGGCTGGCACGACGGATATGACAGAGTTGCTGAAGCACGGCTTCCCGGCTGGCATGCAGACATGGCTCTGGCTCGCTTGCTTTGCAGCCTTTGCAGTGAAGATGCCGATGTGGCCTGTTCACACCTGGTTGCCGGACGCCCACGTTCATGCACCGACCGCCGGTTCGGTCATCCTGGCCGGTGTCATGCTGAAGCTCGGCGGCTACGGTTTCATCCGCTTCTCGCTGTCGATGTTCCCGATTGCGTCCGACTATTTCGCACCCTTCGTTTTCACGCTGTCCGTCATCGCCATTATCTACACCTCGCTGGTCGCGATGATGCAGGACGACATCAAGAAGCTGATCGCTTACTCGTCGGTCGCCCATATGGGTTACGTGACGATGGGTATCTTCGCCGCCAATGTTCAGGGCGTGCAGGGTGCCATCTTCCAGATGCTGTCGCACGGCATCGTCTCCGGCGCGCTCTTCCTTTGCGTCGGCGTCGTTTATGATCGTCTGCACACCCGCGAGATTTCCGCCTATGGCGGCCTCGTCAACAACATGCCGAAATATGCCGTGGCCTTCATGGTCTTCACCATGGCCAATGTCGGTCTGCCCGGCACATCCGGTTTCGTCGGTGAATTCCTGACGATCATCGGTGTGTTCCGCGCCAACACCTGGGTTGCGCTGTTTGCGGCAACGGGCGTCATCCTTTCCGCCTCCTATGCGCTGTGGCTCTATCGCCGCGTCATCTTCGGTGCGCTGGAAAAGGAAAGCCTGAAATCCATGCTCGACCTTTCGACGCGCGAAAAGGTCATTCTCTATCCGCTGGTAGCACTGACGATTTTCTTCGGCGTCTATCCGGCACCGGTTTTCGATGCTACGGCAGCGTCGGTGGACCTTTTGATCAATAATTATACGGCCGCATTGCAGGCAGCGCAGAATGTTGCGCTTTCTCTGAACTGACGACAGGACCCGTAGGACATGACCGCTGAAATTCTTTTTGCCAGTCTGCGCATCGCGACGCCCGAGCTGATCCTTGCGGTCGGCGCTCTGGTGCTGCTCATGATTGGGGTCTTCTCCGGGGACAAGTCGACCAATACGGTTACGGGTCTTGCCGTAGCGCTCTTGGTCGTCGTCGGTCTGTGGATCATCTTTGCACCGGCAACGGGCGTTGCCTTCGGTGGCGTTTACGTCGCCGACGCCTTCGGCAACTTCATGAAGGTGCTGGCGCTCATCGGTGCCATCGTCGCCATGATCATGTCAGTCGGCCACAGCCGTGTGGAGCCAATCGGTCGTTTTGAATTCCCGGTATTGCTGGTTCTCGCAACACTCGGCATTCTCCTGATGATCTCGGCCAACAACCTGATCTCGCTTTACATGGCGCTGGAACTCCAGTCGCTGGCGCTCTACGTTATCTGCGCAATCAACCGCGAAAGCCTACGTTCCACGGAAGCCGGTCTGAAATATTTCGTTCTGGGCGCTCTGTCGTCGGGCATGCTGCTTTACGGCATGTCGCTGGTTTACGGCTTCACCGGCAACACCGGCTTTACCGAAATCGCAGCAGTTCTGTCGTCCGAAACACGCTCGCTCGGCCTCGTTTTCGGTCTGGTCTTCGTGCTCGCTGGTCTGGCCTTCAAAATTTCCGCCGTTCCGTTCCACATGTGGACGCCTGACGTTTACGAAGGTGCACCAACGACCGTTACGGCATTCCTGGCCGCAGCTCCGAAGGTCGGCGCGATGGCGATCTTCGTTCGTATCGTCGTCGATGCGTTCCAGCCGGTTTTTGCCGATTGGCAGCAGATCGTCGTCTTCATCTCGATTGCCTCTATGCTGCTCGGTGCTTTCGCGGCCATCGGCCAGCGCAACATCAAGCGCCTGATGGCCTATTCGTCCATCAGCCACATGGGCTATGCACTTGTCGGTCTCGCCGCAGGTAGCCAGTCCGGCGTTGCAGGCGTGCTGCTTTACATGGCCGTTTACATGGGCATGACGCTCGGCACCTTCGCCTGCATTCTCGCCATGCGTCGCAAGGATGTCGGCAATGTCGAAGACGTGGACGATCTGGCTGGTCTTGCCTCCACCAATCCGTTCATGGCCATCGTCATGACGATCATGATGTTCTCGCTGGCGGGTATTCCGCCGCTGGCTGGCTTCTTCGGCAAGTATTACGTCTTCCTGGCCGCCATCGAAGCACATCTCTACCCGCTCGCCGTCATCGGCGTGATCGCCTCGGTTGTCGGTGCCTACTACTACCTGCGGATCGTCAAGGTCATGTGGTTCGATGAAGCCAAGGGTGGGTTTGAAAAGGCCGCTGGTGAATTGCGGATCGTTTACGCGCTGTCAGGCCTCTTCGTTCTCGGCTTCATCCTCTTCGGCGGTGTGCTGGGCAATGCGGTCACCGTCGCAGCAAAGACGTTCTTTTGAGCGATACGCGCATGAAAACGGGCCGGGTGTCAGTCGATGACTTCCGGCACGAAGCCTTGGCCGAGACGACATCGACCAATGTGGAATGCTTCGCCCGCGCGCGGGCAGGCGATAGCGGTAATCTCTGGGTGACAGCCGTAAGGCAGACCGGTGGCCGTGGCCGTCGCGGCAGGCCTTGGGTGTCTGAACCCGGCAATCTCTACGCCTCTCTTCTTCTGATCGACCCTGCATCCATGGAGCATATCGGCTCGCTGCCGCTGGCCTTTGCGCTTGCGGTTTATCGCGCTGTGGGGGCTGTGCTACCTGCCGGTGGCGCGCCGCTCGAAATCAAGTGGCCAAACGACATTCTCATCGGACGCAAGAAGACCTGCGGCATTTTGATGGAAGCGGAAACTCTGCCGGATGGGCGCACGGCGCTCGTCATCGGCATCGGCATCAACATCGCCCATATGCCCGACAATCCGGCTTACCCGGTGACACGTCTTGGCGAACATGGCGCAGCCTGCGGCCCCGACGAGCTTTTCGCCCACCTCTTTCGCGAAGTCGCGCATATTCTTCAGATGTGGAATCGCGGGCAGGGCGTGGCGGATGTCATGCGCCTGTGGCGTGCGGCGGCATGCGGCATCGGCGAGCCAATCACCGTCAATTTGCCGGATCGTTCTATCCATGGGCGTTTCGCCGGAATTGATGATAAGGGTTTCCTGCTGCTGGAGGAAGATGGTGGTCCCACACGCGCCATCGCTGCTGGCGACGTATTTTTCGGTTGAACTGCACGGTGCGTGAGCGCCGAGGTTCGACATTGTGATCTGGAGCATTCCTGCTGCTCGGTAAATGCAGGACGCCCGCTCGGCCCCGCATCGGCCGTACCGCCGCGTTTGATGAAAACGATGCTTTTCGCCTCACTCGCATGCGTCGTTAGACGTGGCGAGGCGAGGCATGATTGGACAAAAACAGTAATGACAACAAAAGACGAATTCGTATTCCTGCCGCTTGGTGGCGTCGGTGAAATCGGCATGAACCTGGCGCTTTACGGCTACGGCCCGGCGACCAAGCGCCAGTGGATCATGGTCGATTGCGGCGTAACCTTCGCAGGTCTCGATCTGCCCGGCATTGATCTCGTACTACCGGATATCAGCTTCATTGAAGCGCAGCGCGGAAACCTCAAGGCCATCATCATCACCCACGCGCATGAAGACCATTACGGCGCGCTGAACGATCTGTGGCCAAGCCTCAAGGTTCCGGTTTACGCGTCCGGCTTCACCGCCGGCATGCTGGAAGCCAAGCGCAATTACGAAGGCACGCGTGCCGAAATCCCGATCACGCCGTTCAAGGCAGGTGACCGCATTAATGTCGGCCCGTTCGAGATCGAGGCCATCGGCGTCAACCACTCGATCCCTGAGCCCATGTCGCTCGTCATCCGCACCCCGCTCGGCAACGCCGTTCACACGGGCGACTGGAAGATCGACCACGCACCGTCGCTCGGACCCTTCACCGATGAAGCACGCTTCCGCGCCGTTGGCGAAGAGGGTGTTCTGGCAATGATGTGCGATAGCACCAATGCGCTGCGCGACGGCGTTTCGCCATCCGAAGAGCAGGTGTCGGAAGGTCTGCGCCAGATCATCGAAAATGCCGAGGGACGCGTAGCGATCACCACCTTCTCCTCCAATGTCGGGCGTATCAGGTCCATCGCCCAGGCGGCTGAACGCGCAGGCCGCGAAGTGCTACTGCTCGGCTCCTCGCTCAAGCGCGTGGTCAATGTCTCGCAGGATCTCGGCATCATGGAAGGCATCAAGCCATTCCTTGCCGAAGATGAATTCGGTTACATTCCCCGCAACAAGGTCGTCGTCATCCTCACCGGATCGCAGGGCGAATCGCGGGCAGCACTCGCCAAACTGTCGCGAGACGAAATGCGCAACGTGGCCCTTGCTTCGGGCGATACGGTCGTCTTCTCGTCGCGCGCCATTCCAGGCAATGAAAAAGCCATTCAGGATATCAAGAATGGCCTGATCGAGCAGGGCGTTCACATCGTCACGGATAATGAAGCGCTGGTTCACGTCTCGGGTCATCCCCGCCGCAACGAGCTTCTACAGATGTATGAGTGGGTAAAGCCACAAATTCTGGTGCCGGTGCATGGTGAAGCCGCGCATCTGGTGGCGCAGAAGGAATTGGCCGAACAGGCTGGCATTGGGCAGGTTCCCAAGGTCCGCAACGGCAATATTCTGCGTCTGGCACCCGGTCCTGCCGAGGTCATCGATGATGCGCCGCATGGCCGCATCTTCAAGGATGGCCGTCTGCTGGGCGATTTCGAAGAAATGGGCATCGGCGACCGCCGCAAGCTATCCTTTGCCGGTCACGTCTCGATCAATGTTCTGCTCGACAGCCGCTTCGATTTTCAGGGCGATCCTGACGTCGTTGCTTTCGGCCTGCCGGAGTTCGATGACGAAGGCGAAGCCATGGAAGACACGCTCTATGACGCCGTGCTGGGTGCCGTCGAAAGCATTCCGCGTGCGCGCCGCAAGGATTTGAACATCGTTCGGGAATCCATCCGCCGCGCCGTGCGCGCCACAGCCAATCAGGTCTGGGGCAAGAAGCCGATCGTGACGGTTTTCGTCACCAAGGTGTAAGCTGTCTCGGGAGGAGAGGCCATGCTGGGTCGCATCAACCACATCGCGATTGCCGTGCCGGATCTGGCCGCTGCAGTCGCCACATACCGCGATACGCTGGGTACCGCTGTTTCCCAGCCTCAGGCTTTGCCGGAACACGGCGTGACCGTCGTTTTCGTAGAGTTACCGAATACCAAGGTGGAGCTCTTGGCGCCGCTGGGCGAAAACTCTCCCATTGCGGCGTTCCTCGAAAAGAACCCGTCCGGCGGCATGCACCACATCTGTTATGAGGTCACTGACATCATCGCCGCGCGGGATCGCCTCAAGGCCGATGGCGCGCGCGTGCTGGGCGAGGGGAAACCGAAGATCGGTGCGCATGGCAAACCGGTTCTGTTTCTCCACCCGAAAGATTTCTGTGGGACTTTGATTGAGCTGGAACAGGCGTGATGTAACACGGGCTTGCTCGGCTATTTGGTGTCCCTCATTCCTATGACGAGTACAGGAATTAAGAAGAAGCAATTTGTAACGGGAGGTTTAGTGCATGCAGTGGCTTTCGACATTCGCCGTTTTTTTCATCGTCTGGTGGACGGTCCTGTTCATCGTGTTGCCGATTGGCCTTCGCACGCAGTCTGAGGATGGCGATGTAGCGCTCGGAACGGTGGCCAGCGCACCGACCCGTTTCAAAGGTGGTCAGATCGTGTTGATGACGACGGTCATTTCCCTTGCCATTTGCGGCCTCTGGTACGCTGGCACCTGGTATTTTGGCTTCAGCATGGACGACCTGCCACGCATTATCCCCGTTTACGACTGATTTCTGTCATCCGACTGTCATGAAGAGGCGGCATACAGCGGCATGGCTAATCGGCGCTGATTGACAGACGCAGTTTTGCCGTAATCTATTCGATAATTTTAGTGTCATTTGAAAAAGCCAAAAAAAAACAAGGCTTTTCAGCCTTGTTTTTTAGTTTCGCGTGATCTGTAACCGTTGCCGGGGCAGCGAATGAACGCGCCTAAGATCTCATCCTCCCAAGACTGACCGCGAAATCGGCATGAATTTAAACTTCCTGCCTGTTTTGTGAGCTGAAACTAGCCCATTGGTTCAGCATTGTCATCAGATTTTTTGCATTTTTGTTACAGTCGGCAAAAAATTCCTCTTGATGCGATATGTCGCACTGTGCGGGCAAAATTATTCCTCCTGTAACCGTTCAGGGGCGAATGTCGTCTCATAAAATTGTCGCAAAACAGCCATGAAGGTAAATGGTCCTACGAAGATTAAGGGGTAAAAGCGTATTTTAGCTACCGCGATTACACGGTGAAATGGAATCGCTCGAATGGCGCGTTACGCACAGGGCAGCGGGTTTCCTTCTGTCGAGGAAACCGCTATGTACGGCGCAATTATCCCGTTATTCCGGCGATTCCCAGATAAATCATGGGCGTCGTCACAAGATGGAAATGACTATGCGCCTTAGCCGTTACTTTTTGCCCATCCTCAAGGAAAATCCCAAGGAAGCGGAAATCGTCTCGCACCGCCTTATGCTGCGTGCAGGCATGGTCCGTCAGCAGAGCCAAGGCATTTACTCCTGGCTGCCGCTGGGCAAGCGCGTCTTGGACAAGGTCAACAAGATCGTCCGCGAAGAGCAGGACCGTTCCGGTGCCATCGAGCTTCTGATGCCGACGCTCCAGAGCGCTGACCTGTGGCAGGAAAGCGGTCGCTACGAAGACTACGGCAAGGAAATGCTGCGCATCAAGGACCGTCAGGACCGTGCGATGCTCTATGGACCGACCAATGAAGAGATGATCACCGACATCTTCCGGTCCTATGTGAAGTCCTACAAGAGCCTGCCGCTGAACCTGTATCATATCCAGCTCAAGTTCCGTGACGAGGTTCGCCCCCGTTTCGGCACCATGCGCTCGCGCGAATTCCTGATGAAGGATGCCTATTCCTTCGATCTGACCAAGGAAGACGCGATCCATTCCTATAACAAGATGTTCACCGCGTACCTGCGCACCTTCTCGCGCCTTGGTCTGCGTGCCATTCCCATGCGCGCCGATACCGGCCCTATCGGTGGCAATCACAGCCACGAATTCATCATTCTGGCCGACACCGGCGAATCCGAAGTCTTCTGCCACAAGAGCTTCCTCGATCGCGGTATTCCATCCGACGACACGAATTTCGACGACGTTGATGGTCTCCAGGGCATCTTCAACGAATGGACGACCGATTACGCCGCCACATCCGAAATGCATGACGAAGCCGCTTTCAACGCGATCCCCGAAGGCGAACGTCTGTCGGCGCGCGGTATCGAAGTCGGTCACATCTTCTATTTCGGTACGAAATATTCCGAGCCGATGGGTGCCAAGGTTCAGGGTCCCGATGGCAAGGAACACCTTGTCCACATGGGTTCCTATGGCATTGGTCCCACACGCCTTGTTCCCGCCATCATTGAAGCATCGCATGACGAGAACGGAATCATCTGGCCAGAATCGGTTGCTCCATTCGATGTCGTCATCATCAACATGAAGGCTGGCGATGCTGCCTGTGATGCCGCTTGTGAAAAGCTGTATTACTCGCTGACCAACGCTGGCAAGGATGTGCTCTACGACGACACAGATGACCGCGCAGGCCAGAAATTCGCGACGGCGGACCTTATCGGTGTGCCGATGCAGATCATCGTCGGGCCGCGTAGCGTTGCTGCCGGTGAGGTTGAGGTCAAGAATCGCAAGACCGGTGCGCGCGAAACCGTGACCATCGAAGCTGCAATGAACAGGGTGCTTGGCTGAAAAGCCGACAAGGAGAAGACATGGCAAAAGCCGAGGCTGATAGCGGTGCAGGCTCATCCGTGAAGGGTGGGGCCGCCCGTCCATTTTCGGCCTTCGAACGCATGGTGGCCTGGCGCTACCTGCGCTCGCGCCGCAAGGAAGCGTTCATTTCCGTCATCGCGGGGTTTTCCTTCGTTGGCATCATGCTGGGCGTCGCAACGCTCATCATCGTCATGGCGGTCATGAACGGCTTCCGCACCGAGCTGATTTCCCGTATTCTCGGCATCAACGGCCACATGATCGTCCAGCCCATCGATGCACCGTTGAAGGACTATGACGATCTCGCCAAGAAATTTGCCGCCGTTCCCGGCGTTACTATGGCGCTGCCACTGGTCGAGGGGCAGACGCTCGCCTCCGGTCGCGGTGGTGCGGGCAGTGGCGCGCTGGTGCGCGGCGTGCGCTCCGAAGACATCGAAAAGATCAAGGAAGTCTCCGGCAATATCAAGGTCGGCGATCTCGTCGGCTATATGTCGGGGCAGGGCGTTCTCGTCGGTTCGCGCCTTGCGTCTCAGCTCGGTGTGACCGCTGGCGACCAGATTACGCTGATATCACCGGAGGGGGACGTGACGCCGATGGGCGTCAATCCGCGCGTCAAATCCTATACGATCTCCGGCGTCTTCGAGATCGGCATGTCGGAATATGACGCGTCGATGATCTATATGCCGCTGTCAGAAGCGCAGCTTTATTTCAATGCCGAAGGCATTGTTCAGTCCATTGAGCTCTTCGTCACCCACCCTGACAATGTCGATGGCATCAGGCCGTTGGTAGAGACGGCAGCCGGGAGGCAGATTTATATCACCGACTGGCGACAACGAAATCAGACGTTCTTTTCCGCCCTTCAGGTGGAGCGCAACGTCATGTTCATGATCCTGACGCTGATCGTGCTGGTAGCCGCGCTTAACATCATTTCCGGCCTCATCATGCTGGTGAAGGACAAGGGCAGCGATATCGCCATTCTGCGCACCATGGGCGCAAGCTCCGGCTCCATCATGCGCATATTCTTCATGACGGGCGCTGCCATCGGCATCGTCGGCACATTTGCAGGCGTCGGGCTTGGCGTTCTCGTCTGTCTCAATGTCGAATCCATCCGCCAGTTCTTCTCGTGGATATCGGGCACGGTTCTGTTCGATCCGCAGCTCTATTTCCTCAGCCAGCTTCCGGCGGAAATGCAGCTGAGCGAAACCATGACCGTCGTCATAATGGCGCTGACATTGTCGTTCCTGGCGACGATCTTCCCGGCATGGCGGGCGTCCAAGCTCGATCCAGTCCAAGCCCTGCGTTACGAATAAGGACTGCTTCACACCATGGCACAGAAAATAGCGTTAAAGCTTTCCGGCGTGGAACGGACTTATGGGCAGGGTGAGACCAGCCTCTCCATTCTCAAGAATGCCGATCTTGAATTGAAAAGCGGCGAGATCGTTGCGCTCGTGGCACCCTCGGGCACCGGCAAATCGACACTTCTGCATCTGGCTGGCCTTCTGGAACACCCGGATGCAGGCGAAGTTTTCGTCAACGGACGATCCTGTGGCGATCTTTCCGATGAAGAACGCACGGCCATCCGCCGCAGCGATATCGGCTTTGTCTACCAGTTCCACCATCTGCTACCGGAATTCACCGCGCTTGAAAACATCATGATGCCGCAGCTCATTTCCGGGCTTCCGCATTCCGAAGCCAAGGAACGCGCCAGTGCGCTTCTCGATTACATGCGCATTGGGCATCGCGGCGATCACCGCCCGTCGGAACTCTCCGGTGGTGAGCAACAGCGTGTGGCCATCGCCCGCGCCGTTGCCAACGCGCCGCTTCTGCTTTTGGCGGATGAGCCCACCGGCAACCTCGATCCAGAGACGGCATCCTATGTTTTTGGCGCGCTGGAAGCGCTGGTCCGCCAGTCCGGTCTGGCTGCACTGATCGCTACCCACAACCACGAACTCGCGGGCCGCATGGACCGCCGCGTGACGCTCAGCGAAGGCAAGATCGTCGAGTTCTAATTCGCACCGCCCATAGACGAGATACGTTTCATAAAACCCCGCGCAACACCTGTTGCGCGGGGTTTTTCGTTTTTGACTCAAGCGCTTGCCCCGAATCGAGGACGGAACCGCCACGACTCTGCCTGCGTTGACAAGCTGAGAGTGACAAAAAAGCCGTTGACAATGAAACGAAATGAGAACAAAATTAGAACATAACAAGTATGGAGAGACAAATGACCGACATCATCCGTGACATCGCAGCCTTCGCTTCCATCGCACTCTTCCTCACCAGCTTCTCGGTAATCCTCACTTCCATGTGATGCCGCATCGTCGTTTCAACCGGAAATGACGTGTAAATCAAACCAAAGGCGGTAGACTCTGCCTTCGGAAAAGCCGAAAATCCCGATGACTCAGAATGACGGGATTTGACGATATGGGCGAGATTTCAGTGACCAGCGAAACGGCTGGTAGTGGTGCACAGACACCCGGCTTCGTCCATCTGCGGGTCCATTCCGCTTACTCCTTGCTTGAGGGCGCATTGCCCTTGAAGAAGATCATGGCAAAGGCCGTCTCGGACGGCCAGCCAGCCATCGCCATCACCGATACCAACAATCTGTTCGTCGCGCTCGAGTTCTCGGAAAAGGCTCGCGATGAAGGTTTGCAGCCTATCATTGGCTGCCAGATTTCCATTGATATGCAGGATGCAACCGATGACAAGCGCGGGCAGAACAACCTCGCCAAATCTCCTGCCGTCGTTGTGCTCGCCTCCAATGCCGCTGGTTATGAGCGTCTGGTCGATCTGATCAGTCGCGCCTATCTGGACGGCGAAGGCACGGGTCATTCCGTCAACGTGCCCAAGTCATGGCTGGACGAGGGCGATAATTCCGGCCTCATCGTTCTGACGGGCGCATCCGGCGGCCCAGTGGACATGGCGTTGAAGGCTGGCCACGCCGCGCAGGCAACCCGAAGGCTTCTGGCGTTGAAGGACTTGTTCGGCGACCGCCTCTATATCGAATTGCAGCGGCAAGGTCATTTCGACCGGGCGCATGAACGGCGCATGATTGCGCTTGCCTATGAGCACGACATCCCGCTGGTCGCCACCAACGAGGCGTTTTTCCCGTCACGTGACGACTACGATGCGCACGACGCGCTGATGGCGGTTGCCCACAATGCCATCGTTTCCGATGACACCCGCTTTCGCCTGACACCGGATCATTATCTCAAGAGCCGTCAGGAGATGATGGCGCTCTTTGCGGATATTCCCGAGGCGCTGGACAACACCATCGAGATTGCGCAGCGCTGCTCCTATGTGCTGAAAAAGCGCGGGCCGATCCTTCCCCGCTTTACCGGTGCCAGCGAAGACCCCGAAGAAGCGGACCGTGCGGAAGGTGCAGAACTGCGCCGTCAGGCGGTCGAAGGTCTGGAGCAACGTCTTTCCGCACTCGGCATGGCGCCGGGATATACAGAGCAGGAATACCGCGATCGGCTGGATTTCGAGCTCGGCGTCATCGAGCGCATGAAATTCCCGGGCTACTTCCTCATCGTTGCCGACTTCATCAAGTGGGCGAAAAACCAGGATATTCCTGTCGGTCCCGGTCGTGGTTCGGGTGCAGGCTCGCTCGTCGCCTATGCGCTAACCATCACCGATGTCGATCCGCTACGTTTCTCGCTGCTGTTCGAGCGCTTCCTCAACCCCGAACGCGTGTCGATGCCCGACTTCGATATCGACTTCTGCCAAGACAGGCGCGAAGAGGTCATTCGCTACGTTCAGCAGAAATACGGGCGCGAACAGGTGGCGCAGATCATCACCTTCGGTTCCTTGCAGGCGCGCGCCGCCCTGCGTGACGTTGGCCGCGTGCTGGAAATGCCCTATGGCCAGGTGGACCGTATCTGCAAGCTGGTGCCCAACAATCCCGCCAACCCGACGCCCTTGTCCAAGGCGATCGAGGAAGAGCCGCGTTTTCAGGAAGAGGCCGACAAGGAACCCGTCGTTGCCCGCCTGCTGGATATCGCCCAGAAGATTGAAGGCCTCTATCGCCACGCATCGACCCACGCCGCCGGTATCGTGATCGGTGACCGGCCGCTGTCCAAGCTCGTGCCAATGTATCGCGATCCGCGTTCCGATATGCCGGTCACCCAGTTCAACATGAAGTGGGTGGAAAGCGCCGGTCTTGTCAAATTCGACTTTTTGGGTCTGAAAACACTCACTGTTTTGAAGGTGGCGGTGGATTTCGTTGCAAAGCGCGGCGTAACCGTCGATCTGGCGGCGATTCCGCTGGAAGACGAAAAGACCTACGAGATGCTGGCGCGCGGCGAAACCATCGGCGTGTTCCAGGTGGAAAGTGCCGGCATGCGCAAGGCGCTCATCGGCATGCGCCCCGACTGCATCGAGGACATCATTGCGCTCGTGGCGCTGTATCGCCCCGGCCCGATGGAAAACATCCCTGTTTACAATGCCCGCAAGCATGGCGAGGAAGAGATCGAGTCGATCCATCCGACCATCGATTATCTTCTCAAGGAAACGCAGGGCGTTATCGTCTATCAGGAACAGGTGATGCAGATTGCCCAGGTTCTCTCGGGTTATTCGCTGGGTGAAGCCGATCTTCTGCGCCGCGCCATGGGTAAGAAGATCAAGGAGGAGATGGACCAGCAGCGCGAGCGTTTCGTCGAAGGCGCGATGCGCAACGACGTTTCGAAGGCGCAGTCCAATACCATCTTCGACCTGTTGGCCAAGTTCGCGAACTATGGCTTCAACAAATCCCACGCAGCTGCCTACGCCATCGTGTCTTATCAGACGGCCTACATGAAGGCCCATTTCCCGGTGGAGTTCCTCGCGGCCTCCATGACGCTGGATATGGCCAACACCGAAAAGGTCAATGATTTCAGACAGGACGCGGGTCGCCTCGGCATCGAGATTGTCGCGCCCTCGGTGCAGACATCGCACCGGCGTTTCGAGCCGGGCGAAAACCGCATCTATTACTCGCTCGCTGCGCTGAAAGGCGTGGGCGAGGGGGCGGTCGACCATATCGTGGACGTGCGCGGCGACACACCGTTTACCAGCCTTGAAGACTTCTGCCTGCGGATCGATCCCAAGCAGATCAATCGCCGCGTTCTGGAAAGCCTCGTCAATGCCGGTGCTTTCGATTGCTTTGGTAAGGACCGCGCCGAACTGATCGGCGGGCTGGATCGCATCATCGGTTACGCTCAACTCGCGCAGGGCCGCCGTCTCAGCGGTCAGCACGATATGTTCGGCTCAGGCAGTGCGAGCGGACCGGAAAAGCTGGTGCTACCCGCTTACCAACCGTGGCTTGCGTCGGAAAAACTGCTTCGGGAATATCAGGTTCTCGGCTTTTACCTGACGGCGCATCCGCTCGATACTTACCGTGCCGTGCTGGATAAGTTGCGCGTTCAAAACATCGCCGATTTCACCGCGGCCGTAAAGCAGGGCGCCACCGCAGGTCGTCTGGCGGGAACTGTTACCGGCAAGCAGGAGCGTAAAACCCGAACCGGCAACAAGATGGGTATCGTGACCTTCTCGGACGCATCCGGGCAGTATGAGGCCGTTCTGTTTTCGGAAGGTCTCGGCCAGTACCGCGATCTGCTGGAAGTCGGCAAGTCACTCGTCATCACCGTTCAGGCGGAAGAGCGTCCAGAGGGCATCGGCCTGCGCATTCAGACGGCTGAATCGCTTGAGCAGCGCTCGGTCCAAATGCAGAAAGCGCTGCGCGTTTATCTGCGCGATTCCGGGCCGATGAAGTCGCTCGCTCATCACCTGAACAAAGGTGATGGTTCGGTCTACTTCGTGCTGATCAAAGACGATGGGCAGCGCGAGATCGAACTCGAACTGCCCGGTAAGTACCGTATATCGCCGGAAATCGGCGCGGCCTTCCGGTCTGCTGCCGGTGTCATCGATGTCGAGCTAATCTGATTCGATAACAACCGCTTGTTGCAGAAACTTCATGTGGTTTCAGAACAGGCGGTTGGTCGGATAGGCGTAAGCGCCACGGTCGATGAAGCCTTGACGGGACAGGCACGCTCTCAGTGCAGCATTATAATAAAGCGATGTGGTGAACTCCGTGCCGCGTGTCGGCGTGCTGGCTTCCGCCGTACACTTCACCAGTGCCCGGTCATAGATGTCGAGAATGACGGGATCGCTCACCACCGTCGGGCCTGCGTAAATGCTGTAATTCTCTGGCGCTTCCGCCGCCGAGACACAGGCCAGTCCAAGGACGGCTGCCGCTACATATTTGAGGTTCATTTGATGGCTCTCCAAGTTGTCTTGTCGAGCCATTTCAACGTCCGTGCAGAAACTTCGTTCCCGCCTTGCGTGCAGCACCCGTCTTGCGTCAGATAGGACGGTCACGGGTGATGGTGACGAAATCCGTACCCTCTCCGGTCTCCAGCCCGTGGCTGAGGTCCGATACCGTAATCGAACTGCCGGTGGTCAAGTCTGCTTCGAGCTTTGCTCGAATATCCTTTGGGATATCCAGACGGTCGAGCACAGCGCTCAACGGGTCGAGACGTCCCGGCACATCGGCCACGTCGATACCGAGACGTTTGCGCGCCGCGGCTGGCAGATAGTTCTCCAGCGTCAGACCGTTCCACTCCGCCTTGCCGTTATCTCTGTTCATATCGATGACCTCGAAGAAGTGCGTCCCAAGCGCCACATGCGGGTCCTTGATGTGGATGGGTGCTTCAAACAGCGGCTTGAAGTCCCGCCGCACCATCAACTGGCCGTTGGGCGCGGCGTCCGCACCGGCTGATGCGTAGATCGCATCCACCACCTCATCCGTCAAAAGCGGACCCGATGTCTTCATCTGTTTCCAGCGCTTGAACCCGTTCACGGCGCTGATCGTCATTTGCCCGGCATAACCGTCTGCCACACCCGCATCGAAGCCGATCTCGGTCAGCAGACGCTGTACGTCCATGATCTTTTCACGCTCGCCACGCCGGGTGATGAGAATGCGCAGCGGCGACAGGTTCCGCTCAACAGATGCCTTGGGCTTGACCGAACTCGTCGTCTGGTTGACGGCGACTTCCACCATCTTCAGCGATGCGTCGAAGCGTGCCGGGCGCAGCTCCACGTCAGACAGCATCAGCTTTTCGTCGGGCTGGTCAAGCGGCTGCAAAAGGGCGGGATGGTCCACGCGCTGCGGCACGACCGCCGCATCGGAAACGATAACGTGCACCCCGCGCGCCGTCATGCCGTAAAGACTTTTTGCGAACTTGGCGGGCAGGCGAATGCAGCCATGCGATGCCGGATAGTTGGGCACGCGCCCCTCATGCAGCGCAATGCCAGACCAGGTCAGCCGCTGCATGAAAGGCATCGGCGCTGCCGAATAGATGTTGGATTCGTGGTACTTCTTCTTGTCCAGAATAGAGAAGATGCCGCTTGGCGTGTCATGCCCCGGCTTGCCGGAAGACACCTTGGATGTGGCAACCAGTTCGCCGCCGTCATACAGCGACAGTGTCTGTTCGTTCTTGGAAACGGTCACCTGAAGGCTGCGGACATCGCCGGCAAAGGCTGCCTGCACCAGAACGGAGGTGGACAGGAGACAGGCTCCAACAAAGGCACGCAACATCATGTTTCACTCCAACGCATTACAAAGACACGCCGTCACCGAGGAGGGCGTGGGAGCCGGAAAGCGCGCCAAATCCGGCGCAGCTTCTTTGCAGGGGAGAATATCAGTCGGGATTTAAGGAAGCTTTTAAATGCCGATCACGACTGCGTGTCGCGACTATTTTTTCGTGCCAAATGTATAGCCGGTTTCCACGGCGCCCTTGCCGAACTTATCGCGCAGCTTATCCATTGCGGCCTCTGCGGCGGCGCGTCGCCCGGCATGGGCATCGACCAGATCAGGCGGGTCGGCGAGCGCCGGATTGCACAGATCGGTCACGCCAATGCCGATCAAGCGGAACTTGGTGCCATCCGTTTCCTTTTCGAGCATCGAAATGCCGGTGCGAAATATTCTGTCGGCCAGTTGCGTCGGGTCTTCCAGCCGCTTGTTGCGGGTGCGGGATTTGAAGTCGGACGTCTTCATCTTCAAGACCACGGTGTGGCCTGCGACCTCGTTCTTCTTCAGCCGCCAGGCCACTTTTTCCGATATGGACCTCAGGATCGAAACCAGATCGTCATGGCGGGAGATATCGTTGAAAAATGTGGTCTCGGAAGACACGCTCTTCGCCGGGTCGTTCGTGTGAACATCGCGGTCATCGATGCCGCGCGACAGTCGATAGAGCCGCTGACCCATGACGCCATAGCGCCGCATCAGGTCGCCCTCCTCCATCTGCTGCAACTGCGCGATCATGCGTATGCCATCCGCCTCCAGTGTAGCGGCGAAGGCTTTACCGACACCCCAAATGGTCGTGACGGGTCGCGTCCCGAGAAACGCCGTCGCTTCTTTCTCACCGATCACGGAGAAGCCACGCGGCTTTTGCAGGTCGGACGCCACCTTGGCCAGAAATTTGCAGTAGGAAAGCCCGACGGAAACGGTAATGCCGATTTCCTTTTCCACCCGCCGGGCAAAGCTGGCCAGAACGCGGGCAGGCGGGTCATGATGCAGCCGCTCCGTGCCGGACAGATCAAGGAAAGCCTCATCGATGGAGATCGGCTGCACGAGCGGTGTCAAATCCTGCATCATGCTGCGGATTTGCCGTCCGACACGACTATACTTTTCCATATCCGGCTTTACGACGACCGCCTGCGGGCAGGCCTCCAGCGCCTTGAACATCGGCATGGCCGAGCGCACGCCGTGAATGCGCGCTATATAACACGCCGTCGAAACCACCCCGCGCTTGCCACCGCCGATGATGACGGGCTTGTCGGCCAGCTCAGGATTATCCCGTTTCTCCACCGACGCATAAAAGGCATCGCAATCGATATGGGCAATCGAGAGATCGTAGAGCTCGGAATGAAAGACCAGACGCGGACTGCCACACGTCCCACAACGCCGCCTTCCCTCCGGCTGGCCAGCCAGACAGTCACGGCAGAAACCGGGATCATAGGTCGAAATTGCTGATACCATGGCTCGGAAACAAAAAGAGAACGTTTCCCACCATAATGCTTTGCTTTCTTACGCTCAAGAGCGCATTCTTATGCCAATGGAGTAATACACTGACAACGATCGAAGGATGTGAACTGGGCTTCGCCGGTGTCGGGGTCTGACGAGATCAAACCATTCTAAAACGTAACGCGCAGTGTTCCTGAGAGTTCAATACTGACCGGAGTCCAGTCCGGGGCCGGAATAGTGGTGCCATGCTGCCGTCACGTCTTCGGGGCTGGTGCCGGTTGCTTCGCAAAAGGCCATGAGGTCAGGTTCGTGGCTCATGATGAAATCGGTAAGGCCTGCGAGGAAGCCGGGGTCGTTGACGGATTGGCGCAGCATATTGGGTTGCAGACCGCTCAGCGCCAGAAAACGGGCAAGCATATCCGGCTCGCTGGCCAGCCAGCCAAGTATGGCGACCGCTGTTTCATGACTGTCTTTCGGGGCTCTTTTGCCGTTTTTTGTGTCGTGCAACATTTGTTTACTGAAGTTACCTATTTCTCAACCAAATCCCACTAGCGTGAACCACTGGGGGATAATGGAATCGCTTCTCAGACACTCTATATGTCCGTGAATGGGTTTCAAAGTGAAACGAGGACCGGTCCATGCCCAAACAGGTCATGATAGTTGAAGACAACGAGCTGAATATGAAGCTCTTTCGTGACTTGATCGAAGCGTCTGGTTACACGACGATTCAGACACGTAACGGCATGGAAGCGCTGGATCTGGCGCGCAAACACCGCCCCGATCTGATCCTCATGGATATTCAGCTGCCCGAAGTGTCTGGCCTGGAAGTCACGAAATGGCTGAAGGAAGACGACGAACTGCATGTCATCCCGGTTATTGCCGTCACGGCCTTCGCCATGAAGGGTGATGAGGAGCGCATTCGTCAGGGCGGCTGCGAGGCCTATGTCTCGAAGCCGATTTCAGTTCCTAAATTTATTGAGACCATCAAAACATATCTCGGCGACGTGTAAGGCGAGGGGCGGGCGCATGACTGCGAGAATTCTGGTTGTCGATGATATTCCGACAAATGTGAAGCTGCTTGAGGCACGCTTGTCGGCAGAATATTTCGACGTCCTGTGTGCAGATAACGGCGCCAGAGCCCTCGATATCTGCAACACGGAGCAGGTCGATATCATTCTTCTGGATATCATGATGCCGGACATGGATGGCTTCGAGGTGTGTGAACGCCTCAAGGCCAATCCCGCAACCGCCCATATTCCCGTGGTTATGGTTACGGCGCTGGATCAGCCTGCAGACCGCGTGCGCGGCCTCAAAGCCGGTGCCGACGATTTTCTGACCAAGCCAGTCAACGATCTTCAATTGATCTCGCGCGTCAAAAGCTTGGTGCGCCTCAAATCCATGAGCGACGAGCTTCGCGCCCGCGCTCACACCGCCCAGACGATCGGTATTGGCGATCCGATTTCCGAGAATGTGCAGATCGAACAGCCGGGCCGGGTCCTGCTGATCGACGGTCGCGCCAGTTCGCAGGAGCGCATCATCAAGGCGCTGAAGCCGGTGGCCGAGGTCTTTGCCCTGACCGAACCGGCGACGGCTTTGTTCGAGGCAGCTGAAAACGACTATGAGATGGCCATCGTCAACTCCAACTTCGATAATTTCGATCCCCTGCGGCTTTGCTCGCAGCTTCGCTCGCTCGAGCGAACCCGCTTTTTGCCGCTGCTGCTGATCACCGAACAGGGCGATGAGACCATGATCGTCCGTGCGTTGGAACTCGGCGTCAACGATTACATCGTGCGACCGCTTGATCCCAACGAACTCGTGGCGCGCACGCTGACGCAGATCAAGCGCAAGCGCTTCAACAACAGGCTGCGCGAGAACCTCGACCAGACCATAGAAATGGCCGTAATCGACGCGCTGACCGGCCTCAACAATCGCCGTTATCTCGATAACCACCTGAAAATTCTATTCAACCGGGCTGCTGCGCGCGAACGCCCGCTTTCGGTCTGCATCACCGATATCGACCGCTTCAAGCATGTGAACGATACCTACGGCCACGATGCGGGCGACGAAGTTCTGCGCGAGTTTGCAGCCAGGCTGCGCTCCACCGTGCGCGGCGCGGATCTGGCATGCCGCTACGGTGGCGAGGAATTCGTGGTCGTCATGCCGGATACGTCGGTGGACATGGCAGCCTCCGTCGCCGAGCGGCTGCGCTCGATCATCGAAGACACGCCATTCACGCTGCGCTCTGGCCGGGAACTGCATATCACCGCATCTCTGGGCATCGCCACCAACGCTCCGTCTGTTGAAACGCCGGAGCAATTGATGCGGCAGGCAGACCGGGCTTTGTACGAGGCAAAAAGCGCTGGCCGCAACCGCGTGGTCGCCGCTGCTGCCTGAATGCCATTACACCATTCTTCGTTCTGCTGACTGTTATCCACAATAACAATGACGGCGCGTCACATCAGTGACGTCCCAGTGTTTGCGCGTGATCGCAAAGACCAAACGCCGTATGTGCCATCCAGACTCGCAAAGCCTCAACGTTGTCTTCCAGATAAGAAATATGTTGCCGGATGTCGAACGGCAGTTTCATCTTGCACATTGTTGATGTTTTCGAGAGAACGACCAGCCCCGTTATTGAAGAGGGCGCACATATACCCATAATAACGATGGGGTTTATTATGTATCTATCCGGTCCGCGTCAGTAATTCCCCTGTATCATCGCGGGATATTTAACCATATCGATGGATGGGACGTCGTTTGGATTAATAATTTGTTGATATTCTTCAGGCGTTACGCGATACTTCATCAAGACGAAAATTTCCGCACTTGCAGCGTGCTCTCGCCGCTGTGATGAAGCAGAAAATATTGGTTCTGGATGGCTGCTTTTCTTGGTAGGAAGGCAGTTATCTCTCAGATACCCCATGGTGCTCAGGTCCGCCGCATTCCTGGGTCTTGGGGCTGGTCGACCGGCGACGCTTTTGAACGGTTCCTCGTACTGTCTTTGCTGTCCCGGTCGACCCATTTTCCCTGTAAGCGGCTTTTCCTCACGCGGTTTTATTAGGTGCTAGTCTCCCTACGACTCGTAGTCGCATGCATATTTTTGCGCAGACAACGAAGAGGGGGTGTTTCTTAATGTTGAATCTCTCCGACGTGTCAGGAGGAACGAATGACAAAAGATGAAAGCGTAAATATTATAAAATATCTGGCCGCAAAATACATTGATGATGGATCAGATGTCTTGTCACTTTACGGACGCATAGACGCGGCTGCGAAGAATGGAGGCAGTCCAGTCAAGGGTGTAATGTATGAGATACTGGAGAAGAAAAATAGAAAATTTTCTGAATTCGATGGAAACTTAGTATCTGACCTAGAATATTATTTTGGGTGAACAGATTAAGGTTGGCTGCGGCAATCGCCACTTCAGGCTTTGAGCGTTGTTATCCGCAAAACAAAAAACGCGCCTCGAAGGGCGCGTTTTTGGCAGTGCATGCAAAGGAAATTACTTGATCTTCGTTTCCTTGAATTCAACGTGCTTGCGTACGACTGGGTCGTACTTCGTCTTTGTCATCTTGTCCGTGAAGGTACGGCTGTTCTTCGTCGTGACATAGAAAGTACCGGTGTCGGCTGTCGACAGCAGCTTGATCTTGATTGTTGTAGCTTTCGCCATGGTCGTCCTGCCTTTAACAATAGTGAGTCCGCGGACCTGTTGGACCCCGGCTAAATCTGGCGCGAAACTACGGATCGCGCCCGAAAAGTCAAGTCCGATTTGATCCGAAAACCGAACGGCCAATGGAAAGAACCACGTAGAGCCCGAAAAACATCGCCAAGGCCCAGGCAAAACCATCCGTCCCGGCCACATCCATGGAAATTCCCACGGTTTGCGGCCCGGCAATGGTGCCGATGGCGTAACAGAAGATGAAGGCGGCGTTGGCTGCCACCAGATCGGAGCCGGTGAGGCGGGAACCCAGATGGGTGAGGCCAACGGTATACATGCCGGACACGCAGCCACCCCATAGCAACAGCAGCGATGACAGCAGCATCCAGTTATCCACCAGCAGCGGCAGCGCAAGCGTGCCTATGACGCCCGTCAGCGCCATCAGACCTAACAGAATGCGCCGGTCCTTCATGCGGTCGGACAGCATGCCGATGGGGATTTGAAACGCCATGTTGCCGATCGCCATGACGGTCAGCAGCAACGCGGCCTGCGATTCGCTGAAGCCTTCGCGAGTGGCATAGACCGGGAAGAGCGACAGCCCGCCCGCCTGCACCGACCCATAGACGAAGGCCGCAGCCGAGGCCATCGGCACTAGCCAGATGTAGCGCACGAAGTGGTGGTTGGGCTTTTCATCCAGATCCGGGCTTTCGTGCCGGGCGAGGAAGATAGGGATCGCCGCCAGAAGGATGATGGCCGAGCCGAGCAAAAAGGGTGTGATTCCCTCGCTGCCGATAGCGGAAAACAGCAGCGGGCCGCCAGCAAAGCCCACGGCCATGCCGGTCGCATACATGCCCAGCACCATGCCGCGCCGTCTGGGCGGCGCTGCGGCATTGATCCAGAACTCGGAGAGAATGAACAGCATGGTGGTAGCACCATGGAAAACGATTCGCAGCGGAAACCACATCCAGAAGGCATCGGCGAAATAAAAGCCAAGCGCGCTGATCGCCGAGACGACCACCGCCGTCATCATGGTGCGCGCCACACCGAACTCATGCGCCAGCCTGCTGGTCACCGGCGCTGCCATCATGGCGGCGACACCCGCCATGGCCGTGTTGAGGCCGATCATGCTGGAGGAGATACCGCGCTTTTCAAGAATGATGCTCAAAAGCGGCAAGCCGAGGCCGATGGCGATGCCAACGGCGCTGATGGCGGATATGGCGGCGATGAGCGAGGGCCAGTGAATATCGTCGGCGTCGCAAGTCGGATGGGACATGAAGACCTTTATAGAAAGCCACGAATGAAATTGCCGCGACGCTCGAAATATTGTCGCACCGGGCTTTCGAATTGTAACGAAGGATCACCTATCATGAACTTTGTGACATCTTCGAGAACCAACCGTGTAATGGGTGCCATGTTCACACCTGAATTGTCCTCGATGTCAAGCCATTCAAGGTTTTGCAGCTCGTCGGAATCCTGGATGTCGTCAGGATTTATGCCTGCCTCATCGGTAAAACAGCAAAAGAACCGCGTATCGAAGCGCCTGACCCTGCCGGGCGGCGTGATGGCGCGGGCGACAAAACGCAGCGATGAAAGATCGGGTCGATCACGCCTTTCCGTCTCCATGTGAAAACGCAGTCCCGTTTCCTCATGCAACTCGCGAAGGGCCGCAAGCGCCAAAGCGCGTGCACCACCTTCCGTCATCGCTCGGGAAGCGGCACGCATCAGATTTTGCAAAACAACGGGATGCAGATCGGCGCCGAAGGGTAGGGTGCGGTCGGATGGATCACGCCTGCCACCGGGAAACACATAGACGTCAGGCATGAACACATGGGCGCTGGAGCGTTTGCCCATCAAGACACGGGTTCTGTCGCCGGACCGGTCCAGAAGAAGGATCGATGCGGCGTCTTTCGGGCGCAGGTAAGGGGCTTTTTCAGCCGGAACAGCGGTGGCCAAGGTTCTGGGCTCCGTCAGTGAGACGAGCCGTCGATCTGTTCTTTTTCCGGCTCATTGCTGAAGCCGTGCATCTTCAATGCCCATTGCAGGCCGATGACGCCACCCTTGATCGGCTGGATCGTCAGCAGCGCCACCAGAATGGTAATGGGCACCCATATGGCGAAGTGAACCCACATCGGCACCAGAAACACCGTGTCCGTCATCATGAAGCCGCCAACGGCGACGTGGCCGAGAATCATGATCGAGATATAGGGCGGAAGATCGTCTGAGCGCTGGTGGTGCATGTCTTCGCCACAGGATGCGCACTCATCCACCGGCTTCAGCCAGGCGCGGAACAGGTGTCCATTGCCGCAGGCGGGGCAACGGCTCAGAATGCCGCGCATGATAGAGCGACCAAGCGGACGGTCTTCCGGTTTGCCACCATACTGCACTGTCTGCGTCTCGGTCGTCGTCATGCGCGTGTCCTCTGGACTTGTTATCTGCGTCTGCGTGGCGGCCTTGTGCCGGGTGTCGGGCCGCTGGTGCGCCGTGTCGTCTTGTGGAAAGAGCGTGTCGCCGCAGGCATTTTCTTGCCTTCGTTCAACACCTCAAACCGCAAGGCGCCCGCAAGCGGCATGGCCTCAGCCAGACGAACCTGAACCGTATCGCCCAGCTGATAGCCAAGTCCGGTCTTTTCACCCGTCAGAGCCTGATGCGCCTCGTCATAGATGTAATAGTCCGTACCCAGCGTAGATATAGGAACAAATCCGTCAGCGCCAAACTGCGGCAGCGCGACAAATAGTCCCGCCTTGGTGACACCGCCGACCCGACCCTCGAATTCTTCGCCCACGCGCTGCGACAGATGATGCGCAATCAGCCGGTTGACCGTATCGCGTTCCGCCGCCATGGCGCGCCGCTCGAAGGTGGAGATTTCAGCCGCCACATCGGCCAGCGTCGCCTCTTCCTGTGGCGTAATGCCACCTTCGCCAAGGCCCAGCGAACCTACCAGTGCGCGGTGCACGATAAGGTCGGCATAACGACGGATCGGCGAAGTGAAATGCGCGTATTTCATCAGGTTCAAGCCGAAATGGCCGATATTATCAGGGCTGTAGATCGCCTGGCTTTGCGAGCGCAACACCATTTCGTTGACGATGATCTGGTGCGGCGTATCCAGCGCGCGCGCCAGAATGCCGTTGAAGGAATTGGCGCGAACCTGTCCACCCTTGACCAGCGAATAACCGATGGTGTTGAGGAATTCGCGCAGCACTTCCTGCTTGGCAATCGTCGGCGCGTCATGCACGCGGTAGACCAGACGCTGCTTTTTCACTTCCAGCGTTTCGGCGGCACAGACATTGGCCTGGATCATCATCTCTTCGATCAGCTTGTGCGCGTCGAGACGTTCAGGAACATGCACACGATCAACCGTGCCATCGGCTTTCAGAATGATCTTGCGCTCCGGCATATCCAGCTCGAGCGGCTGGCGACGGTCGCGCCCGATCTTCATCACCTCATAGGCATGCCATAGGGGACGCAGGATCGGTTCCAGCATCGGGCCGGTCTTGTCATCAGGGTTGCCATCGATGGCTGCCTGGGCCTGTTGATAGGAAAGCTTCGCCGCACTCTTCATCATGATGCGGTGGAAGGTGTGGCTGGCCTTGCGGCCTTCCTTGGAAAACACCATCCGTACGGCGAGCGCCGGGCGATCAACGCCTTCCTTCAGCGAGCAGAGATCGTTCGAAATACGCTCCGGCAGCATCGGCACGACGCGGTCGGGGAAATAGACCGAATTGCCGCGCTTCAACGCCTCACGGTCCAGCGGTGAGCCGGAACGGATGTAATAGGACACATCGGCAATCGCCACGGTGACGATCACGCCATCCGGGTTGTCGGGCGAGGGGTCCAGCTCCGCATAAACGGCGTCATCGTGGTCCTTGGCATCGGCAGGGTCGATGGTGATGAGCGGCAGTTTGCGCCAGTCTTCACGATGCGCCATCGTCGCGGGCTTGGCTGCATCAGCAGCGGCCAGTACATCCGAGGGGAAGATATGCGGAATGCCGTGGGCATGAATGGCGATCATCGAGATCGCCTTTTCGGACGCCACAGAACCGACGACGGAAAGAACCTTGGCGCGCGGCAGGCCATAACGACCGCTGTTGCGCGAGGTTTCCACCTCCACCAGATCGCCGTCCTTGGCATCGCCCACGCCATCGGGATCGATGACCATCTCATCGCCGCGCCGTTCGATCGGCATCAGACGACCGCCGCCACCCGGCGTTTCCTTGAATACGCCGAGCGATCCGCCCTGACGTCTGTCGATCAGCTTGATGATGCGCGCCGTATAGGCCGGGCCACCGACTTCCTTGGATGGGAAAATCTTGGCCAGCACCCGGTCGCCAATGCCGCCCACCGGGGCCTTGCCCTTTTGGCGGTCGGCAGAGGATTGGCGGATGATGACGGCAGGTGCCGCCCCGTTCTCGTCCGGCCATTCCGCAGGCCGTCCGATCAGGCCGCCATCCTTGTCGCGGGTTGTGATGTCGAGAACCGTCACAGGCGGAAGGCCGCCCGGGCGCATCAGCGACTTGCGGCTCTTGTGCACCATGCCATCGGTTTCAAGCTCCTTCAAAAGAGCCTTCAGCACGATGCGCGTTTCGCCCTTCAGCCCGAAAGCCTTGGCGATTTCGCGCTTGGAGGCCTGATCAGGATGCTCGGCGATGAACTTCAGCAGCACATCGCGTGGTGGAACTTCGCCGTGGATGATACCAGCAGATTCGAGAACTTTTTTCCCGCGACCGGTGCGGCCGAAGCCATCGCCCGCCGAGCCGGATGTCTTACGCGGTGCTTTGCTCAAGATTCTGCCTTCTTCGCTTTGGGTGCTGCTTTTGCTTTGGCAGCCGCTTTGGGCTTTGCAGCCGTTTTACTTTTGCCCGCAGCCTTCGGCTTCGCCTTGGCCTTGGTCTCGCCATCGGCGCTGGCAGCCTTGGTGGCCTTCTTCGGTGCCGCAGCCTTCTTGGCCTTCACGGGCTTGCCGTTGCTGCCGGTGCCGGTCTTGGCAATGCGCTCTGCAATCAGCACCAGCGCCTCGTCCAGCGTCACCGTGTCAGGTGCCTGCGCCTTTGGAATGGTCGCATTAACCTTGCCCCAGTTGACGTAAGGTCCATACTTGCCATCACGAACGGTAATCGCGCCGCCATCGGGATGGTCGCCCAGTTCCTTCAGTGCGGCTGGTGTCGCGGAGCGTCCACGGCCTGGCGATGCCTTCTTCTCGGCAATTACGGTCACTGCGCGGTTCAGGCCGATGGAGAACACGTCCTCGATGCTTTCGAGGTTGGCATAACCACCATCATGCAGCAGGAACGGCCCGTAACGACCGAGACCCGCCGAAATCATCTTGCCTGATTCCGGGTGCTTGCCGATATCGCGCGGCAGGTTGATGAGCGCCAGCGCCTTTTCGTGGTCGATATCCTCGGGCTTCCAGCCCTTGGGCAGCGATGAGCGCTTGGCTTCCTTGCCGTCTCCACGTTGGATGTAAGGTCCGAAACGACCCGACCGCAGCGTCAGCTCTTCGCCCGTATGCGGGTCCGCACCCAGCGCCTTTGGCTCGTTCAAGGCAGCAGCCTCAGCCTCGGCACCATCCGAGTTCAGCTGACGGGTGAAATTGCATTCCGGGTAGTTCGAGCAGCCGACGAAAGCGCCGTATTTGCCGAGCTTGAGCGACAGGTTCCCCGTTCCGCACACCTGGCAGATACGTGGGTCTGAGCCGTCTTCGCGAGTCGGGAACACGAGCGGTGCCAGAACTTCGTTCAGCGCATCCAGCACGTTGGTAACGCGCAGTTCCTTTGTGTCTTCGATCTGCGCGAAGAAGTCCTTCCAGAAATCGCGAAGAACCTGCTTCCAGTCCAGTTCACCCGCGGAGATACGGTCGAGCTTTTCTTCCAGATCGGCAGTGAAGTCGTATTCCACGTATTTCGTGAAGAAGCTTTCGAGGAAAGCCGTTACCAGCCGTCCACGCGAATGCGGCACCAGCTTGCGCTTGTCGACGATGATATATTCGCGGTCGCTCAACGTTTTCAGCGTTGCCGCATAAGTGGAAGGACGCCCGATGCCGAGCTCTTCCATCTTTTTGATCAGCGACGCTTCCGAATAACGCGGTGGCGGCTCAGTGAAGTGCTGGCTGGCATTGATCTTCTGCTTGGCGAGGCTTTCGCGGGCATTGATCTGCGGCAGACGGCCATCTTCATCGCCATCGTCACTCTGCTCGCCATCTTCCTTCTGGTCGGTGTAGGCGGCTATGAAGCCATCGAAACGGATGACCGAACCGACAGCACGCAGGCCAGCCGTCTCGCCCTTGTTGTCGGCCAGAATTTCCACTGTCGTGCGCTCGATTTCGGCAGACGCCATCTGGCTGGCGATACCGCGCTTCCAGACCAGTTCGTAGAGACGCAACTGGTCAGCATCGAGGTATTTTTTGACCTGATCGGGCGTGCGGCTGAAATCCGTTGGGCGAATGGCTTCGTGCGCTTCCTGGGCGTTCTTGGCCTTGGTGGAATAGATGCGCGCCTTGTCTGGCACGTAGCGAGCGCCGAACTGCTCGCCAATGGCGCTGCGTGCTGCATCGATGGCTTCGGGTGCCATCTGCACACCATCGGTACGCATATAAGTGATGAGACCGACGGTCTCGCCGCCGATGTCGATACCTTCGTAAAGCCGCTGCGCCACCTGCATGGTGCGCGAGGCGGAAAAGCCCATGCGCGACGATGCGGCCTGTTGAAGCGTTGAAGTCGTGAAAGGAGGGCCGGGGTTGCGCTTGACGGGCTTCGCCTCGACCGTATCGACAGTATAGGTCGCACCCTCCAGCAATGTTTTCAACCTGTTGGCATCGTCGCCGGTTTTCACTGACCGGCCCTGCAAACGCTTGCCGTCGGCAGACACCAGCTTAGCCTCGAAGTCATCACCACGCGGTGTCTTCAACAGTGCCGAGATGTTCCAGTATTCCTCTGATACGAAACGCTCGATTTCCGATTCCCGGTCGCAGACCAGACGCAGCGACACGGACTGAACACGGCCAGCCGAACGCGCACCCGGCAGCTTGCGCCACAAAACGGGGGAGAGATTGAAGCCGACGAGATAATCCAGTGCGCGGCGGGCGAGATAGGCATCCACCAGGGGAATGTCGATGTCGCGCGGATCGGCCATCGCATCGAGCACAGCCTTCTTGGTGATGGCGTTGAACACAACGCGCTTCACTGGCTTGTCGCCGATCACCTTCTTCTTTCGCAGCAGATCGAGAACGTGCCAGGAAATAGCTTCACCTTCGCGATCCGGGTCGGTCGCGAGAAACAATCCGTCGGATGCCTTCACGGCATCGGCGATTTCCTTCATGCGCTTTTGCGAGGCCGGATCGACCTCCCACGTCATTTCGAAATCCTGATCGGGAAGCACCGAGCCATCTTTTGCGGGAAGATCCCGAACGTGACCAAACGATGCAAGCACCTTATAGCCGGGGCCAAGATACTTGTTGATCGTCTTGGCTTTTGCCGGTGATTCTACGACGACGACATTCATATTGTTTTCTCTCGGAACTTGCCCGTTAACATGCAGTGCCGCTTTTTACAGCCGCAACAACGCTACCTTTATTTCGACATGGACAGGTAATGCGCTTGGGTCAAGAGGCAAAGGCCGTTTTTCTGCCATTACACCAAGATGCAACCTTTGGGGGATTTAAAAGTCGATTGCAATTATAGATAAACAAGTTATGGTTGCTCATGTCGGGTGGTGCTCTTTTTATGACGCTGCTCTGCAAGAGTTCAATTGAGGTAGACATGGTCGTGAGTGCACAGAATAGCAGCCAAAGCAGAGGCGAACAAACATCGGAAAATCTCGCCTATATCAGGCAAATGCTCGCTGAACTGCGCATCGTTGCAGAACGTGAGGGCGCAGACATGCTCTGCTACCTCATCGAGATGGCCTATATCGAAGCGGGAGATATTCAAAATGGTCGGCGCAAGCTCTCAGTCGGCCATAACCAACGAAACCCGTCCCGCGGCGTGCCGATTTAAGCGTCCGGCAATATCCAGTTCCAAGAGAACCAGATAGACGGTGGAGGCCGGCAGGCCCGTGTGGCGAATAATGTCGTCGGTTTCCACCGGTGATGGCCCCAGCGCAGAGGCGATGATGCTGCGGTCATCGTCACCGGGCGGTGATATATCCATTTCCTCGGAGCTTTCATTCGCCACATGCTGAATGGGTAGCATCGGTTCCATCAACGGCTTTAGCGCATCGAGAATGTCGGCGGCCTCAGTCACCAGCATCGCGCCATCCTTGATCAGCCGGTTGGTGCCATGGCAACGTGCATCGAGCGGCGAACCGGGCACGGCAAACACCAAACGCCCGAACTCGCCCGCCAACCGTGCTGTGATCAGCGAGCCGGACCTGTCTGCCGCTTCTACGATCAAGACACCCATGGAAACGCCCGCGATCAGCCGGTTGCGACGCGGAAAGTCCCGCGCGCGCGGCTCCCATCCAAACGGCATTTCGCTGATGCTGGCACCGTCATTGCCGTAGATCTCATCCAGCAGCCGCAGATTTTCGGGCGGGTAGGGTTTGTCCAGCCCGCCTGCCAGCATGGCAACCGTGCCGGTGGACAGGCTGGCCGCGTGTGCCGCCGCATCGATTCCACGGGCAAGACCGGATGCGATGGTATAACCCGCCTGTCCGCACTGCCGCGCCAGCATGGCCGCAAACTTCGAACCATTGATGGAGGAATTGCGGGACCCGACAATACCGATGGATGGTCGAACAGCCGTGCGGCCCGATCCTTTCATGGAAATGATCGGCGGCGCCCCGTCGATCTCGCGCAGGGCCGGTGGATAATCCGGCTCGCCAATGCCGACGAATCGCGCGCCGAATTTTTCCGCCGCCTCGATCTCCCGTTCCACCTCGGCAATCGTTGCAATGCGCGGGCTGCGGGCCGAACCGCCCCGGCGCGAAAGGTCGGGCAGGGCGTCCAGCGCCTTTTCGGCACTGCCGAAATGGTTGATGAGTTCGCGGAAGGTGACGGGACCAATATTGTCGCTGCGGATCAGCCGAAGCCATGCGACTCGTTGCCGGTCGGTCAGCGCAATGCCGCGCTTCGTTTCGCCATCATGCGGCATGTCTCGCCCCCGTCAGGGCAAGAGGAATGGCCTCAGCCCTTTTTACCGATCTTGCTTTCAGTCCCCGCCAGCAACCGCTTGATGTTTTCCCGGTGCATATACCAGGAGATAACGCTGAGCAGCGTCACAAGCAGAGCCGTTTTCTCCGGTCCTACTATCCACAATGCAACCGGAATGACAAGCATTGCAACCAGTGCGGAGAGAGAGGAATATTTGGTGAGGAATGCGGTCGCAATCCAGATTGCCGCAAAGGCCAGCATCATAAGCGGTGCAGCGCCCAACAGCACACCGATGTAGACCGCGACACCCTTGCCACCCTTGAAGCCCAGCCACACCGGAAACAGGTGCCCAAGAAACGCAAAGAAGCCCGCCACCAGCGAGGCCTCGTAACCCCAAAGTTTGTGGGCAATGAGAACCGCAGCAGTCCCCTTCAACGCATCTAGCAACAAAGTCGCCGCCGCCAGCTTCTTGTTGCCGGTGCGCAGCACATTGGTCGCACCGATATTGCCGGACCCGATATTGCGAACATCCCCCAGACCCGCCGCCCGTGTCAGGATCAAGCCGAAAGGGATAGACCCCAAGAGATAGCCGATCAGGGCAGCAAGGGCGAGAAGCGCAGGCGCTGTCTGCCAGTCAGTCAATGCGGTCATTACAAGGTCCCCTCGGTCCTGTCGCGTCGTTTTCTTATACGGAATGCACCAGCTTGCCCGCAACATAGGTTGCAACGGCGCGACCAGTAAAGCGGGCGTCTTCGAATGGCGTGTTCTTGGACCTCGATACCAAATTTTTCTCGGATACCAGCCACGGCTCGTCAAGATCGATCAGCGTGATATCCGCATTAGCCCCCGGCTTCAGCGTTCCCGCATCCAGTCCGAAGATGTGGGCAGGGCGGGTGGAAAGCGCATCGATCAGCCGCATCAGCGGCACCTGGTCGCTGTGGTAGAGACGCAAAGCCGCCGCCAGTATGGTCTCAAGCCCGATTGCACCGCTCGCCGCATCCGAAAACGGCAGGCGTTTGGTGTCCACATCCTGCGGATCGTGCGAAGAGACGATGATATCGATCGTGCCGTCCTTCAACGCATTCACCATGGCCATGCGGTCGTCTTCGGAGCGTAGCGGCGGGGAGAGCTTAAAGAAGGTTCGGTATTCGCCGATATCGTTTTCGTTCAGTGTCAGGTGGTTGATGGAAATGCCGCAGGTGGCTTTCACGCCCTTGGCTTTCGCCAGCTTCATCGCCTCGGCGGATTCGCGCACGGAAATCTTGGCGGCGTGGTAATTGGCGCGGGTGAGTGCCGCGATGCGCAGATCCCGCTCCAGTGGAATGATTTCAGCTTCTTTCGGAATGCCCGATAGCCCGAGCCAGCTGGCAAACAGCCCCTCATTCATGTCTCCATGGCCGATATACTGGTCACGTGTCTCCAGCGAAATCACTGCGTCCAATTCACGCGCGTAGGTCATGGCGCGTCGCAGCACCAGCGTATCGGACAGCGCCTTGCGGCCATTGGTGAAGGCAACGGCACCGGCTTCCTTCAGCATGCCGAATTCGGTCATCTCCTCGCCGCGCAGACCCTTGGTCAGCGCCGCTGCCGGATAGATATGGACCAGCGCCTTGTCGCGGGCGGTCTTCTTCACGAATTCAACCAGCGCGATGTCGTCGATAACGGGGTCGGTATCCGGCATCACGATCATGCTTGTCACGCCGCCCGCGGCCGCTGCACGCGAAGCGGATTCGATTGTTTCGCGGTGTTCGGCACCCGGTTCGCCCACGAAAACGCGCGCGTCGACCAGACCCGGTGTGGCAACCAGACCCTTGGCATCGCGCACAGCCGTGCCTTCCGGGAAGCCCTGATTTTGTGCCTCCTTGCCTGCTGCGAGGATGTTACCATCGGCATTGATGATGATCGTGCCGACTTCATCCAGACTGCGCGAGGGGTCAATAATACGAACATTCTTGAGAACGGTTGCGGTGCTCATACGCGCTCTCCCTGGTTTTGCGAGATAAGAAGCGTTTCCATGACGGCCATGCGCACGGCGACCCCCATTTCCACTTGACTTTCAATCACGCTCTGCGGGCCGTCAGCCACTTCGGATGAGATTTCGACGCCGCGGTTCATCGGGCCGGGATGCATGACGAGTGCATCCTCCTTGGCAGCCTTCAGCTTTTCGGCATCCAGCCCATAATAATGGAAATATTCGCGCACCGAAGGCACGAAGGAGCCCGACATGCGCTCACGCTGCAAGCGCAGCATCATCACCACGTCGGCACCCGCAAGTCCCTCCTTCATGTCGTGGTACACTTCCACGCTCATATCCGCGATGCCCGATGGCAGAAGCGTTGGCGGCGCAACGACGCGAACGCGTGCGCCCATCTGGTTCAAGAGAATGATGTTGGAACGCGCCACGCGCGAATGCAGAACGTCACCGCAAATCGCCACCGTTATGCCCGAAAGCGTGCCCTTGGCGCGGCGGATCGTCAGCGCATCGAGCAGCGCCTGGGTCGGATGTTCATGCTGACCATCGCCGGCATTGACCACTGAGCAGGCGACTTTCTGTGCCAGAAGCGCCGCAGCACCAGCGGAGGAATGGCGCACCACTAGCACATCGGGGCGCATGGCATTCAGCGTCATGGCCGTGTCGATCAGCGTCTCGCCTTTTTTGACCGATGAATTGCCCACCGACATGTTCATAACGTCGGCACCCAGCCGTTTACCGGCCAGCTCGAAGGACGCTTGTGTGCGAGTGGAGGCTTCGAAGAAAAGGTTGATCTGGGTCAGCCCGCGCAGCGTCGATGTCTTCTTTTCGCGCTGACGGCTGATTTTCACCGCCTCGTCGGCCTTGTCGAGAAGAGTGGTGATATCCTGATGGGAAAGCCCCTTGATGCCAAGCAAGTGGCGGTGGGGATAATAGACCATGGAATATGTCCTCCGGGTCGCAATAGAGCATGGTGCGCTGCTCTGGCTTTGGTCACCGGGTCTATAAAGACAGGTGGCTTTGTCGGCAAGCATGCGATAAGCCGTGCCAGACCTAATACATGCAATAAAATGCGAATCCCGATATAGCCACGCGATGACGAATATGAACCGGACCGAAGAACAGCTTGCCGATTTGAACCAGCCCAACCTCTGGTCCGGCATCAATGCCTATCGCTCAGACCCGTTGATCGTGGATTTGACCTCCAGTCTTTCGCGCCCCCTGCGCGACGAATTCGACCAGATCGGGCGCTACGTAACCTCTGTCGAGGCGCAGGAACTGGCACGCATGGCCAATGTCAGTACGCCTAAGCTGCACACTCATGGCCCACGCGGAGAGCGGCTGGATCAGGTAGAATTTCATCCCGCCTGGCACGCGCTGATGCGCCGCTCCATGTCTTCGGGCCTGCACAGCAGCGCCTGGGAAAACACGCCCGAAACACGCGGCAACGAGCACAAGGCCCGTGCCACCAAATTCTATCTCACGTCGCAGCTTGAGGCCGGGCATCTTTGCCCGCTCACCATGACGCACGCCTCCGTCGCCGCCATGATGACATCGCCGCGCGTGCAGCAGGAATGGGCGCCGAAAATCCTGTCGCGCAAATATGATTCGTCGCAAAAGCCTGCCATGCAGAAAACCGCCGTTACCATCGGCATGGGCATGACGGAAAAGCAGGGCGGCACCGATGTGCGCGCCAACCGCACGACGGCTGAACGCGTAGGTGAGGGCATCTATCGCCTCTCCGGCCACAAATGGTTCCTGTCTGCGCCGATGAGCGATGGTTTCGTCATGCTGGCCCAGATGGGCGACGGCATGGGCTGCTTCCTCGTGCCGCGTTTTCTGGAAGACGGCTCGGCCAACGGCCTGCATTTCCAGCGTCTGAAGGACAAGCTCGGCAATCGCTCCAATGCGTCAGCCGAAGTCGAATTCACCGATGCCTTCGGCTATCTCTTGGGCGAGCCCGGTGCCGGTGTCCGCACCATTCTGGATATGGTCACACTGACGCGGCTGGATTGCGCGCTGGCCTCATCCGGCATGATGCGCGCTTCGCTGGCTGAAGCTGTCCATTTCGCCCGTGGCCGCAATGTCTTCGGCAAACCGCTGGTCACCCAGCCAATCATGACGCGCGTTCTGGCCGATATGGCGCTGGATGTCGCTGCCGCAACCGCATTGTCCTTCCGCCTGGCCGCCGCCTTCGATAGCGCCCGCAACAATCCGGCGGAAGCGGCCTACGCCCGCGTCATGACGCCCATCGTCAAATACTGGTGCTGCAAGATCGCACCTGCCTTGATCTATGAAGCCATGGAAAGCCTTGGCGGCAGCGGCTACGTCGAAGACCGCCCCATCGCCCGCCATTATCGAGAAGCCCCGGTCAACGCCATCTGGGAAGGCTCCGGCAACGTCATGGCGCTGGATGTGCTGCGCGTTCTCCAGCGCGGCAAGGACCTCTTCGACCTCGTCTTCGAAACGCTCGAGCGCGATCTCGGTCCATCCGGCAAAAAAACCACCGAAGTCCTGCGCGCCGCAATCGCGCTCTGCGAACGCGACGAAGGTGCCGCCCGCCTGCTGGTCGAACAATTCGCACTCGCCGCCGCCGCCGCCGAACTCTGCCGCATCGGTGCGGGACGCATCGCTGACGCGTTTCTTGAGACACGTCTGGCCGGTGGCTGGCGCCATACATACGGCATGCTGGATAGCCGGTTTGACCCGACCTATATTATCGATCTGCTGTATCCGCCTGCGGCGTAAAATCAGGATTTTTAATAAGCGCGGGTTATGTGCGGCTCACCTTCGCCGAACCAGCCGCTAAAAACGGTGCAAACGCCAATCTGATCTCTTCGAGAAACGCCTCGCTGAACCGCCCGATTGGCTCCCGTCGGGCGTCGAAATGGTAAGACCGTTCGATCACGTCGTAATTACACTCGCTAACGGTGATCCAGCCGCGCTTGTAGCTGCTGAGTTTCGCACGACGTAGTTCCAGTCCCGGTATTTCGATTGCTTTCTGGTCACCGTGCGGTGGCTTAGGAGATATGGGAAGCAATAGGATATGCGTAAGACCTTGCTTGTCTTTGATCGCTAGGATCATGCAGGCGGGGCGGTCTTTCTCGCCGTGATCACGCTGCGGATCGGCCTCGTTCTGCCATCGCCAAAGATAGGGATAAGCGACAATATCACCACGCCTGAATTTTTCAGTCATCGCGCGATGCCTGATATTCCTTCGAATCGTTTTCGAGTTGCTCTCTGAAAAGCGAGGCAATATCGTCTGGCATCTCACCGGCAGCATACGCCTGACGCACATCCTGATTGCCTGCCAATTTCTCAAACAGATCCACTGGTAGCACCACCACGGAGGGGCGACCATGCTTTGTCAGCGTGATAGGCTCCTTTTGCGCCTGATCATGGTACCGCCCGAAATGACGCATGAATTCCGCGGTCGTAATGGATTTTTGTGGCACGAGATATCTCCCATCGTTAGTTTCTGAACAATACAGAAAATACAGATAGTTTGCAAACTGGCTTCAAAACACGCGACTTAGTGAAATCATCCACAACTACCTTCGCCTCCCACCGTGCCCTATATTGCCGCCAAATTAACCCTTTGCTAACCCTGTGGTCACGTCACCACATGGAGAATCGCGAGCTTATGCTGGCCATCGTCGACACTGCTGCTGAAGCTCCCCCTGAAAAGCGCGTCAAGGATCGCGCGGCGACCGAGAAGGCAATTTTCGCGGCAGCAAAGAGTTTGTTGGCGGAAGAGGGGTTTCAGGGCTTCGGCATCAATGCCATTGCGCGGCGGGCAGGGTGTGACAAGCAACTGATCTATCGATACTTCGGCGGACTGGAAGGTCTGGTCGCTGCCATCGGCGAAGATTTGGGCTCGTGGGTCAAAGATCGTATCCCAGAAGATACCGGCGGCATGTTTCTGCTGACCTACGGCGATCTCATGGAAAAGCTGGCGCTCTATTACATCGAAGCGCTGCGTAGCGATCCGCTCGTGTGCAAGATCATCGCCTGGGAAGTGTCCGAGAATACGCCACAAGTGAAACAGCTAGCCGATGCCCGGGCGAAGGCGCTGGCCAAGTGGCTGGAGCGGATGCGCGGTTCGCTCGAAGCGCCGAAGGGCATCGATACAGCTGCCGTCAACGCCGTGATTTTCGCGGCTATCCAGCATCTCGTCATCTCATCGGTCATAAGCGGACAGTTTGCCGGCGTTGCGCTGAAAAGCTCGAAGGATTGGGATAAAATCGGCACAGCCGTGAAGCGCATCGTGCGCGGCGTTTATAGCTGATTAGCTAGCGTTAGATTTTTCTAATAATATTTGGCGCTTTCGCGGGGGGCGCACGCGTTGTTGCCCTGGAGCCAACCGCCTTATCCACAGGCCCGTGGTCGTCGTTAACCATATCCATAAGTTTTATTTGCCCGTTCGGAGAAGCGGGATCATTGTATTAATAAATCATTAACCATGCGTCCGTGGACTTATGAAAAGGAACCGCCGTGAACCGCTGGATATCCTTGATCGTCATGATGACGTTCTTTGCACTGCTACCGTTGGACATCTACGTGCCCACGGCCAACCTGTGCCTGATGGCATGCCTGCGCTGGGCAGTCATCGCCGTCGCTCCCGACGCCGTCCCCATGCGGGGGCAGGTGGCATGAAGTGGCTTCTGGTATTCTGGGCCGGGCCCATCATCCTTCTCGGAAGCTGGTACGGATTGTCTTATTACGACATGAGTTTCGGCATTTTCATGTTGACGCGGCAGGCCAACGAGCTTGTGTTTCAGGTCTATGGAAACATCCTCGGCATCGCCCCGGAAAGCATTCCGCCACTGGTTGCCCGCGCCATCGTCGTCGACAGTTTCGTCCTGTTTGCCATTGTTGGCTTTCGCAAGCGCAAGGCTATTGCGGCATGGTGGCGTTTGCGTCAGTCCTCTAAGGCGGCGGCTCTTGCGAGGCCTGAAAGCCTGTCCAGCGCACCCTGAAGAATGAAGCTCGCCGCCGCCGAATCGATACGTTCGGCGCGCTTGGCGCGGGATACATCCATTTCCAGCAAAGCGCGTTCTGCGGCGACAGTGGAAAGCCGCTCATCCCAGAACACGAAAGGTATCTCCGTCTTCTCGCCCATGGCACGCACGAAGGCACGGGTTGCCTGAACGCGCGGCCCGGATGACCCGTCCATGTTGACGGGCAGGCCGATGATGAAGGCCGCGACCTTTTCCTTCTGCGCGAAATCCAGCAGCGTCTGGGCGTCCGGTGTAAATTTGATGCGCTTGATGACCGGGCGAGGGGTCGCAAAACGCCGCGACAGATCGGACATCGCAAGGCCGATGGTCTTGGTGCCCAGGTCCAGTCCGGCAATGGCCTGCCCCGTCTGCAGAAAATCTGCCAGTTCCTCGATCGTCAACGTCGCCATGGCTCGTCTCAGCGTTTGCGTACGAATTCGGTGCGCAGCACGAGACCCTTGATAGCATCGTGGCGGCAGTCGATTTCTTCTGGATTGTCGGTCAGGCGAATAGACTTTATCACGGTGCCTTGCTTCAACGTGGTTCCCGCACCCTTGACCTTCAAATCCTTGATCAAAGTCACAGAATCACCGTCGACCAGAAGCGTGCCGCTGGCATCGCGAACCTCGTTTGCCTTCGCCGCCAGGGCCGCAATCTCTGAGGCCGGGCGCCATTCACCGGTCGCTTCGTCGTACACATATTCGTCATTATCTGTCGTCATCTTCGCAATCCAGTAAGGTGGGCGTCCCGTAACATGGCCGTCCTATGTCATACTCTACCCGCAATACAAAGGAGAACTTCCATGAAACTAACCTGGCTCGGCCATTCCGCATTTCGTATCGAAACCGGTAAGGCGAAGATTCTGATCGACCCGTTTTTTACCGGAAACCCGGGCTTTGCGGGCCAGGACGCCAAGGACGCTGCCAGCGGCATTACCCACATTCTCCTGACCCACGGCCATGGCGACCATGTCGGCGATACGATCCAGCTCGCCAAGGACACCGGCGCGACCGTGCTTGCCAATGCCGATCTTGCTGCATGGCTGGGCTCGAAGGGCGTGTCGAAGCTGGAAATGGGCAACACCGGCGGCACCGTGGGTTTTGATGGCTTCTCCGCCACCTTCACCAACGCACTGCATTCGTCCGCCCAGATCACCGAGGATGGTGTGTCCCACGCGCTCGGCAATGCCAACGGCCTGATGCTGCATTTCGAAGACGGCCCGACGGTCTACCACATGGGCGATACGGATATCTTCTCCGACATGGCGCTGATCAACGAGTTGCACGAGCCCGACATCGGCCTCGTTCCTATCGGTGACCGTTTCACCATGGGTGGCGCGGTGGCCGCTCTCGCCTGCCAGCGCTTCTTCAAGTTCCGCAACGTCATTCCCTGCCATTACGGCTCGTTTGGGATTATCGACCAGACGCCGGAAAAATTCGTCACCGGCATGGAAGGCTCGCAAGCCATCGTCGATACGCCAAGCGCGGGTCAGACGCTGACGTTCTGACATTTTCGCGTAACACGTTGAAGTGGGCGCAAATCCGCGCTCACTTCAACGCGACATGCTTTCTACCGTTGCGAAGAGCGGACATGGTCATTATAGCGGTACTAAAATTCTTGACCGGAGTAGAACCATGTCCGTCGATCTTGCCACCGTGAAGCGCGTTGCGCGCCTTGCCCGTATTGCCGTTGACGAAGAAGAGGCCAACATTATGCTTGGCCAGTTGAATGGCATTCTCGGTTTCGTGGAGCAGCTTTCGGAGGTGAATGTCGATGGCGTCGAGCCGATGACGTCGGTGACGCCGTTTGCCATGAAGAAGCGCGTGGATGCGGTTACCGATGGCGACAAGGCGGATGACATCGTTGCCAATGCACCTGCCACGGACCGCAATTTCTTCATGGTGCCGAAGGTGGTCGAATAGGCCTTTCAGGCTCGTTTCCACCCGCCCGATCCAAAGTTTTCGAAAGCCATTGCCGATATGACCGACCTGACCAGCCTGACCATTGCCGAAGCCCGCGACAAGCTGAAGGCCAAGGACTTCACCGCCGTTGAGTTGACCGACGCCTATCTGAGCGCAGTCGATGCCGCCAATGCTGCGCTGAACGTCTATGTCGCCGTGACGCCTGAAAAGGCCCGCGAGATGGCCAAGGCCTCCGACGACAAGCTTGCGGCTGGCAAGGCCGGTGCGCTTGAGGGCATTCCGCTTGGCGTGAAGGATCTCTTTGCCGTTCGCGACGTCCACACGCAGGCCTGCTCTCACGTGCTGGATGGCTTCAAGCCGAAATACGAATCGACCGTCACCCAGAACCTGTGGGACGAAGGCGCCGTGATGCTGGGCAAGCTCAACATGGACGAATTCGCCATGGGCTCGTCCAATGAAAGCTCCTATTACGGCCCGGCGGTCAACCCGTGGCGCGAGAACGGTTCCGACAGGAAGCTCGTGCCCGGCGGCTCGTCCGGCGGTTCTGCTGCAGCCGTTGCTGCGCATCTGTGCGCCGGTGCCACTGCGACAGATACGGGCGGCTCCATCCGCCAGCCTGCGGCGTTTACCGGCACTGTCGGCATCAAGCCGACCTATGGCCGCGTCTCGCGCTGGGGCATTGCTGCCTATGCTTCGTCGCTGGATCAGGCTGGCCCTATCGCCCGCGACGTGCGCGACGCCGCGATTTTGCTGAAATCCATGGCCAGCGTCGATGCGAAGGATACGACCTCCATCGATCTGCCGGTGCCGGATTACGAGAAGGCGATTGGCCAGTCGCTCAAGGGCCTCAAGATCGGCATTCCCAAGGAATACCGCGTCGATGGCATGCCCGAAGAGATAGAAAAGCTGTGGGCGCAGGGCGTTGCGTGGCTGAAGGACGCCGGTGCCGAGATCGTCGACATCTCGCTGCCGCACACCAAATACGCGTTGCCTGCCTATTACATCGTAGCGCCTGCCGAGGCCTCGTCCAACCTTGCCCGCTATGACGGCGTCCGCTACGGGCTGCGCGTCGATGGCAAGGACATTGCCGACATGTACGAGAAGAGCCGTGCCGCTGGCTTCGGCTCCGAAGTCAAGCGCCGCATCATGGTCGGCACTTACGTGCTTTCGGCTGGTTACTACGATGCTTATTACCTGAAGGCGCAGAAGGTGCGCACGCTGATCAAGCGCGACTTCGAAACCGTCTTCCACGAAGGCGTCGACGCCGTGCTCGCCCCCATCACCCCATCGTCGGCCTTCGAAATCGGCGACAAGGAACTGGCCGCCGATCCGGTCAAGATGTACCTCCAGGACGTCTTCACCATCACTGTCAACATGGCCGGTCTGCCGGGCCTCTCGGTCCCCGCCGGTCTCGACGGCAAAGGCCTGCCGCTCGGCCTTCAGCTCATCGGCAAGCCCTTCGATGAGGAAACGCTGTTCAAGACGGCCTATGCGATCGAACAGGCGGCGGGTAAGTTCTCACCCGCCAAGTGGTGGTAGGCGGGGTCCTTGGTCGTAGGCTCATTGGTTGTGGCTTATCCCCCCCTCTCAATAAGGTAGGGCTGCCTCACCCTCCGTCCTCATGCTGAGGTGGCGCGTAGCGCCCTCGAAGCATCCGCCGCGTACTCCTGCCCTAAGCCCGCAACCCGCGTCCTTCGAGGCTCCGGCTTTGCCTCCGCACCTCTCCTTCGACAAGCTCAGGATGATGGATGAGGGTTGCTCTGTCGTGGCCTTTGCGTGGCACCTCCTTCGGCAATCTCATGATGGCTGAGGGTTGCTCTGTTGCGCCCTGCATCATCGCCCAAAGCATTCCTCATAGCTGCTAGCATTCCGTGTTGCTCAAGCTTGCCGAGCCGCCACACCCACCGCCCTCATGCTGAGGTGCTTTGGCCGAAGGGCAAAGCCTCGAAGCATCGGCCGCGCACTCTGCCCCAAGCCCGCAACCCCCGTCCTTCGAGGCTCCGGCTGCGCCTCCGCACCTCAGGATGAGGGTTGCTCTGTTGCAGCCCGCAGCCCAGCGAACGCAGCTTGCACCGGCATTCAGAACCCGGCACCCAGCCACACCCTCCAATCCCATCGCTATCAAAAACCCCGGCCACCGCTTACACAAGCTTCGCCGTTCACGCGGCAGTACCTGCCCGTGGCTTGACCTTCAATCAGTGTCCACAACCATTCGCGGTAATGTGGTATTCGGACGGGGCGCTGTAAGTTGCCTCGTTGGGTAGTCTATAAAATGGCACCTCG
>NZ_JARVRE010000013.1:0-124255 GCF_030209855.1 Agrobacterium sp. lyk4-40-TYG-31
ACTCACGAAACAAGTCAACAGCACCCCAGTAAAAAAATCGACATATTTTGTAAGTAATTGTTTTCGCTAGAAAATTTGCAATCCAAAGCTATCAACGCCCCAAAACGCCCCGAATTACCCAGCGCAAACAACGCCGCCACTTCACCAGCAACCGCCACGTTGATAAACTCCCGCACATATAATCAACGGGAGCTCTCATGCTGGTCCTAAATGAAGAAGAAACACGCCGCGCCCTGCCCTGGCCCGAACTGATCGACGCCATGGAGGCGATGTTTCGCGAAGGCTGTGTTGTCCCCGTCAGGCACCACCACGACGTCGAGGTGCCGGGTGAGAATGCAGCGACCCTGTTGTTGATGCCTGCCTGGGTGCCAGGCTCCTATATGGGCGTGAAGATACTCTCGGTCTTTCCCGATAACAGCGTCCGGTCACTTCCCGCGATTTTTGGGACGTATCTCCTATCATCCGGCACAACAGGCGAAATGCTGGCTGCGATAGAAGGTGGCGAGCTGACGGCGCGGCGAACGGCAGCGACATCTGCACTGGCTGCAAAATATCTTGCCCGTGCGGATGCCGCATCCATGTTGATGGTCGGAACCGGACGTCTTTCCCTCAATCTGATGCAGGCCCATGCGGTCGTTCGGCCATTGACATCTTTCCATGTGTGGGGACGCAATGCTTCGGCAGCGGAGAAGACTGTGCAAGAGGCACGTAAGCTGGGCTTCGACGCGCGGGTTGCCGATAATCTGGAAGGCAGCGCGCGGGTTGCCGACATCATTTCCTGCGCAACGCTCTCCAACGAACCGCTGATCAAAGGAGAATGGTTGAAGCCGGGAGCGCATCTCGATCTGGTCGGTGCGTTCAAACCCACCATGCGCGAAAGCGACGATAACGCCGTCCAGCGGGCTCATGTCTTTGTCGATACATTCGAAGGCGCGCTGAAGGAAGGAGGCGATATCGTCCAGCCTCTGGCTTCAGGTCTGATAGATCGCCAACATATCCGCGCTGAAATGTCTGATCTTGTTTCAGGTCGGCATAACGGTCGAGAAAAGGATAGCGACATAACCCTGTTCAAGTCGGTGGGTGCGGCGCTGGAGGATCTGGCGGGTGCTATTCTTGCCTATGAAAGCCTGAAGGTGAAACGCTGAGCGCATGAGTGGCATGAAGACGATATTGCAGCGCATGCTTCCTCCCCTGCCCGTCACGGATGTGCTTGCAGACATTGGCGAGGCGTTGTCCAGCCGCAGGCGGGCCGTGCTTTCTGCTCCGCCGGGTGCCGGTAAAACCACGCTCGTTCCCCTCCACTTGCTGGATCAAGCGTGGCGTGGAAACGGCAAGATCATCTTGCTTGAGCCGCGACGGCTGGCTGCGCGCGCTGCCGCGAGCCGCATGGCATCGCTGTTTGGTGAGGCCGTTGGCGAGACGGTGGGTTACCGGATGCGCCTTGATAATCGCATTTCCGGCAAGACACGGATCGAAGTTGTTACCGAAGGCGTATTTGTGCGCATGGTTCTGGATGATCCAGAACTCAAAGGCGTAGCTGTCGTAATTTTCGATGAATTTCACGAGCGGTCCCTTGATGGCGATTTCGGTCTTGCCCTGGCTTTGGACGTGCAAACCGGCCTTCGAGACGATTTGCGGATTCTCGTCATGTCGGCGACGCTCGATGTCGAGCGGGTGACGGCGCTTCTGGATGGCGCGCCTGTCATCAAGAGTTTGGGCCGCAGCTTTCCCATCGATATTCGCTATGATGACCGCGCCGGACAGGAGCGCGTTGAAGACCGGGTGGCGCGCGCCATTGTGGAAGCCCACAAAGCCGAGGAGGGTTCGATACTGGCCTTCCTGCCGGGGCAAGGCGAGATATTGCGCAGCGTCGAGCGGTTGGAAGGACGCTTCGGGTCTGACACAGCAGTCATTCCGCTCTACGGCAACCTGTCCCAAAAGGAACAGGACGCCGCGATAAAGCCGACCGAGGACGGCAAGCGCAAGATCGTTCTTGCGACATCGATTGCCGAGACATCGATTACCATCGATGGCGTTCGCGTGGTCATCGACAGCGGTTTACAGCGCCTGCCGGTTTTCGAGCCATCGACAGGCATGACACGGCTGGAAACGGTGAAGGTCTCCCGCGCGTCTGCGGATCAGCGGGCTGGTCGTGCCGGTCGAACCGAACCGGGCATTGCCATCAGGCTGTGGCACGCGGGCCAGACAAATGCCCTCCCAGCCTTCACGCCACCGCAGATTCTGGCGAGCGATCTTTCCAGTCTTGTCCTGGATCTTGCGCATTGGGGTGTCGGCGATCCGGCATCCATGGCTTTTCTGGATCAGCCTCCTGAAGCCGCCTTTCACGAGGCGCGTCAATTGTTGATGAGCCTCGGTGCGCTGGATGCGACGGGAGGAATAACGCCGCGTGGTCGCAAGATGCGCGCGCTTGCCCTGCCGCCTCGCCTCTCCGCCATGGTGATCGCGGCGCAGGAGGCTGGCCATGGGCAAGAGGGAGCAATGCTCGCGGTTCTGCTGACGGAGCAAGGGCTCGGCGGCAGCGATATCGATCTGGAGGAGAGGTTGCGGCGCTTCCGGCAGGAAAAGGGCGAGCGCGCGACCGCCGCCAAGGGCCTCGCCCGGCGAATCGTATCTTCGCTCGATGACGGCGCGCGTAACGCGCCCGCGATCCCTGCTACGGCAGGTGAACTTCTGCTGCATGCTTTTCCAGACCGCATTGCCTTGCAGCGCGGCGGACGTGGGCGCTATGTCATGGCCAATGGGCGCGGAGCAGAACTGAGCGAGACGGAACGCCTTGCCACGGAAAAGATGCTGGTCGTTGCCGATGCCACGGGCCGCGCCGCACAGCCTCGTATTCTCGCCGCAGCCTCGATCAGTCGCGAGGATGTGGAAGAGCACATGCCGGACAGTATTCGCAAAGAGGACCAGTTGTTTTTCGATAAGGCCAGCGGACAGGTCCGCGCGCGCCGTGTCACGCGGATCGGTGCGATCATTCTGGACGAAACGCCCCTTGGGAAGCCGACTGGCGAAAAGGCCGCTCTGGGCCTTGCAAACGGCATCAGGGACCATGGTCTCGATATCGTGCCCTTTTCCAAGGAGGTGCGACAGTTGCGCCAACGCCTCGGCTTCCTCAACCGCACGATCGGTGAACCGTGGCCGGATATGGATGACGAAGCGCTCATCGCGCGGCTGGATGAATGGTTTGTCCCCTTCCAGCATGATGCCAAAAGCACGCAGGACATCAGGTCTTCAGGCATCATGGATGGGCTTCTGTCGCTGGTTCCGCACGCTGCCCAGCGCGAGTTGACGAAACTTCTGCCGACACATTTTCAGGCTCCGACCGGCCAAAGACACGCCATCAGCTACGATGGTGAAGAACCCACGCTGACGATCCGGGTTCAGGAACTCTTCGGTTTGAAACAGCACCCGGCCGTTGCAGGCGGCAAATTGCCACTGCTTCTGGAATTGACCTCGCCTGCGCACAGGCCGATACAGACGACGCGGGATCTTCCCGGTTTTTGGGCTGGGTCCTGGAAAGACGTGCGTGCAGACATGCGCGGGCGCTATCCGCGCCATCCCTGGCCGGAAGACCCGGCCTCGGCAGAACCGACAAATCGCGTGAAGCCACGCGGCACATAGACAGGAGACGGTGGATGGCGCCCCAGCCAGAAGAAAGCACACGATTTGGCCGCGCCAGCCGTCATATTCGTTTGCAAACCATCGTCTGGTTGCGATGGCTGGCAGTCGTTGGACAGACGGCGACGATCCTGATCGTCGCCTTCGGGCTCAATTTTCCGCTGCCACTGCTGACCTGCGCGGTGCTGATCGGTGCACTTGCCGTCGCAAACCTGTTTCTATCCGCCCGTTTTCCGGCGACCTATCGTCTTGAACCCTGGGAAGCGACACTTCTTCTGGCGTTCGATCTGTTGCAGTTGACGGCCCTGATCTACATCACCGGGGGGCTGTCCAATCCTTTCGTGCCCTTGATCTGCGTGCAGGTCATCATTGCCTTCGCCTCGCAACCCATGAAGCATTCGCTGATGTTGCTCGCCTTTGCACTGGCCTGCGTGACAGCCATTGCGTTTTCGCCCTTTCCTGTTCCCTGGTACCCGGGAGAGACCCTGCCGATCCAGCTCATCATCCATGTCGGCATCTGGTGCTCCATCGTTGCTATGATGCTGTTTGCAGCGTTTTATGCCTATCGCGTTTCGCATGAGGCGAACCAGCTCGCGGATGCACTGGCGGCGACGGAACTGGTTCTGGAACGTGAAAAGCACCTTTCACAGCTGGATGGCTTGGCAGCGGCGGCGGCACATGAGCTTGGCACCCCGCTTGCGACCATCAGCGTCGTCGCAAAGGAAATGGAGCGCGAGCTTGGAAATGACGAACGTTTTCGTGAGGATGTCGCCCTGTTGCGCAGCCAGAGCGAACGTTGTCGCGATATTCTGCGCCGGCTAACCTCTCTATCTGCGGAGGGGGACGAGCATTTGCGAACGTTGCCGCTTTCGTCCCTGATCGAAGAGGTCATGGCCCCACACCGCGAGTTTGGCATCAAGCTTCGGTTGGTGGAAAAGAGCGAGCGGAGTGGCGAGCCTGTCGGTTCCAGAAACGCCGGGATCATCTATGGTCTCGGCAACCTCCTGGAAAATGCAGTCGATTACGCCCGCGAATCCGTGACGGTGACGACGCAGCATGACCCACAGCAGGTCCAGGTGATCGTGGAAGACGATGGGCAGGGCTATGCACCTGATATACTGTCACGCATTGGCGAGCCCTATGTCACCAAGCGTCAGAACGAAGCGCGCGCGGGTGGGCTGGGGCTTGGTCTCTTCATCGCCAAGACATTGCTGGAACGTTCCGGCGCGACATTGACATTCGAGAACCGCGGGCCAGATGCCGCCGGAGCCAGAGTAACGGTCGTCTGGCCACGCGACATCATGGACGACAAGAGACACCAGTGACTTTATTGCGCGCTTGAAAGCAGTAAGGTCGAACTCATATGGCTGAGACAGACCGCCGGAGACCAAAGGATGAGTGACGACACACAAAAAAACGAGGCTGAAGCCATCGTATCCAACGAAGGTGATGCGATCGGGCCGGACAAGTCGCTTCTTATTGTCGATGACGACGGCCCGTTTTTGCGGCGCCTGGCGCGCGCCATGGAAACGCGCGGTTTTGTCGTGGATACGGCGGAATCGGTCAGCGAAGGCATCACCAAGTCGCGGCTGGCCCCTCCGAAATATGCGGTGGTCGATCTGCGCCTCGGCGACGGCAACGGTCTTGAAGTGATCGAAGCCATACGCCAGCATAGGGATGACACGCAGATCGTGGTGCTGACCGGCTATGGCAACATCGCCACGGCGGTGACGGCGGTCAAACTCGGCGCCCTCGACTATCTGGCCAAACCCGCCGACGCGGACGATGTCTTCAACGCCTTGACGCAGCGCGAAGGCGACAAGATGGACCTGCCGGAAAATCCGATGTCAGCGGACCGTGTCCGCTGGGAGCATATTCAGCGCGTCTACGAGATGTGCGAGCGCAATGTTTCCGAGACGGCGCGGCGCCTCAACATGCATCGTCGCACGCTTCAGCGCATTCTGGCCAAGCGGGCGCCGAAGTAAGGCTCAGTCGGTGTAGCTGTCGCCGGTGGACCACTCGGCCATCATCAAGCGCCGGGCTGCGGTGCGGGAAAAGTCGAGCATAACGGACTTTCGTGTCGCGGGCGGCAGCCTGTGTTCCGGCGCATCCCGCAGCATGTGCGCGCCATAGCCATCCGAAACGAACAGACCGCAGTCCTCGGGGAAGATATCGAGCGGCACGGCGGCATGCGTTGCAAAAAACAGGCGGTCGCAGTGCTGTCGATAATCAGGCCATTTGCGATCGACCTTGAAATCCTCGATGGAGGATTTGATCTCGATGATCCATATTTCGCCCTTGACCGACAGGCTGATCAGATCGGCGCGGCGACCGCTTGAAAGCGGCAGTTCAGGCAAAACAGAATGGCGCATTTCGTGGAGCAATATCTGCACACCACGTCGCACCAGCATGGCGTTTGCCGACTGCCGTCCGTCGATTAACGGATTATTGTTGATGATGGAAAGAATAGTCATGGATAAAACCGGGGTACGGACCCCCTTTCATGTTGCAAAAAGACCATGAAGCCGCAATTTCGCGCGCCGTATTCTCTTGCTGCGGTGCAACGGCTTGCCAACGCAAGATTAATCGAAAATAACCCATCTATTCAATAGATCTTCATGCATCGCCTGATTTGGGCGATATTTCCCGCGAGAAAATCATGCGCATTCGCACATCATTGACTGCCCTCGGCCTGTCTTCGGTACTTGCTTTGACCGGTTGCGCCTCCACGACGACTGAGACCTCCTCTGCTCGTCCGGTTGCTGCCCCCGTCGTCGTCGAAACCACCCAGATCTTCGGTGACGAAGTTTACGGTGCGACGACCGATGCAGGCTACGCTCTGCCAGCCATTCCGATCAACCGCGTCGACAAGCGCTTTCACCGTCAGGTCGTCAGCTTCGAGACCCCTGAAAAGCCAGGCACGGTGATCGTCAACACCCGTGAACGCTTCCTGTACTACATCCTGCCAGGCGGCAAGGCTGTGCGTTACGGTATCGGCGTTGGCAAGCAGGGCTTTGCATGGGCTGGTGAAGCCTATGTCGCCTGGAAGCAGGAATGGCCCATGTGGCATCCGCCAAAGGAAATGGCCGTTCGCAAGCCGGAAATCTCCAAATACGTCGACGCAGGCATGGGCCCGGGCCTCACCAACCCGCTGGGTGCACGCGCCATGTATCTCTTCAACGAAAAGGGTCAGGACACGCTGTTCCGCATCCATGGTTCGCCAGAATGGGCTTCCATCGGCACGGCTGCGTCTTCGGGCTGCATTCGCATGATCAATCAGGACGTTATCGACCTCTACAGCCGCGTCCGCCCGGGCCGCAGCTCCAAGGTCATCGTGATCCAGTAAGGGTCGCAGATACGACGAATAAAAAAGCCGCCGAGGATTATCCCGGCGGCTTTTTTGTTGGGTTGAGATCAGCTTACGCTGTCTGTTTCGCCTTCAGTTCCAGGCGACGGCGGTGGAGAACGGGCTCGGTGTAACCGTTCGGCTGCTCCCTGCCCTTCAAAACCAGCTCAAGCGCGGCCTGAAACGCGACTGATTCATCGAAGTTTCCGGCCATGGCCATATAGGCGTGGTCGCCAGCATTCTGGCCATCAACCACAGCCGCCATGCGCTTCATCGTCTCGACGATCTGCGCTTCCGTGACCACGCCGTGGCGCAGCCAGTTGGCCATGTGCTGGGCGGAAATCCGCAGCGTTGCGCGGTCTTCCATCAGGCCGACATTGTTGATGTCGGGTACTTTCGAGCAGCCGACGCCCTGATCGACCCAGCGCACGACATAACCCAGAATGCCCTGCGCATTGTTGTCCAGCTCACGCTGAATCTCCTCGGCGCTCCAGTTTGGCCGCACCGCGACGGGCACGGAGAGAATATCGCCAAGCTTTGCGCGTTCGCGGTGCTTCAACCCGCTCTGGACTTCGGCGACATCGACGCTGTGATAATGCGTGGCATGAAGCGTGGCTGCGGTGGGAGACGGAACCCAGGCCGTGTTCGCACCCGCCTTGGGATGGGCGATTTTCTGTTCCAGCATCGCGGCCATTAGATCCGGCATGGCCCACATGCCCTTGCCGATCTGCGCGTGGCCGGAGAGACCGCATTCCAGACCGATATCGACGTTCCAGTTCTCATAGGCTGCGATCCAGGAAGCCTGCTTCATGTCGCCCTTGCGAATCATCGGGCCTGCTTCCATCGAAGTGTGGATTTCATCACCAGTGCGATCGAGGAAGCCGGTATTGATGAAGACCACGCGATCCTTGGCAGCGCGGATACATTCCTTGAGATTGACCGTTGTGCGGCGTTCCTCATCCATGATGCCCATTTTGATGGTGTTGGGCGCCATGCCGATCAGTTTCTCGACGCGGGAGAAAATCTCCGACGCAAAGGCGACCTCTTCCGGGCCGTGCATCTTCGGCTTTACGACATACATGGACCCCGCGCGCGAATTCTGACGGCGCCCGCCGGGGCCGACGTCGTAAAGCGCAATCAGCCCCGTGACGACGGCATCCATAATGCCTTCCGGGATTTCGTTGCCGTCACGGTCGAGAATGGCAGGGTTGGTCATGAGATGCCCGACATTGCGGACCAGCATCAGCGAGCGTCCGGGCACCGTCAATGCAGAGCGGTCAGGGGCGGTGTAATTGCGGTCGGGATTGAGGCGGCGCGTGAAGGACTTTCCGCCCTTGGAAACCTCCTCCGTCAGATCGCCGCGCATAAGGCCCAGCCAGTTGCCATAGGCCACGACCTTGTCCTCGGCATCCACTGCGGCAACCGAATCCTCGCAGTCCATGATGGTGGTGAGCGCCGATTCCAGAAGGATATCCGAAATCCCGGCAGCGTCATTCGAGCCGATGGCCGTCGATGGATCGATGACGATCTCGACATGAAGGCCATTCTTGACCAGCAGCACCGTGTCCGGCTTGGACACATCACCACCGAACCCGGCAAATTGCGCAGGGTCCTTCAAGCCATTCCATGTGTCGCTAAGTCTGATTTGGAGCACGCCATCGACGATTTTGACACCGTTTGCGACAGACCAGCTGCCATTGTCCAAGGGTGCGGAACGATCCAGAAAATCGCGTGCCCAGGCTATGACCTTTTCGCCACGCTTTGGATTATAGCCCTTGCCCTTTTCAGCGCCGTCCGCTTCGGAGATCGCATCGGTGCCGTAGAGCGCATCGTAAAGCGAACCCCATCGAGCGTTCGCAGCATTCAGCGCATAGCGTGCGTTCATAACCGGGACGACGAGCTGTGGACCGGCAAGCTGCGCAATTTCGGGATCGACATTTTGCGTATCGACCTTGAAGGCACCACCTTCGGGCAACAGATATCCGATCTCGCGGAGAAACGCTTCGTAGGCATTGAGATCGACCGGCGCACCATGGGTGCGGTACCAGCTATCCAGTTTCTCCTGAAAGACATCGCGCTTGTGAAGAAGCTCGCGATTTTTTGGCGAAAGATCGTGCACGATGCTGGAGAAGCCTGCGAAGAAAGCATCGGGCTCAAGGCCGGTTTCCGGCAGAACGTCGTCCTTCAAAAAACGATAGAGTGTTTCATCAAGCGACAGACCATGCTCTTCAATGCGGCTCACCGGATATCTCCCTTGTCGGTTATGCTTTCGCCAAGAGTGGACGCTGAAACCCCGGCTCGTCAATCACAAGCCGGGGCTAAAGATGTTTTCTTTTTAAAAACAATCCAGCAGCCTGTTCTAAAATCAGAGAAGTTTCTGAAGCTCCGGCAGCTTTTCGTTCACCAGCCAGCCGTAATAATTTTCTTCCGGCCACACCGGCGACCCGCCGCTCTGGCGGTTTTTCTGGGCAAGAGCAGCCGCACGCTGTTGTGATCCGCCGAGATTATAGAGCGTGGAGGTCAGGCCTGGATTTTTCGAAATATCCATATCGGCAATCGACTTGTAATCGTCGATGGATTTGCGGATAGCAGCGGCCATATAAGCCAGCGAATGGTCCGGGTCCATGATGGCGTTATAGACCGCAGCGGCGTCATTCTCATCCAGTTTTTCATAGCCGGACACGCGCGCGACGGCATCCGACAGCATCAGCGCCGTCAGCGGATTGATCTGGCCCAGACCAAATGTCTGCCCGGCATAGAAAGGCTGGAAGAAGACGGAGCTGAAGCGATTGTCGGGATAGCTGACACCATCCACCTTCTTGCCGCGGAAACTGTCGTCCCAGACGTCTTCACGACAGGTCCAGAGGCTGGTGGAATCGCGCTTCGCCTGGCATTTGGAAAATTGCGAATGCGTCAAAAACTGCGCAATGCTCTCATCCTTGTAGCCGAAACGGAAGCTGTTTCCCGCATAGGACGCGGCCTTGACGTAGTAGGACTGCAATCGGTCATAGGCATCCACGTTGTAGGTGTGTTCACCCACGATGGCGCCAATCATGTGGATCGGGTCGATCCCGTAACGACTGGCGGTCGATTTGATTTTCGCAATCAACTGCTTGTCACCCGACAGCAGATCGAACACTTTCTGATACTTGCGGTCATAGGTGGAGTTGGAGCTTTTGGTCCGCCGTGCCGATGCGCCGGGCACGCCGGGCTGCTCGGCATTCCGGTTGCCCGGCGGAACGACCGATGCCGCTCGCGCGAATGACTGTGAGACCGCGCACAAGGCCATGACGGAGGCCAATGCCAGAAGAGTTTTACGCACGAGCGAATGCCTTTTCCTTGGTCGGCACTGTAACAGGACCATTCCGTTGAGCGCCATCAACGCTTTCATTAGCGAAAAGCGTGACCATATGTCGAGAGAAGGCAAGTAAAATAAGAGTGCGGCAACAATTGCCGCACTCGCTGGTCTATTTACAAAATATATCGCGACAGGTCTGTGTCGGCGGCGATATCGCCAACATGCTCCTTCACGTAGTCCTGATCGATCTTGACGGCAGAGCCGCCACGATCCGGCGCGTTGAACGAGATGTCATCCAGCACACGCTCCATCACCGTCTGCAAACGACGCGCGCCGATGTTCTCAACCGACGAATTCAGATGAACCGCAACGTCGGCCAAGGCGTCGATGGCGTCATCTGTGAATTCAAGGTTCAGCTCTTCGGTTGCCATCAGCGCGATATACTGACGGATGAGGCTGGCTTCGGTTTCGGTCAGGATGCGACGGAAGTCCTCCTTGGTCAGGGGTTTCAGCTCGACACGAATGGGCAGACGACCCTGAAGCTCCGGCAGGAGATCTGAGGGCTTCGACACGTGGAATGCGCCTGAGGCGATGAACAAGATATGGTCCGTTTTAACGGGACCGTATTTCGTGGACACCGTCGTCCCTTCCACCAGCGGAAGAAGGTCGCGCTGAACGCCTTCGCGTGAAACGCCTGCGCCCATGCCACCGTCGCGGGCTGCGATCTTGTCGATCTCATCGAGAAACACGATGCCGTCATTCTCGACGGATTTCACCGCCTCGCGCTGGATCAGTTCGTTATCCAGCAATTTGTCGGATTCGTCGCGAATAAGATCAGCATAGGATTTCTCGACCGTGGTGCGCACTTTCTTGCTGCGACCGCCCATGGCCTTGCCGAACATATCGGAAAGATTGAGAACACCGATATTGGCACCGGGCATGCCAGGGATGTCGAAACCGGGCATACCGCTGCTGGTATCGGCAATCTCGATATCGATTTCCTTGGTGTCCAACTCGCCGTCGCGCAGCTTCTTGCGGAAACTCTCACGGGTTCCAGGCGACGCGGTCGAGCCTACCAGTGCGTCCAATACGCGTTCTTCGGCGCTGGCATGGGCCTTCGCCTGAACTTCTAGCCGCTTCTTTTCCTTCACGAGGCCGATGCCGATTTCCACGAGATCGCGAATGATCTGCTCGACATCGCGTCCTACGTAACCGACTTCGGTGAATTTGGTGGCTTCGACTTTGATGAAGGGAGCGCCTGCCAGCTTGGCCAGACGGCGGGAGATTTCCGTCTTGCCAACGCCGGTCGGCCCGATCATCAGGATATTTTTCGGCATGACCTCGTCACGCAGACTGTCGTCCAGCTGCTGGCGGCGCCAGCGATTGCGCAACGCGATCGCCACGGCGCGCTTGGCATCGTGCTGGCCGATGATGTGACGGTCGAGTTCGGAAACGATCTCGCGGGGAGAAAAAGTCGTCATTTTATTCCTTTCGGCATCCTTACCGGCCAGCCGTTTCGGCCCGGCCCGCAGGACCCATCGCTTTGTGAGGCGCAGTCTACTCTGCGTCGAGCGTTTCAATCACGAGATTATGGTTGGTATAGACGCAGATATCGGCTGCGATATCCAAAGCCTGGCGCGCCACCTCTTCCGCTGATTTTTCAGAATCCATCAGTGCGCGGGCAGCAGCAAAGGCGTAATTTCCGCCCGAACCGATAGCGATTGCGCCATGTTCCGGCTCAAGCACATCGCCATTACCGGTGATGGCCAGAGTGATGGACTTGTCTGCCACCAGCATCATCGCTTCGAGATTGCGCAGATATTTGTCGGTGCGCCAGTCTTTGGCAAGCTCCACGGCCGCCCGCATCAGTTGCCCGGGATATTGCTCGAGCTTCTTTTCCAGACGGTCCAGCAATGTGAACGCATCAGCGGTGGCACCGGCAAATCCGGCGATGACGTCACCCTTGCCGATCCGGCGGACTTTGCGGGCGTTGCCTTTCATGACGGTCTGTCCGAGGCTGACCTGACCATCGCCAGCCATCACGACCTTGCCGCCCTTTCTCACAGTAATAATCGTTGTCATCAAACACCTGTTTGCCCCATCAGGGCGTTGCGCTGGGTCGCAAATGCTGACCCGTTCGCAATCTATGTAGGCCTCGATTTTGCGATTACAAATTCCAGCCACGGAAACGACCAAGACGGCATACCGCAACGCAATGTAATGGCTGGATATTTGTGGTTCTTGCTGATAAGGAACCCCGATATTCGTACGGAGCAGCCAGATGGCAGAGCGTAAAGCTGAGATTTCCCGCAAGACGAACGAAACGAGTGTTTCCGTTCGCGTGAACATCGATGGCAGCGGCAAGTCGAAAATTTCCACGGGCGTGGGTTTCTTCGATCATATGCTGGACCAGCTCAGCCGCCATTCGCTGATCGACATGGAGATCGACGTTGCAGGCGACCTGCATATCGATGACCACCATACGGTTGAAGATACCGGTATCGCCATCGGCCAGGCAATCTCTAGGGCACTCGGTGACCGTCGAGGGATCACCCGTTACGCTTCGCTTGATCTTGCCATGGATGAGACGATGACGAAGGCAGCGGTCGACATTTCCGGGCGGCCATTTCTGGTCTGGAACGTCAACTTCTCTGCCCCGAAGATCGGCACATTCGATACCGAACTGGTGCGTGAGTTCTTTCAGGCGCTGGCACAGAATGCCGGAATAACGCTGCATATTCTTAATCATTACGGCGCCAACAACCACCATATCGCCGAAACGTGCTTCAAGGCAGTCGCTCGCGTGTTGCGCACCGCAACAGAGATCGATCCACGGCAGGCCGATCGCGTTCCCTCGACAAAGGGCATGCTGGCCTGAGACAGATGAAATCGTAAGAGCAGCACCGAGGACATGCCCTCTACTGCCGCTCTCAACGTTGTCAGGAAAGCCAATGACATCCTATCTGGTTCTTGAAGCCCCCGGCGGACCGGACAGAGATCACCGGTCGACACGGTTCATCGCTGACCGCTTTTCGTGGCTTGCCCTTTTTTTCCCGTGGATCTGGTTTGTCGTTCATCGTCTGTGGTGGGTGGCCGCTTCCATCGTCGTGCTTCAGGTGGCAGCCGGTCAGATTTCGGGGATAGAGGGATACGGCATATCAGGCGCATTGTTTGCCGTGACTGCGGGATTGATAGCCGGCTTAGAGGGTCGCAACATTCTCGTCCGATATCTCGTGTTCAAGGGATGGGCAATCAAGACGATCGTCACCGCGCATGATCTGGCGACGGCGGAAGACATTTATTTCTCCAACCTGCCCGAAAGCGAAGCCGCAAACGCCAGCACGATTCCCCAGCCCGAGTGGAAGAAGGATCGCAAAGTCGGCACAGGTTTTTCGATGAACGATCCCGCCGGGTCGTTTCAATTCGATCTGAATGGAAGGCGCTGACATGCGTGTGGTAATTATCGATTATGGCTCCGGCAACCTTCGTTCGGCGACCAAGGCGTTTGAGCGCGCAGCAGCCGAAGCTGGCATTAACGCGACGATCGAACTGACCGACAAGCCGGACCATGTCGCCTCCGCAGATCGTATCGTTCTACCAGGCGTTGGCGCTTACGCCGATTGCCGCGCAGGCCTGGATGCCGTCACCGGCATGCATGAGGCAATGATCGAAGCGGTCGAAACCCACGGGCGTCCGTTCATGGGTATCTGCGTCGGCATGCAGTTGATGTCGTCGCGCGGGCTGGAAAAGACGACGAGCCAGGGCCTTGGCTGGATCGAAGGCGACGTGGTCGAAATGACCCCTTCCGATCCAGACCTGAAAATCCCGCAGATCGGCTGGAATACGCTTGACTTGCACCGCCCTCACCCGCTGTTTGATGGCATAAAGACTGGCGCGGATGGCCTGCACGCCTATTTCGTGCACTCCTATCACCTCGCCGCCAAACATGCAGACGATGTGATCGCCACCACCAATTACGGTGGCGCGATGACGGCATTCGTGGGTCGTGACAACAAGGTCGGGGCGCAATTCCACCCGGAAAAAAGCCAGACGCTCGGCCTTGCCCTTATTTCGAATTTCCTGCGCTGGAAGCCTTGATATGATCCTTTTTCCCGCAATCGACCTCAAAGATGGCCAGTGCGTTCGCCTCAAGCTTGGCGATATGGATCAGGCCACTGTCTACAACACAGACCCCGGCGCGCAGGCCAAAGCCTTCGAAGACCAAGGGTTCGAATGGCTGCATGTCGTGGATTTGAACGGGGCTTTCGCAGGCCAGACCGTCAATGGCGATGCCGTGGATGCCATTTTGAAGTCCACGAAAAATCCGGTTCAGCTTGGCGGCGGTATTCGCACGCTTGATCATATCGAGGCGTGGCTTTCGCGCGGTCTCGCCCGCGTTATTCTCGGCACGGTTGCCGTGCGTGATCCTGTTCTGGTCATCGAGGCCTGCAAGCGTTTTCCCGGGCAGGTCGCCGTCGGCATCGATGCCAAGGGCGGCAAGGTTGCGGTCGAGGGCTGGGCGGAAGCCTCCGAGCTTGGCGTGATCGAGCTTGCCCAGCGCTTCGAGGGTGCTGGCGTAGCGGCCATCATCTACACCGATATCGATCGCGATGGCATTCTGGCCGGTATCAATTGGGCCTCCACGCTGGAACTGGCGGATGCCGTTTCCATTCCGGTCATCGCCTCCGGCGGTCTTGCCTCGATGGACGACATCAAGCGCATGCTTGAGCCCGATGCGGTCAAGCTGGAAGGCGCCATCTCCGGTCGCGCCCTCTATGACGGCCGTATCGATCCGGTCGAAGCGCTCGCCATGATCAAGGAGGCACGCGCATGACGCTGAAAGCCCGTATCATTCCCTGTCTCGATGTTAAGGACGGACGCGTCGTCAAAGGCGTTAATTTCGTCGATCTCATCGACGCAGGTGATCCCGTAGAAGCGGCAAAGGCTTACGATGCAGCCGGTGCCGACGAGCTCTGCTTCCTCGACATTACGGCGTCCTCTGACAATCGTGATACGATTTTCGACGTCGTCTCGCGGACAGCAGACCACTGCTTCATGCCGGTGACGGTCGGCGGTGGCGTGCGCGCAGTTGGCGATATCCGCAAACTTCTGCTGTGTGGTGCTGACAAGGTTTCGATCAACTCTGCCGCCGTCAAAGACCCTGATTTTGTCGCGCGTGCTGCGGATAAATTCGGCAACCAGTGCATCGTGGTGTCGATCGACGCGAAAAAGGTTTCCACCAGCGACGAGGCTGACAGGTGGGAAATCTTCACCCATGGTGGTCGCCAGCCAACCGGCATCAATGCGGTGGAATTTGCGATTAGCATGGTCGAGCGCGGCGCAGGCGAATTGCTCATCACCTCTATGGACCGGGATGGCACCAAAAGCGGTTATGACATTGCGCTGACGCGCACTATTGCCGATCAGGTGCGTGTGCCCGTCATCGCATCTGGCGGCGTCGGCACGCTGGATGATCTCGTTGCCGGCGTGAAAGAAGGCCATGCTACCGCTGTGCTGGCAGCCTCCATCTTCCACTTCGGGACCTATTCCATCGGCGAAGCGAAAGCCTATATGGCAGACCATGGCATAGCCATGCGTCTCGATTGATCGGGGAAACGACCCATGACGAATTTTTCCCTTTCCGATCTCGAGCGTATCGTCGCGGACCGCGCCAGTGCCTCTCCCGACCAGTCCTGGACGGCCAAGCTTTATGCTGCAGGCCAGATGCGTGCGGCGAAAAAGCTCGGCGAAGAGGCGGTGGAAACGGTGATTGCCGCCATTTCCAACGACCGCAAAAACCTGACCGATGAGGCTGCGGACCTTTTGTACCACCTGCTGGTGGTGCTGAAGATCGCCGATATACCGCTTTCCGACGTGTTGTCCGAACTGGAACGTCGTACGGGACAATCAGGCATTCAGGAAAAGGAATCGAGGCCCGCACAATGACGACGTTGGCACGCATGGGAGGACAAGGCATGCCAAACACGCTCGATCATTTCCGACCCGATGAATATTCACCCTACCACTTCTTCAGCTCCGACGAATGGTCGAAGTTCCGCGCCGACACGCCCTTGACGCTGACGACGGATGAGCTGAAACGCCTGCGTTCGCTCAACGACCCCATCGATATCGATGAAGTCCGGCGTATCTATCTCTCGCTATCGCGCCTGCTCTCCACCCATGTCGAAGCATCGCAGCTTCTGTTCGACCAACGCAATCAGTTCCTCAACATGGAGGGCGTCGCCAAGACGCCCTTCGTTATCGGCATCGCCGGGTCTGTCGCGGTTGGAAAATCAACGACGGCCCGTATCCTGAAAGAGCTGCTGGCGCGCTGGCCTTCCAGCCCGAAAGTCGATCTCATCACTACGGACGGCTTCCTCTATCCCAACGAGGTGTTGAGACGCGACAATCTGATGGAGCGGAAGGGCTTTCCCGAAAGCTACGATATCGGCTCGCTGCTGCGCTTCCTGTCAGCCATCAAGGCCGGGCAACCGGATGTCAAAGCCCCCAGCTATTCGCACCTCACATACGACGTCATACCCAACGAATATACGACCATAGACAGGCCGGACATCCTGATTTTCGAAGGCATCAACGTGCTGCAATCGCGCGATTTGCCGGAGGGCGGGCGCATCGTGCCGATCGTTTCGGATTTCTTCGACTTCTCGATCTATATCGATGCGGATGAGGCGCTCATTCACAACTGGTACGTCAAACGCTTCATGAACCTGCGTCAAACCGCGTTTCGCGATCCCTCTTCCTACTTCAACCGCTACGCCTCGATTTCCGAGGAAGCGGCGCTGGCGATTGCCGAGGGTCTTTGGGAAAACATCAACCTGAAAAACCTGCGGCGCAATATCGTTCCGACACGGCCAAGGGCTGATCTCATTTTGCGCAAGGGCCAGAACCACCTGATCGACACGGTAGCATTGCGCAAGCTCTAATCGTTATCGGGCCTGCCGCGCATTTTCTTCACATCGGATCGCCCGGATTTGGCTTTAAGCCGTCTTTCGACCGAGCCTTTGGTCGGCTTGGTCGCCCGCCGCGTCGGTGGCGGTGGTTCGGCAGCTTTCAGAACCAGTTCTTTCAGTCGCTCTCGTGCATCTTCCCGGTTGCGCTCCTGCGTGCGAAACCGATTGGCTTCGATCATCAGGACGCCTTCTTTCGATACGCGTCTGCCGCCGAGTTTGATCACGTTCTCCTTGATACGGTCAGGCAGCGACGGCGAACCGGCCACGTCGAAGAATAGCTGAACGGCGGTGGAGACCTTGTTGACATTCTGCCCGCCGGGCCCGCCAGCCAGCACGAATTGCTCCGTCAGTTCCCATCCGGCAATCGTAATTCTGTTGCTGATCAATAGTGCGGCGCTGGCCATGTCTTTTCTCCGGCAGCGGTGATGCCACAGATTTCCACGAATGAAAACCATGCCCGTCAAACGAAAAACCCGGCACTAGGCCGGGTTTGTCAATTCATCAGTCGGATCGATTATTCTGCGGCGATCAGCAGGCCGGGAGCCGCATCGCGAACCTTGCTGTCCACATGGTCTTCGAACTTGGTGAAGTTCGTGACGAACATGGAAACGAGCTTCTTGGCCTGCGCATCGTAGGTGGCACCGTCTGCCCATGTCGAACGCGGATCGAGAATTGCGCTGTCGACACCTTCCAGTGCAGTTGGAACTGCGACACCAAAATTCGCATCGGTGCGGAACTGAGCGTTCTTCAACTCGCCTGTCAGCGCTGCGGTCAGCAGGGCGCGCGTCGCCTTAATGGGCATACGCTTGCCGATGCCGTAGGCGCCACCGGTCCAACCGGTGTTGACGAGCCAGCAATCCACGCCGTGCTTGCCGATGAGATCGCGCAGCAGATTACCGTATTCTGCCGGGTGGCGCGGCATGAACGGTGCGCCGAAGCAGGTGGAGAATGTCGCTTCCGGTTCCGTCACGCCTTTTTCAGTGCCCGCAACCTTTGCCGTGTAACCGGAGAGGAAGTGGTACATGGCCTGCTCAGGCGTCAATCGGGCGATTGGCGGCAGCACGCCGAAAGCATCCGCCGTCAACATGATGATCGTCTTGGGATGGCCAGCGATGCCTGTTTCCGAAGCATTCGGAATGAAGTGCAGCGGATAGGCACTGCGGGTGTTTTCCGTCAGCGAATTGTCGTTGAAATCCGGAACGCGGTTTTCATCGAGAACGACGTTTTCCAGCACCGTGCCGAAGCGGCGGGTTGCAGCATAAATCTCAGGCTCGGCTTCCGCCGAAAGCTTGATGGCCTTGGCGTAGCAGCCGCCTTCGAAGTTGAAGATGCCGTCGTCGCCCCAGCCATGTTCGTCATCACCGATCAGTGTGCGCGATGGGTCGGCAGACAATGTGGTCTTGCCGGTGCCCGACAGGCCGAAAAATACGGCCGCGTCACCATCAGGACCGACATTGGCAGAGCAATGCATCGGCATGACGCCCTTGGCAGGCAGCAGGTAATTGAGAACGGTGAAGACCGACTTCTTGTTTTCGCCGGCATAGGATGTGCCGCCAATCAGAACCAGACCCTTGGACAGATCGCAGGCGATCACGGTTTCAGTGCGCACACCGTGGCGGGCGGGATCGGCCTTGAAGCTCGGCAGGTTGATGATCGTCAGCTTCTGCTTGAAGGAGCCGAGTTTTTCGCGCGCAGGGCGGATCAGCAGGTTGCGGATGAACAGGCCGTGCCAGGCAAGTTCGGTCACAACGCGGGTTGGAAGCGCATTGTCTTCATCCGCGCCACCGATCAGGTCCTGCACGTAAAGCGTCTTGCCGGCAGCATGTGCCAGCATGTCCTTGTGGAGGATGTCGAAGTGTTCTGGCGACAGGGGCTTGTTGTTGTCCCACCAGATGCTGTCTTCCGTGGAGGCGTCGCGAACGACGAACTTGTCCTTGGGCGAACGGCCCGTATGCTGGCCGGTTACTGCACGCAAAGCGCCGTCTGCGGTGACATCGGCTTCGCCGTTGCGGATCGCCTCTTCGTACAATTCGCTCTCGATGAGGTTGTAGTGCACGACAGAAACGCCGGTCAAACCGAGTGCCGACACTCCATTTTCTGGATTATGTACTCCAAGTTCTTTCACGGGCACGTTCCTTTTTAAAGACGAAATGATCCAAATTTTCCCGGAAATTAATCCGCGTTTTAAAAAAACACAAGCCGAGAACATGGAATAATTCAACAATTTCAATATATTAATCGATTTAAAAGATTTTATTTCATTTTAAATCGGTTTAGTCGGCGTTCTAAACCGACAATGCGCCGGTTCAGGAAATTTACTGCCAAGGATTGCCGCCGGAATATCCGCATTTGCCCTTTGCCACAATTTGTTCCACCTTTATACTCAAGAGAAAGGCTCACGGCGCGCAACCTTGGCTGGGGTGGATGTCGGGAGTATAGATTAAATGACGATGGAGACCAATTTTATGCAAACAATTGCGCTTGTGGACGATGACCGAAATATTTTGACTTCGGTGTCGATCGCGCTGGAAGCAGAAGGTTATAAGGTCGAAACGTATACGGACGGAGCATCTGCTCTGGATGGGCTGGTCGCACGTCCACCGCAGCTGGCAATTTTCGATATCAAGATGCCGCGTATGGATGGCATGGAACTCCTGCGCCGCCTGCGCCAGAAATCCGATCTTCCCGTAATCTTCCTCACATCGAAGGACGAAGAGATAGACGAATTGTTCGGTCTCAAGATGGGTGCCGATGATTTCATCACCAAGCCTTTCTCGCAGCGCCTTCTCGTCGAGCGGGTCAAGGCGATCCTTCGCCGTGCCAGCAGTCGCGATGCCGCGGTTCCCGGTGCAAGCCCCCTCAAGCCGACGGCAGACCAGCAGGCGCGTACGCTGGAACGCGGACAGCTTGCCATGGATCAGGAACGTCATACCTGCACTTGGAAAGGTGAGCCTGTGACTTTGACGGTCACAGAGTTCCTCATCCTTCATTCGCTGGCACAGCGCCCCGGCGTCGTCAAAAGCCGCGATGCGCTGATGGATGCCGCCTATGACGAGCAGGTCTATGTGGACGACCGCACCATCGACAGCCACATCAAGCGCCTGCGCAAGAAGTTCAAGCTGGTCGATAACGACTTCGATATGATTGAAACGCTCTACGGTGTAGGATATCGCTTCCGCGAAGCAGCCTGATATCAGGCAAGGATAACGCCGCGACCATCAACGGCGCCGAGGGACAACGTTGCTGAACAAGACGCAGGAAAGCGTATCGGATCAAACCGATGCCGACGATCGTGAGAGCGGTCGCCGGTATCGTATTCATCCGTTGACGATTATCCGCCGTATCTTCGGCAATGCCGTCTTCTCCAGCCTGACGCGGCGCATCCTGTTCTTCAACGTTGCGGCAACCGTGGTTCTAGTCGGTGGTATTCTCTACCTCAACCAGTTCCGCGAAGGACTGATCGATGCGCGTGTCGAAAGTCTTCTGACCCAGGGCGAAATCATCGCGGGCGCGATATCCGCGTCTGCGTCTGTGGACACCAACTCCATCACCATCAATCCAGAAAAGCTGCTGGAGTTGCAGGCGGGCCAGAGCATCACGCCGGTTCCAAATGACGAGGATCTGAGTTTTCCGATCAACCCGGAGCGCGTGGCACCCGTCCTGCGACGGTTGATTTCCCCGACCCGTACCCGCGCCCGGCTTTTCGATGCAGACGCCAATATCCTGCTCGATTCGCGGCATCTTTACTCGCGCGGTCAGGTGCTGCGTTACGATCTGCCGCCCGTCACGCCTGAGACCCAGACCTGGGGCGAGTGGTTTGCCAGCGTTTTCAACCGTATGCTTCAGCCGAGCAGCCTGCCGCTCTACAAGGAAACGCCCGGCGGCGATGGCTCGATCTACCCTGAAGTCATGAACGCCCTGACCGGTGTGCGTGGTGCGGTGGTGCGCGTAACCGAGAAAGGCGAATTGATCGTTTCGGTCGCAGTCCCCGTGCAGCGTTTCCGTGCCGTCCTTGGCGTGTTGCTTCTGTCTACGCAGGCGGGCGACATCGACAAGATCGTCCACGCCGAACGTCTTGCCATCATGCGTGTGTTCGGCATTGCGACGCTGGTCAATATCGTCCTGTCCTTACTATTGTCGTCCACCATCGCCACGCCTCTGCGTCGCCTCTCTGCGGCAGCGATCCGTGTACGCCGTGGTGCCAAGGCACGTGAGGAAATCCCGGACTTTTCAGCGCGTCAGGATGAAATCGGCAACCTTTCCATCGCTCTTCGCGAGATGACCAATGCGCTCTACGACCGCATCGACGCCATTGAAAGCTTTGCCGCCGATGTCAGCCATGAGCTGAAGAACCCGCTGACATCGCTGCGCAGCGCCGTGGAAACCCTGCCGCGGGCCAAAACCGAAGAATCCAAGCAGCGTCTGACCGAGATCATTTTCCACGATGTCCGCCGTCTGGATCGTCTGATCAGCGACATCTCCGACGCGTCGCGTCTGGATGCAGAGCTTGCCCGCGTCGACGCTTCACCGGTCGATCTGGAGGTACTGTTAAGCAATCTGGTCGAGATTTCCCGCCAGATCAGTGCCAAGAAAAAAAGCGTCACCATCGATTATGTCGTGGACCATAAGCCCGGCACCAAGGTCAGCTATGTCGTCAACGGACATGATCTGCGGATCGGCCAGATCATCACCAACCTTATCGAGAATGCACGTTCTTTCGTCTCGCAGGATGGTGGACGGATCGTCGTGCATCTCCTACGCCAGAAAGACCGCTGCATCGTGCGGGTCGAGGACAACGGCCCCGGCATTCAGGCGGAAGATATCGATCGTATCTTCGAGCGCTTCTACACCGACCGTCCTGCAAGCGAAGGCTTCGGGCAGAATTCCGGCCTTGGCCTCTCCATCAGCCGCCAGATTGCCGAAGCCCATGGCGGCACGTTGAAGGCAGACAACATCATCGACAAATATGGCGTGATTTCCGGTGCGCGCTTCAGCCTGTCGCTTCCTGCCGCGCATAGTCATGAGCGCTGAGCGAACCAATATCCACGCCACCGCTATTGTCATCGGCAAGACGGGCCTGTTGTTCGTCGGTCCATCAGGCAGCGGGAAAAGCGAGCTCGCCTTCAGTTTCATGACGGAGGCGCAGCGATGCGGCCTCGAGACCGCGCTCATTGCAGACGATCAGGTTTTCATGACGTGCCGTGATGGGCGCGTGACCGTGGAGCGACCCGAGGCCATCGCGGGCCTTCTCGAACTGCGCAGCAGCGGCATCATCACCATGAAAAGCGTCGCATCCGCTGTGATGAACTACGCCGTGACCACCGAACCAAACCCAGAAATGCCCCGCTTGCCGCCGACAGGTGAGGTTTTTCAACTGGGCCTTAATGCGTCCCTGCCGTTGCTGCGCATTCCGCGCGACAGCATCATGCCCTATGGAAAATTTGCTGCACTTGCTCAGAATCTTTTCATAACCAAGGGAATGTGAACGAAAATCCAGCAATTTGGGGCTTGCGCTTCGGATTTTCCTCATCAAGATGTGGCCCCACCGATGGACATGATTGCGGCATTGCGATAGTCGGCAATCAAGGTGCGTGTGCAAGGGAGCATTTCATGATCGGACTAGTGCTTGTCACCCATGGCAAGCTGGCCGAGGAGTTTCGTCACGCTGTAGAGCATGTGGTCGGCCCTCAGAAATTGATCGAGACGGTCTGTATCGGTCCCGAAGATGACATGGACCAACGTCGCCAGGATATTCTGGACGCCGTCACGCGCGCAAATGACGGCAACGGTGTCATCATTCTGACTGACATGTTCGGTGGAACGCCCTCCAATCTGGCCATATCGGTGATGAACGGTGGCAGTGTCGAAGTCATCGCGGGTGTCAATCTTCCGATGCTGATCAAACTTGCGGGCATTCGCATGGAAGATAACATGGAGAAGGCCTTGCAGGAGGCCTCGGATGCTGGCAGAAAATATATCAACGTCGCCAGCCGCGTTCTCAGCGGCAAATAAAGAAAATAGCTGGAATGTCGCCTCTTTCGCGGGAATTGCTGATTGTTAACAAGCGTGGCCTCCACGCCCGCGCATCTGCGAAATTCGTTCAGATGGTCGACAGTTACGATGCCGCTATCACCGTGTCCAAGGATGGCATGACAGTCGGCGGCACATCCATCATGGGTCTCATGATGCTGGCAGCCAGCCCCGGCTGCACTGTGGTGGTCGAGGCTAGCGGAAATCAGGCAGCCGAAGCGCTGGCCGCACTCGAAGCACTGGTGGCAGACCGCTTCGGCGAAGAAGTTTGATAACCACGACATATAAAGACATAAAGACTTCTTTATATCCTTATTGCCAGATTAGCCTCAGCCTGCTACACCGCAGCCTATATTTTCGAGGCAGCGGCTGGCCCCTGCCATCTTTGAGCAGGAGACATCTATGAGCGCTGAAAAAGACTACATCGTCGCCGACATCAACCTTGCAGACTATGGCCGCAAGGAACTGGACATTGCCGAAACCGAAATGCCGGGCCTGATGTCCTGCCGCGAAGAATTCGGCCAGACCAAGCCTTTGAAGGGCGCACGGATTTCCGGTTCGCTTCACATGACGATTCAGACCGCCGTTCTGATCGAGACCCTTAAGGAACTGGGCGCCGACATTCGCTGGGCATCCTGCAACATTTTCTCCACGCAGGACCACGCCGCCGCTGCCATCGCTGCAACCGGCATTCCGGTTTTTGCCGTCAAGGGTGAGAGCCTGACCGAATACTGGGAATACACCGACAAGATCTTCCAGTGGGCCGATGGCGGCGTTTCCAACATGATCCTTGATGATGGCGGCGATGCCACCATGTACATCCTTCTTGGCGCACGCGCTGAAGCCGGTGAGGACGTTCTGTCCAAGCCAGATTCCGAGGAAGAAGAAATCCTTATTGCCCAGATCAAGAAGCGCCTCGCCGCTTCGCCAGGTTGGTTTACGAAGCAGCGCGATGCGATCAAGGGCGTCACCGAGGAAACCACGACGGGCGTTCACCGCCTCTACGACCTCAGCAAGAAGGGCCTTCTTCCCTTCCCTGCGATCAACGTCAATGACAGCGTCACCAAGTCGAAATTCGACAACAAGTACGGCTGCAAGGAATCGCTGGTCGACGGCATTCGTCGCGCCACCGACGTGATGATGGCCGGCAAGGTTGCCGTCGTCTGCGGTTACGGCGATGTGGGCAAGGGTTCCGCCGCTTCGCTTCAGGGCGCTGGCGCTCGCGTCAAGGTCACCGAAATCGACCCGATCTGCGCGCTTCAGGCTGCCATGGATGGTTTTGAAGTCGTTCGTCTGGAAGACGTCGTTGCTTCCGCTGACATCTTCATCACCACGACCGGCAACAAGGACGTGATCCGCATCGAGCATATGCGCGAGATGAAGGATATGGCCATCGTCGGCAATATCGGCCACTTCGACAATGAAATTCAGGTTGCTGCGCTCAAGAACCTGAAGTGGACCAACATCAAGCCGCAGGTCGATATGATCGAGTTCGCCAAGGGCAACCGCATGATCCTTCTGTCTGAGGGACGTCTGCTGAACCTCGGCAACGCCACGGGTCACCCATCCTTCGTCATGTCTGCATCCTTCACCAACCAGGTGCTGGGTCAGATCGAGCTGTTCACGAAGCAGGGCGAATACAAAAACGACGTTTACGTGCTGCCAAAGCACCTCGACGAGAAGGTCGCACGCCTGCATCTGGAGAAGCTGGGCGTGAAGCTGACAGAACTTTCTGAAGTTCAGGCTGATTATATCGGCGTGTCCAAGACCGGTCCGTTTAAGGCTGAACACTACAGATATTGATTGTATGGTTAATATCCACACATAATGCACTAGATATGGACATCGCGGACTTGACAAAGTCCGCGATTTCTTTTTAGCGCCCTCCCTTCCCGGTGGTTTCCTAAGGCGGTATTGTCACAAGACTTGATTCGTGCGCGGGCATGCGTGCGGAAATGGGATGTCTTGTCGAAGATGCGGCACATAGGACGGAGACAGACCGGGGATGACGGTAGACGATTCAAGCTCGCAAAAGCGGGCAAAAGACAACGTGCGGTCGGGTAGCAATGATGCGCCTGTGCCAGGACGTTTGACGACAACGCTGATCGGCACTGCGGGCTTTGTTCGCAGGAAGGCTGTCGCGTTTTCCGCTCTTATGGCGGGCACGATCCTGAGCGGTTTTGCGGCTGTGGCGCACGCCCAGCAAAATCTGGTTCTGCGCACGGGAGAGCGGCTTTTCTCCTCGTCGGAAACCATCATCTATTCCCTGTTCATCGGCATTGTCTCTGCGACGCTGTTTTCGATTGTCTGGCTCGTTCGCCAGCGTGGGAACATCGAGGCGGAAACCAGTGAGTATCGCGCCGCACTTGCGGAAGCAAACGCCAAGATTTCCAAATACGAAGCCCTGATTTCCGACAAGTCCAGACGGATCGTCATCTGGGAAAGCGCCAGCGACCGGCCTGAGTTCATCGGCCAGTTGCCGCCTGAAACAGGCATGCCGCAGGCTGATCAGGATTTCCTCGCCTTCGGGCGCTGGCTTCGGCCAACCTCAGCCTCCCCGTTGGAAAAGGCGATCGAGAAACTCCGCAGCCATGCGCAGAGCTTCGACCTGACGATTGAAACACAGCGCGGCGAAGTGATCGAAGTTCAGGGTCGGGTTTCGGGTGGAAAAGCCTTTGCCCGTTTTGTCGCGCTCAACAATCTGCGCGCAGAACTTGCCGAACTTCAGGTGGAGCGCGAGCGGCTTGTCTCCTCGATATCGACGTTCCAGGACCTTCTCGATTCCATCGAGCAGCCCGTCTGGCGGCGCAATTCCGATGGACAGCTCATATGGGTCAACCATGCCTATGCGCAGGGTGTGGATGCCCGCAGTCCAGAGCAGACGATCACCGAACAGCGTGAGCTGCTCAATACGGTCACGCGTCAGAAAATCCGCGCAAGTGCGACGCCTGAGTCTCCCTATCACGACCGCATTTCCACCGTGGTTTCCGGCAACAGAACATTCTTCGATGTCGTTGACATCAAGACGTCGGGCGGTTCCGCCGGTATCGCTATCGATACGACGGAAGCGGAGACGGTTCGCGAAGAGCTGAAACGCACGCTGAAAAGCCATGCCGAAACGCTGGATCATCTGGCAACGCCCGTCGCCATCTTCGACGGTCGGCAGCGGCTGCAATTCTATAATCAGGCTTTCGTCAGCCTCTGGGGATTGGATCTGGTTCTCCTGGAATCCAAGCCCGATAATTCGGAGCTTCTGGATCGCCTGCGGTCCCTTGGCAAGTTGCCGGAACAATTGAGCTGGAAGAGCTGGAAGGAAACCGCGCTCTCCGTCTATCGCTCCCTCGATACCAAGACCGATCTGTGGCACCTGCCCAACGGCCAGACCCTGCGCGTTATCGCGACCGCGCACCCGCAAGGTGGCGCAACCTGGGTGTTCGAAAACCTGACAGAGCAGGTCGATCTGCAGATGCGTTACAACACGCTGGTCAAGGTTCAGGGCGAAACCATCGACCATTTGGCCGAGGGCGTTGCCGTGTTCGGTGCCGATGGTCGAATCCGTCTGTCCAACCCGGCCTTCCGTGCGTTGTGGGCGATTACCGCCGATGAGGCTGCGGCGGGCAAACACATTCGCTCCATCGAAGACGTCTGCGCACAGTCCTACGACAAGCCAGATGGCTGGCGCGCCTTCAGCCAGTTTATCACCAGTTTCAATGACGAGCGTCTGTCCAAGCAGGGAACGCTTGAGCTTCTATCCGGTCTGGTGCTGGATTACGCGATCATTCCTTTGCCGGATTCGCAGACCATGCTGACCTTCGTCAATATGACGGACAGCGTGCGGGCCGAGCGGGCGCTTAAGGAAAAGAACGAGGCACTGCGCAAGGCCGACGAGCTCAAGAACGATTTCGTCCAGCATGTGTCCTACGAACTGCGCTCGCCATTGACCAATATCATCGGCTTTACCGATCTTCTCAAGACGCCCGGCATGGGTGATCTGTCCGAGCGGCAGGCGGAATATCTCGACCATATTTCCACGTCGTCCTCGGTTCTTTTGACCATCGTGAACGATATTCTCGACCTTGCGACCGTGGATGCCGGTATCATGCATCTCAACTACACCGAAAACGATCTGAACGAGCTTCTCGAAGACGTGTCGGTACAGATAACCGACCGCCTGCAAGAAAGTGGCGTTTCGCTTGAAATCGTGGCTCCGGCGCATCTGGGCGCCATTCTCGCGGATCATCAGCGCCTCAAACAAATCCTTCTCAAGCTGCTGACCAACGCGTCGAATTTCGCCCCAGAAGGCTCCGTGGTGACGCTTACGTGCAAGCGCACGGAAGGTGATTTCGTGTTCTCTGTTGCCGATCAGGGTCCGGGTATTCCCGAGGAGATGCTGAAAACGGTGTTCGATCGCTTCTCGACCCATGGGAATGGTGGCCGTCGCACCGGTGCAGGTCTTGGCCTTTCCATCGTGGAAAGCTTCGTCAGCCTGCACAGCGGCCAGGTCACAATCGACAGCCGCCCCGGTGAGGGTACGGTGGTTAGCTGCCGCATTCCATCCGGCGCGCACCCGCATGCCATCGCCGCAGAATGAACGACACGGTTTCTCCTCTGTCCATTTTTCTCGCCGGTGAAGCAGATACGATCAGGCTCGGCGAAGAGCTGGCGCTGACAGTGCGACCCGGCGATTGCATCGCGCTTGTCGGGGACTTGGGCGCTGGAAAATCCACTCTGGCACGCGCGCTTATTCGAGCCATCGCCGATGACGACCAGATGGAGGTCCCAAGCCCGACCTTCACCATCGTCCAGACCTATGCGCTGCGTTTTCCCGTCGCTCATCTCGACCTCTACAGACTGTCGGATGTTTCCGAACTGGATGAGCTCGGTATCGACGAAATGCTGTCGGATGGCGTCTGCCTGATCGAATGGCCGGAGATCGCCTCCAGCGAATTACCCAGCAACAGCACCATCATTCTGCGCCTCACGCATCAGGACGAAGGACGTGTCGCGACAGTCGAAGTGCCGCCGCGCCAGAAAGCCCGACTGGACAGGGTCCTTGCCATCCGCACGTTTCTGGAAGCTGCAGGTCAAACGGACGCGACACGACGATATTTCAGTGGCGATGCTGCATACCGAACCTACGAATCCCTGCGCAACGGCGATGAGCAGTATTTGCTGATGGACTGGCAACCGCCGCCAAGGGGCCCGATTATTCAGGACGGCAAGACCTATGCCGAAATCGTGCATCTCGCGCGTGAGGTGACGCCCTTTGTCGCGCTCGATCATTATCTCACGGAGAACGGGTTTTCGGCACCGGTTATCCTCGCGCAGGACTTGGAGAGTGGATTATTGCTCCTTGAGGACATGGGCCGTGAGGGCGTGCTGGACGGCGACGGAAAACCTATCGAGGACCGTTACCTCGAAAGCGTCGCCTGTCTGGCCAAACTACACGAGACCATCGCGCCCGGCCCGATTACAATGAGCAACGGCGCTGTCTACACCGTTCCCAATTTCGACCCTGCCGCCATGAAGATCGAGACATCTTTGTTGCTGGACTGGTATGTGCCACATATCCGCAACGATGCGATTGACGAGCGCGAACGGCAAAGGTTTTTCAAGGCTTGGGATCAATTGATCGAAAAGCTCTCGGACGCCGAAACCGGGCTTCTCCTGCGCGATTTCCATTCGCCCAACATTATCTGGCAACCCGATCAATCGGGAACATCTCGGGTCGGTCTGATAGATTTTCAGGACGCGATGATCGGGCCAACGGCCTATGATATGGCCTCGATTATACAGGATGCACGCGTTACGATTTCACCTGATTTGCAGGCCAGAATGATGGAGCGCTATCTTGGCATTCGCCGCAAAAATCCCGGTTTCGATGAAAAGTCGTTCCTGAAGGCCTTCGCCATCATGGCGGCCCAGCGCAATTGCAAGCTGGTCGGCATCTGGGTGCGGCTGATGAAGCGTGATGGCAAGCCGCATTACATGCAGCACATGCCGCGTACCTTTTCCTACCTGCGTTCCGCGCTTGCGCATCCAGAACTGGCGCCGCTGGGCGACTGGTTCACCGATGCAGGCATCGATCTTCATTAACAGCGAAGTGTTCCCATGACGATCAGACAAGCAATGGTGCTCGCCGCTGGCCTCGGCACCAGAATGCGCCCGATTACCGATACGATCCCGAAGCCTCTGGTGCGGATCGCCGGCAGACCTATGATCGATTACGTGCTCGATGCGCTGGTCGAAGCTGGTGTCGAAACTATCGTCGTCAATGTCCATCACCATGCCGAACAGATGATTGCCCATCTCGCAACGCGTAAGGACGTGGACATCAGGATTTCGGACGAGACTGCCCAACTGATGAATTCCGGTGGTGGACTTGCCAAAGGGCTGAAGCTTCTGGAGCCCGGCCCTGTGCTCGTCATGAATGCGGACCTGTTCTGGGTTGGTGAAATCGCCGGTCAACCCAGCAATCTGCACAGGCTTGCAGAATTTTTCGACCCCGCGATCATGGATATGGCCATGCTCTGTGTCGATATGGATCGCACGACCGGGCACAATGGCAAGAAGGACTTCAACCTCGCCGAGGATGGCCGCCTGACCCGCTACAACGAGGGTGAGCCGCATCCGGTCGTCTATGCCGGGGCCATCGCGATGGATACGCGTCTGCTCAATGACGCACCTGCCGATGCATTCAATCTCAACATCTATTTTGACCGTGCTATTTCAGATAACAGGCTTTTTGGTCTTTCGCTTGACGGTCAATGGATTACCGTCGGCACGCCGGATGCTATAGAGGATGCAGAGCGCACCATCGCGGCCACCAAAATCGACAAGTGAGACCACCCATTGGCGCATGCCAAGCGAATCCTGACCATCGCCCCCGGAACGCCATTTTTGAAAACGCTGGCGGAAAGCCTGTGCGATGGACGTCTGACGCCCGCCTTTCATTATGATGCTGCCGATCCGCTTTCGCTGGCAAAGGTCACGATCTACGTCCCGACCCGCCGCTCGGCCCGTGTCCTGCGCTCGGAATTCGTCGATCTCTTGGGTGGTCGTTCCGCCATCCTGCCGATCATAAGACCACTCGGCGAAACGGACGACGACAGCGGATATTTCGATATCGAAACACCCGCAACAATCGATCTCGCGCCACCGATTTCGAGCACGGCACGGCTGGTGGAGCTGGCGCGTCTCATTCTCGTTTGGCGCAACAGCCTGCCGGACGCCATCCGCGCCGTGCACTCCGATTCGCCTCTAGTTGCCCCCGCAAGCCCTGCCGATGCCATCTGGCTGGCGCGCGCGCTTGGCGAAGTCATCGACGCCATGGACACCGAGGACCGGGACTGGGATGCACTCGCGAAACTTGATACCGCAGACCATGCGCAGTGGTGGCAACTGACGGCAGACTTCCTCAAGATCGCCAGCATCTTCTGGCCCGCCCGCCTTGGGGAACTGAACAAATCGTCTGCCGGACGACACCGCAACGCGATTTTGCGCGCGGAGGCCGGGCGTCTCGCAAAGATCGGGTCTAGCGATCCCATCATCGTTGCAGGGTCCACCGGCTCCATTCCGGCAGCCGCCGATCTCATTGCCGCTGTCGCTGCCCTGCCGCAGGGCATCGTGGTGCTGCCCGGGCTCGATACGGAAATGCCGGAGGAGCAGTGGCAGGACATCAACGAAAGCCCTGATGACCCGTCCACCCGCACCCATTCGCAATATGGTCTCTTCGTCCTGCTGCAAAAGCTCGGTGTCTTGCGCGATGATGTCGAGCAGATAGGGACGGTGGATAGCGATCTGCAAAACCGCGCGGCGATCTTTTCCACAGCCCTTGCCCCTGCCAAGGCGACCAGCGAGTGGAATGAATGGCGGGGCGACAAGAGCGAGGTCTTCTTCGACGACGCGTTTTCTTCCGCAGCCATCATCGAGGCCGCCAATGAGCGGGAGGAAGCGACAGCAATTGCCATTGCGCTTCGCCTGGCACTCGAAAAACCCGGCAGCGGCCTCCAGTCGCAAGCTGCTCTGATTACGCCCGATCGCGGACTGGCGCGCCGTGTTGCGACAGAACTTGCCCGGTTCGGCATCGAGGCTGATGATTCTGCCGGTACTCCACTCTCTGCCACGCCGCAGGCAGGTCTTCTCCAGCTTGCCCTCGAGGCGATTTTACGCCCGGGCGATCCGGTGGCGGTCATGTCCCTGCTGAAACACCCGCTCTCGCGTTTCGGACTGGCGGTCGATGCCGTCCCCAACGCCGTTGCGGGTCTGGAGCTTCTGGCATTGCGGGGTGGCAGAACCGAAACTACGCTCGATACGCTGGACGTGCTGTTGCAGCAGCAACTGACCTTGCATAGAAAGGACCGGCACGCGCCGCAATGGCGTAAGGCTCTGTCACCGGATGTCGAGCAGGCTGCCGCCGATCTGGCCGGGCGCATAAAGCTGGCAATCGATCCGCTGGACTCTGCATTCATTCGCAAGGACCCGGTCAGCGGACGTCTGACCGAGCGCCTCACGCTGTCGGATTGGGCAGAGCGAACGGGCCGCGTGCTTGAATCCTTTTGCATGGATGAGCGCGGTGATCTCGCAAGCCTCTGGTCCGGCGAAGCGGGTGAAAAACTGTCTGGCCTGCTGACGGAACTGATGGACTGCGGCGGCGTTCTGGAAGCCGATGGCCCGCAGTGGATCGATATCATGACGGCTTTGATTGCAGGCGAATCGATCAAGCCGCGCGCCATGCGTCACCCGCGTGTGTTTATTTTCGGTGCTCTCGAAGCCCGTCTTCAGGCTGTCGATACGGTCATCATTGGCGGCCTGAACGAAGGTATCTGGCCCGGCCAGACCGCCAACAATCCGTTCCTGTCGCGCAATATGAAAACCGCAATCGGTCTGGAGCCGCCTGAGCGGCGGATCGGGCAACTGGCGCATGACTTCGAGATGGCAAACGGCACGCGACAGATATTCTACAGCCGCGCGCTGCGTCAGGGATCGACGCCCGCCGTTGCCTCACGATGGCTCCAACGCCTTCTGGCCCTCGGTGGCGAAACATTTGGAGAAACCTTGAAGGCACGCGGCGCGACCTACCGCCATTGGGCCGCCATGCTGGACGAGCGCGAGAGCCAACCGCCAGCCAAGCGCCCTGCCCCGACACCGCCCGCGGATTTGCAGCCGAAATCCTATTCTTTCAGCGAAGTCGGCAGGCTTCGCCGCGATCCCTACTCCATCTATGCGCGTCGCATTCTCAAACTCGATCCGCTGGATGAGTTCAATCGCGATCCCGGCGCCTCCGATCGGGGCACGCTGTATCACCGCATCATGGAAAATTATGCGCGCGAAGAGCACCTACCCGGTACACCCGCTGCCGAGGCCGCGATGTCTCGCGTGCTGCATGCTTGCTTCGACGCGGAAAAACTGCCCCCGCATATCGATGTCGTATGGAGACCCCGGTTCGAGGCGGTTGCGCGGGAGTTTCTGAAGTGGGAAACGGACAGACGCCAACTGATCAAGCGCAGCCACATCGAAGCGCGCGCCGGGCAGGAGATTGCCGAGGCGGGCATCCGCCTCACCGGCGTTGCCGACCGCATCGACATCAAGACATCCGGCAAGGCCGATATCATCGACTACAAAACCGGTCTTTCGCCCTCGGTCAAACAGGCCCGCTCCCTGCTCGACCCACAACTGTCGCTGGAAGCGGCGGCCTTGATGCGCGGTGCCTTCCGCGATACTGGATCGCCGGTGCCGGAGGACCTGATCTACGTTCGCCTGCGCCCGGGTGAACGATTCGGAACCGATACGATCAACAATGAACATGCCAAATCGACTGCCAAGACCGCGCCGAAATCGGCAGCGGAACTGGCGACGGACGCCATCGACCAGCTTTCCAAATTCGTGATCTCGCTGCGAGAAGGCAAAAACGGCTTCGTATCTCGACTGATACCCGAGGAGCAGCAAAGCTATGGCGGCGAATATGATCACCTTGCCCGCGTCTCCGAATGGTCCACCGCAGAACCGGGAGATGGCGATGCTGAATGACGTTATCGACCACGGTCCCGAGCGCGATGATCCGACGAGTTGGATCGACTGGACGAGCAGACAACAGACGAGGGCATCAGATCCGACAAGCTCTGCCTGGGTGTCGGCCAATGCCGGCTCCGGCAAGACGCACGTCCTGACGCAGCGTGTCATCCGCCTGCTATTGGCCGGATGTCGGCCATCCGCCATTCTCTGCCTGACCTACACCAAGGCGGCAGCGTCGGAAATGTCGAGCCGCGTGTTCGACCGTCTCGCAGACTGGGCAACGCTCTCCAATGCCGATCTCAGCCAGCGCATCGCTGCTATCGAAGGGCGCGTACCCGATCTTATCAAGCTGAAGGAAGCCAGACGCCTGTTTGCCAAGGCGCTGGAAACGCCCGGCGGATTGAAAATTCAGACTATTCACGCTTTTTGCGAAGCGCTTCTGCACCAGTTTCCATTGGAAGCCAATGTCGCCGGGCATTTTTCGGTGCTGGATGATCGCGCGGCAAGCACCATTTTGGCCGAGGCCCGGCGGACGCTTTTGACCGCTGTTTCCCTGGAGGTGGACCAGCCACTCGCCCAGGCGCTTGCCTATGTTCTCGATGCCGCCGACGAGACAGGCCTCGAATCTCTATTGAGCGCCATCGTCGCCAACCGGAATGCCATCCGCGGCTTTCTCGATACGGCCCGCAGCCATGGCGGCATCGACGCGACACTTCGCTCGCGCGCTGGCGTGGGCGCAGAGGAAACCGAACAGACGGCAGCGGCTTCCTATTGGCCCCTGCCCGGTCTTTCCGGCCTGTCGCTGGACACCTATCTAACGCTGGCTGACGAGGTTGGCGGATCACGTGTGATCGATGTCGCCTACGCGCTTCGCGAGGCAAGCCGTACCACGGATGTTTTCAAACGCGTCGACTTCATCGAAGTAGCACTGCTGACCTCGCAGGGTGCGCCGAAATCCGACACCTATGTCATCAACAAGGCCATGCAGAAATCCGCGCCCGGTCTGCTGGACGATCTGACGCTTGCACGCGCGCATGTCGTCGCCTGTCGTGATCGTTACCGCACACTTCGCATGCTAGAAGCGACGAAACACGCGCTGACCCTCGCTGAACGCCTGATCGGCGATTTCGAGGATTTGAAGAAGCAGCGCAGCCAGCTGGATTTCGAAGACCTGATCGAGCGTGCCGCCACGCTTCTCAACCGCGACACGGCAGGCGCCTGGGTTCATTACAAGCTGGATCAGGGCATCGACCACATTCTGGTGGACGAAGCACAGGATACGAGCCCGGTGCAATGGACGATCATCCAGTCGCTGGCAGCCGACTTCTTTCACGGAAACACCGCGCGTGAAGGTCGTCGCACTGTGTTTGCCGTGGGTGACGAAAAGCAGTCGATCTATTCGTTTCAGGGCGCCAGACCCGAACGCTTCTCCCAGGAAAGCCGGGAAACGCAGCAACGCGTCAGGGCCGTGGAACAGACGTTCCATTCCGTGCGTCTGCCCCTTTCATTTCGTTCCACCGACGACGTGCTGGCCGCCGTCGATCAGGTTTTCTCCGTTCCCGAACATGCCGAGGGCTTGAGCGCAGAAAACGAACCCGTCGAGCACCGCTCCAACCGCCAGGGACAGGCGGGTACCGTCGAGCTTTGGGATATGGTCGCAGCCGAGCCGGTGGAAAACGAAGGGGACTGGACGGCTCCCTTCGACGCCCTGCGGGAAAGCGCACCGCCCGCCATCGTAGCCCGCCGGATTGCGGCGCGGATCGCCGAAATGATCGGTACGGAAACGATTGTCGAAAAAGGCGTGGAGCGCGTCATCGAGGCAGGCGATATTCTCGTTCTGGTCAGAAAGCGCCACGCCTTTGTCAACGCGCTGACCCGCGAGTTGAAGCAGCGCAAAAACATTCCCGTCGCCGGTGCCGATCGGCTGCGGCTGACCGATCACATTGCCATTCAGGACCTGCTGGCGCTGGGTCGTTTCGTGCTGTTGCCGGAAGATGATCTATCACTGTCCGCCCTGCTCAAGAGCCCGCTTTTCAACCACACTGAAGACGACATTTTCGAATTGGCGGCACTGCGCGCAGCCGACACTAGTGTGTGGCAGCATTTGCAGGCCATCTCGACCGGAGAAGCCAACCGCTTCAAAGCGTCCGTTTCTCTGCTGACCCATTTCATAACCCTGTCGAAGACGCAGACCATCCATGATTTCTTCGCCGCTGTGCTGACACTGCACCAGGGGCGAGCGCGGTTTCTGGCCCGGCTGGGCAATGAGGCGAGCGATGTGCTTGACGAGTTCCTGTCCTTCGCGTTGGACCATGAGAAGACCGGCCTGCCCGGCCTGCAATCCTTCATTTCGGTCATGGAGACCGATGCACCAGAGATCAAGCGTGAGCAGGACAAGGAGCGCGGCGAAGTCCGCATCATGACCGTTCATGCGTCCAAGGGTCTGGAGGCACCTGTCGTGTTTCTGGTGGATGGCGGCTCCAAAGCCTTCATTCACAGCTACCTGCCCAAGCTGCGTTTCGTTGAGACAACCAATGCCGCCCTACCCATCTGGCTACCCGGCAAGGGTTTCGATAATGCACTGGTTTCCAAAGACGAGGACCGTCTGAAGCTTTCGTCGGAACAGGAATATCGACGCCTGCTCTATGTTGCGATGACGCGCGCCGCCGACCACCTGATCGTCTGCGGTTATCGCGGTCCTCGCGAAAATCCCGATTGCTGGCACGCCATGATCGCTCGTTCTCTCGCTGCCGACGAGACACGCTGCAAGCGGCAGGCGTTTGCGGCAGGCGGAGAAGAATGGGATGGCCTTCTCTGGCACTCCACCAGCCGGGAGACAAAGGCGGTCGGCAGGATCGCGCCACCTGAACTGCCGGTGCGTGACGCCCTGCCTGCATCCTTGATGACGCCATTGCCGCCGTCGCCTTCGCTGCCACGCCCACTCAGCCCCTCCGGTGCCGGTACGATCATCGATGATGGCTCCGAGGATTTGTTGGTCAGTTCACCGCTGTTTACAAAGCCCGAAGTGTCCTCTGGTCTGGCACTCCAGCGGGGCCGTCTGGTGCACCGAATGTTGCAGACACTGCCGGATTATCCGCCGGAAGAGCGTCCGACCGCTGCCCGACGATATGCAGAGCGTGCCGCGCGATTCTGGCCGGATTTGGAGCGAGAAAAGCTTATTGCCTCGACGCTCGCGGTTCTATCAGAGCCCGCGATCCAACCTGCCTTTGCGGCAAACAGCCGGGCGGAAATCTCCATCATGGGAACGTTGCGTCTGGGCAGACAGGACTTCGCCGTGTCAGGCCGGATAGACCGTCTGGCGGTGGAGGATGATCGGGTCATTCTCGTCGATTACAAGACCAACCGCGTACCGCCACCAAACGACGCGGCCATCCCCTTTGCACATAAGGCGCAGCTTGCAATCTACAAAAGCATTTTGGAGCCGCTCTACCCCGGCAAGACCTTTACCTGCGCGTTGATCTATACGGAAAACGCCTCCTTCATGCCATTGAGCGAGGAGGCGTTGCACGCGGCCCTTGCTGCAATCGAGACAAAGTGAGATACCGGGCATTGAAATTGCCCGCCGCCAGCATCACATGCTTGCCAACAAGATCTCTGACAAAAGGAGAGCCACCGATGGCTACCGTGAAAGTCGATACATCCAATTTTCAGTCTGAAGTTCTGGACTCCGCAGAGCCCGTCGTCGTTGATTTCTGGGCGGAATGGTGCGGCCCATGCAAGATGATTGCTCCAAGCCTTGAGGAAATTGCGACCGAACTTGCTGGCAAGGTCAAGGTTGTCAAGCTCAACATTGATGAAAATCCAGAGCTTGCAGCACAGTTCGGCGTTCGCTCGATCCCGACGCTTGCCATGTTCAAGGGCGGCGAAGTCGCCGACATCAAGGTTGGCGCCGCACCAAAGACGGCTCTCTCTGCCTGGATTTCTAGCGCAGCTTGATTTGAGCGAGACAGTAAAATGAGAAAAGCCCGGTTGTTACCGGGCTTTTTTCGTTTCACCCGGATCGTATCCACGGTGACAGTGGCGAGGTTATCGTTCCTACTTCGGAACCGTCCCGTTGAACGCAAGCGCATTGCCCGCCAGATATAGCGATCCACCGATCAGAATGCGCGGCGCTGGTTTGCCCGGTATGATGCGCTTCTTCAGCTCTTCCAGTGCTTCTTCGATGGACGACGTCGGGGCCGCGACCAGACCAGCATCGAACACCGCATGCGCCAGCACGACCGGATCGATTGCAGCGTCCGTGCCATGGATCGGCACGGTAAACACGTATTCGGCGATATCGGCGAAAGCCTTGAAGTAGCCGACCTGGTCTTTCGTATTGATCATGCCGGCGATGAGCACGAGCGGTCTCGCCTGCTTTTCCTCGAAACCCGCCATGGCCTCGGCAATCACCTCACCCGCGCCGGGATTGTGGCCGCCATCGATCCAAATCTCCGATCCCGGAGGCGCAAGATCGACAATGTGGCCGGTCTTGATGCGTTGCAGTCGGCCCGGCCATTCGACCGATGCCATGGCCGTCTCGATCATCTTGTCCGTCACTTCGAAGCCAGCGGCCTTGACGGCGCGAATGGCGGCAGCGGCGTTGGCGAGTTGATGGCGACCCGGAAGACGCGGCAGTGGCGCGTCTACGAGGCTGAATTCATCCTGATAAACCATACGGCCGAATTCTTCATGGGCGGAAAAATCCTGACCGTAAACGGCAGTTGGGCATCTCAGGCGCTCTGCCGTGTGCACCAGCACATCCAGCGCCGCGTCATATTCCTGATGCCCGATCACGACAGGTGATCCCGATTTCATGATCCCGGCTTTCTCGGCAGCGATCAGTTCGACGCTGTCACCGAGATAGGCCTGATGATCGAGCGAAATGGGCATGATGATTGACACAGCAGGATTGGCGATGACATTGGTCGCATCGAAACGACCACCCAGCCCGACCTCAAGGATCGTGACATCTGCTGGATGCTCTGCAAACAACACGAAGGTCACGGCCGTCAGGATTTCGAAAACGGTGATCATCTGGCCGTCATTGGCCTCGGCCACACGCTCTAGCGCGTCGGCCAGAACCGCATCCTCGACATAGCGCCCTTTTTCGCCTCTGACGCCGATGCGATAGCGTTCGTACCAGTTCACGAGATGCGGAGAGGTGTGGACATGGACGGCAAGGCCTGCCGCCTCAAGAATCGCGCGGCTGAACGCCGTTACCGATCCCTTGCCGTTCGTACCGGCCACATGGATGACCGGTGGCATCCTTTTATGGGGATTGCCCAGCTTCTCCAGAAGACGGGTTATTCTGTCGAGTGAGAGATCGAAGCCCTTGGGGTGGAGCCCCAAGAGCCTCTCGATAATCCGTTCGGCCTCGCTGGAAGCGGGCGTGGTCATATCCGTCATCCGCCCCTCCTGAGCCCGTTTCTATCAGGCGGACGCAGCCAACGGCAGGACGTCTTTCGACGCGTTCGCGGGCGCCTTTGTCATGATCTTCAGCAAGCTGGCCAGTGTATCGGGAATCTCGCGACGATCGATGACCATGTCGACCATGCCGTGATCCAGCAGATATTCCGATGTCTGGAAGCCCTCGGGCAGCTTTTCGCGGATCGTCTGTTCGATGACGCGCTTGCCTGCAAAACAAATCTCGGCACCGGGCTCGGCAATGTGCACATCGCCCAGCATGGCGTAAGAGGCCGTAACACCGCCCGTTGTCGGGTTGGTGAGCACGACGATGTATGGCATACCAGCTTCTTTGAGCATGTTGACCGCAACCGTTGTGCGCGGCAGCTGCATCAAAGACAGAATGCCTTCCTGCATGCGTGCGCCACCGGAGGCCGGGAACATCACGACAGGGCAACGCTCTGAAATGGCGCGCTCGAAGGCCTTGACAATGGCTTCGCCAGCGGCGATGCCGAGCGAACCGCCCATGAACTGGAACTCGTGCACGATGGCAACGATCTTCAAGCCCTGGAGCTTGCCGACGCCGGCCAGAATCGTGTCTTCTTGCTCGGTCTTCACGCGGCTGTCGCGCAGACGCTCGGAATATTTTTTGGAGTCGCGAAACTTCAGGGGGTCCTGAGCCACTTTCGGCTGGACCAGCGCTTCGTAGACCCCGCCGTCGAACAGGTCTTCAAGACGTGCTTTCGCAGGCATCTTCATGTGAAAACCGGAGGCCGGGATGACCCACTTGTTTTCTTCAAGGTCCTTGTGGAAGACCATCTCGCCCGTCTCGGGGCACTTGATCCAGAGGTTTTCCGGGGTCTCGCGGCGGCCAAGCATGGAGTTGATCCGAGGCCGTACGTAGTTGGTGATCCAATTCACGTCTAATACTCCTGACTAGCTGCGCTGAACCGAAGACTTACTCGGCAGCGGCAAGGCGCGATGCGCGCACACCTGTTGAAAGTCCCTTTACCAGTGTTGTCACCGAGGAAACAGTGTCGTTGGTGGCCTTCCCATCCTTGGTCAGGCTTCCGGCAATCTGGTTGACGATGGCAGAACCCACCACGACGCCATCGGCAACAGCGCCGATTGCGCGGGCATGATCCGCCGTCTTGACGCCGAAGCCGACACAGACTGGCAGGCCGGTATGCGATTTGATACGACCGACTGCGCCTGAAATCGTCGACGGATCGGGCAATGCCGAACCGGTGATACCATTCATCGAAACGTAGTAGACGAAGCCGGAGGTGTTTTTGAGAACCGCAGGCAGGCGCTTCTCATCCGTGGTCGGCGTTGCCAGACGAATGAAATTGATGCCGCGGGCCAGCGCAGGAACGCAAAGTTCATCATCCATCTCGGGCGGAAGATCAACGACGATCAATCCATCGATGCCAGCTGCAAGCGCATCATCCAGGAACTTTTCGACGCCGTAGATGTAGATGGGATTGTAGTAGCCCATCAACACGATCGGGGTGGTGTCGTCGCCCTTACGGAATTCGCGGGAGAGAGAGAGCGTCGTCTTCAACGTCTGCCCGCCCTTTAGGGCACGCTGGGCCGCCATCTGGATGGCCGGGCCGTCGGCCATCGGGTCGGAAAACGGCATGCCGAGTTCGATCACATCGGCACCGGCTTCCGGCAGCGACTTCATGATGCCCAACGACGTGTCGAAATCCGGATCGCCACCCATGAAATAGGTGATCAGTGCGGGGCGGTTTTCAGCGCGCAGATCAGCAAAGCGCTTGTCCATACGTGCAGTCATGATTACGCACCCATTTCCAGAAGTTTCGCTACGGTAAAGATGTCCTTGTCGCCACGGCCGCATAGGTTCATGACGATGATTTGGTCCTTGCCCATCTTCGGTGCGCGCTTGACGACTTCAGCCAGCGCGTGGGCAGGCTCAAGAGCTGGAATGATGCCCTCGGTGCGTGTCAGCAACTGGAAGGCATCCAGCGCCTCTGTGTCCATGATGGGGACATATTCGACGCGACCGGCGTCCTTCAGCCAGGAGTGCTCAGGGCCGATGCCGGGATAATCGAGACCGGCTGAGACCGAATGACCTTCCTTGATCTGGCCATCGCTGTCCTGCAACAGATAGGTGCGGTTGCCATGGAGAACGCCCGGCGCACCCGCCGTGAGCGACGCACAATGTTCTTCGCCCTCAAGGCCCTTGCCGCCCGCTTCGACGCCGACGATCTTGACGCTTGCATCATCGAGGAACGGGTGGAACAGGCCGATGGCATTGGAACCGCCGCCGACGGCTGCCACCAGCAAATCTGGAAGACGGCCTTCTGCGGCCATCATCTGCTCGCGCACTTCGTGGCCGATGACAGATTGGAAGTCGCGGACCATTTCCGGGTAGGGATGCGGACCTGCTGCTGTGCCGATCATATAATAGGTGTCATCGACATTGGTGACCCAATCGCGCAATGCCTCGTTCATGGCATCTTTCAGCGTGCCGTGGCCGGAGGTCACCGGAATGACTTCCGCGCCCAGAAGCTTCATGCGGAAAACGTTCGGCGCCTGACGCTCGACATCCGTCGCGCCCATATAGACCACGCAGGGGATGCCGAAGCGGGCAGCGACGGTTGCCGAGGCAACGCCATGCTGACCGGCACCGGTTTCCGCAATGATACGGGTCTTGCCCATGCGCTTGGCGAGCAGGATTTGGCCGAGGCAATTGTTGATCTTGTGCGAACCCGTATGGTTCAACTCATCGCGTTTGAAGTAAATCTTTGCGCCACCCAACTCCTGCGTCAGTCGCTCTGCGAAATAGAGTGGACTTGGACGGCCTGTATAATGGGTGTTGAGGTGGGTCAGCTCTGCCTGAAACGCTGGGTCGGTCTTTGCCTTGTTCCACTCGTCCTGAAGGTCAAGGATCAGCGGCATCAGCGTTTCGGCCACGAAGCGGCCTCCGTAGATACCGAAGCGACCGTCCTCATCGGGACCGGCGCGGAAAGAGTTGGGTTTCACCGTTTCGTTCACTCTCAAACTCCCTGCGTTCTGGCAGACCGTATCGCATCGAAGAATGCGTCGATCATGGCCAGATCCTTGACACCCGGTGCGCTTTCCACACCGGAAGATGCATCTATTGCCAAAGCGCCTGTCACGTCCAAGGCTTCGGCAATGTTGTCTTTGTTCAATCCCCCGGAAAGCATGTAATCCACACCCTCGTCAAGAGAGCGCAGCAAGGTCCAGTCGAAGGAGACGCCATTGCCGCCGGGCAGATCGGAACCCTTTGGCGGCTTGGCATCGAACAGAAATTTATCGGCAATCCCTATATAGGGATCAATTTTGGCGAGATCATCGCCATCGCGAATGGAAAACGCTTTTATGACGGGCAGTCCGTAAACGGCCTTGACGTTCAGAACCCGCTCTGGGCTTTCGCTACCATGAAGCTGCAGCATATCGGGCTTCAGCAGATCGATGATCTCATCCAGCTCGTCATTGTCGGCATCGACGGTAACAGCCACGATCTTGACGCTGCCACGCACGGCATCCGCCAGCTTGCCGGCAATATCGGGCTCGATATTGCGCGGGCTCTTTTCGAAAAAGATAAAGCCGATATGGCTCGCGCCGCGTCGAAAAGCTCGCTCGATGGCGTCAGCAGACTTCAATCCGCAAATCTTGATATCCGGTTTCATGACTTGGGAGGTGCCATGAAATAGCTGATGAGTCGAGCCAAATCGAATGTAACCCTAATACAGGCAGATGTTTCACGTGAATCCAAAATGGTTTTTTAAGGATTCACTCGAAATCGATGGCATGGAGTTGCGAGCCGTTGCGTTTGAGCCAGGCTTTAGAGGCTTCCGTGGTCGGGCAGAGTTTCTCACACAGCGCCCAGAATTTCGGGCCATGGTTCATCTCGCGCAGATGGGCGACCTCATGGGCGGCGAGATAATCGATGACGCTTTCCGGCGCCATGACGATGCGCCAGGAAAAGCTCAAGTTTCCCTCATGCGAGCACGAGCCCCAACGGCTTCGTGTGTCCTTCATGGAGATGGACCGTGCAGGCCTGCCAACTGATTTGGCGTGGTGAGCCACCAGCCTCTCAAGATCGGCCCTCGCCTCTTTCTTCAGAAAGGTCGAGATACGACGGCCAAGATGTTCCGGCAGACCGCTGACCCGCAGCACCGCCTCGCCGTCTTCGTTCGTCGCAAGATGCGTTACGCCGCGCAATGTGCCGGTGTGTTCGATGCGATGCGGCACGCCGCGGATGGAAATGCTGCCGCCATCGGCAACGCTGCCGCCTTCCGAAAACTTCGATAGCCTCGCTTTCAGCCAGCCATTGTGCCGGTCGAGAAAATCATCCACCTCGCGATGGTGGAGACCATAGGGAATGGTCATCTTCAGCGCTTTGCCGCCCGGCTCTATGCGCAGCGTGATGCGGGTGGCGCGCTGATTTTCCGTGATGGTGATGGGGACGCTGCGGCCACCGACATCCACCACGCGCTGAGACGGCACGGCCTTGGCAGGCGACGTGGATTTGAGGGACTTTCGAAGGAGCGAAAACATCGCCTTTCATAGCGATTCGCGCCGCAAAAAGCTATCCGGTCGCTTCTATACGGCACGCTCGTTTTTGCGGATAAAGTCCAGCATGCGCGGGACGATATCGCGACGGAATCGAGAACCGTTGAAGACGCCGTAGTGGCCGACATCCGGCTGCATGTAATGCTCGCGTTTCTCGGGCGGAATATTCGAGCAGAGATCATGTGCCGCCTTGGTCTGGCCGACGCCGGAAATGTCGTCATTTTCGCCCTCGACGGTGAACAGCGCTGTACGCTTAACGGAGGACGGGTCCACCGCCCTGCCCCTGTGCAGCATCGTCCCCTTGGGAAGCGCATGTTCGATGAACACGGTTTCCACGGTCTGGAGATAAAATTCTGCCGTCAAATCCATGACTGCCAGATACTCATCGTAGAACTCGCGGTGCTTCTCCGCCGTCTCACCGTCGTTCTTCACGAGGTTCATGTAGAAATCCTTGTGCGCCGTCATGTGCTTGTCGAGGTTCATCGACATGAAGCCGGTGAGTTGCAGGAAGCCGGGATAGACCGCGCGGCCAAAACCGGGCTGCGGCCACGGCACATGCATGATGACATTGTCCCTGAACCACTCGATTGGCTTACCTTTAGCCATCTCGTTGACCGCGGTGGGGTTGATCCGTGTATCGATCGGCCCACCCATCAGGGTCATGGAGGCGGGTGCGCATGTGTCATCGTCGGCTTCCATCAGCGAAACGGCGGCTAGCACCGGCACCGACGGCTGACAAACGGCCACGACATGCACGCCCTCGCCAATATGGTGGATCATGTCGATGAGATAATCGATGTAATCATCGAGATCGAAACGGCCATCCGTTAGCGCCACGGTGCGCGCATCCAGCCAGTCCGTGATGTAGAGATCGGCAGATGGGAGAAGCGCCTCGACCGTACCGCGCAGCAAGGTCGCGTAATGGCCGGACATGGGTGCGACCAGCAGGACTTTCGGATCTGGTGCTTGGCCGACAGGGAGATCGCGTTTGAAATGGATGAGATTGCAGAACGGCAGCGACCAGACAATCTCTTCGCTGACCCCAACTGATTTTCCGCCGATCACCGTCTCCGAGAGATCGAATTGCGGCTTGCCGTAGCGACGTGTCAGCCGCTCGAACACTTCAAAGCCCGCGTCGAGGCTTCGTCCGAAGGCTGTATTGGACAGAGGATTGACGGGATTGTTGAAGGCCTGCCGCATCATATCGGCGCTGGCCCTGAGCGGCATCATGGCCGCGTGGTTCATTTCATAAAACTGATAGAACATGGATGAACGCCTCCCGTCGTTTATCGACTTCTTTTCGTCATGATAGCATCTTTTCGCACATGCACAAAATCAGGCTGTCATTTTGGGAGCTGGTTGCTGTCTCGACGCTTAGTTTTTGAGGATTTACGGAGTCTGAGTCCGATGAAGATCAAGGAAGCGATCATTGCCAAAGCTAATGAAAACATCGGGCCCGTGATCAGGAGCACAATCCAAGGACAGGCAACGTCCTCGCATTTATAAAGGCCGTTTAAACCTGCCTGAAAAGCCAGCCAATACCCTAGGATGATACAAGCGCCTGCGATGCAGAGGACTGCCAATACTATCTTTATTATTCTCACAACTACCCCCGCAGCGAGGTAGCAGCTTGTCACACGCTGACGCGAAAGGGCAAGCCAAAGCCTGCCCTTTTTCATTACGCACTGTTCAATATTAGCCTCAGACGTCGGCCACGAATGTCTGCTTCTGTGTGCCGAGACCTTCGATGCCGAGCTCGACCACGTCGCCTGCTTTCAAGAAGCGCTGTGGCTTCATGCCGAGACCGACGCCGGGAGGCGTGCCGGTGGAGATGATGTCGCCGGGATGCAGGGACATGAACTGGCTGAGGTAGGAGACGACATGGGCAACGCCATAGACCATGGTCTTGCTGGAGCCGTTCTGCATCGTCTCGCCATTGACCTTCAGCCACATGCCGAGGTTTTGCGGATCAGCGACTTCGTCCTTGGTGACGAGCCATGGGCCGACCGGACCGAAGGTGTCGCAGGACTTGCCCTTGGTCCATTGTCCCTGGCGCTCAGACTGAAAGGCGCGCTCCGACACATCATGCGAAACACAGTAACCGGCGACGTAATCCAGAGCATCGGCTTCGGAGACATATTTCGCCGTCTTGCCGATGACGACGCCGAGTTCGACTTCCCAGTCCGTCTTTTCCGAACCGCGCGGGATAACCACATTGTCGTTCGGCCCGACGATAGCCGATGTGGCCTTCATGAAAATCACCGGCTCCGGTGGCACAGTGGCGCCGGTTTCGGCTGCGTGATCGGAGAAATTGAGACCGATACAAATGAATTTGCCGGTGCCAGACACGCAAGCGCCGATACGGTCGTCACTCAGAACCGGAAGCGAAGCCAAATCGATGGCTGCAATCTTCTTGAGACTTTCGGGAGAAATGGCATCGCCACCGATGTCTTTCACATGCGCGGACAGATCGCGCACCTTTCCTTCAGCATCGAGGATAGCTGGCTTTTCCTGGCCCGGTTGGCCTACGCGTAACAATTTCATGACATTTCTCCCATTGTCCGACATGTTCCTGCATATATGAACGAACTATTTATCCGTGTCACCCCTGCTAGCAATTCAAAACATCGCTCTTCGGATTGTAGGAGGCATTTTCCTCAGCGGGGTGTATGACATGTCTTTAGGGCCTCACGGTGCGCCTATGCATCATGACGTCAAACAGTGTCGAGGAGATGATATGACCTACGCCAATTCACGCCAGTCCGAGTATCCGGTCGATCCCATATTTCTGGATCGCTGGTCGCCACGTGCGTTTGACGGGAAGGGAATGCCCCGGGAGCATCTGCTGACGATCCTCGACGCTGCACATTGGGCTCCGTCTTCATCCAACCAGCAGCCATGGCGTTTCGTCTTTGCCCATAAGGGCACTAACCAATGGGATACGTTTGTCAGCCTGTTGATGGAAGGCAATCAGGTATGGGCGAAAAATGCCGCCGTTCTGCTTTTCGTCATTTCACGCGACTTTACGATTTCCCGCGATGGTGAGAAGAAACCGGCAACGACCCATTCCTTCGATGCCGGTGCTGCCTGGATGTCTCTTGCATTGCAATCCCATATGCTCGGCTACCACGCCCACGGCATGGCTGGCATCTTCAAGGACAAGATTGTCGAGACACTGGACATTCCGGCCGGGTTCATCGTCGAGGCCGCCGTCGCGATCGGGACTATGGCCGACAAATCCACCCTATCGCCAGAGCTTGCAGAGCGGGAAATCCCGAGCGACAGATTGCCACTCTCCGACGTCGCCTTCGAAGGCAAGTTTACCGGCAAGGCCGAATAGACCCTGTTTCATCTGTATGAGATCAAACAAAAGGCCCGAGGAAGAATATCCCTCGGGCCTTTTGTTAAGAATGCGTTTCACGTGAATCGTCTGACGCGACAATCCACCTAAAAATCAGATGTCGAGATTGGCGACGTTCAGCGCGTTTTCCTGAATGAAGTCACGGCGAGGCTCGACCTCGTCGCCCATCAGGCGGGCAAACAGGCTGTCGGCGTCGGTTGCATCGGGAATTTTCACCTGAAGCAGCGAGCGCACGTTTGCGTCGAGCGTGGTTTCCCACAGCTGCTCGGCATTCATCTCACCGAGACCCTTGTAACGCTGCATCGACAAGCCCTTGCGGCCTGCTGCAAAGATGGCATCGAGAAGCGAGCGGGGGCCTGAAATCGTCAGCGTTCCGTCCTTGCGTTGCAGCACCGGCGGCGTCTTGTAGATATCACCCATGCGAGTGGCCAGCTGGTCGATGTGTCGCGCGTCTGCCGAACCCATCAGGCCCATATCCAGCGTGGAGACTTCTTTCACGCCGCGCACCATGCGCCAGAAGCGCAAACCGCCATCATCAAGAACTTCGCCGGTCCAGCCGCGTTCGGTTTCTTCTGCGATCATGTCCAGACGACGCGCAACCTCGGCAACGGTGGCTTCAGCCTTGCTGGCATCGGCAGACAGTTCCGGGTTCATCGCGCCTGCAATAGCTGCCTGCTCAACAATCGAGCGGCTGTAGCGCGAATGCAGATTGTCGATCAGCGTGCGCATGCGTACCGCATCGAGAATGACCTCACGCAAATCCTGGCCGACACGGACTTCACCGGAGCCCAATGTCAGCGACGCCTCTTCGATACCCATGGAAATCAGATAGTCTTCCAGCGCCTTTTCGTCCTTCAGATACTGAACGGACTTGCCGCGCGTGACCTTATAGAGCGGTGGCTGAGCGATGTAGAGATGGCCGCGCTCGATCAGTTCCGGCATCTGGCGGAAGAAGAACGTCAACAGCAGCGTGCGAATATGCGCGCCGTCGACGTCAGCGTCGGTCATGATGATGATCTTGTGGTAGCGCAACTTGTCGGCGTTGAACTCGTCCTTGCCGATGGAGGTGCCGAGCGCCGTAATCAGCGTACCGATTTCCTGGCTGGACAGCATCTTGTCGAAACGCGCACGTTCGACGTTCAGAATCTTACCGCGCAATGGCAAAATGGCCTGCGTTTCACGCGAACGGCCCTGCTTTGCAGAACCACCGGCGGAATCACCCTCGACGAGGAAGACTTCGGATTTGGCCGGATCACGCTCCGAGCAATCGGCAAGCTTGCCGGGCAAGGAGGAGATATCGAGTGCGCCCTTGCGGCGGGTCAGTTCACGGGCCTTGCGGGCGGCTTCACGCGCAATCGCGGCTTCGACGACCTTGCCGACGAGGATTTTGGCTTCGGTCGGATGTTCTTCGAACCAGGTGCTGAGCGCTTCGTTGACGAGATTTTCGACAACGGGCCGCACTTCGGACGACACCAGCTTGTCTTTGGTCTGGGACGAGAATTTCGGGTCGGGAACCTTGACCGAGAGAACAGCGGTCAGACCTTCGCGGCAATCTTCGCCCTGAAGGGAAACCTTTTCGCGCTTGGTAATACCGGAGCTATCGGCATAGGAGGTCACCTGGCGCGTCAACGCACCACGGAAACCGGCCATATGCGTGCCGCCATCGCGCTGAGGGATGTTGTTGGTAAAGCACAGCATGTTTTCGTGGTAGGTGTCGTTCCACCACATGGCGACTTCAACGGTAATTCCGTCTTTTTCGCCAATGATGTAAACAGGCTTGTCGACGAGCGGCTTCTTGGAGCGATCGAGATACCGCACGAAGGCTGCAAGACCGCCATCATAGAGCATCTCTTCCTGCTTGATGTCGGAATGGCGCTTGTCGGTCAGAAGAATGCGCACACCCGAATTCAGGAAGGCCAGTTCGCGCAGCCGGTGTTCCAGCGTCGCGTAGGTGTATTCCGTCATCGTGAAGGTTTCGGTGCTGGCGAGGAAGGTGACTTCCGTGCCGGAGCGGCCTTCATACTCACCCACGATCTTCAGCGGACCATCGGCCACGCCGTGTGTGAAGGAAATCTCGTGGATTTTGCCGTTGCGGCGAATGCGCAGCTTCAGCCAGACCGACAGCGCGTTCACGACCGAAACGCCCACGCCGTGCAGACCGCCTGAGACCTTATAGGAGTTCTGGTCAAACTTACCGCCTGCGTGAAGCTGGGTCATGATAACTTCGGCAGCCGAGACGCCTTCACCGGTGTGGATGTCGGTGGGAATGCCGCGTCCATTGTCTGTCACCGAAACCGAACCATCGGCATTCAGCGTTACCGTCACCAGATCGGCATGACCGGCAAGCGCTTCATCGATGGCGTTGTCGACGACTTCGTAGACCATGTGGTGCAGACCGGAACCATCGTCGGTATCGCCGATATACATGCCGGGACGTTTGCGCACCGCGTCAAGGCCCTTCAAGACCTTGATCGAGTCGGCTCCATAGGCTGCACTGGCGGCGTTTTCGCTCGACGGAGTTTCAGTCATAAGCACTCTTTCCAAATGTATCTGTCGCAGCGCATCTGTTTGCGGACGGCGCGACAGCGAATCACTTTAAATCTGACGTGTGACTATAGAAATTCCGCCTCGATATCCAAAGTCCACGAGCGTCAAAACCCTGCATAAAGCGGGGGATAGCGCGGGTTTCAATCGTAAGAACGGCTTTTTTGCAGCACCTCTGCCAATTCGTCTATCACAGTTGGCGGCAGCTTGCGAATATTCCGCGCCAAACCATTGGCCAAAGCGGTATATTCCTGCGGCAAACCGCTGGTATCGATCACCACCCTTGGATCGGAAACGCCTGCGAGGGAGAACAATTCCTCCGCCTCATCCCAGATGATGTTGAAATAACCCGCAATACGCTGAAGAAGATTGAAGCTCGGCTTGCCACGTTTGCCGTGCTCCAGCGCCGAGAGATAGGCAGGCGACACACCGATCGCCAGTGCCATCTCTTTTTGCGTCACGCCCTTTTTCTCGCGAAGCATCCGCACCGCCTGTGCGAAGGGTGTCATGACCGATCTCCACCACGACGGGCTAACCGCACGTAGAGAGCACCGTCCCCCCCATGGTTCATGGAGGCATCTTCGTAGGACGAAATGAGGTACCGATATTCCGGTTTGGAAAACCACATCGGCACAGCCCGCTTCAACGCACCTTCGCTACCCATGGACCGGCCCTTGCCGGTAATGACCAGAACGTGGCGCAGACCCCGCTCATGCGCGCGGATCAGAAAGTCCAGAAGCACAGCGTGGGCCTCGCTCTGGAACATGCCATGAAGGTCGATGCGCGCTTCCAGCGCCAGCCGTCCCCGTGTCAGCTTGCGCTTGACCGGCTTTTCAAGCGGATGATGGATGCGATCCTTTTTCGGCGTCGGCAGCAAGGTATCGACAACGGGTTCGATGATCATCCTTGGAAAGGGTGGCGGTGGTTTCGGCGTCTTGACATCAGGCACGGGCGGCGGCTCGACCTCTTCCAGATCGTCCAGATCCTCGATTTTTCCAGAGATCACACGGGTCGTTCGGGCGACTTTTCCCCAGAGAACCCGCTCGTCTCTGCCGAGTTTGCGGCCACCTTTCATCACCGATACCTTTCCGCTGCTCCACGGGGTATCAGTATATAAAAATCGGCGACGTTGCGCACGGTTCCTGCACGTTCTCCGGCCTCATCCCCCGAGCCGGTGAAAATGTCGCCTCTCGCAGGTCCAACGATCGCAGATCCGGTATCGAGCGCCAGCATCAACCGGCCAAAGGGCTGGCCGTCATCGAGATGCGTAAGACTGGGCGCGCTGATGTAGAACGGAAATCCAAATGTATGGATCAACCTATCGACCGCGAGCGAGCGGCCCGCAATCAATGGAACCTTGGCCGCAGCAATCGGTCCCAGGTCCAGTCGCTCCACATCCGCCTCGCGAAAGAAGATGTAGGACCTGTTGTGCCAGAGAACCTCGTCGACCTGATCGGGGTGCGCTTCAAGCCACGCACGGATTGTCTGCATGGATATGGTGGTTGGGTCCAACTCCCCTCTGTCCAGAAGGAGCCGCCCGATCGGCGAAAACGGATGTCCGGCTTTTGCCGCATATGTGATGCGCTTGATGGCGCCATCGGCATAGCGGAGCTTCGCCGCGCCCTGCACATGAACGAAGAACAGATCGATTTTAGATTTTGCCCAGGCAATTTCGAGCCCGCGCCCGGCCAGATATCCGCGGTCGATTTCCCCTCTGTCTGGATAGTGCGTGATCGCACCATCGCGGTTCAGCGCAAAGGCATAATAGGGATCGATGCCTGTTGGCCGATTACTGTCATCGAGATCGATGAGATCGTCGGGGCGACGATAAATCGGATATTTCCAGATATCGTCTGGCGCATCCGACACTGAGATTTCTGGCTCATAGAAAGCCGTGACGAAGCCGCCTTTACCTGTCGACGGCTCGATCTGAAACGGAATGCAGTGATCTTCGAAAAACCTTCGTGCCGTGATGGCGTCGACAAAATCTGCGGTTTCTGCCTTTTGTAAAAACTCCGACAGTTCATCGGCACCAAGCCCCAGCGCGCCGGTGCGATAGGGCTTTCGATTTTCAAGATGCGTTAAAATGGACCGCATGGCAGGTAACAGCGGCGTCGGGTCGTCTGCCTGCCAACCGGGCAGTTGCGCAAACGACACCTGTTTGAGTTCGAAGTCCCTGCCCTTGCCGGTCATTGCTCGGATTCGGTCGCAATCAGTTTCCAGTTCGGATCGCGCGAGCGGATGTCGCGGGAGAATGTCCAGATGTCATCGACTTCCGACACGGCCTCCGGGTCACCGTCGATCAGCTTGCCATCCTTGTCGAAGGTCGCGGAAATCAGCTGGCTGATAATGCGCAGCGTGATCTGCTCTTCGGAATCGCGAATGCTGGCATGGGTGATGTCGATCTTCTCCGTGCCGACGAATGTCGATTTGACAACTTCACCACGCGTCTCACGCTCGGTGATTGCCGCATCGAAACCGTCATAGACGTCCTTGGACAGAAGATTTTTGAGCGTCTTGCGATCACCATCTGCAAAGGCCGTGACGATCATCTCGTAGGCCATGCGCGCACCGTTGATGAATTCCTTTGGACGGAATGTCGGATCGCTCTTCGTCAGTTCGCGCAGCGAATCATTGACAGCAGAGCCAACAGGCGCAACGGCATCGATTTCGGCATAGGGGTTTTCATCCTCATCGTCGCCACGGCGAGGCAAGGTAACGACCTTGTTATCGTCGGCTGCCGGGGTTTTCGCCACATCGCGTGGGCTATAGGGGTCCACAGGAGGCTTTTCATTGCCAGTACGGCGGCCAAGCACGCTTCGCAACTGAAGAAAAATCAGCACGGCAGCCACCAGGAAAAACAATGTTATAAAGTCGCTTGAGCCCATCTTTTACCGAAACCACCATTTAAATCTAATTTTCTACACATCATATAGTCTGCATCTGCTCATCATTCAAACAGGCAGATGCAATCGCTGGTCTCTAAAGGCAGGCAAATTGACGACATGCTTCGTCATTGAGCATTTGGATCAACCCAAACAACGCCTCTGCGTTAGTGTCCAGCATCTGATTTCTGTCCGTGAATACGTCTCGATCACCGTTAAGGACGTGCAGCGCTTCAACACCACGCAAGGCTAACAAAATGCGTTTCTCATTCCTGCCCATCATCGTCCTCGCAATGCCGATCCTTGAGATCGCCGGATTTATCATTGTCGGAAAAGCGCTTGGCCTCTGGCTGACGATGGGCCTCATTTTTCTGACATCGTTTTTGGGCCTGGTCATTTTACGGACCGGGGGTCTGAGCATGGTGCGCGATTTACAAAATGCCAGCAGGACCGGTGCTGAACCCGCAAAGGCCATGATCAGCGGTGGCATGCGGGTGATTGCAGGCATCCTGCTGTTCGTGCCTGGCTTCATTACTGACGTCATAGGGCTTCTGTTGCTTGTCCCGGCCTTCAGGGCTTTCATGTGGAAGGCCATCGGTCCACGCATCGTCGTTGCCGGCTCGTTCAAAGGTCCAGGTTTCCGCCCAGGCCCGCAGTCGAACGGCTCCTCCAAAGTGGTGGATCTGGACGAGGACGACTTTCACCGCGATGGTCCAAAGAACTCGCCATGGTCGCCCGGCAAGGACGGTCATGATCTGCCAAAACCCTGACCTTCCCTTGAGATCAAAGGGTTGTAAGCCATAATTTGAAATGATAGACGGGCTTCCAAGAATTCAATCCGCGAGGACATAGTATGACCACTGAAAACGGTGCGCAGGAAGGGGCAAACCCTTCGCTCAACATTCTAACCCAGTACACCAAGGATTTGTCGTTCGAAAATCCCGGTGCACCGCGTTCGCTTCAGGCCCGTGATGGCGCACCTGCCATCAATATCAATGTCAACGTCAACGCGAACCCGATTTCCGGGTCCGACTTCGACGTCGTCCTGACATTGAATGCCGAAGCGAAGGATGGCGACAAGGTTTTGTTCGTGGCCGAACTGGTTTACGGCGGCGTTTTCCGCATCACCGGTTTTCCTCAGGAGCATATGCTGCCGGTTCTCTTTATCGAGTGCCCGCGCCTGCTGTTCCCGTTTGCTCGCCAGATCATTGCAGACGTGACCCGCAATGGCGGCTTCCCGCCACTGATGATCGACCCGATCGATTTCTCGCAGATGTTTGCGCAGCGTGTTGCTGAAGAACAGGCCCGCGCCAAGGTTCAGGCTGTTCCGAACTAAGTTTCTTTGCAAAGATAAAATACGAACCCGGGTCAAGGCCCGGGTTTTTTAATGCGCGTATTTGTTCCAGATCGCCTTGTCACCCATGGCGAGGACGAGTTTTCCATGCGCTGCTGCCGTATCCGCATCGAGCCTCGGCGGCAGAGCGCGAGGACGAGCAACAACTTCGATCGGCCCTTCATCAACGACTTCATTGACCTGGGTTTTCGCGACGGCACCAAAGCCAAGCGCTGTCTGACGTCCGCCGATCATCTCGATATAGACTTCGGCCAGAAGTTCGGAGTCGAGCAATGCTCCATGCTTGGTGCGATGGGAATTATCTATCCCATAACGGCGGCAGAGCGCATCGAGGGAATTCGGTCCCATCGGATGTTTGCGCCGCGCCATGGACAGCGTATCCGTCACCAACTCTGGTGGAACCGCTTCTATTCCAAGACGGCTGAATTCTGCGTTGATGAAACCCATATCGAAAGTCGCATTATGCGCAACCCAGCGGGCACCCTCGAAGAAATTCCTGATCTCTTGGACAACTTCGCCGAACTTCGGCTTGTCTTTCAAAAAGTCATCTGTGATCCCATGGACCGCCAAAGCGTCAGGGTGAACTTTTCTGTCCTCGGGATTGATGAACAGATGAATGGTGCGCCCGGTTGGAAAATGATTGAAGAGCTCGATGCCGCCGATTTCGATGATACGATCGACCTTCGATTCCAGACCTGTTGTTTCCGTATCGAAAATGATCTCACGCATTGTCTTTTCCTTCTCGCTCGGTGCTCAATGCAGCAAGCACAGACTTCACCTGCTGATGTGCATCGACAATTCCGCGGCTCGTGTCGATGATAAAATCTGCGCGACGTCTCTTTTCCTCATCCGGCATCTGCCGCGCCAGGATCATCTGGAATTTCTCTTCCGTCATGCCCGGTCGGGCCAACACTCTCTGCCTTTGTATATCAGCAGGGCAACTCACGACAACAATGGTGTCGACACGGCCTTCCGCCCCAGTTTCAAAAAGCAGCGGGATATCGAGGACAGCGAGTGCCGCGCCTGCATTTCGCTGATCTTCCATAAACTCTTCCTGTTTCCTTCGAACCAAGGGGTGAACGATTTTTTCGAGACGCGCAAAATTAGCCGGATTCTGACGGAGTGTTTCACCGAGTTTTTCACGGTCTACGGTCCCATCGCGCGTGGTGCCGTTGAAGGCATCCTCAATCAAAGGCACGGCTTCGCTCTGATAAAGTTGATGAACAACCGCGTCTGAATCGCATACGGCGATGCCCTCGGCAACGAACAGCTCTGCTGTCGTCGACTTGCCCATTCCAATCGATCCCGTCAGCCCCAGGATGATCATCCTTGTTTCCCAATATCGGCTATGATGAGATTTCTGAGTTCATCATTCACGACGGGAGACTGCCCGAACCATCGTTCAAAGCCAGGCTTCGCCTGATGAAGCAACATGCCCAACCCATCGACAGTCGCAAACCCCTGCTCTTCCGCCATCGCGAGAATGGGGGTTTTGAGCGGTACATAAACAAGATCGGTGACGACTGCGCCGGTTTGAAGAGGTGAGAAATCAAGGTAGGGGGTATCGCTCCCCTCCATTCCCAAAGACGTCGTATTGACGAAAAGGCCTGCACCTTCCATAACCTCGTGGAGTGCGGGCATCGGGTGGGCGAAAATTTTGTCACCAAACCTGTCGCGCAATTCCTTCGCACGCCCGACGGTCCTATTGACGACATTAATTTCGGAAATGCCACGATTGCGCAAAGCCTGGACAATCGCCCTGCTCGCCCCGCCAGCGCCGAGAACAACGGCTCTGTCCATTTTATCCCACCCCGGCTGCTGCGCGTCGAGATTTGATATAAAACCGTAACCATCGCTGTTGGTCGCATGTATCAGGCCATCTTCCAGCCAGATCGTATTCGCCGCCCCCAATTCCCGCGCAATGTCGTCAGGCTGGTCGGCAAATCGATAGGCGGATTCCTTATGGGGAATCGTTACGTTTCCCCCGACGAAACCACCATTCTGTCCAGCTTTCAGATCAGCAATGAATGTGCGAAAGTTTTCAGGCGCTACTTCCAGTGCTTCGTACGAGCCCAGGATGCCGAAACTCTTCAACCAGTGACCATGGATCAATGGTGAGCGGGAGTGCTTTATCGGGTAGCCGGTAACGAAGGCTTTGATGGTTAATGTTTCACGTGAATCAACCATCACTTATTCCGAGTTCGCGAAGTTTCGTTAATAAAGGTAACAGCGGCAATCCCAGGATCGTGAAATAATCACCGTCTATCTGACTGAATAGCTGGATTCCCTCGCCTTCCAACTGATAGGCGCCAACACTCGACAGCACGCCTTCACCGACGCGCTGGAGGTGACGCTCTACAAATTCGGCATCGAATATGCGCATCGTCATGTCGGCAATCGTCACGACATCCCAGAGGATTTCACCGTTTTGCGCCAATGCTGCGCCGCAGTTCAGGCGATGGGTTTGCCCTGCCAGAGAGAGGAGGTTCGCATGGGCTTCAGTCATATCTTTTGGTTTGTGAAAAATCCGCGTTCCCAGAGACATTGTCTGATCACAGCCCAGAACAATCGCCCCGGGCATGATGGCGCTGACAGCAAGCGCTTTTGCTTTTGCCAATTCCACCGCAATTCGGTCAGGTGTAGCGCCTTCTGCTTCAAGACGAGCATCGATGGCGCGCTCATCGACAGCGGCGGGCATTGCCGTGAATGTCAGCCCAGCATTGCGCATCAGCATCTGGCGTGATGCGCTGGAAGAGGCAAGGATCAGCTCTGGTCTCATCAACCACGGTCTCCGAACAAGAATGCGAAGGAATTAACGCGTCCTTTGGCGAAGAGCAAGAATGGCAGCAGCCGTCTCCTCAATCGAGCGACGCGTGACATCGATTACGGGCCAGTTGTTGCGGGCGCAGAGGGAGCGCGCATATTTCAGCTCCTCCATGATCGTTGCCCGGTCAATATATTGTCCGCGGTCAAAACCACCGGTGACGCCCAGTTCGCGATTTTCACGAACCTGCGATATCCGATCCGACGTCGCCACCAGACCAACGATCAAAGGCTTGGTTGCCTTATAGAGACTATCTGGCAGCGGAACGTCTGGCACCACAGGAATATTGGCCGTCTTAATCCCTCTGTTAGCGAGATAGATGCTCGTCGGTGTCTTTGAGGTGCGACTGATGCCTATGATGACGACGTCAGCATCATCGTAATTTTCCGGCATCTGCCCGTCATCATGGTCCATCGCGAAATTCAGGGCTTCAATCCGCGCAAAATAGTCTGCGTTCAACGCGTGCTGCGCACCCACGCGGCGTCGTGATGCCGTGCCGAGATAGGTCTGAAAGATGCCGATGACCGGTTCCAGCACATTGACGCAGGGAACGCCGATGGCATGACACCGAAGATCGAGGTACTCAGCCAGTTGTTCATCCACGATTGTATAGAGCACGATTCCCGGCTCTTCATCGATGCTATCAATCACCTTTTGAAGCTGCTTCTGGTTTCGGATCATCGGGTAGACGTGCTCAAGCGGCATCGCCGCATGAAATTGTGCCGACACCGCCCTGCCCGCAGACATCAGAGTCTCACCGGTGGAGTCAGAAATCAGATGAAGATGGAAGAAGCTTTTTTGGTTCTCCACGTTGTTTTCGGCTCCCTGTTGATAAAGGTGCACAAACCTCGCATTCGGGTCCGGCACCGGGTCACGGCCTGCATAACTGCCGTTTTATCCACAATCGGCGATCCGGTGTAGCAAGCAAACACGTCCCTGTGAATTCTGTGGAGAAATGAAATCCATTAAAAACGATCAGCCCCTTATCCACAGGCTGCAGCAAATGCGAATGCGTCTCAAGCCTTTGAATCGTTAAGGAGATATGGGGATATGACCGAATTTTTCCCAAACTATGGATTCGATCAAAGCTGAAATCTGTGTTTCAGCCCGATGCGGCATTTCCGCCGGATAGATTTTAATCCTTGCTACTCACAGACTCTAAGAAATAGAAAATCATTTAGATCTCTTAGATTTTATTTTTTAGAAAAGATGAGCCCATGTCAGAGCGTCGTGTTATCAAGGTTTTGAACGGGGAAACGTTGGGCCCTCCTCCGATCTGGCTTATGAGACAGGCAGGACGTTACCTGCCGGAGTACCGGGAAACGCGGAAGGCAGCAGGAAGTTTCCTCGATCTCTGTTACAATCCTGAACTTGCGACCGAAGTGACCTTGCAGCCGATCCGACGTTTCGGCCTGGATGCCGCCATTCTGTTTTCCGACATCCTCGTGATACCCGACGCGTTGAACCGCAACGTATCCTTCACCGAGGGCAAGGGCCCTGCGATGGACCTGATCGATCCCGCGGGGATTGCAGCGTTGAGGGGTGATAACATCCTGCCGCATCTGGCTCCTGTTTTCGAAACGGTGAAGCGATTGAGGCAGGAATTACCCAGTGAAACAACGCTGCTGGGTTTTTGCGGTGCGCCGTGGACGGTTGCGACCTACATGATTGCAGGGCATGGAACGCCGGATCAGGCCCCTGCCCGTCTGTTTGGCTATCAACACCCGCAGGCCATGGAAACGCTTCTCGCTTTTCTCGCAGACGTTTCTGCCGATTATCTCGTGGCGCAGCTCGATGCTGGTGCAGATGCCGTTCAGATATTCGATTCCTGGGCCGGCGTTCTCGGCGAAAAGGAATTCGAGGATTTCGCGGTAAAGCCCGTCGCCCGCATCATCGCGTCCGTTCGGGCACGGAGGCCTGGTGCAAAAATAATAGCCTTCGCGAAGGGTGCCGGTATCCTATTGAAAGATTACCGACAGAAGACCGGTGCTGACGCCATTGGTCTCGATTGGAGCGTGCCGCTGTCGTTCGCCCGTGAACTCCAGAAGGATGGACCGGTACAGGGTAACCTCGACCCGATGCGGATGGTGGCCGGTGGCCGGGCTTTGGAAGACGGGATCGATGCGATCCTGAACTGTCTTGCTAACGGCCCGCTGATCTTCAATCTCGGGCACGGGATTACGCCCCAGGCTGACCCGGAGAATGTCGCCAGATTGGTGTCCCGTGTCCGTTCACACGGCTATGCGCTATGAGCGGGGAAAAGCAGACTTCAGCCACAGCAGGCCGTAAGGCACGCCTCCGAGCCGCAGTAGCGCTTGCCGTTTTTGTTGGCCTAGTTGCCTTGGTGCTGCATGTCGATCCCTCACACGCCTACCTCTGGATCAAGGCTTTGCACATCATTGCCGTCATCTCGTGGATGGCTGGCTTGTTCTACCTGCCCAGGCTTTTCATCTATCACACCGACGCAGCGCCCGGTTCCGACAAGTCTGAGACCTTCAAGATCATGGAGCAGAGGCTTCTCAAGGTGATCATGAACCCCGCAATGATGATTTCCTGGGTTCTTGGTCTTTACCTTGCGTGGTCAGTTTATGGTTTTTCCGGCGGCTGGTTGCATGCAAAGATCGGCCTCGTCATCCTCATGACGCTCACCCATGTCTATTTCAGCAGAAGCGTGCGCCGGTTTGCGCGTGACGAAAACACACGGACCGCTCGTCACTGGCGGTTGATGAATGAGGCCCCAACCCTTTTGATGATCCTCATAGTCATACTTGTGGTTGTGAAACCCTTCGCTTGAGGTGTCATCACGATAATTTTCTCGGAATTGGTGCTTTCCTCTTGCAGCTTTCAGGTTGAACCGCTATTTTCCGGTAACTCATCTCAATGGCATGTGAATTATTCAGACGTCTGCGGGCCACCCACAGTACCTGATTCGCGAACAAGCCTTTCCCCACACACATATTTTAAAGACGGTCTTTCTCTTCATGGCTGAAATGAAGCTTCAGGAACTTAAGAGCAAATCCCCAACCGATTTGCTGACTTTTGCAGAATCCCTGGAAGTCGAAAATGCGAGCACGATGCGCAAGCAGGAGCTCATGTTTGCAATCCTCAAGGTATTGGCAAGTCAGGACATCGAGATTATCGGTGAAGGCGTTGTTGAAGTTCTTCAGGATGGCTTCGGCTTTCTGCGCTCTGCCAACGCAAACTACCTGCCCGGCCCGGATGATATCTACATCTCGCCTTCGCAAATCCGCCGCTTTTCGCTCAAGACCGGTGATACCGTCGAGGGCCCGATCCGTGGACCAAAGGAAGGCGAGCGCTACTTCGCGCTGCTGAAGGTCAACACAATCAACTTCGATGACCCTGAGAAGATTCGCCACAAGGTTCATTTCGACAATCTGACACCGCTCTATCCGAACGAGCGCTTCAAGCTTGAACTCGAAATACCGACATCCAAGGATTTGTCAGCGCGCGTGATGGACCTTGTCGCACCGCTGGGTAAGGGCCAGCGCGGGTTGATCGTTGCGCCGCCGCGTACGGGTAAAACCGTTTTGCTGCAGAACATTGCCCACTCCATCACGGCTAATCATCCTGAATGCTACCTGATCGTACTTCTCATCGACGAGCGTCCAGAAGAAGTGACGGACATGCAGCGTTCTGTAAAAGGTGAAGTCGTTTCATCTACATTCGATGAGCCTGCCGTGCGCCACGTTCAGGTCGCCGAGATGGTGATCGAAAAGGCGAAGCGTCTTGTCGAACACGGCCGTGACGTCGTTATTCTGCTTGATTCGATCACGCGTCTCGGACGCGCCTACAACACCGTTGTTCCTTCTTCTGGTAAGGTTCTAACCGGTGGTGTGGACGCCAATGCCTTGCAGCGCCCGAAGCGTTTCTTCGGTGCAGCCCGTAACATTGAGGAAGGTGGATCGCTGACGATCATCGCGACCGCCCTGATCGATACGGGAAGCCGCATGGACGAAGTCATCTTCGAAGAATTCAAGGGCACCGGTAACTCGGAAATCGTTCTGGATCGTAAGGTCGCCGATAAGCGTATCTTCCCCTCCATGGACATTCTCAAGTCCGGTACGCGTAAGGAAGACCTCCTCGTACCACGTCAGGATCTTCAGAAGATTTTCGTGTTGCGTCGTATCCTTGCGCCGATGGGCACGACCGATGCCATCGAGTTCCTGATCGACAAGTTGAAGCAGACCAAGACCAACGGGGATTTCTTCGATTCGATGAACACCTGATCGCTGGGTTTACAATCAGAGTTTGCCTGACCGCGCCTCACAAGGGCGCGGTTTGTCGTTGTATCGTTCAGGCGTGGCATACCCATTGGAGTTAAAGACCTTGGTTTCTTCTACGGACACAATCTACGCCCTTTCCAGCGGCACTCTGCCTGCGGGAGTCGCTGTGCTGAGATTGAGCGGAAGTCAGGCCATGGTCGCGATGTCTATGCTGACAGGGGGTCGTCTTCCAGCACCCCGCGTTGCCGCACTCCGAACGATTCGTAACCGAAACAAAGAAACAATCGATCAGGCTTTGGTGATTCAATTTCCAGCCCCTCATTCTTTCACGGGCGAGGACTGCGTCGAAATCCATCTGCACGGCAGCAAGGCCGTCGTTGACGCTGTTTTCACAGAACTGGATGCTATCGATCACATCCGGCCCGCGGAAGCCGGAGAGTTCTCCAAGCGCGCCTATGACAATGGCAAGATGGATTTGCTGGAAGTAGAGGGCTTGGCCGACCTTTTGAAAGCAGAAACGGAAATGCAGAGGCGCTTGGCCGTTGAGCAGACATCCGGCCAACTCTCTGTACTATACGATGACTGGGCGCACCAACTCACCCGTTGCCGCGCATTGATCGAAGCGGAGCTTGATTTCTCTGACGAGGAAGACGTTCCCGATTCGGTAGCAGCACAGGTCTGGGTTACCGTCTCCAGAATAAAAACGGAAATATCGGATCATCTGAATGCAGGCGGCTCCAGCGAAATCATTCGCAACGGCTTCAAGGTTGCACTTATCGGTTCGCCGAACGTTGGTAAATCAAGCCTACTGAACGCTATGAGCGGACGTGATATTGCTATCGTGACGGACATAGCGGGCACGACGCGCGACGTGATCAGCACCGACTTGGATATCGGCGGATACCTGGTGACGATCTATGATACCGCCGGATTGAGAGACACAGACGATGTGGTTGAGCGCGAAGGTGTAAGACGGGCCCGTGCGAGCGCAGCGGAAGCTGACCTTGTGCTATCGCTATCCGAGACCGATTCGGATGCGCAACAAATTGAGTTGGCATCTTACGTCTCGATAGTAAATGTCGCCACGAAATCCGATCTTCATCCAGAGCGTTGTACTGCTCCCTACGACTTGGTCATCTCGGCGAAGACCGGGAAAGGTTTGGTTGAACTCAAGTCCCTGATCAGATCGCATATCGAAACACGTGTTGGTGTGACGCACTCTTTGGCGCCTGTACGCGCTAGACATAAGAAACGACTTGAAGAGACGTTGAACTATGTTAGTGATGCGCTCAATTCTGAAGGCATGGACCTTGCGGTCCGATCAGAATATTTGCGACTGGCTGCGACGTCGTTGGGACGAATCACCGGTCGGGTTGATGTAGAAGAATTGCTCGGTGTGATATTCTCCGAATTCTGCATAGGAAAATGATTCACGTGAAACACTGAGCCAATAGGGCGCGGGCAGACCGAAAGGACGGGTCTCGTCATGAAGTACGATGTTGTTGTCATTGGTGGCGGTCATGCCGGTAGCGAAGCTGCTGCTGCTGCTGCGCGTCACGGCGCAAAAACCGCCCTGCTCACGCATAATAAAAATACCATTGGCGTCATGTCCTGCAATCCGGCGATTGGTGGACTGGGAAAAGGCCATCTCGTTAGGGAGATCGATGCCTTGGACGGATTGATGGGACGCGTTGCCGATGAGGGCGGAATCCAGTTCCGAATGCTCAACCGCAAGAAAGGTCCCGCAGTCAGAGGTCCACGCACGCAGGCGGATAGACGGCTATATAGAGAAGCGATGCAGGCGGAAATCTCCGCAATTTCGAATCTCACTGTCCTTGAAGGTGATGCGTACGACATTGAATTTGCAGACAACGTCATAACAGCTGTCATCCTAGCCGATGGCACTAAAATCGCTTGCCGATCGGTCGTTCTGACGAGTGGCACATTTTTACGCGGCCTCATTCATATCGGGTCCGAAAAGATTCCCGCGGGTCGCGTTGGTGAAAGGCCATCCGTTGGTCTCTCAGATACATTGGCTCGTGCTGGGCTTTCTATGGGCCGCCTGAAAACGGGAACACCAGCCAGACTGGATGGCAGGACCATTGATTGGGCGTCAGTCGAGCGTCAGGGCGCGGACGCGGACCCCGTTCCCTTCTCCTTCATGACGGACCACATTCGCAATCCCCAGATCGAATGTGGTGTCACGAGAACGACGCCTGCTGGCCACAAGATCATTCAGGATAATATCCATCTCTCTGCCATGTATTCGGGACAGATCGAAGGTGTGGGCCCGCGTTATTGTCCCTCTATCGAAGACAAGATAGTGCGATTTGGTGAACGCGATGGCCATCAGATATTTTTGGAACCCGAAGGGCTGGATGATGATACCATCTATCCAAACGGCATTTCGACATCCCTGCCCCTATCGGTCCAGGAACTCTTCATCCACACCATCCCTGGCCTTGAACAGGTAAAAATCCTGCAGGCGGGTTATGCCATTGAATACGACTATGTCGATCCAAGAGAGCTGCGGCCATCTCTCGAATGCAAGAAAATTCCGGGTTTGTTTTTGGCTGGTCAGATTAACGGAACGACTGGTTATGAAGAGGCGGCGGCACAGGGGCTTGTTGCAGGGCTCAATGCGTCAGTTTTTGCAAGTGGTGGCGCTCCAGTCCACTTCAGCCGGACAGAATCCTACATCGGTGTGATGATAGACGACTTGACGTCAAAGGGTGTCACCGAGCCCTACAGAATGTTTACGTCGCGAGCAGAATACCGCCTGTCCCTACGTGTTGATAATGCCGATCTCCGGCTCACGCCATTTGGAGAGACTGCGGGAATTGTCAGGTCTGAGCGGTCGAAGCGTTTTGCCGACTTTGTCGGTACATTGGATGGAGCTCGGGCGAAACTGAAAGAGCTGACAATTAGTCCATTTGAGGCAGCTAAACAGGGTCTGAAATTAAATCAGGACGGCCAAAGGCGATCTGCCTATGAGTTGCTTTCCTATCCAGATATCACGTTCGCGACAATCACAGACCATTGGCCTGAGCTATCAGCACTGGCGCCAAAGGTCGCTGAAGTCCTTGAAATCGAAGCAGGCTACGCCGTTTATTTGCAGCGACAAAACGCGGATATCATCGATATAAAGCGCGATGAAGACAGGTCCATTCCTGACGATTTCGATTTTTCTACGCTTTCCGGCCTTTCCAACGAGTTGAAGCAAAAGCTTCAAAAGGCGCGCCCGGCGAACATTGCTCAGGCTTCTCGGGTCGATGGCATGACGCCTGCCGCCATTTCGCTTATTCTTGCTCTGCTCAAGAAAGGCGCTTATACGCGAAGTCAAACGTTGCGTGCACAGCTATAACGAGTCTCTTATGAACATAAACGGCCAAAGTGTTTCACGTGAAACACAGGAAAAACTCGAGCATTTCGTCGAACTTTTCAAAAAGTGGAACGCGACAACAAATCTTGTAGCGCCTTCGACGCTTACGGACCTTTGGTCCCGCCACGTTGCCGATAGTGCTCAGATATTCCAGCTTGCGCCAAAACCCCAACACTGGATCGATTTGGGAAGTGGCGGTGGCTTTCCTGGAATCATTACCGCTATATTTCTCACAGAAATCGGCGACGGCTGGGTAGACCTCGTTGAAAGTAATAACAAAAAAGCTGGTTTTCTACGTGTCGCACTGACGGAGACAGGGGCTCGCGGTTCTGTCCATCCAGTTCGGATTGAGAAGGCCCCAAGTTTGGTCCAACAATGCGACGCAATATCCGCTCGCGCACTTGCTGACCTCGATACACTGTTCGGTTATATCGAACCATGGGCGCGTAAAAACGATAGTCTCACTTCTTATCTCAACAAAGGTCGGGATTATGAAGTCGAAGTGCATAAAGCGCGTGGTAGATGGGATTTCGATCTGGTAAGACATCAAAGCAGTGTAGAAGCGAGCTCCGTTGTGCTCGAAATCAGTCACCTACGTCGGAAAGCTGATTGACCAGGTCAGGTGCGGCATCATGTTTGAGAAAAATCGAATTATAACGATCGCAAACCAAAAGGGTGGCGTCGGTAAAACGACGACTGCTATCAACCTCGCCACGGCTCTCGCCGCAATCGGCGAGCGTGTGTTGGTTGTGGACCTCGACCCGCAGGGCAATGCGAGCACCGGGCTGGGTATCGACCGCCGTGAGCGTAAGCTATCATCCTATGATCTCTTGATCGGTGCCAATTCGGTTGCCGAGGTTGCCGTTCCCACAGCCGTGCCGAACCTCGATATCGTCCCGTCGACCATGGATCTCCTGGGATTTGAAATGGAGGTGGCCAATGCTTCCAATCGCGTATTTTTGCTGAGAAATGCCCTACAGGCTGCTGATGCGCGAGCTTACTCTTATATTCTTGTCGATTGCCCCCCATCCTTCAACCTGCTGACGATGAATGCAATGGCGGCAGCGCATTCGGTTTTGGTCCCTCTCCAATGCGAGTTTTTTGCGTTGGAAGGCCTCAGCCAATTGCTTGATACGGTGAATCAAATTCGTGGAACGGTAAACCCTGCTCTCGATATCCAGGGCATCGTGCTCACCATGTTCGACTCGCGGAACAATCTTGCGCAGCAGGTTGTCAATGACGTCAGAACGCATCTCGGTGAGAAGGTCTATCACACGTTGATACCGAGAAACGTTCGCGTTTCCGAGGCGCCTTCCTATGGTAAACCCGCTATTCTTTACGATTTGAAATGCGCCGGAAGCCAGGCATATTTGCAGTTGGCGTCCGAGGTCATACAGCGCGAACGGCTGCGAAAGGCCGCTTAGGCCGTGACTGCGTAAACTGAGGGGATGACGAGCGAGGACTCGCGACCTATTCGGATTTTTGGAGTTTGATTTATGAGCGATGATTTATCAAAGCGCCGTCTCGGTCGCGGACTTGCAGCCTTGATTGGCGAGATGGACCAGCCTCTCCCTGTTGGCGAGCCACAACGCGCGGTCAGCCCTGACCGTACGATCCCGATCGAGTTCATCGCCCGCAGCCCGCGCAATCCACGTCGCCATTTTGATGAAAATGAATTGCAGGATCTCGCATCCTCCATTCGCCAGCATGGTATCGTTCAACCTGTCGTCGTCCGAACGGTCGAGCAGAACCGCTATGAAATCATCGCCGGTGAACGTCGTTGGCGTGCGGCACAACTCGCTGGCTTCACAGAAATTCCCGTCATCGTTCGTGATGTCGATGACCGCACCGCTCTCGAGTTGGCGATCGTCGAGAACGTCCAACGCTCCGATCTCAATCCGCTGGAAGAGGCGCTGGGTTACGATCAGTTGATTGCCGAACATGGTTATACCCAAAATGATCTCGGTGAGATTATCGGCAAAAGTCGTAGTCACGTCGCCAACAGTCTGCGACTTCTAAAGCTGCCCGATCCGGTGCGTGATATGCTGGCCGAGGGTACCCTGTCGGCTGGCCACGCGCGCGCGCTCGTGACGACATCGGATCCACTTCATTTCGCCCGCGCCATCGTGTCTCGTGGACTGTCTGTCCGTGATGCCGAGCGTATGGCTCAGGCTGATATCAAGGCCCAGCTTGATCCTGGTCATTCCCGCAAGCCGGAAAATGAAAAAGATTCCGACACTATCGCTTTGGAGCGGACATTGACCGATGCACTCGGGCTTGATGTCAAAATCGCCCATAAGGGCAATGGCGGTCATATTCGCATCAACTACCGCTCGCTGGAACAGTTGGAAGCCGTGTGCCGTCTGCTAGAGCAGAAGTAATTTAAGGTATTGTTTTTAAATAAGAAATTTTTAAGGACTGGCGTCGATCAAAAATCGATGGCTCGGCCTTTGATTTCGTAATCGCCGAATCGGACGGGTTCGACCCCTCCCCGGCCGCCCGTTTCCGGTGGCAGCTCCAGTGCTTCCGCATGCTTGCGGCGTTCTTCGGCTTCCTTCAGCGCGCGTGCTGCGGCTGGCGAAATCGGCTTGCGGTTTTCACCGCTGTTGTCGTTGTCTGCATCTTCCATTGTTCCAAGGCCTTATGACAGGATATTGAAATGCGTTTCTTCGTAACCAGATTATAGAAGTCGAGATGGCTTGGTAAGTCATTCCACTCAATTACGGAGATTATCGGATGAACATGATGCGTACGGCCATGTTGTTGGCGTTCATGACCGCCTTGTTCATGGGCATCGGTTTTATGCTCGGCGGTCGCGGCGGCATGATGATCGCGCTCGTTGTTGCCGCAGGAATGAACCTGTTTTCCTACTGGAATTCCGACAAGATGGTCTTGAAGGCCTATCACGCACAGGAGGTCGATGAGCGCAATGCGCCGGAGTTCTTTGCGATGATTCGCGACCTGGCTCACAATGCCAGTTTGCCAATGCCAAAAGTCTATGTCTACGATAGTCCGCAGCCAAACGCCTTTGCCACTGGTCGCAATCCACAGAATGCCGCAGTGGCCGCCTCAACCGGATTGATGGAGCAGTTGACGCCCGAGGAAGTCGCTGGCGTCATGGCGCATGAGCTCGCCCATATTCAAAACCGTGACACGTTGACGATGACCATCACGGCGACCTTGGCAGGTGCCATCTCTATGCTCGGCAACTTCGCGCTGTTCATGGGAGGAAACCGCGAAAACAACAATCCCTTGGGCTTCATCGGAATTCTGTTCGCCATGATTGTCGCGCCATTCGCCGCCATGCTGGTGCAGATGGCGATCAGCCGAACACGTGAATATTCTGCCGACAGGCGTGGTGCGGAAATCTGTGGCAACCCGATCTGGCTGGCATCTGCGCTGCAGAAGATTTCCGGTGCTGCCCGCCAGATTCATAATGATGACGCGGAGCGCAACCCGGCGACGGCACATATGTTCATCATCAACCCGCTCTCTGGCGAACGGATGGACAATCTATTTTCCACGCACCCCAACACGGATAATCGCATCGCGGCCCTGCATGCCATGTCCGGTGAGTTTGCACAGCCATCGACCTACCAGTCCACAAGTGCTAAGCCGGTCCGCAAATCACGGTCCGTTCCTAACACCGGTTCGGGTCGAAGCGATAATAATGAGCGCAAAGGGCCTTGGTCTTGACATCGAATTCTTCCGCCAAACCGGCAAAACATTTCAAACGTAAGCCGTCTGGTGGAAACGATGAAGCATCCACGTCGGGTGACGCCTGGAAGCCCGGGCTCGGCTCGCGGATGGCGGCGGTCAAGATTTTGTCCGCTGTTCTCGAAAAGAAGACATCCCTCGATGGCATGATGGACGCCGAAAACGGCAACCCTACCTACCGGGCTCTCAATGTTGCAGACCGAGCCTTGGTGCGTGCCATCGTCAATACAGCGCTACGCCACTTGCCGCGTATCGATGCAGCGCTTGGCATGTTGCTGGATGGACCGCTTCCGCAAGGCGCCCGCTCGCTCCATCATGTTCTGGTCGTGGGTGCGACGCAGATGTTGTATCTGGATGTGCCAGATCACTCGGCTGTCGATCTTGCTGTCGAGCAAGCGCATCGCGATCCACGCAACAGACGTTTCGTGAAGCTGGTCAATGCAGTCCTGCGGCGGTTGGGGCGCGAAAAAGACGATGTTTTGCAAGCTGTTAGCGCGATACCCGTCTTGCCCGAATGGTTTTATAAACGGCTGTCGAAAGTCTATGGCGCAGATGCTGCCGAACGTATGGCTCAAGCGCAGCTTATTCCGTCCGTCATCGATATCACTGTGAAGTCAAATCCGGAGCAATGGGCCTCGAAGCTCGGTGGCACGGTCATGCCCAATGGCAGTGTCCGGCTTGGCTCATTCGAAGGCTCGGTTTCGGGACTGGAGGGTTTTGACGACGGCGAGTGGTGGGTCCAGGACTTCTCCGCCAGCATACCTGTCCGCCTCATGGGTGATTTGACGGGAAAACGTGTGGTGGATGCCTGTGCGGCTCCCGGCGGCAAGACGGCACAGCTGATTTTGAGCGGCGCGAAGGTCACGGCGCTCGATCAGTCTGGTAATCGCCTGAAACGGCTTCGCGAAAATCTCAGGCGTCTGAAGCTGGAGGCCGAGACGATCGAGAGCAACATGCTGAAGTTTCAGCCGGAGGAGCTGTTCGACGCGGTGCTTCTGGACGCACCATGCTCATCCACCGGCACATTGCGCAAGCATCCCGACGTTTGCTGGACCAAGGACGAGCGCGATATCGCCAAGCTTGCCGGTCTTCAGGAGCAGATGCTGCGTCATGCCTCCACATTCGTGAAGTCCGGCGGGCTCGTCGTGTTCTCCAATTGCTCGCTCGACCCCTCCGAGGGTGAAGAGATGGTGGCGAAGGTACTGGCCAGTTCGCCCGATCTGGAACGCATACCCGTATCTGCACAGGACTTTCCCGGCATGGAGCATGCTGTCAATGCGGATGGTGACCTGCGCACCACGCCGGATATGTTCGGCGGAGTCGATGGTTTTTACGCAGCGGTGTTGCGTAAACGATAGTCCATTGCTTGTCCTTTTCTGGATGTCGCTGTGATGAACGACTGGTCGCAGCGGCATCATTCCATGTGTTCATCTCTTTTCGCACAACCCGGTTTCTGTAGCGCGCTCGTGACAGGGAGCCGTTCACGCTGCTTCCTCTGCCGCATGGTGGATCGTTTACAGAATATGAAGTTTTTCGTGAAACATTGAGTGACTTGTCCATTGCTAGCCAGCATCCATCATTCTGCGGTCCATCCATCATCGTTGCGCAGGCGGGAAAGACACGTTTGGTAAGATCCCTGAACAGCAGCTTCAGCGCGGCGGGGCTATTTCTACGCACGCTTCGAAACCATCTGATGATAGGCATTGCGCCTCTGCGTCTGAAATTATCCAAGCTGGCAAAACGCGCTCCCAGCGGGCTAGTGGCAGCGCCAACGGATTTGCGCGCGGTCGATCCCTATGTGGCTCAGGAACTCATTTATGGCCGCATAGCGCTTGCCGGGCGCATTCTGGAAACCGGTGGCGTGTCGCCTTTCTCGCTTGAAATGCCCTCCGTGGCTTTCGAAGAAAGGCTGCATGCGTTCAGCTGGCTGCGCCATGTCCGTGCCAGCAAGTCGGACGAGGCCTGTCACCGGTCGCGCGTTCTCGTGTCTGACTGGATCGCGCTGCATGGCCGCACTTTCGTCGGGGTCGCCTGGGCTCCTGATACAGCGGCGCAACGGTTGATCGCTTGGCTGTCCCATTCCCCTGTTGTGTTGCACAATGCGGATGCGGGCTTCTATCGGCGTTTTCTCAAAAGCCTGGGCTTTCACGTCGCCTATCTCAGCCTTATCGACAGATATGCGCCTGATGGAGAGACCCGTCTTAAGATTCGCATTGCGCTGGCGGTGGCGTCCATTTCACTTCCCAACCGGGCTTCGAAAATTGCGCGCTTCGGTATGAAGCTTGATCGGGAGCTGGAGCGGCAGGTTCTGCCCGATGGCGGCCACGTGTCGCGCAATCCACGCGTTATGCTGGAACTGCTGCTGGATCTGCTGCCGTTGCGCCAAAGTTACATCAATCTCGGTCACGACGTGCCGCCCGGTCTCGTTCCAGCAATCGACCGCATGTTTCCCGCCATTCGCTTTTTCCGCCATCAGGATGGTGACCTTGCGCTTTTCAATGGCTCGACGGCAACGCTGGCGAATGAACTGGCATCGGTGCTGCGCTATGACGAAACATCCGGGCGTCCATCCCGGGCCCTGCCTGATGTGGCCTATCAGCGGCTGTCAGCGGATGATACGGTTATTATCGTCGACACCGGCATCCCCCAGTCCATGGAACTCTCCAGAGGTGCGCATTGCGGCTGTCTGTCATTCGAGCTTTCTTCCGTTCGCAACCGTTTCATCGTTAATTCCGGCTTTCCCTCCTACGCCGCACCGGATTTCAAACGCGCGAGCCGTTCAACTGCTGCCCATTCGACGGTGACGATCAATGATACTTCGTCTTGCCGGCTGTCACGGTCGCGCCTGCTGGGGCCTATCATGGTTGCCGGTATCAGCGAGGTTAGCGTTCAGCGAGAGACCGATCAAAAGGGTGCCGACGTGTTGATCGCCTCCCATGATGGCTATGTCAGAGACTACGGTTACATCCATCAACGCGAGCTGGAACTGAGTGCAGCAGGAAGCAAGATCAAAGGTCGTGATCTTATCTATCTTGCTCAGCAGGATAAAAAACAACCGGATGCGATGATCGATGCCGTCTCCCGCTTCCACATTCACCCCTCTATCGAACTGGTGAGGCAGGACGAAGAGTCGGTGATGATGCGGGCCAGCGATGGCACAAGCTGGGTATTTTCGGCACCGGGGCAGATGGTCTCCATTGCAGAGGATGTTTTCATGGCGGATGCCTCCGGCATCCGTCCTTCACAGCAGTTGGAAATCCATTTTCAGGTATTAGAAACCAGTGAAGTGCGCTGGCTGATCGAAAGAAAGCTTTAGGCAGGGCTTCCCTAAAGGAAAAACCCCTGCCGAATCGCAAGCTGGACGGCGTGGCTGTGTTTATTAATGCGCAAAGCTGTGCTAACGCGGCGGCAACCGCCGGAACGATTGATCTCCGGCCCTTCCTCCACGTTCCACGGAGTAGTCCCATGGCTGTCGTTTCCAAAAAAATCCCCGCGCCTGACAAGGTCAAAATCCGTACCGCGCTGCTATCGGTTTCCGACAAGACCGATATTATCGAACTCGCCGGTACGCTGGTCAAACTCGGCGTCAAGCTTCTGTCAACGGGCGGAACGTCCAAGGCGATCGCGGATGCCGGACTGCCGGTGACGGATGTGTCCGATGTGACCAAGTTTCCAGAGATCATGGATGGCCGCGTCAAGACGCTGCACCCCAACGTCCATGGTGGGTTGCTGGCCATCCGCGACGATGAAGAGCATGTCGAGGCCATGCGTGCACATGGCATCGAAGCCATCGATCTGGCCATCATCAATCTCTACCCGTTCGAAGAGGTCAGGGCTAAGGGTGGCGATTATCCGACGACGGTGGAAAACATCGACATCGGCGGACCCGCCATGATCCGCGCTTCGGCCAAGAACCACGCTTATGTCACCGTCATCACCGATCCCAGCGATTACCCGGAACTGCTGGAAGCTTTGCAGGCGAATGATGGCGAGACGAGCTACGCGCTCCGCCAGAAATTTGCAGCAAAGGCCTACGCACGTACTGCTGCCTATGACGCTGTCATTTCCAACTGGTTTGCCGAAGCGCTGTCCATCGAAACACCGCATTACCGCGCTGTCGGCGGCGTGCTGAAGGAAAAGATGCGTTACGGTGAAAACCCACATCAGAGCGCCGGTTTCTATCTGACAGGCGACAAACGTCCGGGTGTTGCGACCGCGACCCTTTTGCAGGGCAAGCAGCTTTCCTACAACAACATCAACGACACGGATGCCGCTTACGAACTGGTTGCCGAGTTTTTGCCAGAGAAAGCGCCTGCGGTTGCCATCATCAAGCATGCAAATCCTTGCGGCGTGGCGACAGGTGAGACGCTGCTGGATGCCTACAAGCGGGCGCTGGCATGCGATCCGGTCTCTGCCTTCGGCGGCGTTATCGCGCTCAACCGGACACTGGATGCAGAAACGGCTGAAGAGATCATCCAGCTCTTCACCGAGGTCATCATCGCACCTGATGTGACCGAAGAAGCAAGACTGATCGTTGCCCGCAAGCCAAACCTGCGTCTGCTGTCAGCAGGTGGCCTGCCGGATGCGCGTGCGCCCGGTATCACTGCAAAGACAGTCTCTGGTGGCCTACTCGTGCAAAGCCGCGATAACGGCATGGTGGAAGACCTTGATCTCAAGGTCGTCACCAACCGCGCGCCGACCCCGCAGGAACTCGAAGACATGAAATTTGCCTTCAAGATTGCCAAGCATGTCAAATCCAATGCTGTGATTTACGCCAAGGATGGCCAGACTGCTGGTATCGGTGCTGGCCAGATGAGCCGCATTGATTCTGCACGCATTGCAGCACAGAAGGCAGAAGATGCCGCCAAAGCCATGGGCCTTGCAGAACCCCTGACAAAGGGCTCAGCGGTTGCTTCGGAAGCATTCTATCCGTTTGCAGACGGCCTTCTGGCCGCCATCGCCGCCGGCGCCACGGCGGTTATTCAGCCGGGTGGCTCCATGCGGGATCAGGACGTCATCGACGCGGCCAACGCCCATAACGTTGCCATGGTCTTCACGGGCATGCGTCACTTCAAGCATTGATGAAATAAGGGTGGCGAAGCCGGAAACCGGCACGCCACCCTACCCCTTTTTGATCACCCGGCGCGTGCCCGGTGTTTCACGTGAGACAGACCATCACGTCACTGCGCCGACCTGCCAGGGCACGAACTCGTTGTCGCCGTAGTCGTAGATTTCACTAACGGTCTTGTCGCCCGACGCAACGGCGATGATGTGCTCAAAAATTCGGTTGCCGGATTCTTCGATGGTTTCATGACCGGTGACAATCTCGCCGCAGTTAATGTCCATGTCTTCCTTCATGTGCTCGTACATTTCGGAATTAGTGGCAATCTTGATGCAAGGCGATGGTTTGAAACCCGAGACCGAACCTCGGCCCGTGGTGAAGCAGATGACATTGCAGCCACCCGCCACCTGCCCAGTTACAGCAACAGGGTCGTAGCCGGGTGTGTCCATGAACACAAAACCGGGTTCAGTAACGGTTTCAGCGAACTCATAGACGGCTTTCAACGGCATCGATCCGCCCTTGGCGACAGCCCCTAATGATTTTTCAAGGATGGTCGTGAGGCCGCCCAGCTTGTTGCCATGGGACGGATTGTTGTTCAGCTCATCACCGTTGCGGGCTGTGTAGTCCCGCCACCAGTCGATGCGTTGCAACAGTTTTTCCGCCACCGCAGGCGTCACGGCTCTGCGGGTCAGCAGATGTTCGGCGCCATAGATTTCAGGCGTTTCCGAAAGAACCGTGGTCCCGCCGTTGCGCACGATAAGGTCCGACGCGTAGCCCAGCGCAGGATTGGCCGAGATGCCGGAATAGCCATCCGACCCGCCGCATTCCAAGGCTACTTTCAGCGCCGATAGCGGCTGCTCTGTCCTTTTGGCAGCATTCACGCCCGGCAGCATTTCCTTGATGTTAGCAATCGCCGCATCGATCGTCTTGCGCGTGCCGCCATGTTGCTGGATCGTCATGGTGCGCAGACGCTCGCCCTCTTCCATCCTGTAATGTTCAAGAATGGGCGCAATCTGATTGGTTTCGCAGCCCAGCCCGATCAGAAGAATACCTCCGAAATTGGGATGGCGGGCATAGCCCTGGATTGTCCGTATCAAAAGACGGTAGCCTTCGGACTTGGTGTTCAGCGCACAGCCGGTGCCGTGAGTCAGCGCGACGACGCCATCGACGTTGTCGAATCCCTCGAGACCACCCTGCTTGTTGAAGTAATCCGCGATGTAGCGCGAGACCGTGGCGGAACAGTTTACCGAAGCGATGACGCCGATGTAGTTGCGCGTGCCGACGCCACCAGCACCGCGATCAAAGCCCATGAAGGTGCGCCGCTCGCTGAGCGGCAACATGCCCTTTTCTTCGATATCGACGCTGAACTGGTGGGAATGTTCCGACGGTACCATGGCGAGGTTGTGCAGGTGAACATGGCGACCGGGCTCGATATCCTGCGTGGCGACGCCGATGACCTGCCCGTATTTCAGCACCTCCTCACCGCTTCTGATGGTGCTGAGAGCGACCTTGTGCCCACGCCCGATCAGTTCCACGGCCTTGAGGTCGCCACGACCGGTGGCACCTCCGGGCTGAATCGATCGGCGCGCGACGGCGACGTTGTCACGCGCGTTCAGCTGAATGGTGGCTTCGCTATTGTCTGTCACGCGGTCTCCTCCTCGCGATTATCTTTTGTCGAAATCAGTTCTCGACCCATCGCCGTCTGGAGCTGTCCAGATGGCTGTGCATCGTGGCTTGCGCCAGCAATGAGTCCTTTGCCTCAAGTGCGGCCAAAATGGCCTCATGCTCCTGCAAGGCGTAAACCCAGGTGTCGCGGTCTTCGAACTTTACGCGAAACTGCGCCGAAATTGGGCTGTGTCGCTCATCGAAAAGATCTCCGACCAAACGCGCGAGCACGCTGTTACCCGATTGCTCGGCAATAAGAACATGGAACTGACGGTCCTGGTCCAGCGGCTTTCGCCCGGCATCGATCTCGATACGCATGGCATCCAGCGTTGCGCGCAGCGTTTCGAGCGCCTGCGCATCGATGCGGCTGGTTGCCAGAAGCACGGTGCTCCCCTCAAGTGCCGCGCGCGCCTGCATCAGCTCCGACGGGCTTTCTCCCAAAGACTTCGTACGACCTGGCGACTGGACGGGCTCGGCAGACACATAGACGCCTGACCCCATGCGGATTTCTACGCTACCATCGATCTCGAGCGCAATCAGGGCCTCGCGCAGGGACGGGCGTGACACACCCAGCTTTTGCGCCAGCTCACGCTCGGCAGGCAGGCGTGCGCCCGCTTGAAACTCGCCATTCTCGATCAGCTCGCGGATCTGGTCTGCGATCTGCTGATACAATCTGCGCGGTTCGATGTTTTTGGCCTGACCACTCATGCGACTTTTCTGACGACGTTCGATGCTTCTTAACTTTGGCCTTACCGTATCGACATCGTGGGCATGAAGCAAGATATTGTTTACTACATTGAAATTAAAAGATAATTCTAAATTTCTCCAGTGCCGTTTCGTATATCGCCAATCTCTTTTTTATATCTCATCGGACAATTGGCTTGACCACAGAAAAAATGCGGCCTAACCATTCCGCCCATCGCAGCACCTTGAGTGGAGTCAGGGCGCTATCGGGAGGAACAAGATGTCGCACAGCGCATCGACTGTTGAGGATGCTGCCGCAGCCGGTCAAACGGCGCGCGAGCATGGTCGCATTTTGCTGCGCCTTGATCACATCAGCAAGGAATTTCCCGGCGTCAAAGCGCTGAGCGACGTGCAATTCGATCTGCGTTCCGGCGAAGTTCACGCCGTCTGCGGCGAGAACGGCGCGGGCAAGTCCACGTTGATGAAGATCGTCAGCGGCGTCTATCAGCCGACCAGCGGCACCATCGTGCACAAGGGTCGGACCGTTCAATACGCCTCGCCGCTCGAATCCGAAGCTGCCGGTATTGCCATTATCCATCAGGAACTCAACCTCGTGCCCCACCTCAGCGTGGCCGAGAACATTTATCTGGCGCGCGAGCCGCGAAAAGGTTTTCTCGTCGACCGCAAGACATTGCGCAGCAACGCCAAGCGCTGCCTCGACCGCCTCGGTGTCGATCTCAACCCGGATCAACTGGTGCGTGGACTATCCGTGGCGCAATGTCAGATGGTGGAGATCGCCAAGGCGCTTTCGCTCGATGCGGAAGTTCTCATCATGGACGAGCCTACGTCTTCGCTGACGGAGCAGGAGACGCGTCTTCTGTTCAAGGTCATCCGCGATCTCAAAGCGTCGGGTGTCGGCATTGTCTATATCTCGCACCGGCTTGATGAAATGGCCGAGATCGTGGATCGCGTGACGGTACTGCGCGACGGGCGCTATATTTCTACCGATGACTTCGCCGATGTTACCGTGGATGACATCGTGACCCGAATGGTCGGTCGTTCGCTGGAAGACAAGTTTCCAGAGAGAACATCGAAGCCGACCGATGAGGTAATATTTTCGGTCAAGGGGCTGACGCGGACCGGCGTGTTTCACGATGTGAGCTTCGAACTGCGGCGCGGTGAAATACTCGGCTTCGCGGGGCTCATGGGCGCAGGCCGCACGGAAGTGGCACGCGCCATCTTCGGGGCGGATGCTTTCGATGCCGGGACGATCACATTCGAGGGCCGCGAGTTGTCGATAAAATCACCTCAGGACGCCATTGCCGAAGGCATCGCCTATCTGTCCGAGGATCGCAAAAGCGATGGCCTCGCGATCAAGATGTCGGTGGCGGCCAATACGTCCCTTGCGAATATGGATGCGGTATCCAACCGCTTCGGTCTGATCGATTTCAAGAAGCATGACGATGTGGCGCGCCGCTATGTCGATCTTTTGAACGTCCGCACGCCGTCCATCAAACAGACCGTTCGTCTTCTATCCGGCGGCAACCAGCAGAAGATCATCATCGGAAAATGGCTGTTTCGGCAGTCGCGCGTGCTGTTCTTCGATGAGCCGACGCGCGGCATCGATGTCGGGGCAAAGTTTGCGATCTACAAGATCATGGACGAGCTGGCGGCAAAAGGTATCGGCGTCATTCTCATCAGTTCGGAACTGCCGGAAGTGCTCGGTCTGACAGACCGGATCGCCGTGTTCCACGAGGGAACGATTACCGGCATCGTCGAGACGGCCAAAACCACCCAGGAAGAAATCATGCGCTATGCCTCCGGCTATAGCAGTGGGGATAGACATGTCAGATAGTGCACCGCCACCCAAGAGCTTCGCCTTCAGCGACCGGCAGAAGGACATCATCCAGAAATTCGCAGCACTCGGCAGCCTTGTCGTGCTGACCATGGTTTTTTCGGCCACCAGCAGTGCGTTTTTTACCGTCAACAACGCCATGACGATCGCGCTTCAGGTGACCTCGATTGCGCTTTTGGGCATTGGCGCAACCTGCGTCATCATCACCGGCGGTATCGATCTTTCGGTCGGTTCCGTTCTGGCATTGGCTGGCGTGGTCGCAGCACTCGCCGTAAAAGAGCTTGGCATGCCGGTGCCGGTGGGCATGTTCTTCGGCATTCTGACCGGGTCGCTGTGCGGCCTCATCAACGGATTGCTGGTCACGCGCTTCCGGCTTCCGCCCTTCATCGCCACCCTTGGCATGATGCTGATTGCCCGCGGCGTGGCTTTGCAGATCACCGGCGCCCGCGCCGTATCGGGCCTTGGAGAATCCTTCGGCGAGCTTGGCAATGGCGCATTGTTCCGCATCGTCACCATCGGCGATGATGGTTTCCCCAATGTCGTTTTCCCGGGCATCCCCTATCCGGTCATTCTGATGATCGTTATCGCGATTGCCGTGTCCTTCATGCTAAACCGTTCTGTACTCGGGCGTCATATCTACGCGGTGGGCTCCAATGCTGAAGCCGCCCGTCTTTCCGGCGTCAACGTCTCCAGAGTCACCAATTTCACCTATATCCTGTCCGGCACGCTGGCTGGGCTGACCGGCTGCGTGCTGATGTCGCGACTGGTGACGGCGCAGCCGAATGAAGGCGTCATGTATGAGCTGGATGCGATTGCCAGTGCGGTGATCGGCGGCACGTCGCTGATCGGTGGCGTCGGCACGATCTCCGGCACCGCGATTGGCGCATTCGTCATCGGCATTTTGCGCAACGGTCTCAACATGAACGGCGTCTCTGCCTTTACCCAGCAAATCATCATCGGTCTGGTCATTCTGGGCACGGTGTGGATCGATCAGCTGCGCAACCGCCGCTGATCGAACAAACAGGTTCACATGGGGTGCGGACCCTTTCCGCGGGATACCGGCGAGACGACGAGGAGATATCGCTTGGCCGGACTAATGGAGGACAACATGAAGAAACTGACCACTGTTCTTTTGACCTCGGTCATCGCCCTGTGGAGCGTATCCACGGTTCAGGCTGGTGAAATCGCCGTGATCGTCAAGACCGTCAATTCGACCTTCTGGCAGAACGTGCAGAAGGGCGCTGATGCGGCCATCAAGGCTTCGACCGGCAACACCATGACCTTCCAGGGCCCTGCCTCGGAATCGGCCATCGCCGATCAGGTCAACATGGTGGAAAACGCCGTCAACCGTAAGGTCTCAGGCATCGTTCTGGCGCCTTCTGACCCGGACGCGCTGGTCCCCGCCGTCAAGAAGGCATGGGAAGCCCGTATTCCCGTGGTGATCGTCGACTCGCAGCTGGCCAAGGGTGCGGAGCAATATTACCAGTCCTTCCTTGCAACCGACAATAAAAAGGCTGGTGAGCTTGCGGCCCAGGCGCTGATCGACAAGGTCGGCAAGGAAGGCAAGATTGCCGTGATGTCCTACGTTGCGGGCGCCGGCTCTGAAATCGGCCGCGTCGGTGGTTTCACCGATTACATCAAGGCCAATTCCAAGCTTCAGATCGTCGGCCCCTATTACTCGCAGTCGCAGATGGCGACCGCGTTGAACCAGACGACCGACGTTCTCGCTGCCAATTCCGATCTGAAGGGCATCTTCGGCGCGAATGAGCCGACAGCCATCGGCGTTGGCCGCGCATTGGCACAATCCGGCAAGGCTGGCAAGGTCGTCGCCATCGGCTTCGACGGTAATCAGGACCTTCAGGGTTTCGTCAAGGATGGCACGCTGGCCGGTATCGTCGTTCAGGGTTCATACCAGATGGGCGAACTTGGCGTTCAGACGGTTTCGAAGTTGATCGCCAAGGAAAAGGTCGAGAAGTTCGTCGATACGGGCGTCGTTGTCGTGACCAAGGACAATATCGACAAGCCGGAAGCCAAGAACGTTCTGTACTAACGCTTCCTTCGTCATGCTCGGGCTTGTCCCGAGCATCTACCACCGTTGCATTTTGTGCGACATGGTTGGAGCCTTGGGACAAGCCCGAGGATGACGAATAGGGAAAAGCGACCGTTCCACCAATTTGAACGGGGATGCTGCGTTGACCTTGAGAGATGCGAATTTGAGAAAGCCTGTGCCATGAAAGTCTCCGATAAACGCAAATTGCCCCGTCGCGACGTCGATGTGACCCTGATGGGTCTCGGCTGTGCCCAGATGGGCAACCTCTATCGCGTCACGCCCTACGAGGAATCGAAGGGTGCGTTCGACACGGCTTGGAAGCACGGCATACGTTATTTCGATACCGCACCGTTTTATGGTTATACCCGCTCCGAGCGGCGGCTTGGCACGATGGTGACGGAGCATGAGAGGGCGGACTATACACTCAGCACCAAGGTTGGCCGCGTCATGGTGCCGGACGAAACCGTAGGGCCGGAAGAGGACGCCTATATCGCGCCCCTCCCCTTCCGTCCGGTCTATGATTACTCCCATGACGGCATTTTGCGCTCCTTCGAGGCCAGCCAGCAGCGACTTGGCATCCTGAAACCCGATATTCTCTACATCCATGACATCGGTTCCGTCACGCATGGCGACAAGCACCGGCATTATTGGCAGCAACTGACGGAGGGCGGCGGCTTCAAGGCGCTGACCAGATTGCGCGACGAAGGCTCTACCGGAGCCATCGGCCTTGGCGTCAATGAATGGGAAGTTGTTCGTGACGCGATGGAGGTCTTCGATATCGACATCGCCATGCTGGCCGGACGCTACACGCTTCTGGAACAGAGCAGTCTCGACTTTATGGACAATTGCACGAAACGCGGCGTCGGCATCGTCGTGGCCGGTGCCTTCAACTCCGGCATTCTGGCTGGCAATCGCAAGTTCAATTATGCGGACGCGCCTGCCGATATCATCGCAAAGGTGGATGCCTTGCATGAGGTTTGTGAGGAGCTGGGTGTGTCCTTGCAGGCCGCAGCCCTGCAGTTTCCGTTAGCACATCCGGCATCGGTGACGGTGGTATCCGGCGCGCGCAATGCACAACAACTTTCCGCCAACATCGAGTGGTTCGAGCAGGATATTCCGGTCGAGTTCTGGCACGAGCTGGAACGGCGAGGCCTGCTGGCTGAAGGTGTACCGGTGCCGGGGGCTCAGGCCTGATCATGCGGATCGACGCCCATCAGCATTTCTGGCTTTTGAAAGATCACGCGGGAGACTGGCCACCACCATCGCTGGAGCTCATCTACCGCGATTTTCTGCCGGATGATCTGATACCGCTCCTGCAAAAAGCCGGGATTGACGGCACCGTGCTGGTCCAGACCATGGAAAACGCCGGTGATACCGATTTCATGCTGGGGCTGGCAGACGATAACGACTTCATCAAGGGCGTCGTCGGCTGGGTGGACATGAAGGCAGCCAATGCGCCCGATGAGATAAGACGCCGTGCAGCGCATCCACGTTTCAAAGGCGTCAGGCCGATGTTGCAAGGTATGGAGGATGTCGCATGGATCGACGATCCCGCACTCACGCCTGCAGTCGATACATTGGTCGAACTGGGGTTGGTCTTCGATGCGCTGGTTTTACCGCCCAACCTGCCGTATCTCCTGAATTTCGCCAAGCGCCATCCAGCCCTGCCCATCGTAATCGACCACGGTGCCAAGCCGTTGATCGCCACGGGCCATTATAGCGCCTGGCGACGAAATATGGCGGCGCTTGCCGCGCTGCCGAACCTTCACTGTAAGCTTTCCGGCCTGCTGACCGAACGCGGTGATCAAAAGCCGCAAGCCATGCGACCCTATGCCGAGACCATATTGGAGCTTTTTGGGCAGGAACGTGTGTTGTTCGGTAGCGATTGGCCAGTTCTGCGGCTTGCGGGCGATTATCAGGAATGGCTGGATGTCTGCCGCGATATCGTGCCCGTTGCCGATCATGATGCGGTGTTTGGGGACACTGCCGTGCGTTTCTACTCTCTTGTAAACAGGTGAACCATGCTGGCGATTTTCTGCGATAAACCGGGGCTTCTCAGCGCCAAGGACCTGCCGAAACCGCATCGGGCCGAAGGCGAAGTCCTGGTCCGCATCCGCCGCATTGGTGTGTGTGGCACGGACCTGCATATTTTCACCGGGAACCAGCCCTATTTGTCCTACCCTCGTATCATGGGCCACGAACTCTCCGGTACGGTGGAAGAGGCGCCTGATGGCAGCGCGCTGTCCAAGGGCGATATCGTCACCGTCATTCCCTACATGTCCTGCGGGAAATGCAATGCATGCTTGAAAGGCAAGAGCAATTGCTGCCGCAATATCGGCGTCCTGGGCGTACACCGCGATGGCGGTATGGTGGAGTATCTGAGCGTTCCACAGCAGTTCGTGTTGAAGGCGGAAGGTCTGAGCCTCGATCAGGCTGCAATGACCGAGTTTCTTGCCATCGGCGCCCACGCGGTCCGACGCGCTGCCGTCGAAGCGGGGCAGAGCGTGCTGATCGTAGGCGCAGGGCCCATCGGCATGGCCGTCGCCGTCTTTGCCGTTCTCAACGGTGGCGTCGTCACCATGATCGACAGCCGTCAGGACCGCCTCAATTTCTGCCGCAACGAACTCGGCGTCTCCCACACCGTGCCACTGGGAGAAGGTGACAAGGATCATCTCAGCGAACTGACCGATGGTGATTTCTTCGATGCCGTCTTTGATGCCACGGGCAATCCGAAGGCCATGGAACGTGGCTTTTCCTTCGTCGGCCACGGCGGGACCTATGTGCTGGTTTCCATCGTCGCCAGCGACATCAGTTTCAACGACCCGGAATTTCACAAGCGCGAGACCACCCTTCTGGGCAGTCGCAACGCGACCCTTGAGGATTTCGAGGCAGTTCTGGAGGCGCAGCGCGCCGGGCGGGTGCCGGAGGCGCTGATCACCCATCGCATGACGCTCGCCGAAGTGCCCTCGCGTTTTGCAGACCTGACCAACCCGAAAGCGGGTGTCATTAAAGGCATGGTCGAGATTGCCTAACCCTGCCTGCCACCTATTTCCATGATCTCTGACCACGAGTACCGGCCATGACAAAAATTACCGACCTGCGCGTTTTCGATCTGCGTTTTCCCACCTCCCAGAGCCTTGATGGGTCCGATGCGATGAACCCGGACCCGGATTATTCGGCAGCCTACGTCATTCTGGATACGGATGACGGCGATCTCAAGGGACACGGCCTGACCTTCACCATCGGGCGCGGCAATGATATTTGCTGCATGGCCATCAAGGCCATGCGCCATCTTGTTGTTGGTACGGAGCTTTCGACCGTGCTGGAAAATCCCGGCAAATACTGGCGTCACCTCACCAGCGACAGCCAGTTGCGCTGGATTGGCCCGGATAAAGGCGCCATGCATCTGGCAACCGGTGCCGTCGTTAATGCCGTGTGGGATTTGCTGGCCAAAAAGGCGGGCAAACCGGTCTGGCAACTGGTGGCCGATATGAGCCCGGAGCAGATCGCCGATATCGTCGATTACCGATACCTGACCGATGTACTGACCCGCGATGATGCGCTCGCAATCCTGAAGAAGGCTGAGAGCGGCAAGGCGGAACGGATCGAAATCCTCAAAAGCGAAGGCTACGCCTGCTATACGACGTCAGCTGGCTGGCTGGGATACGGAGACGAGAAGCTGCGTCGTCTCTGCCAGGGAGCCATCGATGCCGGTTTCAACCACGTGAAGATGAAGGTAGGGCGCGATCTCGAAGACGATATTCGTCGCCTGACCATTGCGCGTGAGGTGATCGGCCCCGATCGGTATTTGATGATCGATGCCAACCAGGTCTGGGAGGTCGATCAGGCCATCGACTGGGTCAACAAGCTCGCTTTCGCCAAGCCCTTCTTCATCGAGGAGCCAACGAGCCCCGACGATGTGGCAGGCCATCGCAAAATCCGCCAGGCCATCGGTTCGGTGAAGGTGGCAACTGGCGAAATGTGCCAGAACCGCATCATATTCAAACAGTTCATCGCGGAAGGTGCCATAGACGTGGTGCAGATCGATAGCTGCCGCATGGGTGGATTGAACGAAGTTTTGGCCGTGCTGCTGATCGCCGCAAAATACGATCTGCCCGTCTGGCCGCATGCGGGCGGTGTCGGGCTTTGCGAATATGTGCAGCACCTGTCGATGATCGATTATCTGGTGGTTTCTGGCACGAAGGAGGGCCGCGTGATCGAATACGTCGATCACCTGCATGAGCACTTCATCGAGCCCTGCGACATCAGGGATGCCGCCTATATGCCGCCGACCATGCCGGGATTCTCAATCGAGATGAAGCCTGAAACGATCGAGGCTTATACGTTTAAGGGGTAGACGCTCGCGGATTTGCTGCCCCTCAATCTTCGGGCTCGCTCCGAGAATCTGACCACGTTTGATGTTGGGGTTCGTTAGATCCTCGGGACATGCCCGAGGATGACGGAATTTGACTGAGATCGGGCTTTAAAAGCTGGCCAAGGCCGCTTCCAATCTTGTCCACTCCGCTTTGTTGCCCGGCAGGCCAAAGCGGAGATCGGCTGGCCTTTCATCGAAACTGCGCGTGAGAATGCCGTTTTCCATCAAATGTTTGAATAAAGTAGGGGCTCGTTCATCTCTGACCAAAGTGAACAGGGACGTTCCCCCGAAAATCGAAAAACCGGCTGCGCCAAAGCGATCATTAAGTCGCTTTGAATTTTCTTTTAGCCGGAGTCGCATCTCTGCGCTCCAGGCCGTATCTGCGAGCGCTTCGGTTGCGATATGCAGCGCAGGACCCGAGACCGCCCACGGTCCCAGCCTTGATTCGAGGTCTCCGGCGATATCAGGATGGGCGACGGCGAAGCCGAGGCGCACGCCTGCCATGCCATAGAACTTGCCGAAGGAGCGCATAACGACGAGGCTATCTGAGGTCGCGGCGTCCGCGATGCTTTCTGCATCGCCCGTTTCGATGAAGGCTTCGTCCACCACCAGCAGTCCGCCTTTTTTGCGCATGGCATCGGCCAGTGCGAGCAGTTCTGACCTCGCCGACATGCGACCATCGGGATTATTTGGGTTGATGACGACGGCGTAGTCGAAGGCAGCGAGATCGGCGAAATTATCGACTTCGCTGACCGATAGTCCCGCTATTTGTGCGGTACGCGCGTGTTCCGCATAGGCGGGCGACAGGACACCACAGCGTTTTGCGCCGCGCCGAACCGCCATCTGCGCAAGCAGTGGCATCAGCATTTGCGTTCCTGGCGCTGCCACGATGTGCGCCTCCGATGGTGCGTTGAAGGCCGCGGCGGCGATCTCTTTCAGCGTTTCCACGGCACCCGGTTCCGGCAGGCGGGCAAAGGCGCTGGCGGGAATTGGCGAATGGGGGTAGGAGTGCGGATTGATCCCGGTGGAAAGGTCGATCCACGGTTCGGGTGCCCTAGGAAAAAGCTGGCGCGCCCGTCCCAGATTGCCCCCATGGCGGATCGCCGGTTGCGCTTTGTCTGGTACCCTCTCGCCCATGTTCTTCGCTCTCGCTTTCCTGTCCCTGCTGATCGAACGCCTTGTCGGCTATCCCGACTGGCTGTTCAAACGCATCGGCCATCCCGTGACCTGGATTGGTTCGCTTATCGCCCTCCTCGACAGAAAATGGAACCGGGAAGGCGACTCATTTTCGCGTCGCAAGGGCTTCGGTGTCGCAGCTCTCGCTGTTTTTCTGGGTTTGACGGTGTTGATTGCCTGGCTATTGCAGTCGGCACTCTTATGGCTTCCACTCGGATTGCTGATCGTTGCACTGCTTGGCGCATCGCTTCCAGCGCAGAAAAGCCTAGAGCAGCATGTCCAGGCGGTGGCGGAGGCTTTGAAACGTGACGGTATTGAGGGTGGCCGCAAGGCGGTGTCGATGATCGTCGGGCGTGATCCTGAAACGCTGGATGAGGCCGCTATCTGTCGGGCGGCGATCGAAAGTCTGGCGGAAAACTTTTCTGATGGCATCGTCGCGCCTTCCCTATGGCTCGGACTTCTTGGGTTGCCCGGTGGCGCCGGTTACAAGGCAATCAACACGGCTGATAGCATGATCGGCCATCGCTCTCCCCGCCATGAAGCCTTCGGCTGGGCCTCCGCACGGCTGGATGATCTGGTCAACCTGCCCGCTTCCCGTCTCACCGCTTTGTTGTTCGTCATGGCCGCAGTGTTCGTGAAGGATGCCTCGCCTCGTCAGGGCTTGCAGGCGATTTTCCGTGATGCGCGGCATCACCGTTCCCCAAATGCCGGATGGCCGGAGGCCGCGATGGCAGGTGCTCTGGGATTTGCGCTGGCCGGTCCACGCTCCTATGGTGGGCAGATGATCGAAGCACGGTTCATGGGTGAAGGCGGACGACGGGATTTGACCGCTGCCGATATTCACCGGGCACTGAAGCTCGCACGCATTGCAGATGCCATGTTGATTGCATTGTTCGGGATATTGGCCTTAGCTATCGCGCTATAGCCAAGAGAGCATCGAGATCGAGATGACGCTCCATATGGTCGGCCAGCCGGTCGAGAACCGCATCCACCTGTTCCTCGTAATTGAGTGTCGAGCTTTCCCCACCCAGCCGTTTTAGCCATGCGCTGCGTTGGCGGTCATCGGCAAACAGGCCATGGATATAGGTGCCAAACACGCGGCCATTTGGCGACATCGCGCCCTCGGTGTGGTTGCCGATGGTGGAGAACGGGCGAATATCATCCGGTCCGGCGGTGACGCCTACATGCATTTCATAGCCGGAGAAGGGGATTTGATCAAAGCTCTGGCCTGTCACCGAGACGAGCCGTTTGTCACCTGTCAGTACGGTGTCCACGTCAAGCAAGCCGAGCCCTTCAATCGCGGTGGGAGCGCCTTCGATGCCCTCTGGATCAGCCACAGTTTTCCCGAGCATCTGATAGCCGCCGCACAGCCCAAGCACATAGCCTCCACGCCGCACATGCGCCTTGATATCCACGTCGAGACCGGCATGTTTCAGCGCCATCAGATCAGCGATGGTGGACTTGGAACCGCACAGCAGCACCAGCGCACAATCTGTCGGGATGACATCTCCCTGACGCACGCGGATAAGCTCGACATCGGGTTCGGCCTCCAACGGGTCGAGATCATCGAAGTTGGAGATATGCGGCAGGATGGGAACGGCGATGCGAATTTTCGCATCGGGTTTTCTTTCGCCAGCTCCACTCAACCCTAAAGCATCTTCGGCGGGCAGGCGGCTGGCATCGGCAAAATGCGGCAAGAGGCCAATCGGGTTCCAGCCGGTCTTGTCCGAAATGATGCGCATCCCCTCATCGAACAGGCTTGGATCGCCTCTGAAACGATTGACGATGAAGCCTTCGATCATCTCCGCATCGTCCGCATCCAGAACCGTCTTCGTGCCGACAAGGCTGGCGATGACACCACCCCTGTCGATATCGCCGATCAGGATCACAGGCGCATTGGCTGCGCGGGCAAAGCCCATATTGGCAATGTCATTGGCACGGAGATTGACTTCCGAAGCGCTGCCCGCGCCCTCCACCAGAACGAGATCAGCCTTGGTTTTGAGATGCTCGAAGCTTTCAAGCACGCGCGGCATCAACCCGGCTTTCATATGCTGGTAATCAGCGGCCTTGGCATTGCCGATAACCTTGCCCTGCACCACCACCTGCGCGCCCGTCTCGCTTTGCGGTTTCAGCAGCACCGGGTTCATGTGGACAGAAAGCGGTACGCCCGCCGCCCGCGCCTGCAATGCCTGCGCCCGGCCGATCTCACCGCCATCGGCAGTGACGGCTGCGTTGTTGGACATGTTCTGCGGCTTGAACGGCATGACGGACAGCCCGCGACGAACGAAAGCGCGCGCCAGCCCCGCCACCATCAGCGATTTGCCGACATCGGAGCCGGTGCCTTGAAACATCAAAACGCGCGCTGTCATGGATTAATACTCGATGCCCGATTGCGCTTTGACGCCCGCCTTGAAGTGGTGTTTGACCAGCGTCATCTCCGTTACCATGTCGGCGGCATCGATCAGCGGTTGCTTGGCGTTGCGGCCGGTGACGATGACGTGCAAGCCATCGGGGCGGTTCTGCAGGGTCTCGACCACCTCTTCCAGCGGTAGATAATCATAGCGCAGCGCGATGTTGAGTTCATCCAGCACCACGAGACCGATGGTTTCATCGGCCATCAGCATCTTAGCCTCTTCCCACGCCTTGGTCGCAGCAGCGACATCGCGCTTCAAATCCTGAGTGTCCCACGTGAAACCTTCGCCCATGGTACGCCATTCCACGCGGTCGCCAAACAGGGCCAACGCCCCCTGCTCGCCGGTCGACCAGGCGCCCTTGATGAACTGTACGATGCCGACGCGTCTGCCAGTGCCGAGCATGCGCAGGGCCAGACCGAAAGCTGCGGTGGATTTGCCTTTGCCGGGGCCGGTGTTGATCATCAGCAGACCTTTTTCGATGGTCTTTTCCGAGATTTCGGCATCCTGCACCGCCTTGCGGTTGACCATCTTGGCGCGGTGACGTTCGGCCTCGCTGTCGCTGATGTCACGGGTCATGGTGGCTCATCCTTCCGGGTCTCATGCTTTTTCAAAGCGGCGACTATAGCCAAAACGTGTTCCACGGCAATGACACGGCGGCAATGACACGGCGGCATTGACACAAAAGCACCGCAGGGCATAAGGGTTAAGGACTGACGGTCTTTTTCCGGCAACGGGAAAAGCTAAGAGGGAACACGGTGCCATTCGCGTGTGCGAACCAACCCGTGGCTGCCCCCGCAACTGTAAGCGGTGAGCCCGCGCCGAAAGCCACTGGACGAATACGTCCGGGAAGGCGGCGCAAGGGTGTCGAAGCCGCAAGCCAGGAGACCTGCCGTTTCAGGGAAAACGTCTGCCGGGCGGGGTGCTCCGGTCAGTCGGTTGTTCGAACGATGGTGTGCGTTGATCCGCATGCCGTTTTCGATATCCGCACCCCGAGACCATTGCAAAGGCGCGGAAACCATACTCTTGGATATTACATCGACATCATCAATCCTGAATGAAAAGACGGACCGTGACACCGCGCCCGGCGTCGTGGTGTATGTATGCCGCAGTTGCCGGTCCGAAGCCGATCCGAATGCGGACCCTCGCCCCGGTGCGACCCTTGCGCAGGCCGCCATTGCGTTGGGTGAAGCAGAAGGTGTCGATGTACGCAGCGTCAATTGTCTTGCCAATTGCAAGCGTGGCCTCAGTGCCGCGATGCGCAGCGCCGATGGCTGGTCCTATATGTTTGGAGCGCTGAGCGAAGACGACGCTGCCGACTTGTTGATCGGCGCGCGTCTCTTGTTTTCAGCACCCGATGGCCTCATGCCGTGGCGCGGACGGCCCGACAGTTTGAAGCGTGGCCTTGTTGCCCGCATTCCCCCTTTGAATTTTACCGAGGAGACATCATGACCACGCTCAACCGCGTTCCCTGCACCATCATCACCGGCTTTCTGGGCGCTGGCAAAACCACGCTGCTGCGCGGCCTTCTGGAAAAGCTCGAGGGCAAGCGGCTGGCCATCATCGTCAATGAGTTCGGCGATGTCGGCATCGATGGTGACATCCTCAAGGGTTGCGGCATTGAAAGCTGCCCGGAAGAAAACATCGTGGAACTGGCCAATGGCTGCATCTGCTGCACGGTGGCCGATGATTTCCAGCCTGCCATCGAGCAGATTCTGAGCCGCGAGCCACGCGTCGAGCATATTCTGATCGAAACATCGGGCCTCGCTCTGCCAAAGCCACTCGTGCAGGCCTTCCAGTGGCCGGCGATCAAGAGCCGGGTGACGGTGGATGCGGTGGTGGCTGTTGCCGATGGTGTCGCTCTGGCCGAAGGCATGGTGTCGCATGATCTGGAAGCGCTGGCCGCTCAGCGCCAAAACGACGAGGCGCTGGATCACGATGACCCGGTCGAAGAAGTCTTCGAAGACCAAATTGCCTGCGCCGATCTCATCGTTTTGACCAAGGGCGATTTGCTGGATGCAGCGGGTCTTGAACGCGCAAAGGCCCATATCAACGCGCATCTGCCGAAGGCTGCGAAGATCGTCGTGGCCTCCAATGGCGTGGTCGATCCTGCCGTTCTGATCGGCCTTGGCCTTGCAGTTGAAGAGGATATCGAAAACCGCCACACCCATCATGATGAGGAAGAAGACCACGATCACGATGAGTTCGACAGCTTCGTCGTGGAACTGGATGCCGTTACCGACGCCGAGGCCTTGGCGGCGCGTATTTCTGAAACGGCAGCATCTGAAAACGTACTGCGCATCAAGGGTTTTGTCGAAGTGTCGGCCAAGCCGATGCGGTTGCAGGTGCAGGCGGTTGGCTCGCGCGTCAACCATTATTTCGACCGTCCATGGGCAGCAGGCGAGGTGCGCCGCAGCCGTCTGGTGGTGATCGGTGAAAAAGGTCTCGACCGCGCGAAAATCGAGCGGATGCTGGCTGCCTGATCCATGCACATCCTCGCCACCACATCCTCGTCTCTGGACGACCTGATCGAGCCGGTTGATCTCAACCAGGGTCAGGCGGATGTGGTGGTGCTTTCTTTTTCGGCCAGCGACCTCGGAGGGCTGGAACGCGGATGGCAACGCAGCACGGATGGTTCGGTGTCCTTCGTGTGCGCCAACCTCTCTGAACTTCGCCATCCCATGTCGGTCGATCTATGGATCGAAGAGACCGCTGAACATGCCAAGCTGATCCTTATCCGGATTCTCGGCGGCGCCGACCGTTGGCGATACGGCGTGGACGAGCTATCGAGAATGGCGCGTCTGCGTGGTATCAAGCTCGTGCTTCTGCCCGGCGAATGCAGCGAGCGCGATGAGAAACTCGAAGTCGCCTCCACCGTCGATCTACCGACGCAATCCAGAATTCTATCGTTCTTCCGCGAAGGCGGGCCGGAGAATATGGACCGGGTTGCGAGATTGCTTGCCGCGTTTGCGCGGGAAGACGCCTGGCCGGATGTCGTCGCAGAACCGTTGCCCAAATGCGGGTTTTACCGGCCTGGCGAAGGCGTGGTTGACTTTCCGGCAGCGCTGGATGGCCGTGAAAACGGCATGCCGCTCGTACCTATCCTGTTTTATCGTTCTATGCTGATGGCGGCAGACGTCGCCCCCATCGATGCGCTTTACGAAGCGTTGCACTCACGCGGATTTTCGCCGTTGCCGATCTTCGTCAGCGGTCTGAAGGACGCAGAGGCTATCCGGTTTCTGGAAGACACGCTTGTCACTTTGAAGCCAGCGGCGATGATTGCTGCGACGGCCTTTGCCAGCCATTCGGACGATGACGGCAAGAGCCTGTTCGACCGGCTGGGTGTCGCGACCTTTCAGGTGATTATGGCCACCACCCGCCGCGATGGCTGGGCGGACAATATGCGCGGCCTCAATCCGTCCGATCTCGCCATGCATGTGGTGTTGCCGGAGCTGGATGGTCGTATTCTGGCCGGCGCGATCTCTTTCAAGCAGCCTGACCCTGAAGGTGGGCGCGGGCTGGTGCATTGTCCAGAGCCTGATCGCGTCGAACAGGTCGCTGAACGCATCTCCGCTTTTCTGCGGTTGAAAAACGCGGCTCCATCTGAGCGGCGTATTGTTATTCTGATGCCGGATTATCCAGGCGCCGCACCGGGCCGCACCGGGTATGCGGTTGGTCTCGACGTGCCGCAGAGTGTTCTGGAGATGCTGCGCGATCTGCGCGATGCCGGTTATGAGGTGGACGATATTCCCGAAACGCCTCGGGCTTTGCTCGACTGCGTTGAAAGCGAGACGGCTGCTTTTGGGCTGGCCGAGTATTCAGCGTTTCGCAGCGCCCTGCCCCAAGCTGCCAATCTGGCTTTGGATGAGACATGGGGCGATACGGCGAACGACGACGCTGTTACACGCGGTGTCTTCCATTTCCGCGCGGCTCGATTCGGCTCAGTAACAGTCGCTCTTGCGCCGGATCGTGGTCGGAACGAAGACCGGCGGGTGGATTATCATGACCCGGCCCTGCCCCCTCGGCATGCGCTGGTGGCGTTCGGCGCATGGATGCGGCAGAGCCTCGAGGCGCATGCTATCATCCACGTCGGCGCTCATGGGACGCTGGAATGGCTGCCCGGCAAGACGGTTGCGCTGTCGCAAGCCTGTTTCCCCGAAATCGTCAGCGGCTCACTGCCCGTGATCTATCCCTTCATCGTCTCCAATCCGGGGGAAGCGGCGGTTGCCAAGCGGCGAATTGCGGCTGTGACCATCGGGCACATTCCTCCCGTGTTGGTCGATGCTGGGCTGTCGCCGGAGCAGATGGCGCTGGAACAGCTTGTTGATGAATATGCGCAAGCCGATGGTTTGGACCGCCGACGCCGCGACCGGTTGGCCAAACTGATCGTCGAAAAGGCACAGGAAACGGGACTAGCTGCAGACGCTGGTATCGATACGCAGGACGATGCCGATACGGCGCTGTCTCGCATCGATGCGTTTCTCTGCGATCTCAAGGATTTCGCCATCAAGGACGGTCAGCATGTGTTTGGCCGCTGCGCGGATGATGAGCCTGATGTCCTCAGGCGCGACAGCGCGATAGCGGAAAAAGCGTCTTTGCTGGCTGCTCTTAATGGACGGCACATTACGCCGGGGCCATCAGGTGCGCCAGCGCGCGGACGGCTGGATGTGTTGCCCACGGGGCGTAATCTTTACGCTGCGGACCCGCGCACCATGCCAACGCCAACCGCTTTCGAGCTGGGTCGCATGGCAGGTGAAGAGGTCTTGCGGCACCATCTGCAAAGCCACGGCGATTGGCCGAAAAATATCGTCTTTGATCTCTGGGGCTCCGCATCGCTTCGGAATGGCGGCGAAGATGTCGGCCAGGCGCTATACCTGATGGGCGCACGACCGATCTATGATCAGGGCACGGGCCGCGTGACGGGCATCGAAGTGCTGCCGCCTGCGGCGCTGGGACGGCCCCGCGTAGATGTGACATTCCGCATTTCCGGCCTGTTCCGCGATATGTTTCCGGCGCTGATTGCCCTGCTAGATGCTGCCGCAAAAGCCATTGCGCGCCGCGAGGAATCACCGGGCGATAATCCCTTGGGCGAAGAGGCCGCCAGCCTCGGCCGTATCCCTGCCCGCATTTTCGGTTCCGCACCCGGCACCTACGGCGCTGGCATCGAGGAAAAGCTGGCGAACGGGCGCTGGGATGAGCGTGAAGAGCTGGGCCAGATTTATCTGGACGCTGCAAGTCATGCCTTTGGCGGTGCGGACGGGCTTGGTGTGTTTGCCGATGCTGGCTTTACAGGCCAGGTGGAAAAAGCCGATCTTCTCGTTCATACGGGCGACGATCCGGGCCGTGATCTGCTCGATGGTTCGTCAGACGTCGCCTTTATCGGTGGATTTACGGCAGCCAAGGCGGCCCTCGGGCAATCCGCCGATGTCGTGGCGCTCGATACGACCGATCCCGCGCGTCCCCGCGCGCGGTCGATTGCGCAGGCCGTTACCCGGGTGGTGCGCGCCCGCGCCATCAATCCGCGCTTCATTGCCGGGCAGATGCGGCATGGGCCGCGCGGCGCTGCGGAATTTGCCGAGACGGTGGACAGGCTGATTGGCTTTGCCGAAACCACCCACGCGGTGTCGTCCTCATTGATAGAAGCGCTGTATGATGCTTACCTCGGTGATGAAAATGTCCGCGATTTCATTCTATGGGAAAACCCGCAGGCGGCAGTAGTTATGGCGCAGCGTTTTCTCTCTGCCCGCCGCCGCGGCCTTTGGCACAGCCGCCGCAATGCCGTGGATGCGGAGCTGGAAATGCTCGTTGCGCCGAAATCCGCGAGGGTAGAAGCATGAGTGCTTTCGGCCCTGTGGATGTCCAGCCTTTCACGCGCCGTGGCGTTTGCCCGGCCCTGTCGGCTCCAATGCAGACGGGTGACGGGCTTTTATCGCGTATCGCCTTCACGGATTCTATCTCACCCTCTGATCTGGAGGCGCTGTGCGCCCTCGCCATTGAGCACGGCAACGGGCTGATCGACATCACCGCGCGCGGCGGGCTGCAATTTCGCGGCCTGACGGCTGAGAGTGCGGAGGCTCTGGAACGCGATGTTCTGGCTCTTGATCTGCCGTTGCGGCAAGGGCTGACGGTGGAAACATCGCCGCTGACAGGGATCGACCAAACGGAACTTGCCGATACACGCGACATCATCAGCCGGATATGCGGGCGAGCGGATGCGCTTCAGCTGCATGAGAAGTTGGCTGCAAAGATGTCCGTCATTGTCGATGGCGGTGGTCTTATGGACATGGGTGATCTGCTTGCGGATATCAGGCTCAAGGCTGTTCGTGTCGGCGGTGACATGTTTTGGCAACTCATGTTGGGTGGTTCCGAAGACAAGGCGTTGCAGGCGGGTTTGCTGCGGACGGAACATGCTGCCGATAGTGTGATCGATCTTCTGATGTGTCTTGCCGAACGGGGTTGTGATACGCGCGGTCGTGACTTGGATATTGAGCAGGTAGGGGCCGTGTGTGCGGGTCAATTGCTCGACGTGAGACGTTGGCCTGAAAGTTCGGATAAGGGGGGCAACGCTCCGTATCCCATCACCGTGGCCCGTCATAACAGCGCGGGTCCCTATGGTCTGATGCGCCTCTCGGACGATGTGTTTGCAGCAGCTCTTGCACCCGCCTTCGGGCAAATTCCAGCTGATTCGCTTTCTGCCCTTTGTCGCTTTGCTTCGGCGTTAGAAATACAGCGTTTGCGGCCCGGGCCAGCGCATGCCCTGTTTTTCACCGGCAGCGATAACGCATGCCGGGCTCTCCTCGATCATGCGCGTGATGCCGGGTTCGTAACCGGTGCCGATGATCCCCGGTCTGCCATCGCCGTTTGCGCCGGAAAACCGGCCTGCGCTTCGGCGTTCATCTCGACGCGGGACTTGGCCGAACATGCGGCGACGGACTGTGTGTCCTTGCTGGATGGTTCGTTTACGCTGCATCTTTCGGGCTGCGGCAAGGGTTGTGCACATCCGTCGCCCGCCACACTGGCCTTTGCTGGTTCGTCCGAAGGGCTGGCCTTTACCCATTCAGGTCGCGTTTCCGACACACCGCAGGCGGTTTTGCCGCTTGCCGACCGCAAGGCGGTGCTTTCGCGGCTTGCCCGATTATATGAAAAAGAACATAAGCCCGGAGAAAATGCCCGCACCCTGCTTGCCCGGCTCGGCAAGGAGCGGATCGTCGCGGCGCTCCGACAGGATACGAGATGACTGAATACGACTATATCCGCGATGGCAACGCGATCTATGAGCGCTCCTTTGCGATGATCCGCGAAGAAGCGGACCTGACGGCTTTCACGCCGGATCAGGCCGATATTGCCATCAGGATGATCCACGCCTGCGGACAGGTCGAAGCCGCGCAGCACTTTCGTTTTTCGCCTGACTTCGTGGATGCCGCACGCGGCGCGCTTCTGGCTGGCAAGCCGATCCTGTGCGATGCCAATATGGTGGCGCATGGGGTCACGCATGCGCGGTTGCCCGCAGGCAATCCGGTGATCTGCACGCTGCGCGATCTGCGCACGCCCGACCTTGCCAAGCAGATCGGCAATACCCGGTCTGCAGCCGCACTCGATCTCTGGGTCGACCAGATGGAGGGCGCGCTCGTTGCCATCGGCAATGCGCCCACCGCGCTGTTTTATCTCTTGGAAATGCTGGAGCGAGGTGCTCCCCGCCCCGCCGCCATCATCGGCATGCCGGTCGGCTTCGTCGGCGCAGCGGAATCCAAGGATGCGCTGGAGGAAAGTCTGCTCGGCATTCCCTATGCCATCGTCAAGGGCCGCCTGGGTGGTTCTGCCATGACAGCGGCTGCCATCAATGCCATTGCGAGGGCCGGACTATGAGTGCGGCCTTGTTCGAGCCAGCAGCGCAGCCGGTGCTGAAAGGCAAGCTGATCGGCGTCGGCACAGGCCCTGGTGATCCTGAGCTTTTGACGCTGAAAGCGGTGCGCGCCATCGAGAATGCCGATGTCGTCGCCTTCTTTTGCAAGAAGGGCAGCAAGGGCAACGGGCGCGGTATCGTCGAAAGCTTCATCCGCCCCGGCACGCTGGAAATGCCGCTGGTCTACCCCGTTACCGTCGAGAGCGACAAGAATGGCGACGACTACAGAGGCGCCATCGCGGCCTTCTTCGATCAGTCGGCCCGCGATATCGCCGTCCATCTGGATGCCGGGCGCAGCGTTGCGGTGCTGTCGGAGGGCGATCCGCTGTTTTACGGTTCCTATATGCACCTCCATCTGCGGCTGGCCCCTGCCTACCCTGCGGAAGTCGTCGCCGGTATCACGGCCATGTCCGGTTGCTGGTCCATGGCGGGTTTGCCGCTGGTGCAGGGTGACGACATCTTGAGCGTGTTGCCCGGCACGCTTGGCGAGGAAACGTTGACCGAACGCCTGTCCGGCACCGATGGCGCCGTTATCATGAAGGTCGGGCGCAACCTGCCGAAAATTTGCCGGGCGCTCGAAAAAGCAGGCAAGCTGCACAGCGCGCTTTACGTCGAACGCGGTACGATGGAAAACGGCCATGCCATGAGGCTCATTGAACGCGATGCATCGCCCGCGCCCTATTTCTCGCTGGTCCTCGTTCCCGGCTGGAAAGATCGACCTGTTGGTGAAATGGCATGAGCGGGCGGTTGACGGTTGTCGGGCTTGGGCCGGGTAGCCCGGACCAGATCACGCCGGAAGCACTTGCGGCCGTGCGTGAGGCGGAAGATTTCTTCGGCTATATTCCCTATCTCGACCGTCTGGCGCTTGAACCGCATCAGCGCCGTCACGCCTCGGACAACCGCGAAGAGCTTTCCCGTGCACAGGCCGCGCTGACCATCGCTGCCGCAGGTGGCAAAGTCTGCGTCGTCTCGGGCGGTGATCCCGGCGTGTTCGCCATGGCCGCTGCCGTCTGCGAGGCCATTGAAAACGGCCCCGTCGAATGGCGCGATATCGATTTTCACGTCGTTCCCGGCGTCACGGCCATGCTGGCGGTGGCGGCACGTGCCGGTGCGCCTCTCGGGCATGATTTTTGCGCTATCTCGCTGTCGGACAATCTCAAGCCATGGTCGCTGATCGAAAAACGGCTGATTGCAGCAGCGCAAGCCGGGTTCGTCATGGCCTTCTACAATCCCGTCAGCAAGGCCCGGCCTCACCAACTGGCGACGGCGTTCGATGTGCTGCGCGCCCATCTGCCTGAAACCGTGCCCGTTATTTTCGGGCGCGCAGCAGGTCGCGCGGATGAGCGCATGCGCGTGGTGCCGTTAGGACAAGCCGCAAGCGACATGGCCGATATGGCGACCTGTATCATCGTCGGTTCTGTCGAAACGCGGTTGATCGAGCGTGATGGCCAAGCGCCGATCGTCTATTCGCCGCGCTCGTCCAAAAGGGAAAGCTGATGGCGGATGGCGCTGAGCGCAGTGTTGATATCGGAGACCGTGTCACCACAGGGATGCGCGGGACGTGCGATCATGATGACGGGAATGCCCAGCTGCCGCGCCGCCTCTACCTTGCCGTAGGCCGCCGCCCCACCGGAGTTCTTGCAGACCACCGCCTCAATGCCATTGTCGCGCAACATGGCGATTTCATCGGCGAGAGCAAAGGGGCCACGGGCCGTGATATACCGCGCATGGGGCACGACAAGCGGCGGTTCGACGGGATCGACGCTGCGTATGAGATAGTGGTGCTGCGGTGCCGCCTCGAAGGGCAGCAGTTCCTGACGACCGAGCGCCAGAAACGCGGTACAGCTCTCCTGCCCCAGAGCCGTTACGGCACTGTCGACGTCGGGCACCTCGCGCCAATCGTCTCCAGCAATCCTTACCCAAGCCGGACGCTCCAGCGCAACCAGCGGAACTCCAGCTATGCCTGCCGCCTCGACCGCGTTTGCGGATATGCGCGCGGCATAGGGATGGGTGGCATCGACCAGCAGATCGAAGGCGTTGTCCTCGATGAAAAGCGCCAGCCCGCTTGCGCCACCAAAGCCACCGCTGCGCATCGGCACCGGCTGCACCACGGGATCACGCGTGCGACCAGCCATGGACAGCAGAAGACGATAGCCGGATTCGTCAGCCAGTTTGCCAGCCAGAATACGGGCGTCAGCCGTGCCACCAAGAATGAGTATGGAGCGTGTCATGGTCTCTGAATATGCTGGATTGGCTGCTTCATCCACCGAAAAGACTGTAGGCCCCTGGCTTTCTATCGTCGGCATCAGCGAAGATGGCTTGTTTGGTCTCGGCAGTGCAGCGCGTGCAGCCATAGAAAATGCCGAGTTCGTCTTTGGTGGCAAGCGGCATCTGGCGCTGGCGGCAGACGCCATTCGCGGAGAAGCATTACCGTGGCCTGCGCCCTTCGATGTCGCCATGTGCGATGTCGTGGCGCTGCGAGGGCGAAACGTCTGCGTGCTCGCCTCCGGCGACCCGTTCCATTACGGTGTCGGCGTTACCCTGTTGCGGCATGTTGCAGCGGAAGAAACCGTGTCTTACCCTGCTCCCTCGGCCTTTTCGCTCGCAGCATCACGGCTGGGCTGGGCGTTGCAGGATGTGGAATGCGTTTCGTTGCATGGCCGCTCCATCGATCTCATCCGCCCGCATCTGCACCCCGGCGCAAAGCTCATCGCGCTGACGTCGGATGAAAACGCCCCTGCCCTGCTGGCCACGCTCGTATCGGAGGCAGGTTTTGGGCGCTCCCGTTTCACCTTGCTGGAGGCCTTGGGTGGTCCGCATCAGCGGGTGCGCGGCGCAGAGGCAAAGCGTTTCGCCTTCGACGATATCGATCCGCTCAATGTCGTGGCTATCGAAGTCGTCGCCGACGAGACATCACGCGTGCTCAGCTATGCGCAGGGACTGGATGATGCACTTTTCGAGCATGACGGCCAGATCACCAAGCGGGAAATCCGCGCGGTCACGCTCTCATCCCTGTCGCCGCGCCATGGTGAGTTGTTCTGGGATATCGGCGCCGGGTCGGGTTCGATCGGCATCGAATGGATGCTGGCGCACCCTTCCCTTCGCGCCATCGCCATCGAACAACACCAGGAGCGTGCTGAGCGAGCCAGCCGCAATGCCGAGACTTTTGGCGTGCCGCGTCTTGAGGTGGTGATCGGGACAGCGCCGGATGCTTTCGAAGGCCTGCCAGCACCGGATGCGATTTTCATTGGCGGTGGGGGCAGTGAAGACGGCGTGCTGGACGGCGCCATTGCCGCGCTCAAATCCGGCGGGCGCTTGGTCGCCAATGCGGTGACGCTTGAAATGGAAGCGGTTCTGCTGGCTGCACAAGCCCGGCTTGGTGGTTCGCTGATCCGGCTCGAGGTTGCGCGTGCGTCGCCTGTCGGCACCATGCAGGGCTGGCGGCCATCGATGCCGGTGACGCAATGGTCGTGGGTCAAGCCATGATCGTTGCCGGTATCGGATGTCGCAAGGGCGTTGGCGCGGACGCCATCATGGCCGCATTGCACGAGGTCGCCCTCGCCCATCACGTGAAGATCGACTTCATCGCGACAGCGCCGATCAAGGGCGATGAACCGGGTCTGCTGGAGGCTGCGACGCGGTTGGGCATGGCCTTCGTCGTGGTGGCACAGGCGGATTTCGAAGCGACGGGCGAACGCACGATCACGCGTTCGGAAACGAGCCTGAAGCATTCTGGCTCCCCCAGCCTCAGCGAAGCGTCGGCGCTTGCCGCCTGTGGTCCACGTTCAAAGCTCATCGCGCCGCGTTCTATGCTGGGCGATATTACCATTGCGATTGCCGTGTCAGGAGACCAACCATGACGGTTCATTTTATCGGTGCTGGCCCCGGTGCCGCAGATCTGATCACCGTGCGCGGGCGCGATCTCATCGCCGCTTGCCCCGTCTGCCTCTACGCGGGTTCGCTGGTGCCGAAAGCCCTGATCGACTATTGCCCACCCGGTGCGCGCATCATCGATACCGCAGCCCTTTCGCTGGATGAGATCGAGGCCGAATTCGTCGCTGCCGCTCGTGAAGGCAAGGATGTGGCCCGGCTTCATTCCGGCGACCTCTCCGTGTGGAGCGCCATGGGCGAGCAGATCCGCAGACTGGAGCGGCTCGGGCTGGATTACACCGTCACCCCCGGCGTTCCCTCCTTTGCCGCCGCCGCCGCCAGTTTGAGAAAAGAACTAACGGTGCCTGAAGTGGCGCAAAGCCTTGTTCTGACCCGCATTTCCGGTCGCGCATCGAAAATGCCAGAGGGTGAAAATCTGAGAGCTTTCGGTGCCACCGGCGCCACGCTCGCCATCCACCTTGCCATCCACGCGATCGCACAGGTGGTCGAGGAACTGACGCCGCTTTACGGCGCTGATTGCCCCGTCGTCATCGTCGTCCGTGCCTCATGGCCGGAAGAACGCGTGATCACCGGCACGCTTGGAGATATCGAATCCAAACTTGCGGAAGAACCGGTGGAGCGGACGGCGCTGATTTTCGTCGGCAAAGGCTTGGCCTCGCAGGATTTCCGCGAAAGCGCGCTTTACAGCACGGATTACGTTCGCCGATTCCGCTCGCCGGAAGGAAAAGCCGAGACGTGATGGGATGGCGCAAAGCCTGATCGCCCTTTCAGCACGCCATCCCGGTCGAAGACCAGAATTTCCAGCGACATGCCGGGCGTGTTCAGGGCATCGGCTGCCGTCTTCCAGGCATTGGTGGCCACCGTTGCGCCAAGGTCGATGCCTGCTGCCTCAGACATGGTAAAGGCATGGGACACCGTGTTGGCGTGGCGGATGGCATCGGCCAGACCGTCATCACCGCCGGCCTCCTCGGCCAGCTTTGCCAGCGCATGAAGATCGGCCAGCCCGCGTTTGGAGTGAACATCCAGCATGCCTTGGGCGAGCTTCGTCATCTTGGCCACACCACCGGCAATGGTCAGCTTCTCCACCGGATGAGTTCGCAGATACTTCAACATGCCGCCGATGAAATCGCCCATGTCGATCAGCGCCGTTTCCGGCAGGCCATGCAGGGCCTGTCCTGCCTTTTCAGAGGCATTGCCGGTTGCGCCGAGAATATGCGTCAGGCCTTCAGCGCGTGCCACGTCAATGCCGCGCCAGATGGAGTGAATCCAGGCGGAACAGGAAAAGGGAATGACGATGCCGGTGGTGCCAAGAATGGAGATGCCACCGAGAATGCCCAATCGGCCATTCAAGGTTTTCTCGGCGATCTTCTCGCCATCCTCCACCGATATCTCCACTTCGAAATCGGCATTGTCTCCGGCTACCTCGTGGATGGCCTTTTCGATCATCTTGCGCGGCACGGGGTTGATGGCAGGCTCGCCGACTGCCAGCGGTAAACCCGGACGGGTGACGGTGCCGACACCCGTGCCTGCCTTGAAGGTGATGCCCGTTCCCGGTCTGCCGGGGCGCACGGTGCTTTCCAACAGCGCGCCATGGGTCACATCAGGGTCGTCGCCTGCATCCTTGATGACGCCTGCGCGGGCAAAGCCATCGCCGCGATGGCTGGTTGCCAGCGAAAAGCCGACACGCTTGCCGCTTGGAAGTTCGATCTCGACAAGGTATGGAAACTCTCCGGTCAGCAACGCGGTGCATGCGGCTTTTGCCGCTGCCGTCGCGCAAGCGCCGGTCGTCCAGCCGCGACGCAGATTTTTTCCATCCGTTTCCATCGTGTTTCTATAGCGGTTACGGGTTGGGCCGTCATCGGGAAAGAACAGCGACAAAATGTTAGGCCCTTATTTTGAAGACCGCTAGAAACGCTCCACCACCCTCATTCCTGTGCTCGTCACAGGAATCCAGTCGTCGCGCGTCTGCGCGGCGGAAAGAATCTTTTCAGCCCAATGACTTGGGCTGGCTGGATTCCTGTGACGAGCACAGGAATGAGGGAAGACGGGTATGACGGCACGCGCAATCATCATCGGCGCGCCACGCTCCGGCTCCGGCAAGACCAGTGTCACTATCGGGCTGTTGCGCGCCTTTGCGCGGCGGGGCGTGAAAGTGCGCGGCATCAAGACCGGGCCGGATTATATCGATCCGGGTTTCCATGCCTTCGCGGCAAAAACGCCGGGGCTCAATCTCGATAGCTGGGCCATGCAGCCCGATTTGCTGCGGCATCTGTTTGCCCAGCAGGCAGGGGATGCGGAACTGGTGTTGATCGAAAGTGCCATGGGCCTGTTCGATGGTATCGTCGTGCCGGATAACAGGACCGGGTCTGCCGCCGATCTGGCGCGCCTGTTCGGCATTCCCGTGCTTCTGGTGCTGGATGTCTCCGGCCAGTCGCAAACAGCCGCTGCCGTCGCCCATGGCTTTGCCCATTACGATCCGGCGGTCAAAATGTCCGCCGTGGTTCTGAACCGCGCAGGCAGCGAACGCCATCGCACGCTTTGCTCGCAAGCCATCGAAAAGATCGGCCTACCCGTTGCGGGCTGCGTCATGCGTGATCCGTCGCTGGTGCTGCCAGAGCGGCATCTGGGGCTTGTGCAGGCCAGCGAACATCCTGAAATCGATGGGCATATCGACCGCCTGGCAGACGCCATGGAGGCGGCTATCGATCTCGATGCGCTTCTATCTTTGGCGCAACCCGTCACCGTGCCGCATGGCTCGACCGTTTCAGCGATTGCCCCGCCCGGCCAGCGAATTGCGCTGGCGCAGGACGCCGCCTTCACGTTCCTCTATCCGCATCTGGCCCGTCACTGGCGCGAAGCCGGTGCCGAGATCGTGCCCTTTTCTCCGCTGGCCGATGAGGCCCCGGATCCTTCCTGCGATGTCTGTTGGCTGCCGGGCGGATACCCCGAGCTTTTTGCGGGCCAGCTTGCCGCTGCTGATAGTTTCAGGTCGGGTCTGGCGCGCTTTGCAGAAACGAAACCTGTCCATGGCGAATGCGGGGGCTATATGGTGCTGGGTGCCGCACTTGAGGATGCGGATGGCGTGACCCACACGATGACGGGGCTGTTGTCGCATGCCACAAGCTTTGCCAAGCGCAAGATGAACCTCGGTTACCGGCAGGCGACGATTACAGCTGATAGTCCCATCGGGCGCGCTGGCGATGTTCTGCGTGGCCATGAGTTTCATTATGCGCGGGTTATCGATCAAGGTCACGACGAAGCCTTTGCGCAGATTGCCGACGGGCAGGGCAAACCGCTTGGCCCATCCGGTGGCCGACGTGGGCGGGTAACGGGCACGTTTTTTCACGCTATCGCCAAAGGTTGAATTTTTCTCATCGATGACGCGGTGGAGGAAATCTTTGTTGATCCCTATATTGCTTTGGAGTGCTGAACGCTGGCGCTTGATCCGTTGAACAAGGACAGATTTTCATGACCGAGAAATCCCCCGAGAATAACTTTCCTGCCGGTTACGAACCAGCCGACGTCTGGGAGTGGGAAAAGGGCAATGGCGGTCAGTTCGCCAATATCAACCGCCCGATTGCTGGCCCGACCCACGACAAGGAATTGCCGGTCGGCAAACATCCGCTTCAGCTTTACTCGCTGGCGACGCCCAATGGCCAGAAGGTCGGCATCATGCTGGAAGAGCTGCTGGCGGCAGGGCATACGGGCGCCGAATACGACGCCTGGCTGATCAAGATCGGTGAGGGTGACCAGTTCGGCTCCGATTTCGTCAAGGCCAACCCGAATTCAAAAATTCCGGCACTGGTGGACCATTCCACGCCAGAACCGACACGCGTGTTCGAAAGCGGCTCCATTCTGCTCTATCTCGCAGAAAAGTTTGGTGCCTTTCTGCCTACGGACCACAAGGGTCGCACAGAGGCTATCAATTGGCTGTTCTGGCAGATGGCATCCGGCCCGTATCTGGGCGGTGGTTTCGGCCATTTCTATGCCTATGCGCCCGTTCACATCAAATATGCCATCGACCGTTTTGCCATGGAAGCCAAGCGACAGCTTGACGTGTTGGACCGCCATCTGGCAGAAAACCGCTATCTGGCCGGTTCGGAATATTCGATTGCGGATATTGCGGTGTGGCCGTGGTATGGCAACCTGGCGCGCGGCCAATCCTATCCGAAAGCGGATGTCTTCCTGGACGTGAAGAGCTATAAGAACCTTCAGCGCTGGGCGAACGAAATTGCGGAACGTCCTGCGGTCAAGCGCGGTCGCATGGTCAACAAGATGAATGGCGATCCGTCCGAACAGTTACACGAACGCCACGACGCCTCAGACTTCGATACGAAGACGCAGGACAAGATCGGCAAAGCATAAGGAAACACCATGGCAAAGCTGCCTGAAATGACGAAACACCGCGGCTTTCCATCCGGCATGCCGAGCACGGGCATTCAGTTCACCATACGCCGCGCAAATCCGCGCGGCGTCACGCCCGTCAAACACATTCCGCGCCGTGCGCGTAATGATTCGGCGGAACACAAGGTGGATGCAGCCTTCCTGCATGCCCTGTGGCACCAGTTCGGCAACGAACCGTTCGAGCGCGGTAACCTAGACGCCGCGCGCCTCAGCCTTCTGTTCGGTCGTGAGGTGCTGCCTGCCGACAAGGATTTCGATCCATTGTCGTATCAGTCCATGCTTGTTATCGATGAGCGGGTAGCACGGCAGAATTTCCCGGAATCCTTCGAGAATTACTTCCAGATCGACTGAAACATCTGCTGCGGCAAAGTGGAGCGGGCACAGAAAGTTTCTGTGCTTCGCCGTTTTGAGATGCTATAGAGCACGCCAGTTCATCTATTCCGGCGTTCTGCCATGATCAGACATATCATCTGCGTTATCTCTGCATGTGCGTTTTCCTTCGTGCCCGCTGGGCTTGGCACGGGAACGCCTGCCCATGGCGGCGAGGATTATGCCACGCTGGAAAAGCTCGGCGCTGCCCTGTTCGATGATCCCAATCTCTCCATGAACCGCACCATGTCCTGCTCCACCTGCCACATGCCGGCGGCGGGCTTTACCGATGGACGTGATACTGGCGGCCCGATTGGGCACGATGTCTCGCTGGGAGATGACGGCACGTCGCTGGGTGATCGAAACACGCCCAGCGCCGCCTATGCCAGCTTTTCACCACCCTTCGGAAAGAACGCGCTGGGCGAATATGTCGGCGGGCAGTTCTGGGATGGCCGCGCATCGTCCTTGGAAGATCAGGCCGCTGGCCCTCCGTTGAACCCCATCGAAATGGGCATGCCGGACAAAACGACCATCGCCAAGCGGCTGCAGGAAAACCCGGATTACGCTGCCGCCTTCGGCACCCAGTTCGGCGGCGATGTGTTCAAGACCGATGACGCCGCTTTCGCCGCCATGACGAAGGCGCTGGCCGCTTTCGAGCGGACGGATACCTTCTCGACATTCGATTCCAAATATGATCGCTTCCTGCGGGGCGAAGAGAAGCTGACCGATCAGGAAGAACTCGGCCGGGTGCTGATGTCCTCGACACAGTTTACCAACTGCAACACCTGCCATGAACTCAAAGGCCCGAACGGCCTGTCCAACGGGCTTTTCACCAACCACAAATATTTCAATATTGGTGTTCCCGCCAACAAGGCTGCCCGGGCGGCGAATGGATCGAAGCCGGATGCGGTCGATCTCGGTCTGGCGCAGAACCCCGCTGTTGGGGGCGATCCCGCACAGCGCGGCAAGTTCAAGGTGCCGACCCTGCGCAACGTCGCAGTGACCGGCCCCTACATGCACAATGGCGTGTTCAAGGATTTGCGCACGGTCGTGCTGTTTTACGTAAAATACAAAAGCAAGAAGCCCAGCCGTCAGATCAACCCGGAAACCGGGCAGGCATGGGATGCGCCAGAGGTGCCTGAGAATATCGCCATGACGGAGCTGACGGCAGCGCCTGCACTGGATGACAAGCGTGTGGATGCGATCGTCGCGTTTTTGAAAACGCTGACCGACAAGCGATATGAGCATCTCTTGCCGAAAGACAATGCCGGGCAGGGCGCAACGCCCCCTGCCCAGAATGTTTCGATCAAGCCGACAGCGCCTTGAACTCTTCCAGAACCGCATCGCCCATTTCAGACGTGCTGACCTGACGGCTGCCGTCCGAGACGATGTCTGCGGTGCGGATGCCCTTGTCCAGCACGTTGGCGATGGCCGTTTCCAGCTTGGTGGCTTCATCCACCATGTTGAACGAGTAGCGCAGGCACATGGCAAAGGACGCGATCATGGCGATCGGGTTTGCGATGCCCTTGCCAGCAATGTCAGGTGCCGAGCCATGCACGGGCTCGTACATCGCCTTGCGCTTGCCGGTCTTGGCATCCGGTGCGCCCAGTGAAGCGGATGGTAGCATGCCGAGAGAGCCGGTCAGCATGGCGGCCACGTCGGACAGCATATCGCCGAACAGGTTGTCGGTGACGATCACGTCGAACTGCTTGGGTTTGCGCACCAGCTGCATGCCACCGGCATCGGCCAGCATATGCTCCAGCTGCACGTCCTTGTATTTGGCTGCGTGGGTTTCGGTAACGACCTGGTTCCACAACACGCCCGACTTCATGACGTTGCGCTTTTCCATGGAGCAGACGCGATTGCCACGGGTGCGAGCAAGTTCGAAGGCGACGCTGGCGATGCGCTCGATTTCGAACGTGTCGTAAATCTGCGTATCGATGCCACGCTTCTGGCCGTTGCCAAGGTCGATGATCTGCTTCGGCTCGCCGAAATAAACGCCGCCCGTCAATTCGCGAACGATGAGAATATCGAGACCTTCGACCAGTTCCTGCTTCAGCGAGGATGCGGCAGCCAGTGCCGGGTAGCAGATCGCCGGGCGCAGATTGGCGAACAGCTCCAGATCCTTGCGCAGGCGCAAGAGACCGGATTCGGGCCGCACCTCGTAGGGCACGCTATCCCACTTGGGGCCACCGACGGCTCCAAACAGAATGGCGTCTGCGGCCAGCGCCTTTTCCATGTCCGCATCGGAGATCGCCACGCCGTGCGCGTCATAGGCGCTGCCGCCGACGAGGCCTTCTTCCGTCTTGAAGCCAGCGGCCTTCTCGCTATTGAGATAATCGATCAGCTTGCGGACTTCCGCCATGGCTTCGGGGCCGATGCCGTCACCGGGCAGCAGGAAAAGCGTGCGCACTGTCATGAAAACCCTCCTTGGCCACACCGCATAACTTTGCTGCTTAGGCGGCAGGCGCGTCAAAAACCTTTTCCGCAGCATCAATCGCTACGGCGTGCGGGCTTCTTAGCGTTGGAGATGGCCTATTTCAAGGAAGGCTAGGGACGATTCGGTACGGCGCTGAAAGGGGAAGGCTTTAAAACTGTGTTTCGAAGTCTGCGCCGTGACGAATACGGCTCCCCCTACTCCGTCATCCCGCACCTGATGCGGGATCCAGTGCGATCAAGTCTTTGATCGCAAAAGACTCTTTCTCGCCGCAGACGCGGCTCTGCTGGATGCCGGATCAAGTCCGGCATGACGGAAAACAGTATGATCTCAAGCCCAGGGCCGGGCAGAGGCGTTGGTTTTTTCGAACCCTTCGATGGCACCGGCGTGTTCCAGTGTCAGGCCGATATCGTCAAGACCGTTCAGCATGCAGTGACGCTTGAAAGCGTCGATCTCGAAGCTGATCGTGCCACCGTCAGGGCCGCTGATTTCCTGCGTCTCCAGATCGATGCTCAAAACGGCGTTGGACCCGCGCGAGGCATCGTCCATCAGCTTTTCCAGATTTTCCGGGCTGACGATAACAGGCAGAACGCCGTTCTTGAAACAGTTGTTGTAGAAAATATCGGCGAAGCTGGTGGAGATGATGCAGCGAATGCCGAAGTCCAGCAGCGCCCATGGTGCATGTTCACGGGACGAACCGCAGCCGAAATTATCGCCCGCGACCAGAATTTGTGCGTTCTGGTAGGCTGGTTTGTTCAGCACGAAGTCCGGGTTCAGAGAGCCGTCATCCAGATAGCGCGATTCCGCAAACAGGCCGGTGCCAAGGCCGGTGCGCTTGATGGTTTTGAGATAATCCTTGGGAATGATCATGTCGGTGTCGATATTGACGACCGGCATAGGGGCGGCGACACCCGTCAGCTTGGTGAACTTATCCATCTCTCACTCCGAAATCATGCTGCTATCGGCGGCGCCAAAAGCGCGCCCTCTCCATCGCAATAGCGCAAAATCGGGGGCAATTGAAGGCCAAAGCGCGCAAACCCGGTACGCGTCTCACCGAAACGTCAGTGCCAGACAAAACCCAGCTTTCGCAGTTGCGTGCCTGCGAAGTCTTCCATGCCTTCCGCCACGTCTTCACCGCCATGGGAGCGGAAAAAGCGGCTGGCAACGTCACTGTCCTCAAGGCACCAGACCACTGTGCCCTTGCATCCCAATGATTTCAGAAGACGGCGTGCCTCGGTAAACAGCACGGAGCCTAAGCCCATGCCCTGATATTCAGGAAGCAGGTAAATCTCGTAGATTTCACCATCATAGGGCAGTCCACGTGCACGGCTGAGACCCATCGTCGCGTAGCCGGCGATTACGCCAGATATTTCCACCACCAGCATGGTTGCAGAGCCTCGGGTGGCCTTGCGCCACCACGTTTCATTGCGTCGGTCCAGCATCTGCCGAAGCGGCTTATGGGGAATGAGACCCGCATAGGCCTGCTGCCAGGACGATCTGTGCGTGTCCGAAATGGCGCGCGCATCGTCCGGCTCTGCTCGGCGAATATCTATGGATAACGTTTTCATAACGCGATTCTGACCCCGGCGGAGAAAACTTACCAGCCATAAAGGTTAACGGCTCGAAGCTTACCCACAGCCTATTCATGTGGATGAAGGGTAAAAATTAACGCTATATTTACCATTGAGGCAAGCCGCATGCGACTCAGCCCCCAACTAAAAACGGTCAGACGGTTAACGCAGGCGGACAAATAAAAAACCCGGCGCAATGGCCGGGTTTTTCAAATTCACAGATGAGGCTGAAAATCAGCCAGCAAGCTTTGCCTTGTCGAAGCGCTTACGATCGTTGGCGTCCAGGAACATCTTGCGCAGACGGATGGACTTTGGCGTCACTTCCATCAGCTCGTCGTCCTGAATCCAGGAGAGAGCGCGGTCAAGTGTCATGCGGATCGGAGGTGTCAGCTTCACGGCTTCATCCTTGCCGGCGGCGCGGATGTTAGTGAGCTGCTTGCCCTTGAGCACGTTGACTTCAAGGTCGTTGTCACGTGTGTGAATGCCGATGATCATGCCAGCATAAACCTTTTCGCCGGGCTCGATCATCATCGGGCCGCGATCTTCAAGGTTGAACATGGCGTAGGCAACGGCTTCACCAGAACCGTTCGACAGCAGAACGCCCTGGACGCGACCAGCGATAGCACCCTTGAACGGCTGGTAGGAGTGGAACAGACGGTTCATGATCGCCGTGCCGCGAGTGTCGGTCAGAAGTTCGGACTGGTAGCCGATGAGGCCACGGGTTGGTGCGAGGAACTTCAGACGAACGCGGTTGCCGCCGGATGGACGAAGTTCGGTCATTTCTGCCTTACGTTCGGACATCTTCTGAACGACGATACCGGAATGTTCTTCATCCACGTCGATGACGACTTCTTCGATCGGCTCGATGGTCTGACCGTTCTCGTCCTTCTGCATGACGACGCGCGGACGCGAAACGGCAAGCTCGAAGCCTTCGCGACGCATGGTTTCGATCAGAACGGCAAGCTGCAATTCGCCACGGCCTGATACGAAGAACGAGTCCTTGCCTTCGGCTTCTTCGATCTTCAGCGCAACGTTGCCTTCGGCTTCCTTGTACAGACGATCGCGGATAACGCGCGATGTGACCTTGTCACCTTCGGTGCCAGCCAACGGGCTGTCGTTGACGATGAAGGACATCGTCACCGTCGGTGGGTCGATTGGCTGTGCAGTCATCGCTTCGGTAACCGATGGATCACAGAACGTGTCGGCAACGGTGCCCTTGGACAAACCGGCGATCGCAACGATGTCGCCTGCATGGGCTTCATCGATGGCTGTACGCTCGATACCGCGGAACGCGAGGATCTTGGAAATACGACCGGTTTCGATGATCTTGCCATCCTGGCCGAGAACCTTGACGGCCTGGTTCGGCTTGATCGAACCGGATGCGATACGACCGGTGATGATGCGGCCGAGAAACGGGTTGGCTTCGAGGATCGTACCGATCAGACGGAACGGACCTTCTTCAACCGTTGGCTCTGGAACGTGCTTGAGAACCAGATCGAGCAAAGGTGCAAGACCTTCGTCCTTTGGTCCTTCAGGATTGACGTTCATCCAACCATCACGACCGGAACCGTAGAGGATCGGGAAGTCGAGTTGCTCGTCGGTCGCATCGAGGTTCGCGAAAAGGTCGAACACTTCGTTGATGACTTCTTCGTGGCGGCCATCGGGACGGTCGATCTTGTTGATCGCAACGATAGGCTTGAGGCCAACCTTGAGAGCCTTGGAGACGACGAACTTGGTCTGCGGCATCGGGCCTTCAGACGAGTCAACCAGAACGATCGCACCGTCCACCATCGACAGAATGCGTTCGACTTCACCACCGAAGTCGGCGTGGCCGGGGGTGTCGACGATGTTGATGCGAACACCCTTCCACTCGACCGACGTCGCCTTGGCGAGAATGGTGATGCCGCGTTCTTTTTCGAGGTCGTTCGAGTCCATCACGCGCTCTGCAACGCGCTGGTTTTCGCGGAACGAACCGGACTGTTTCAGAAGCTCGTCAACGAGCGTCGTTTTGCCATGGTCAACGTGCGCGATAATCGCGATGTTGCGAAGTGCCATTGTTCAATATCTCTGAGGTTGGGGCGTCATAACTAAAGATGCGCCAATTTAGTCTGGCGGGCTCATAACCTTTTTTTTACAAATGCGAAAGGGGGGCTACGACATAAGCCCCTTGCAGAAACGCCGTATCAGAGTTTTATGACAGTTTTCGGGTGTCTGGCGGCACCCTAAACTTAAACCAGCCCGCGCTTCTTCATCATCGCATCGGGGCTTGGCATCTTGCCGCGGAACGCCTTGTAGGTTTCCTCCGCGTCGATGGAACCGCCAACCGAATAGATGTTGTCTTTCAGCTTGCGTGCCGTTTCGGGGTCGAAGGCGTTGCCGGTTTCCTCGAAGGCGTCGAAAGCATCGGCGTCCAGAACTTCCGACCACATGTAGGAATAGTAGCCTGCCGAATAGCCGTCGCCGGAGAACACGTGCTGGAAATGCGGGGTTGCGTGGCGCATGACGATGGATTTCGGCATGTTGAGCGATCCCAGAACCTCGCTCTGCACCGCCATGGGGTCGCTGACTGCGCCTTGCGTGTGAAATGCCATGTCCACGAGGGCAGAGGAGGTGAATTCGACCGTGTTGAAACCGGCATTGAAGGTCTGGGCGGCCAGCACCTTGTCCAGCAGTGACTTGGGCATCGGTGCGCCCGTCTCGTAGTGAAGGGCGTATTTTTCGAGGATTTCCGGCACTGTCAGCCAGTGTTCGTAAAGCTGGGAGGGCAGCTCCACGAAATCGCGCGAGACGCCGGTGCCGGATACCGAGGGGTAGGTCACGTTGGACAGCATGCCGTGCAGCGCGTGGCCGAATTCATGGAACAGCGTGCGGGCGTCGTCCAGCGATAGCAATGCGGGTTTGCCCTGGGATGGCTTGGCGAAATTGCAGACGTTGTAGATGATTGGCAATTCGCCTGTCGTGCCGTTCTTCAGTGGCAGCTTATGCTGCGACTGAAACGAACTCATCCATGCGCCGGACCGTTTGGAAGGCCGTGCAAAGAAATCGGCGAGGAACATGGCAACGAGGTCGCCTTTGTCATCGCGAATTTCGAAGGTCCGCACGTCAGGGTGATAGGCAGTTGCGTCTTTCAGTTCGATGGCTTTGATGCCGAACAGTCTGTACGCAACGTCGAAGCAGGCTTCTACGATTTTTTCCAGCTGAAGATAGGGCTTGAGCTCCGTTTCCGAGAAGTTGAATTTTTTGGACCGCAGTTTTTCGGCGTAGTGGCGCCAGTCCCACGGCATCACCTCGTGGTTCTTGCCTTCGTCGGCGATCACCGCGGCCAGTTCCGCCTCTTCCTCGCCCGCGCGGGCAACGGCCTTGTCCCAGACCTGCATCAGCAGCGTATTCACCGCATCAGGCGTCTTGGCCATGGTGTTATCGAGCTTGTAGGCGGCGAAATTGTCGTAGCCGAGCAGCTTTGCCTTTTCGTCGCGCAGTTCCAGTGTGCGTTTGACGGTGTCGCGATTGTCGCTCTCGCCACCGTTTTCACCGCGTGCGACCCATGCCTTGAACGCCTGCTCACGCAGATCGCGCCGCTCGGAAAAGGTCAGGAACGGCTCGATGATCGAGCGGGACAGGGTGACGGCGAATTTGCCCTCTTCGCCATGTTCGCGCGCAGCACCGGCCATGGCATCGCGCAGGAAGTCCGGCACACCCGCAAGGTCCCCGTCGCTGGAGAGCAAAAGCTTCCAGTTTTTCTCGTCGGCCAGAACGTTCTGGCCGAATTTCGCGCCGAGACCGGCCAGTTCCTCGTTGATTTCAGCCAACCGCTCCTGCGCTTGCTTTGGCAGCTTGGCGCCGGAGCGCACGAAGCCCTTCCAGTGGCGTTCCAGCACGCGCAACTCTTCGCCGGTCAGGCCGAGCGTTTCGCGCTGTTCCCACAGCGTATCGACTCGCGCAAACAGCGCCTCGTTCATGCTGATCTTCGAATAATGCCGCGACATTTTCGGCGCGATCTCACGCTCCAGCGCCTGAATGGCTGGGTTGGTGTGAGCGCCCGCCTTGTTCCAGAACAGAGCCGAGACGCGCGACAAGGCATCGCCTGCGATTTCCAGCGCAACGATCGTATTGGCAAAGCTCGGCTGCGCCGCGTCACCCGCTATGTCATCGATCTCGGCATTGTGGGCGGCCAGTGCGGCATCGAAGGCACCGGCGAAATCCTCGTCCCTGATAGCATCGAACCGGGGCAATCCATGGGTGCCGTTCCATTCGGTCAAAGCGGGATAGAGCGCGGCGGTGGATGTCATGGTCAAGTCCTCATGCAGATGCGATTTGTTTGCCATATGGGCACGGCTGATGGTGTCTTTCAATATCTGCGTGCCGATCCGGCCTATGACTTGCAAAACTATTCCCGTGGGATGCCTCGGTCAGCAGCGATGCGCCTTGCCAGGGGGAGACGAAGTTTTTTATAAGAGGGCCTTACAAAACAGGCGCGCCATGAAAACGTCACCCCAAACAGAATCGCTGGCCTTCCTGCTCAACAGCAGCGCCCGGTTTCTCAACAGCGCCTTCGAGCGCCGCATCGCCGATGCGGGCCTTGGGCTGACACCAGGGGAGGCGAGGGCACTTTTGACGGTTGCGGCCATCGATGGCAGCAAACAGGCCGATATCGCCACCCGTATCGGGCTGGAGCCGATGACCGTCTGCACCTATCTCGACAAGCTCGAGCAGCTCTCTCTGGTCGAACGGCGACCCAACCCGGACGATCGCCGCTCCAAATGCATCTATCTGACGCCGACATCCGAGGATCTGCTGATCGCCGTGCGTATCGAAGTCGAAAGCCTGATCGGGCAGGCAACGGAAGGCTTCAGCCCTGACGATCTCTCCCGATTTCACGGGTTGCTGACGATCGTGCAGAAAAACCTGCAATTGGCGGTCAGCGACAAGACCAAGCAAAGCGCCTCATGAGCATGGCATCGTCAGCAATGACCGTCCGGCGCACCGCGATCCTCGGCGCCATGCTCACCGCGCTGGGGCCGGTATCGATGGCAATCTATACGCCTGCCATGCCGGAGTTGGTGCGGGCTTTTGCCACCAGCGAATCCGCTATCAAGCTCAGCCTCACCCTGTATTTCGGCGGTTTTGCCGTGTCGCAGCTTGTATCAGGTGCCATGTCGGATGCCTTTGGCCGTCGCAAGGCGACGATCTTGTTTCTGCTTGTTTATCTCGTCGGCGGTGCGCTCGCCACCTTTGCACCCAATGTCGAAACGCTGCTAATCGCCCGGCTCATTCAGGGCATTGGCGCATCTGTCGGCGTCACGGTCGCACGTGCTGTGGTGCGGGATCAGTTCAGTGGTGCGCAGGCCACCGGCATCCTCAATCTCATCGGCATCATGCTGGCCGTCGGTCCTGCGGCAGGGCCGACCATTGGGGGATTGTCGCTGCTGGCCTTCGGCTGGCAGTCGGTCTTCGTGCTGATGCTCGGCTTCGGCCTGATCTCCATCACCGCCATCGTCCTTTGTCTTCGGGAAACGACGGTGCCGGACCCCGCCCGTCTTCGTCCATCGCGGCTGTTGCAGGCCTATGGCGAGCTTCTGGCTTCGCCGCGCTTCGTGCTGTCGGCGCTCGTGCTGGGCGGCACGGTCGGCGCGCTTTATGCGCAATCGACCATGCTGCCCTTCATTCTTATCAACGAGGTCGGCCTGTCACCCACGGCCTTTGGCATGGGCATGCTGATGCAGTCGGGTGCGTATTTTCTGGGCTCGCTCGCTTTGCGCTTTATGGCCGCAAGGATTGGTGACCGGCGCTCGGCCTTTATCGGTATCTGCCTGTCGGCAAGCGGAGGCGGGTTGATCTTTCTGTCGGTGCATCTCATCGCGCCGTCTTTCCTGTCCATCATGGGGCCGGTGGCGGTGGCGACCTTCGGTCTTGCGCTGATCACGCCCTATATCATCACGGCGGGCATGGCGCCGTTCCCGCATATTGCCGGTTCTGCCTCGGCCATGATGGGCTTTATCCAGATGAGCGCAGGGTTTTGCGCAGGCGTCGCTGCCTCGCTGCTGGGCTCGCCGCTCACCGCCTTCGGCACCATCATTCCGCTGATGGAGTTTACCGGCGTTGCCAGTTATATCGGCTTTCTTTTCCTGTCGCGCAGGCAGACGTAAAAAAGCCCCGGTGGGTCACCGGGGCTTCGAAGAGATCGGACGATGCTTACTTGCCGAGGTTGCGCTTGGCGAGTGTGCGCAGACGCAGCGCATTGAGCTTGATGAAGCCCGCTGCATCCTTCTGGTCATAGGCGCCCTGGTCGTCCTCGAAGGTCACCAGCTTGTCGGAATAGAGCGACTTGGCCGATTCGCGACCCGTGACCATGACGTTGCCCTTGTAGAGCTTCAGCGTCACTTCGCCTTCCACATGCTCCTGGCTCTTGTCGATCAGCGCCTGCAGCATTTCGCGCTCTGGCGAGAACCAGAAGCCGTAATAGATCAGCTCGGCGTAGCGCGGCATGATCTCGTCCTTGAGGTGGGCCGCACCCCGGTCGAGCGTGATGCTCTCGATGGCTCGGTGGGCCGCCAGCAGAATGGTGCCACCGGGCGTTTCGTACACGCCGCGAGACTTCATGCCGACATAACGGTTTTCGACCAGATCGAGACGACCGATGCCGTTGTCGCGACCGTAATCGTTGAGCGCGGCCAGAAGCGTTGCAGGCGACATTTCGACGCCGTTGATGGAGCAGGCATCACCGTTGCGGAAACCGACCTTGATGATGGTTGCCTTGTCGGGTGCAGCTTCCGGGGAGATGGTGCGCATATGCACGTATTCCGGAGCCTCGACTGCCGGATCTTCCAGAACCTTGCCCTCGGAAGACGAGTGCAGCAGGTTGGCATCGACGGAGAACGGCGCTTCGCCCTTCTTGTCCTTGGCAACAGGGATCTGGTGCTGTTCGGCGAAATTCAACAGATCGGTCCGGCTCTTGAACGTCCAGTCGCGCCATGGCGCGATGATCTTGATGTCGGGGTTCAGCGCATAGGCCGAAAGCTCGAAACGAACCTGGTCGTTGCCCTTGCCGGTCGCGCCATGGGCGATGGCGTCGGCACCGGTCTTTTTGGCGATGTCGATCAGATGCTTGGAAATCAGCGGGCGGGCAATCGAGGTGCCCAGCAGATAGACGCCTTCATAGACGGCATTGGCGCGGAACATCGGGAAGACGAAATCGCGCACGAATTCTTCGCGCACATCTTCCACGAAGATTTCCTTGATGCCCAGCATCTCGGCCTTCTTGCGCGCAGGCTCCAGCTCTTCGCCCTGGCCGAGATCGGCGGTGAAGGTCACGACGTCCGCGTTGAGCTCGGTCTGCAACCATTTCAGAATAATGGAGGTATCAAGCCCGCCGGAATAGGCGAGAACGACTTTCTTAACGTCTTTGGGAAGGGTCATCGGTGAAATCCATTTGCGTATCGGCGACATCAGGATATCGCCATTTCCTTGGGATTTCGGCACTTTTAGCAAGTTTATCGGCGCGTGCAACAAAAATGCAAAACGGCACGTGGATGGAACGCTTTCATCTTCATGTGACTTGAAGGGCCGAAAAGACTAGACTGTACAGCGCGTCAGTAGAGCGCATGGTTCCATGGGACATCGCTGCCGGAGATTTGAAGCGGTAGCGAAAAGGAGAAACCAATGACGATCCTTCACAACGCATTCGCACCAGACAATGTCGCCGTCGTCACCGGTGCCGCCTCCGGTATCGGCCTTGCAGCCGCCCGCAAATTTGCCGGTTTCGGCATGAGTGTCGTGCTTGTTGACCTCGACGGTGAAAAGCTCGCCGCTGCCCAAAGCGAAATTGCCGCCCTTGCGGAAAATGGCCACGAGCAGATCGTTTCCATTCCAACCGATGTTTCCAAACTCGATGAGCTGGAAGCGCTGGAACGCGCCGTCATCCAGCGCTTCGGGCGCGTCCATGTGCTGATGAACAATGCGGGCGTACAGCCGGGCAGCGCCATCTTCGGACCACAGGCGAACTGGGACAAGGTTTTCGGCGTCAATCTGATGGGCGTCGTCAATGGAAGCCGCGTCTTCGGTTCCGGCATGCTGGCCCATGGAGAGGCGGGTCTCATCATCAACACCGGCTCCAAGCAGGGCATCACCACACCGCCGGGCGACCCGGCCTACAACGTGTCCAAGGCAGGCGTGAAGGCCTTTACCGAAGCCTTGGAATATGAGCTGAGAAACGCGCCGAACGGTAATATTTCGGCCCATCTTCTCATCCCCGGCTTCGTCTTTACCGGCCTGACCGCCAATGGCCGGACGGAAAAACCATCGGGTGCATGGACGCCGGAACAGACGGTCGATTTTATGATCGACGGAATCGGAAATGGCGATTTCTACATTCTTTGCCCTGACGGCGAGGTGAACCGCAAGACGGATGAGAAACGCATCCTCTGGGCCGCCAACGATCTCGTGCAAAACCGCCCGCCTTTGTCGCGCTGGCACGAAGATTACAGCGATGATTTCAAATCGTTTCTGAACAGCTGACTTGCCTGCCGCGCCTGCGGGCGCGGCATTCTTCTTGCGGGCAGTTGGCAGCTTCTCGAAACGGCGTTATGAACAGGCATCAACCCCTTGCAAGTGTGGTGCCGCCGTGGAATTCATACCGAGCCTGCCGACCCTGATTGCCTTCACCATTGCCATTCTGCTTCTGGCGGTCACGCCCGGCCCGGATATGACCCTCTGGATCAGTCGATCCCTGCGCGAAGGTCGCACCGCCGGTTTCATGACGCTGGTAGGCACCAATCTGGGCATCACCGTCCACACCATGCTCGTGGCCTTCGGCGTGGCAGCCCTAATCGTCGCGTCCCCCACAGCCTTTCTGGTGCTCAAAACAGGCGGCGCCGCCTATCTCGTCTGGCTGGCCATTCAAGCCATCCGCAAGGGCTCGAATTTCGTCATGGAGCGTCCGAAGGATCAGAAGCCACAGGCATCTTTGACGTCCGCTTTGCTGAACGGCATCTGGGTCAATCTGCTGAACCCGAAAGTCATCATTTTCTTCATGACCTTCCTGCCGCAATTCGTCAGCGCCTCGGACCCGCACGTCACCGGCAAACTGATCTTCCTCGGCCTCTGGTCCATCATCGTCGCCCTGCCCATCGGCATCGGCATCGTCGTTGCGGCAGATGGTCTCTCCGGCTGGCTCCAGCGCAATCGCAAGGTCCTGCGCGGGCTGGATTACACCATCGCCGGTGTCTTCTCCCTCTTCGCCGTCAAGATTTTCCTGACGCAGGCGAAGTAAGACTTCAACCCTAGCTTTCAGTTTCGCATCAATTCCTCTGCTACCTTCACCTGCAGTCTGGTATCACGAGATAAATGACTTGGTTTGAAGTGTGAGGGCAAGAGCGCATTGGATGGTGGTGGGTGGGGCTTACCCCCCTCTGCCTGCCGGCATCTCCCCCACAGGTGGGGAGATCGAATCGTGGCAACCTTTCGGCCATCTCACATGTCGAAAAAGAAACGATGTCGGCGCTCCCAGCCGATCTCCCTCCTTGTGGGGGAGATGCCCGGCAGGGCAGAGGGGGGTAAGCCACACCCACCGCCACCAAACACACATCACGCACCAAAACGAAAAAAGGCGGCCCGAAGACCGCCTTTATCCAAATTCCCGAAAAACGGAAAAGCTTATTCAGCTGCGCCTTCGGCAGGCTTTGCAGCCTCTTCAGCGGCCTTCGCTGCTGCGGCTTCTTCGGCTGCCTTGGCTTCAGCAGCTTCTGCTGCGGCCTTTTCAGCGGCAAGAGCCTGTGCTGCTGCAACCTTTTCAGCTTCGATGCGTGCCTTTTCTTCGGCAGCGGCCTGACGCTCGCCGTCGTTGAGCTTGCGAGCGCGAACGCCGGTGTCTTCGACGATACGGGCAGACTTGCCGCGACGGTCACGCAGGTAGTAGAGCTTGGCGCGACGGACCTTGCCGCGGCGAACGATTTCAACGCCTTCGACCAGCGGAGAGTAAACCGGGAATACGCGCTCGACGCCTTCGCCGTAGGAAATCTTGCGAACGGTGAAGCTCTCGTTGATGCCGCCGCCGGAACGGGCGATCACGACGCCTTCGTAAGCCTGTACACGGGTACGTGTACCTTCCGTTACGCGTACGTTGACGCGAACGGTGTCACCTGGGGAAAATTCTGGAAGCTTGCGCTTCGCTTCGATCTTGGCAGCCTGTTCGGCTTCCAGCTGTTCGATAATGTTGGTCATATTAACCTCTGAGTTCTTCTGAAACAGCCAGAGCGCTCAACTGTCATCCCTTGAAACCTTTGTCTCGGGACTATGCCTTGCGGCAGGAGCGGGTTCACCATTCTTTGCTTGCGGTTAAAGGGGTAAACCCCAGTTCCACGCGGGCCATTACAGCAAGACGACGCATTTGTCATCCCTCTTGTGACATTATTTTGTCGGTCGCGGCCTGATTGTCGGCACGCCAACCAACGGATATGGAGGATAAAAGCGCCGCAAGACGCGCCGGGAGGGCCCATGTCTATCTTCATCATTCTGCTGCTGCTGGCTAGCGGTTTTCTGTCCGGCGCAGTCAACGCCATCGCAGGCGGCGGCACGTTTCTGACCTTCGGGGCCATGACGATTGCCGGCATCGCACCGATTTCGGCCAATGCCACCTCTTCCATCGTGCAGTTCCCCGGCTATGTCACCTCCGTCATCGCCTATTGGCCGGAAATTCGCGCCCATTGGAAAGGTGCGGTCTTTCTCGCCATCCTTTCCATCGCCGGATCGACCGCCGGTGCGCTCCTGCTTCTGTCGCTGGACAATCCCGCCTTTCGCCAGCTCGTGCCCTGGCTTCTGCTCGCCGCCACGCTGCTGTTTGCGGCGGGCCCATGGCTGCGGCCCCGAACCAACACGCAGCGCTCTCCCGGAAACGCCGCAAGCCTGATCGGCCAGTTCTTCACCTCGATCTATGGTGGGTTCTTCGGTGCTGGCATGGGCATCATGATGCTGGCCGTGCTGGGCCTGACGGCTGGCGGCACCTACCATCACCTCAACGCGCTGAAAAACCTGCTCGCGGTCGTCATCGCAGCCGTGGCCATCGTGGTCTTCGTAGGCGGTGGCGTGGTCGCCTGGCCCGCAGCACTGATCATGATCCCGGCGTCGGCCGTTGGCGGTTATAGCGGCGTCTATATCGCGCGCCGCGTGCCGCAATGGATCATCCGCGCTTTGGTCATTTCGGTCGGCCTGTTGCTATCGGTCTACTACTTCGTCTCGACCTGAGACGCTTTTCCCAAAAGGTCGGGGCGGCGCTCTTTGGTCAGGGCCAGCGCCTGCTCGTGGCGCCATTTTTCGATGGCCTTGTGGTTGCCCGACGTCAGAACGGCTGGAATATCGCGCTCTTCCCACACTTGCGGGCGGGTATAATGCGGATGCTCCAGCAACCCACCCTCGAAGCTCTCATGCACGCCGGAGAGATCATTCCCCATCACGCCCGGCAGAATGCGCACCACAGCATCCAAGAGCGTCAGCGCCGCCGGTTCGCCACCGGAGAGAATATAGTCGCCGATGCAGACCTCTTCGAGCTCGCGCGCATCGATCACCCGTTGATCGACGCCCTCGAAGCGACCGCAGATGATGATAACGCCATCGCCTTGCGCCAGCTCGCGAACGCGCTCCTGCGTCAACGGCTTCCCACGCGGGCTCATCAGCAGGCGTGGACGCGTATCGTCCTGCGAGCAGGCATCGATGGCCGCTGCCAGCACGTCAGGCTTCAGCACCATGCCAGCACCACCGCCCGCTGGCGTGTCATCCACGCTGCGATGCTTGTCGGTGGCAAAGTCGCGGATTTGCACCGGCTCTATCTGCCACTGCCCGCGCTCCAGCGCCTTGCCTGCCAGCGAATGGCCGAGATGCCCCGGAAACATGTCCGGGTAGAGCGTCAGCACGGTTGCCTTGAATGTCATGTTATTTTTTCTTGCCGAAGATCGGATGATCCGGGTCATCCTTGCCGTCGTCGGGATTGTCGATCAGCCCGGCAGCCAGCGGATCGATCAGGATTTTTCCGCCTTCGAGGTCGATTTCCAGAACCGCAGCCTCGGAAAACGGAATGAGTGTCGGACGACGACCAGCGCCTTTCAGCTCCAGCAGATCGCCCGCGCCGAAATCATGGACAGCGGCGACCGAGCCGTAGCTTTTGCCCTCGGCATCGACGGCCTCCAGCCCTTCCAGATCGGTATAGTAGAATTCGTCTTCGTCCAGATCGTCGTCGGGCAGATTGTCGCGCTCGATGAACAGTTCCAGCCCGTTCAGAGCTTCCGCCGCATTGCGGTCATTAACGCCGCGAAAGCGCACGATGACGACCGTTTTGGCTTCGCGTATCTCGAGGATTTCGAACACCCGGCCATCGCCAGCAATCAGGTTGCCGTAATCGCCCAGCGCCGTCGGATCATCCGTAAACGAGCTGACCCGCACTTCGCCGCGCAAGCCCTGCGCCGCGCCAATCTTGGCCATGAGAATGGGGTTTTCCAGCTTTGCCATCGGTCGTCCGTTTCGGTGTTCGTCTTTGAAAATCTATGTACGGCATGTTGCCGTCAAAATAAACACAAACGGGTGGCGCGGAAATCCGCACCACCCGTTCAAATCGTGCCAACCGGACTTATTCGGCAGCAGATGCTTCTGCGGCAGCAGCAGCGGCGTCGTCAGCCTTCTGCTTCTTCTCGGCAATGCGCTCGACTGCCTTCTTGCCTGGCTTTGCCTTTTCAGGGTTGCTGCGGGCGTCGCGTGTTGCAATGCCAGCTTCTGCGAGGAAGCGCAGAACGCGGTCCGTTGGCTGCGCGCCCTTGGCAATCCATTCCTTGACGAGGTCAGCATTGATCTGGATGCGATCAGCGTTGTCCTTGGCAAGCATTGGGTTCCAGGAACCGACCTTCTCGAGGAAACGGCCGTCGCGTGGCGAACGGGCGTCAGCAACGACGATCTGGTAGTACGGGCGCTTCTTGGAACCACCGCGTGCGAGACGAATTTTCAGTGCCATGTTGTTTCTCCTTATAATGGCTTGCCCGCCGGTCAGGCGGTCTTGTCGGTGCCGTTGTGTTCAGCGGCAATTGCTTCATGATGCCGGATGACTTCCTTGATGATGAAGTTCAAGAACTTCTCGGCGAAATCCGGGTCCAGATCGGCGTCCTTTGCCAGGCGGCGCAGGCGTTCGATCTGGTATTCCTCGCGCGCCGGGTCTGCCGGCGGCAATTCGTGGGTTGCTTTCAAAACGCCAACCGCCTTGGTGCGTTGGAACCGTTCTGCCAGCATATGCACCAGCGCCGCATCGATATTGTCGATGGACTGGCGGTATTGCGAAAGTTGAGCTTTTACGTCTGCGTCGGTCATCACAGTCTCACTTCTTCTTGCCAAAACCGGGCAGGCCGGGAAGACCGCCCAGCCCCGGAAGCTTGGGTCCACCGAGACCCGGAAGACCGGGCATTCCGCCCATGCCACCAAGACCCGGAGGCATCGCGCCGGGCTTGCCGAGACCGGCAGCTTCGGCCTGCTTTTGAAGCGCTTCCAGCTGCTTGGGGTCCATATTGGCCAAATCAGGCATGCCGCCCATTCCACCACCCAGACCCATCTTGCCCGCAAGGCCGCCCATCATCTGCTTCATGATGCCGCCCTTGCCTTTGCCGCCCATGGCTTTCATCATGTCGGCCATGCCGCGATGCATCTTCAGCAGCTTGTTGATTTCGGCGGCATCCGTGCCAGAACCGGCAGCGATGCGCTTCTTGCGGCTGTGCTTGAGCATGTCAGGATTGGCGCGCTCGGCCTTGGTCATGGAGGAGATGATGGCGATCTGACGGTCGAACATCTTGTCGTTCAAACCGGATGCGGCCATCTTGTCCTTCATGCCGGACATGCCGGGCATCAGACCCATGATGCCGCCCATGCCGCCCATTTTCTTCATCTGGCCCAGCTGGTCGGCCAGATCGTTCAGATCGAACTTGCCCGACTGCATCTTCTTGGCCATCGCCGCGGCTTTTTCCGCATCGATGTTTTCAGCAGCCTTTTCGACCAGCGAAACGATGTCGCCCATGCCCAGAATTCGGTCGGCGATGCGGCGCGGGTGGAACTCGTCCAGCTCGCCCATGCGCTCACCGGTACCGATCAGCTTGATCGGCTTGCCGGTCACCGCACGCATCGAAAGGGCGGCACCGCCACGGCCATCACCGTCCATACGGGTCAGCACGAGGCCGGTAATGCCGACGCGCTCATCGAAGTTACGCGCCAGATTGACGGCGTCCTGACCGGTCAAGCTATCAGCGACCAGCAGGATTTCGTGCGGCTTGGCGTTTTTCTTGATCTCCGCCATTTCCATCATCAACGGCTCGTCGATGTGGGTACGACCGGCAGTATCGAGGATCACGACATCATGGCCGCCAAGTTTGGCAGCCTGTACGGCGCGCGAAGCGATATCGGTCGGCGATTGTCCAGCGATGATCGGCAGCGTATCGACGCCGGTCTGCACGCCCAGCTGGCGCAGCTGCTCCTGGGCTGCCGGACGACGCGTGTCGAGAGATGCCATCAGCACCTTCTTCTTGTCGCGGTCGGTCAGGCGCTTGGCAATCTTGCCTGTCGTCGTCGTCTTACCGGAACCCTGCAGACCCACCATCATGATCACGACGGGGGCAGCGGCGTGCAGATCGATCGCCACGCCTTCGGAGCCCAGCATCTCGACCAGCTCGTCATGGACGATCTTGACGACCATCTGGCCAGGCTTGATGGCTTTGAGAACCGAAGCGCCAACGGCCTTTTCACGGACCTTGTCGGTAAAGGACCGCACGACTTCCAGCGCCACGTCCGCTTCCAGCAGCGCACGGCGAACCTCACGCAGGGCTGCCGTCACATCGGCTTCCGAAAGCGCGCCACGGCCCGTCAGTCCATTCAAAATGGAGCCAAGCCGGTCCTGGAGGTTCTCAAACATCGCGTCATCCTTCTTCGTTTCGGAGTCACCGAAACGTCGGTTCTTTTGCTGTCAAAAACAAGACGCCCGATAAAGGACATAGCCAAAAAGCACCCGAGGGCGCATCGCGCTGTCGGATGTTTGCCTCCGGGATCATCTATACCTTGCGGGTCCCGGTCGGCGGCTGCGGTCATGAAACTGCCAGCTGATGGGCGCGGGTTAACAGCAAATGCGCGAGAGAGTCAAGGCAACACGCCATTTTTCACGAGAGCGCAACGGCTGACGTCTTCGTGAAAACACCTCGACCCTGCATCTGCCCGCTTGAAGAGGCTGCGGCGCACTCCTATAGATTCGTCATGAAAAGACGCAGCCTCTTCAAACTCTCGTTTCTCGGCGCCCTCCTGGCGGGCGGTGGTCTTTATGCGCGCCAGTCCAGCGCCAGCGCCTATTATAAAGGCCCGATGTCGGATCATTTCGATGGTACGCGCTTCTTCAATCCCGGCGGCGAAGCACCCAATGGCTTCCTCGACCTGATGAAGTGGCGGTTCGATGGCGACAAGGCGACCTGGCCAGACGCCTATCCCAGCCCCTTTCCCTTCGTGAAACCGGACGAGCGTGTGAACGGTACCGACCTGCGCGTCACCTTCGTCGGCCACGCCTCTTTTCTCATCCAGACGGCAGGCTTGAATATTCTGGTCGATCCCGTCTGGTCGGAGCGCACCAGCCCCTTCAGCTTCGCCGGTCCCAAGCGCGTCAACCCGCCCGGCATCCCATTCAAGGACTTGCCGCCCATCGATCTCGTGCTGGTCACGCACAATCACTATGACCATCTGGATACGGAAACGCTGCACCAGCTCCACATCCACCACAAACCGCATTTCGTCACGCCACTGGGTAACGACGCCGTCATTCGCACCCGTGTCGAAGCGGCCAATATTTCCGTGGGTGACTGGGGCGATGTGCTAACGGTCGCGCCCGATGTGAAAATCCATTTCGAGCCCTGCCATCACTGGTCGGCCCGCGGCCTCAACGATCGCCGCATGGCGCTGTGGGCCGCCTTCGTCATCGAAACGCCAGGCGGCAAGATCTACCACATCGGCGATACCGGCTTCCACAGCGGCCTCAACTACCACGCAGCCCGCAAAAAACACGGCAGCTTCCGCCTAGCCAACCTGCCCTTCGGCGCATACGAGCCCCGCTGGTTCATGAAAGGCCAGCACCAGAACCCGTCGGAAGCCGTCGAAGGCATGAAGATTTGCGGCGCAGCCTATGCCTGCGGCCACCACTGGGGCACGGTGCAACTCACCGACGAAGCCATCGACGCACCCGTCATCGCGCTAAAGGCTGCACTGAGCGAACACGGCGTCCCAGAAGACCGCTTCCGCCCGATGCGCCCCAGTGAGGTGTTTGACGTGCCGATGGTTTGAGTTTGGCGGGTGGGGCGGCGGCTTGCAATTCCAACACTTAGCGCTCGACTAAGATGCTGGAATTGCTTTTTCGATTGATGACAGAGCCAGCCGCTCACCCCCCTCTGTCCTGCCGGACATCTCCCCCTCAAGGGGGGAGATCGGTAAGAGGCACGATCATGGCTCCAATGGCAGCCGTTAGACGGTTGGTCTGCAATACACGTCGTACCCAGTGCAGCAGCGCAACGCTCAAGATGACCGGCAAGCGAGCCCCCAGCCGATCTCCCCACTTGAGGGGGAGATGCCCGGCAGGGCAGAGGGGGGTAAGCGGCACCCCAAAACATCAAAGATGAAAATACTTCCAAGCTAAATCAATAGCTTAAAAGAAAAACCGCAAAAAACACCAAAAATCCCCCCGCAACTTTCTCAACGGCGCGCGAATCACCCGCACAATTGTCCCGTTCCGCCCTCGGATACACCGCAAGGCGTTGCGGCGAGGCGGGACCGGCGCTG